>CAYWAP010000001.1:0-18867 GCA_964456525.1 uncultured Oscillospiraceae bacterium
TTGGTATTGGCAGTTCAGTTCCATTTTATCCACCTCTTTTGTCTTTTTCCAACTAATTATAGGAAAAATATGCTAATATCTCCAGAAAACCATGTCGATAAAATTACGTCTTTTCTTGTCACTTGTTTTACTTTTTTATCCATTTTTGCTATTTTAAGTAAATTCTTCAAAATTCTGTCACTTATTTGTCAAAATGCGGAAACTGCAACTGTTCAGAGCCGGCGCTTCGTTCTCCCCTTCCCGGCCGGCCGCTCAGAGAGCGGCCTTTGCAGACAACAAAAAACGCCCCGAAGGCTGCCCCATTCCGGGGCTATTTCTGACGCCAAATCCCGCCGTTGAAAGAAAAATGAAGGACATTTCACCGAAATGAACTGCCCTTCACATTCTGGAGATCATGCTCCCATCTTTTTAAAAAACACAGCTTTGGGGACGCCAATGGAAACGGCCCCAGCCGTAACGTTCCGGCGCTGCGGCGTCCGCCGAGGCCCAAACCAAAGATAAAAAAGCCCCACCTCAGGCGGAGACAGGGTTCGCCTGAGGTGGGGTAATGGGAGCGATTGTATGCCAGCTTCCTGCACAATCTACGGCTCCTTGAGGAATGTGTAAGTTGTCGGGCCGGATTCCGCACGGCACCTGAAAAGGGATCCTCCCGCGCCGCTCACGCGATCACATACGTGAGAAGGCCCAGAATCAGCAGGTGCAAGGGATAAAAAACATAAAACAGGTACTTATTTTTGTTCCAGCCGCGCTCGCCGTCATAGCTCCAAATCGCGTAAGTGGAGAAGGGGCCGGTGACATACATGGTACTGATAGCACACCCCATGATCACCTTGAGACCCGCCCGGTCGTAGAGCAGGTAGTACACCGCAGTCAGGAGCACGGTGCACAGTCCAAAGCTACAGCCCAGAAGATTGCACCAGAGGATGGCCGCGAGGATGATCGTCCCCTGTGACAGGCGGTAGAGAACGCCCTTTTTCGATTGAAATAACCGCAGTCCATAGAGCATGACAAGACAAATGGTCATGGTAAAGAGGGCATTCTGACTGGTAGTGTCCAAAAGGGTGGCGCTCATAGCCAGGTCATAGGGCACCTCGCTGAGGATAGCAAATCCCAGCATCGTCAGGAGATACCGGCGGTAGCTTGACGTATGTTGGAACCCCTCCACCAGGAGGAAGGCAAAGACCGGCACGGCCAGTCCGCCAATCAACTGCAGCACAGAGGCCCAGGTGCTTAAGATCATCATATCCGCATTCGAGCTCAGCAAATCAGCCAATTCTTCACTCGTATAGTCATTGACGTGAAGCAGCCCGTTTTGCACCACAGACATCCCGATGGTATAAAACAACATGGTGACGCAGGCGTAAATTTTGAGTTTCGTGCCCGTCATGACGATTTTACGTCTGCGGCGCCTTACCTTTTCTGCCATATCTGTCTCCTATTATGATGTCAAATCAAAAATCACGGATGGTTTCCAGCGTGGGAAGGGCTCTGCCCTCGTAGTCAAAGAGGGCCTGGTTTGCCCACTCATTCCCCCCGGGGCCTTTTTCCTTGATGTAGGCCAGGGCCTCCGGGCTGGCCCAGCCGCTGCCCGGTACGGGAATCCACGCCGGTTCCCAGTAGATAAAGCCCTTGCCGTGGCCCTCCGGAACCTGACGGATGAGCTCCATCACGGCCGTCATAAAGTCCGACTGTCCCTGGGGCGTCATCGGATATTCCACCTGCTCGGCAAGGGCGGGACGGGTGGCCATTCCCTTCCGCTGGTCGGGAGCCAGCCCTTCGTAGGAGGCGTAGTCCTCCATCGTGTAACCCATCGACACTTCTGCCACAATCATGTCCTTGTGATAGCGAAGGGCCAGGTCGTTCATGTTCTTCCGCAGGTCTTCTACCGTTCCATGCCAGAAAGGATAGTAACTCAGGCCGATATACTGGAAGTCCATGCCTCCCTCAGCAAAATACTGGTCAAACCAATTGCGGTAGAGCGCATTGTTGCCTCCATTATCCAGGTGCAGCATGATGGGAATGTCCTCTGACACCGAGCGGACTGCCCGAATGCCTGCGTTCAGGAACCGCACGATGTTGGCAAAGTTGGGAACCTTCCCAAAGGGCCACAGGAGACCATTGCTCAGCTCATTTCCCACCGCAACCATGGCGGGCAGCAGATTTTCCCCCTTTAAGGTGGTCATCACCTGGAGGGTATAGTCGTAAACCGCCTGTTCCAGCTGATCTACATCCATCCCCTGCCACGCCTTTGGAATCGTCTGCTTCCCCGGGTCAGCCCAGAAGTCACTGTAATGGAAGTCCAGCAACCAATCCACGCCCAGGGCCTTTACCCGGCTGGCCAGGCACATGGTTCGCTCCAGATCGTTGGTTCCGGCTCCGTAGGGGGAGCCGTCCGGCGCATAGGGGTCATTCCAAAGCCGGAGACGCACCAGATTCATGCCATACCGCTGCAAAATCTCCATTGCGTCCCCAGGTACGCCGTGATCCGTAAACTTGCCGCCGCAGGCCTCTACTTCCAGAAGTGTGGATAGATCCATCCCCTTCACCCAATATTTCACTGTCATCCCTCGTTTCCTGCCGTTGTTTTACATTTACATATCGCCATCCCCCTTCGGCGCTGGCACGAGGCCGCGCCACAGGAGGATGGCGAGTCAATAGCATTTGAAAAGTGTTATCCATGCGCGGCGCGGCAGTAAGACACGGCCGCAGAGCCGCTCTCCGCCGGCGCACCGCGATTCACGGGGGAAAATCAGCCTTCGTCACTGAAATCCTCAAAGTCCACAAAACGCTTCATCATGCTGCGATAGCGGAACCGGGCCATCTGATTCTTGTTCAGCACGTCCTCCTCGGTGCCCACATATTGGCAGCGGATGCAGTAGTACTCCCCCTTATCCTTGTCATAAAACATGTCAATGTCTAAGTCCCGCAGGAAGCAGGAGGGGCAGCGGTAGTTCAGTCTGCCTTTTCCAGATTGAGCCATGTGGTAAAGACCTCCTTTTCGCACAATTTTCCCGTATAACCCAGCGTAAACATGGGGCTAAAAGCATAACCTTCTTTGACATAGCCGGTTTTGTCCCGGCCCTCACAGGTCATGGAGACCAGCGTGTGAATGGGCGGAACCTTGCAGAGAACCCGCTCGGCGCCGGCTGCGGAGGCTTCCCGGCACTTGTACTCATAGGGAATCGTGGCGCTGTCCGCCCCCGCTTCCACGCTCAGAGTCAGGCTGGACATATCCTCCGTGTACTCCGTCGTGCCGTAGCAGCCCACCATGTACTCCTGGATGGTCACGTCCGCGGTGGGATCGCTCATCTCCAACACGCGGCGGTCAAAGCGAATGCTGCTGCTGCCTTCCGGGAAGGTAATCACCGTTTGCAGCTTGACGGTAAGGTCGGCAAATTCAATCTCCACCGGGTCCAGCGTCAGGATGCGGTCCTTGCCCTCCTGGGAGAAGTGGGCCTTGGTGCGGCAGAGACAGAGATCCACTTCCTCGCCGTTGTGGCAAATCTTGGCGCTGCGCACCGTTCCCTCTCCTGCATAGTGGGTGAAATAACCGGCGCGGTATTTCTCCTGAATCAGGAAGGGATAGCTGGCGTCCTGAACGTGGGGCGTGCCGATGCCCACCGGCCAGTCCAGTTTGGCCACATAGGGGCGCAAATCCACCAAGGCGCCGCCCTGGTCCATATTGATGCAGGCGCGGAGATAGGGGTCGCAATACCAGAAGAGCTGTTTCTGGCTGCCGTAGAGGATGTCCCGCCACAGGGCGCATTCCGGCTCCGTGTAGTGCTTCTTCTGACGGTAGTAATCGGCAAACTCACTCATGGTCATGTCGATCAGCTTGCCCTCTTTTTTCAGCTGGCCGTAGTAAGCGCATCCGTCCTCATAGGACTTTTTGAGCAGCTCATAGGGCGCCTCCCATCGTCCCATCTTGTTCATCCAGCCCGGGCCGACGAACATCATATTGTAGGCATAGCCGTCATTGTACTTCGCCAGCGCCCGATACTGATCGATCAGGTTGTACAGATAGGGGTATTCCCAGGTTGACGTGTCATAAATCATTCCCCGGAGGACATTCTGGGGATGGGTGCCGAAGTTGGAGCCGTTTCCGTCATAGCAGGCCAGCAGATCCCGGGACAGGTGGGGAATGGCCACAATGCCGGAATCCTCTTCCTCATTGGCGGCAGGGGCGTGCGTGTTCTGCTTAGAGGGAATCCAGGGGGCCCAGGGGCCGCCGTCCATGAAGGTGTACCAGCTGTTGTTGCAGGTGTGGTACGCCTTTGGGCCTTCCTCCCAGCAGGTGGCCACGGCGCACTTGACCGAGGGATAGGTCTCCTTGATGAAATTCGTCAGCTCTGCATCCATGTAATAGGAGCCGGTGGACTCGGGATAAAAGCCGAACCGCTCATAGAACTTCTCAAAGACGTCCTTTACAATGGTCTTTTTGTCCTCCATGGAGAACATCCAGATGCAGAAGTCCTTGGTCTTGTACTTCTCCCGGAACTGCTCGCAGGGCAGGCCCAGAAGGGTCAGACTGATTTCATCGCCGTATTTGGCGTGATGCTCCTTGGCCAGCGCCACGGCCTCATCGTTGAACAGGCTGGCATAGGTCATCTGAATGGTGGTTTTCAGGCCGTTTTTATGGGCGCACTCCTGCTGCACTTTGAAGATGTCCAGGCTCTCCGTCAGCAGCGCCTTGCGGCCGATATCCTCCGCCTTTCCCTGGCCGGTCACTTTTTCAGCGTATTCCGGCACCATTTCCGGACGATGGATAATATTGACAACAAATTGATCCATAGTTTGAATATATCCTTTCCATCACAAAATCGGAGCGTATGATGCCCACTTTTGCTCGTTTGTAAATGCGACAAAATCACCCAAATTCCGCCCCTTCAGGGGGCGGCATTCGTTTGATTGGACAGGGCAAAGGCAAAAACCTATGCCCTGCCGGCTTTTCCGTCTTAGCCCTTCACAGCACCGCCGGTAATGCCTTCCACATAGAACTTCTGCATGATAAAGAACAGAATCGAAATGGGGATGGACACCAGCACGCCGCCGCAGCAGAACTGGGTAAAGTAGCTGTTGATCAGGCTCTTGTCCAGCATCTTGTACAGGCCCACTGCCACAGTATAATACTTGGAAACGCCTGCGTTCAAGATCATCTTGGAGTACACGAAGTCCATCCACGGGGTCAGGAAGCTGTTAATGACCGTGTACACGATGATGGGGCGGCTCATGGGGACGACGATCTGGAAAAAGATGCGCGCTTCGTTGCATCCGTCCAGTCTGGCCGCCTCACACATGGAACGGGGCACCGTATCGAAGAAGCCCTTGCAGATCAGATAGCCCAAGCCGGAGGAACCGGAATAGACCAGAATCAGGCCGATGTGGCTGTTTGTCAGACCAAAGGTCTTCAGAACAAAGTACACGGCAATCATGGACAGCACGCCCGGGAACAGGTTGAGAATGACCGCCATGTTCATCAGAGGCTTACGAGCCTTGAAGCGCTTAAACGAGGTAGCGTATGCGACCATCAGCACAAAGGCCGTGGAAATCACGCAGGTGAAGCAGGCAATTTTCAGGGTATTCATAAACCACTGGGGGAACTGGTTGACCGAGTCGGACTGGAACAGAGCCAGGTAATTGGAGATGCTCCACTCCTGCGGGAAGAACGTGCTGGTATTCATGCCGGTATAGGCACTGAAGGACGTGCAGACCAGCCAGACGATGGGAATCAGCCAGATAATGGCCAGGATTGCAATAAATGCATTGTGTAACACTTTTTTCCCGATTTTCTTATTAGCAGCTGCCTTCATCAGTTGTACACCTCCTCTTTATCTCCACTAATCAGGAAGTTAAACGCAATTAAGGTGAAGAATGCACAGACAATGAACACCACGATACCGATCACAGCCGCCATCTTGTAGTTATAGTAATCCTGGGTTAGGGTAAAGAGCCAGGTGACCAGCAAGTCCACTTCCTTGGCCTGGGAGTTTGCCATGGCCTGGTTGGTGGTTGTGTAGACGTCCTGGGTCAGCAGGTAGATGACATTGAAGTTGTTGATATTCTTCACGAAATCGGTGACCAACGAGGGGCCAGTCACGAACAGCAGGTAGGGCATGGTAATGTAGCGGAAGGTCTGGAAGGAACTGGCGCCGTCAATTCTGGCGCTCTCCAGCTGATCGCTGGGCAGGTTCATCAGCACGCCGGTGGAAACCAGCATCTGATAGGGCAGGCCGATCCAGATGTTAATCAGAATGATCATAACATGGGCCCACCCAGGCGCGGAGAGGAAGGGAATGTAACTGGTCGAAATCAGGCCCAGATCCCGCAGGAACCCTGTCAAACCGATCTGCGCGCAAATCGTATTGACAATGCCGCCATTGGAGAAGAAATTTCGCACCAGAAGCAGGGAGACAAACTGGGGAACCGCAATGGTGACCACAAACAGCAGTCTCCACAGTTTGGGCGCGATGGTCAGCTTGCTGTTCAAGAGCATGGACAGCAAAATACCGCCGATATAGGTGGTGAGGGTGGCGAAGAATGCCCAAACCAGCGTCCAGCCCAGGACACGGACAAAGGCATATCCAAAGGTGATGGTTAAGCCGCCGCCGCCAAAGAGGTTGATAAAGTTATCCAGTCCCACCCAGGTAAACAGGTTGGTGGGGGGCATATGGTTGGAGTCGTAGTTGGTAAAGGCGACAAAGACCAGCAACAGGATGGGGATAAAGGTGAAAATGACAATGCCCGTTACCGGCAGCGTCAGCATGGTGATGTAGAACTTCTCGTCCAGATAGGAGCGGACGTCCTCTTTAAAGGTATTGATATGGATGCCGTGCTCTGCGTCCATCTGGAGCCGGTAGCAGTTCACCACGTTCCGCATGAGGACCACCAGCGCAAAGGCCCAGACCACAAAGCTGAACAGGCTCATCAGCAGGATCATGAACGAGTTGTCGTAGTCATTCCACTCGCTCTGCATGGTCTGCATATTAAAGACCTTTTCCGCCTGAACCGTACCAAGGGTGAGAAACTTCGGCACATATTGGACGGAGATGGTGACTGTGAAGGCAATGACGATGGCTTCCAGGAGCGTCATAATCAGAGCCTTGACATACTGCTTCCGGCGAACGTAACCGGCTCCCCACCACAGAACAGACAATTTGACAAAGGCATCGCCTTTGGTAAACGCCACGCCAAAATCTCTAAAGAAGGCGGCGATGGCGCCAAAGAATCCTTTCACGCCTTGAAGGATCTTTGCTTTCTTTTCTTTCATGGGAACCTCCTTTGCTTTTCTGATTCATTGGGTTGATTGTGGACAAGGCCCATATGCAGGACGCATATGGGCCTGTTTATCACATTCGTTTATCCGATTGCGACCTCAGAAGGGATCGGACTTAGGAAATCTCCGCGGTGACGCCTTCTACCATCGTATCCAGCGCTTCCTGAATCGCATCTTCATCATCAGCATCCAGAGTGCCCTGAGCGATCATCTCGCCGAAGGTCTCGGTGGGATCCCAGTAGTTGGAGCCAACATCCTGGACGACGCCGCCGGCCACGTCCTGCTCGACAGAAGCGGTGATGGCTACGTTCTCCGCCACTTCATCGGCCTCAGCCGCCACGAGGTTCGTGGGGGACAGCTGACGCGCCTCAAACCGGGCAACCTGGGACTCCTCGTTCGTCAGGAACTCAGCCAGCAGGGTGGCCCAGCCGACGTTGTCGCTATAAGCGTTGACGCCAATCAGCTTGAAGCCGGAGAAGGCATACTGCTGCACCTGGTCGTCACCAATGGTGTAGGTGGGGAGCTTGGTGGCTGCATAGCCGTCGCCCCAGGCTTCCTGACAGGTTTCCGCATCCCAAGTGCCGTCTACCACGGCGCACAGGTTGCCGCTGGCGATCTGGTTGGAAAGGTCGCTATCAGCGATGGCCATGAAGGCGGAGCTGGAAGCGATGTTCAGCATGGCCTGAACCACCTGGACGCCAGTGTAACCGTCAGCAGAAGTGCCGTTCCAGTCCATGTTGGTGGTGCCGTCATCATTGGTGGAAACCGTGAAGCCGGCGCCCAGGAAGAAGCCGGCGTTGTACCAGCCGGAAGCCAGCGTCATGCCGACCTGCAGGCCAGCTTCCTCTGCGGCAGCCAGCAGGCTATCCCAAGTGGCTACGTCTTCCTCAGAGAGGACGCTGGAATCATAGTACAGGAAGAAGTTGTTGCCGCTGCCCATGGGGAAGGCATACAGGGTGTCGTTCTTGGTGGCGGCGGTCACAGAAGTCTCGATGTTGGCGGACTCGATGTCTTCCACGCTCTTGCCGGCATAAGTCTGCAGAACCTCATCCATTTCATCGATGGACTGCAAAGCGCCCGCATTTACCAGCTCTGTCAGCTGGTCATCCGCGAAAGCGAACACGTCGGCGGCGGCCTCAATGTCCGTCAGGATGGTGTCCTTTGCGGAAGACTCGGACTCGACACCGATCTCAATGTCAAATGTATAGTCGGAATACTCCTCCTCGAAGGCTGCGACCAGCTCCACCAACAGATCCTGATCCTCTTCAGCGCCCCAGACAGTCAGACTGATCGTCTCGCTGGTGTCGGTGCCGGTATCGGTGGTGTCCGCCCCAGAGCTGTCTGTATCGCTCGTGTCTCCGGTGCTGGTGCTGCTGCTGCCGCAGGCAACCAGAGAGAGCGCCATGGCAAGCGCCAAAATCAATGCTAACAGTTTTTTCATGCAAATAACCTCCTAAATCGTATTTTCTTGCATGGAATCCCCGCACTGCGCAGGCAAAATTGCGCAAACGGTTGTTCATGTAATTAGTTTAACAGCCTTTTTGTTTTATGTCAATCCGCCATTTTCAACAATTTTTCAGGTCTGTTTTTCGTCATTTTCACAATACCAATCTGCCAATCTCCCCTGCCCCAGGCAGAAATTCATGAAAAATGTCCCCTTTTTCCCCCTCACCCCCTCCAGACCCGGCCGGAAATCTGTCAAGTTGCCCAAACGGCGGGCCTTTTTCCCCACCGTTGGTCACATATCTCATATTCAAGCAGCGAACAAAAAATTCGGCCGATCTGCCGCAGAGCGCGACCGGCCGAATTGGCGGGGACAGAACGTCCTATTATTATGCTGTGGAGTCCCGGAAGATGATCTGATACTCCGGCAGGGAGGTCTGTTTGACATTTCTCCCCTCCAGCTGGTGCAGGATCAGCCGGCACACGGCTTTTCCCAGCTCTTTTGCGTCAAAATGCAGACTGGTGACCGAGGGGGTGCTGTTTTCCAGCAGCTTGCTGTCATAAAAGCTGGCCACCCAGACGTCTTCGGGGATTCGGACCTGCCGCTCCCGCAGTTCGGCCAGGGCAAGGTTGCAGATAAAGTCGTCCATACACACGATGCAGTCCGCCTGCTGCTCCAGGGCCTTCCCCACCGCCGTGCGGACGATTTGGGCGTTATCCATTCCTATAAAGATCCGTTCCTCATGGACGTCCAGACCGTTCATGATGTGGGCGTCCTCAAATCCCCGCTGGCGGCTGCCGGTGACAAAATAATTCTCGTCCCCGCCCAGCAGCGCCAGACGGCGGCGCCCTTTGGAGATGAGCAGAGAGGTCAAGGCCCGGCAGGCCTCCTGATTTTCATTGTCCACATACAAAACATCCGGGTCCGGGTAATAGCCTACCAGCACGAAGGGAAAGCGCTTCCGGCGCAGCAGCTCCACCACAGGGGAATTCACCGTGCTGCGGGGGACAATAATCCCATCTACCTTCCGATTTTGAATGATCCGTTCCACCTGCGTGACCGTTGGCTCATTGTTCATCGCAATCAGCACATCGAAATCATAATCTGCCGCCACTTCACAAATGCCGGTCATGCACTCCTGAAAAAAAGCCATTTCGGTGACGTTGTAATTCCCCGGGAGCACCAGCCCCAGGTTATAGGTTTTGCTTTGGGCCAAACTTTTTGCCACCGCGTTTGGACGATAATGATGGGCGCGGATGAAATCCAGCACCTTTTTCCGCGTTTTTTCACTGAGACGCCCCTTGCCGGAAATCGCTCTGGACACGGTGGTCTTGCTGACCCCCAGCTCCTTCGCAATGTCCTCAATCGTATAGATGCGCGTCTCAGGCTCCTGATTGGACAAACAAAATGCCTCCTTCCCCTGATGGACATATATTTTTCTTGAAAGACTTCCGCTAATATGATACGCTGACACATATACCCTGTCCACATAATAATAGCAAGAAAGGGTACTATCGTCAAGATAAAACAGCGTTTTCGTAATAAGGGGGTACTGTTTTGCAAAAGAAACTCTTTTTGGGCGCGGCCTACTACGCCGAGTATATGCCCACAGACCGTCTGGAAACCGACATGACCCTGTTGACCCGGGCCGGTTTTAATCTGATCCGTATCGCGGAGTCCACCTGGAGCACCTGGGAACCCCGCGAGGGAGAATTTGATTTCACCTGCCTGCACCGGGTGCTGGAGGCGGCCCAGCGCCACGGTCTCTCCGTCATCGTCGGCACGCCCACTTACGCCATCCCGCCCTGGCTGGCCCGGAAGTATCCGGATATTCTCACCGATACCCACAGCGGCCCCAGCCGCTACGGGCCGCGGCAGAACATGGATTTGACCCATCCGGGCTATCGGTTCCACGCGGAGCGCATCATCCGGCGCCTTTTAGAGGAAGTGCAGCCTTACGACTGCGTGGTGGGCTTCCAGCTGGACAACGAGACCAGATCCTATGACACCTGCTCCCCCCGTGCCCAGGCCCAGTTCAAGAGCTGGCTCCAGGAGCGCTTTCCCACGGTGGAGGCATTGAACCGGGAGATGGGCTTTGCCTATTGGTCCAACTCCTTGGGGGATTGGGAGGATTTGCCCGATGTGCGCGGCACCATCAACGCCAGCTTTGGCGGCGCCTATCAGCAGTTCCAGCGCCAGCTCGTCACCGAATTTCTGACGTGGCAGCGCCGCATCGTGGACGAATACCGCCGCCCGGATCAGTTCGTCACCCACAACTTCGACTTTGAGTGGCGCGGCTTCTCTTTTGGCCTGCAACCGGAAGTGAATTCCTTTGAAGCGGCCCAGGCGGTCACCGTGGCGGGCTGCGACATCTACCACCCCAGCGAGAGCGAACTCACCGGGGCGGAGATCACCTTCGGCGGGGCGCTGGCCCGGGGCCTGAAGCAGGACAACTACTTTGTGCTGGAAACCCAGGCCCAGGGCAACCTGGGGTGGCTCCCCTATCCCGGCCAGCTGCGGCTCCAGGCCTTCAGCCATCTGGCCAGCGGGGCGGATTGCGTCAGCTACTGGCACTGGCACAGCATTCACAACGCCGTGGAAAGCTATTGGAAGGGGGTTTTGAGCCACGACTTCTCCCCCGGCGCCGTCTATCAGGAGGCGGCCACCATCGGGCAGGATTTTGACCGCCTCTCCCCCCACCTGCTCCACCTGAAAAAGGAGAACCGGGTGGCCGTCATGGTCAGCAACCTGTCCCAAACCGGCCTGCAGTGGTTCCCCACCTGCCAGCAGGGCGAGACCCCGGAGCACAATTACAGCGACTACCTGCGCTGGCTCTGCGACGGCTTTTACCGCCTGAACGTGGAGTACGATCTGATTCCGGACACTTGCCGGAACTTTTCCCGGTATGATCTGCTGGTTTTACCCTGCCTCTACGCCGCATCGGAGGAGCTGCTCTCCGCTGTGGACCGCTATGTGCAGGGCGGCGGCCATGTCATCGCCACGTTTAAGACCGGTTTTTCCGACCCCTGGCTGAAAATTTACCCCACCGCCCAGCCCCACGGGCTGACGGACTGCCTGGGCGTCACCTATGACCGCTTCACCCGCCCCCAGGGCGTGGGACTATCCAGCCAATCGGTTCCCTTGCCGGAGCACGCCGCCGTCTCGGATTGGATGGAACTGCTGACCCCCACCACGGCAGAGGTGCTGTGCCGTTACCATCACCCGGCCTGGGGCGGCATCCCCGCCGTGACCCTGAACCGCTACGGGAAGGGACAGGCGGCTTACCTGGGCTGCTACTTCGATTCGGACAGTCTGGACGCCCTGCTGTGTGCCCTGCTGCCGCAGTTTGGAATCTCCCTTCCGGAGGTGCGCTTCCCGGTCGTTTTAAAATCCGGGACAAACCCCTCCGGCAAAGAGATCCGCTATTATCTCAATTACTCCGGCGACGAGCAGGAGATCACCTGCCGCCACCCGGCGGGAATTTCCCTGCTGGACGGGCAGCCTCTGGCGGAAGACGAGGCGTTTTCGCTGGCGCCCTGGGGGCTTCGGATTCTGGAAAGCGAAGGCTCCGGCGGCATTTCTCCCTGACAAAGGATCTGAAAAAACGGACCTGCCCCCAAAGGGGGCAGGCCGCCGGCTGGAACGGATGGCGTCCGTTCTGTGCAACATTGCTATTGACATCCCGGGGAAAGGCTGTTATAGTGGGGACGATAAAAGGGAGTAACTGGCACAGCGTATGTGTTTACGGTATCGTCAATACGATGCATCTCCATCCGTACCGTAAGGAAGCAGTGAGACTTTTATTGCATAACAATTTTGTGTGCAATAAAGGTCTTTTTTTGTTGCGCACGGCAAGGAGACATTGTGATGAAAAAACCGTATTATCAGTGCACCGTTGACGAAGTAAAGCGGCAGATCAACGGAACGGAAGACCCTCTCACCCAGGAGGAAATTCAAAGACGGCAGCGGCAATATGGCCCCAATCAGCTGGTGGAAGGCCAAAAGAAAAGTGCGCTCCAGATCTTTTTGCAGCAGTTTCAGGACGCCCTCGTCATCATCTTAATCATTGCGGCGATTGTGTCCGGCTGTCTGGGGGACGGCGAAAGCGCGGTTGTGATTTTGATTGTCATCACCATCAACGCCATTCTGGGAACCGTCCAGACCCTCCACGCCGAACAATCGCTGGACAGTCTGAAAAAGCTGTCCGGCCCGGAGGCAAAGGTTCTCCGCTCGGGAAAGACCCTCCTGATTCCGGCGTCCGAAATCACCGTTGGCGACACCGTGCTCCTCGACACCGGGGACTATATCCCCGCAGACGGGCGCATTCTGGAGTGCGCCAGCATGCAGGTGGACGAAAGCGCCCTGACGGGAGAGAGTCTCGCGGTTGAAAAGACCGCCGGCGCCATCTCCCAGGAAGTTCCCCTGGGGGACCGCTGCAATATGGTCTATTCCGGCAGCTTCGTCACCTATGGCCGGGGCAGTTTTCTGGTGACGGACATCGGCATGGAGACCGAAGTCGGCAAAATCGCCCAGCTGCTGAAACACACCTCGGAGAAGAAGACGCCTCTCCAGGTCACGCTGGAGCAATTTGGCCGGACATTGTCCATCCTGATTCTGATATTCTGCGGCCTCCTCTTCTGCGTCAACATCGTCATGGGGGGCAGCGTAAGCGATGCGTTCCTGTTTTCCGTGGCCCTCGCGGTGGCCGCCATACCGGAGGCCCTGTCCTCCATCATCACCATCGTCCTCTCCTTTGGCACGCAGAAAATGGCAAAGGAGAACGCGATCATCCGAAAGCTCCAGGCGGTAGAGGGACTGGGCAGCGTTTCCATCATCTGCTCCGACAAAACCGGCACCTTGACGCAAAATAAAATGACTGTGGAGCAATGCTACACAGCCGGGGCCGTCCTCCCGGCAGAGCAGGTCTCTACCGATATGCCCGCCCAGAGGAAGCTGATGCTCTTCAGCATCCTCTGCAACGACTCCACCACCACAGACGGCGTGGATGTGGGGGATCCAACCGAGACGGCATTTCTCCACTTTGCCAGCCAAAAGGGGCTGGACATTGCCGCTCTCCGGGCCAAATACCCCCGGGAGGGCGAGAACCCCTTTGACAGCGACCGCAAACGGATGTCCACCCAGCACACCATCCTGGGAAAGACCTATGTCATCGTAAAAGGCGCCCCCGATGTGCTGCTATCCCATATGGACCGCGTGGAGCAGCCTGACGGCGTGGAACCTCTGACTGCGGAAGACCGGTCGGCCATCGAAGGGCAAAATCAGAGCTTTTCCCGCCAGGGGCTCCGTGTCCTGGCATTCGCCTACAAGGAAGTTCCAAACGACCACACCCTTTCCCTGGACGATGAAAACGGCCTGACCTTTATGGGCCTGATCGCCATGATGGATCCGCCCCGGGCGGAATCCATAAAGGCGGTGGCAGACTGTAAACGGGCAGGTATCCGCCCCATTATGATCACCGGCGACCATAAAGTGACGGCGGCGGCCATCGCGAAACGCATTGGCATCTTAGAGGATGAGCGGGAAGCCTGCGAAGGCGCAGTCATTGAAACCATGTCCGACGAAGAACTCCGGGACTTCGTCGATACGGTATCGGTATATGCCCGTGTCTCTCCCGAGCACAAAATCCGCATCGTGCGAGCGTGGCAGGAGCGCGGCCATATCGTGGCCATGACCGGCGACGGCGTAAACGATGCCCCGGCGCTGAAGCAGGCTGACATCGGGGTGGCCATGGGCATCACCGGAAGCGAAGTGGCCAAGGACGCCGCTTCCATGGTATTGACAGACGACAACTTCGCCACCATTGTGAAGGCGGTTGAAAACGGAAGAAACATCTATCACAATATGAAGCGCTCCATCCAATTCCTGCTGTCCGGCAACTTCGCCGCCATTCTGGTCGTCCTGTATGCCTCCCTTGCCGGGCTGCCCGTCCCCTTTGCTCCGGTTCATCTGCTGTTCATCAACCTGTTGACGGACAGCCTGCCCGCCATTGCCCTGGGACTGGAAGGACACACCCATACGGTCATGCGGGAAAAACCCAGGAACAAGGGGGAGTCCATTCTGACGGGGGATTTTCTCCGCAAAATCGGTGCGGAGGGTCTGGTGATCGGCATGACCACCCTGGCCGCCTTCTATCTGGGCTACCGGGGCGGCAACGCGCTTTTGGGCAGCACCATGGCCTTTGGCACCCTGTGCACCGCACGGCTCGTTCACGGCTTCAACTGCAAATCGGACAGCCCCATCCTCTTTACCAGACGATTTTTTAACAACCGATATTTCATCGGCGCTTTTCTGGCGGGGCTTTTGCTGATCACCGCCGCGCTGTCAATCCCGGCTCTGGACGGCCTGTTTGAGGTGCAGACCCTGACCGCCGTCCAGCTCTTCCAGGTATACGGCCTCGCCCTTGTGAACCTTCCGGTCATTCAACTTCTCAAAGCCATCCGGGAGGGGTGGAACCGGCGCAAAACGCTCCAGACCGGCCAAAGCTGCTAAGCCCGGGCCCTGTTTGAAACATGTCAACATGCATTGGTCATAGTTCTCCTGTTCAAACAGGGCCAAATCTATTTGACCCGCAGCTTTTCCGCTAACGATTTGTCCGGGTCCACATAGGCGGTGCGATAGGTGGTGTAAATCACCATCCCGGGGCGTGCTCCCGCCGGTTTCTTGACGAACTTCACCCTGGTGTAATCCACCGGGACATGGCTGCCCTCACTGCCCTGGGAGTAAGTCGCCGCCAGGATGGCCGCCTCGGTAATGGATTGGGCGTCCGGCGTCTGGCCTTCACACCAGAGAATCACATGGGCGCCGTGAATCTTCTGGGTGTGCAGCCACAAGTCGCTTTTAAATGCCTGCTTACAGGTCAGCTGGTCATTTTGGATGTTATTTCGCCCCACAGAAATGCGCATGCCGGTGCTGCTGCGAAACTCCATCGGCCGGGAGGCGAGGCGCTTGGGGGCTTTTTTCCCATTGCCGCCCCGCTTTTTCCGAAGATACCCGGTATCCTCCAACTCCTGACGAATTTCTGCCAGATCCCGCTCCCCCTCGGCCCGCTGGACGGACTCCAGAACGCTTTCCAAATAATTCAGTTCCCGGCGGCCTTTTTCCAGCTGCTCCGTGAGGATTTTCTCCGCAGTCTTCCCTTTCGTGTACCGTTTATAGTACCTGGCGGCGTTTTGCTGGGGCGTCAGCAGCGGATCCAGAGGGATGGTGACAGGGGCATATTCCGGATCGTAATAGTTTTCACACGTCAGCGCCTGTTCGCCCCGCTTCATGCGGTGGAGGTTGGAGGTGATCAGATCTCCATAGATCCGGTACTGCTCCCGCCCGGCGGCGGCCTGGAGTTCCCGCTCCTGATTGTGCAGCTTTCGCGCCGTGCGATCCCGGGCGTTGGTCAGGGATTTGACGATCTCCTGCCCCTTGGCCCGGATCCGTTCCGCCCGTTCCCGGTCTGCGTAAAACCCGTCCATCAGCTCTGAGAAGGTGGCATACTGCCGCAGCTCCATGGACAGGCCATACTGGTAGAGATACATGCAGGAGAAGTCTTTCGGCTTGCCGTCCTGGTACAGGGCGCAGGGCACAAACTTCTCATGGCAGATGTTGTCAATCAATTGCCACACCGTCTCGATAAAGGCGCCGTTTGCACAGGGTGTGCATTGGCAGACCCGCGTGTCCACGCTGTCGGTGGCCTGGCAGGCCAGTTCCCGGCAAACCAGAGGGGAAAAGCCGGAAAAGTGGTCCAGAAGCCAATCCGCCAGCTTCCGCTCGGCAGGGGCCTGCAAAAAAAGCGCCTCGAGTTCCTCACGGGTGATCTCCAGGGGGTTGCGCTTGTCCTCCCTGACCGGCGGCAGATGGTAGAACATGCCGGGCAGGACTGGCCGCAGCTGGGACATCTCCGTGTCAACGCGATGAATACAGTCGATGATGCGGCCATCTTCCGCGGTTAAAATCAGGTTGGAACGGCGGCCCATCGCTTCCAAAATCAAATGGGGATGCACCCGGTCCCCCAGTTCGTTCAACGTCTCCAGCTCCAGATCCACCAGGCGTTCCATCGACGGCTGGGTGATGGAGACAATTCGGCCACCAGCCAGGTGCTTGCGCAGCAGCATGCAAAACATGGGCGGAGCCGCCGGGTTTTCCCGGCGGCTTTCTGTGAGCTGCAGCCGGGGATGCGCCGGGTTGGCGGTGATCAGCAGCTTGTGGTTCCCCTTGGGGCTGCGCAGCTGGAAGATCAGCTCATCTTTGGCTGGCTGGAAGATCTTGTCAATTTTGGCCCCCTCGACATAAGGGCGCAGTTCACAGACCACGCCGGTGAGGGTGGCAGCGTCAAGTGGCATTTCCGGCGCCTCCTTCCGTCTCATCCAGGATGATGGCAAACAGTTCGTTGATGCGCGCCGTCTGCCCCTGTAGGTACAGCCAGCCGAACAGGGCCTCCAGGGCAGTGGCCTGGGCGTACTGCCCCCGGCTGGCATTTCGGGGAATCTGGTGGACGTTGGCGTTCCGCCCCCGCCGATAGACCCCGTACTCCTCTTGCGTCAGAACGGGCAGCAACTTTTTAACCGCCTCCGCCTGGGCCGGCGCGCAGACCATGGACACCGTGGCCCGGTGGAGGTTTTTAATCGTCTCAAGATCCCGGGTGCAAAGCCAGCCCCGGCAGAGCAGCTCATAGACCCCGTCGCCAATGTGCGCCAGAGCCAGCACGCTCATGCTGCGCAGCTGGTCCGGATGGATATGCAAAGAAAAATAATCGTGCATGACTTCCCTTTCACGAGTGGTTAGAAGGCAGAGCTTTTTCTTCTTCCTGCTTTTCCTGGTCGCTGGCATGCTTTTTATGCACGCGCAGATAGATGACCAGCACGACCACAATGGCGATGCTCACAACGCACACGAGATTTTCCAGGACGCTGGTCTGCTGAACGATCATATGCCGTGCGATGACGAACATCACGACCTCCAGCACGGCGGTAACGTCCGGATCGCAGAGCATGTGAAAAAACTCGATGCCCACGACGATCTCCAGAACAGCACCTATGTATTCCAGAAACGCCTCGGAAGCCTCGGAACCGTCCGTCTGCACCAGGGTCATAAACGGCTCCCACAAGTGGACGACGCCTACCACAACCCCGGCCAGCACCAGCACCGCCATAATCAGCTCCAGCCCGTGGCCGATCTTTTCAAATACGTCCTTCGCCTGCTTCATAGTCAACCAACCTTTCTGAGCTTGCTTTGCCCGGAGACGCAAGTTTGCCCGCTCTCATCTGCGTTCATTGTACCACATTCCCGCCAGATTGCAACCGGTGCCCGGCATATCCTCTTTGACAGATCAAATCTTCCTGTCACATCTGCAAAACTGATATGAAACTCTTTGTTTTCCTTGCAATTTGAACTTGTATATGCTAAAATTAGCGTGGTAATTCTGAACGGTTCATCCGCCAAATCACTGGGTGGGAGGGGTTTTCGTCCAGGATATGCCAACTTCTACGGGAATGTTGTGGAATTTCAAAAACGGATTCGGCCTTGTTGGAGCATGAGAAATGTGTCCAATGGCGCGGAAATTTTGCGCCAGACAGGGCCCAAGCAGGGGCAAAATCACGGATGCCCAGACGCAGTTTTCCTTGCATGCAGCGGTTCCCAGACTACGGATATGGAGGTTGTGGGCGTGAAAATTCACGAATCGGCTGAAAACTATCTGGAAGCGATTTTGATGGTTCAGAACGAAAAAGGATGCTGTCGATCCATCGATATTGTACATAAGTTGGGACTATCCAAGCCAAGTGTCAGTGTTGCCATGGCGAACCTGCGCAAAAGCGGTTATGTCACCATGGACGAGGAGGGCTGGCTGCACCTCACCGATGCGGGCCGGGCCGTTGCGGAACATATCTACGAGCGCCATGTGGTCATCAGCAACTGGCTGCAGGCCATTGGCGTGCCCGCGGACATCGCATCGGAAGACGCCTGCCGCATTGAGCACGATCTCAGCGACATCACGTTTGAGAAAATCAAAGAGATGATAAACCATCAGGGAAAATCCCATTCATCTTAAAAAAGCAAACAGGGCTGTCCTGCCTGTGCAGCAGCCCCTCACCCTGCAAAAACCCGGCGCCAAATCCAATGGCAGCCGGGTTTTTCTCTACGT
>CAYWAP010000001.1:18967-21393 GCA_964456525.1 uncultured Oscillospiraceae bacterium
ATCATAATTGCGCCGGAAGCGGCTCACGTCAATCCCCTGCTCCAGGTAATGGATGAGCAGCTCCGCGCAGGCCCGGCTGTCGCTTTCCGCCTGGTGGTGATCCAGCCGGATACCCAGATACCCGCACAGGGTATTCAGCTTGTGATTGGGCAACCGGGGATAACAGCGCCGCCCCATCTGGCAGGTACAGGCGTAAACCGCCCTCGGCTGCCAGCGGATCCCGTAGGCCCGCAGGCACTTTGCCAACACCCGCATATCAAAGGGTGCGTTGTGGGCAATCAGAAGCCCGCTGCCCAGAACGGGCCCAATGGCGGGCCAAAGCTCCGGAAAGGTTGGCGCCTGGGCCGCCATCTCCGGCGTAATCCCGGTCAGCTGGACATTAAATGGGTCAAAATGGCTCTCCGGGTTCACCAGCGTGGCAAACTCGTCCACAATCGTGCGATGTTCCACCACCGTGATGCCGATGGCGCTCATGCGGTCGTTGGCGGAATTGGGTGTTTCCACATCAAAGGCTATGTATCGCTCCAGCATCCTGGCCTCCCCTGCTGCGCGCCCTTAAAAGCGGATGGTCTTCGGCGCTTCCGTGAAGGAAGAAAACGTGGCCGTGGCGTCCTTCAAATAAAACACCTCTGTGTTGCCATCGCCGGGCTGGTACATGGCTTTCAAGCTGGGGTAGGCGTCCAGCATGTGGCGCTGCGCCTCGATGTTGTCATCTGCCACAGCTGTGGCGGCAAGGCGCAGCCACTTGCTCCCATCAAACGCGCAGATCTCAACTTTGCCATTGGCATGGATTTGTTTGGAGACGTCTTTCTTTGCGCCGGTCTGAATATAGAGCTTGCCCTCAAACAGGTCAATGGTGCCAAACGGGCGCACCCGGGGTTGGTCCCCCTCCACCGTGGCGAGATAATAGGTCTGGCAGGATTTTAAAAATTCATAGACTTCGTTCATAATGCGTTCCTCCGTTTTTTCATTTGTTTCCAGCAGCTGAATCGCCGCTGCAT
Source organism: uncultured Oscillospiraceae bacterium (assembly GCA_964456525.1). Lineage (GTDB taxonomy): Bacteria > Bacillota > Clostridia > Oscillospirales > Oscillospiraceae > Onthomonas. The sequence continues at coordinate 19,969 of CAYWAP010000001.1, forward strand.
ATTTCTCCATTCGCCGCCGGTCCCCTTCCTCGATTTGGCACAGGCGGGTTCGGTCGCTGTTGTGGCGCAGATCCGCCAGCTTGACCCGTCTGGCAACCGGATTGGGTTTCAGCCTTGCCACGTAGTCCAGATACGGGACAGACCGGTCATGGGTCAGCAGCGCCAATGCGTCCAATACCCCCTGGGGAAAGCCCATCTGTGCCAGATCTTCCAGCGTATACGGCGTGTCCTCCACCACGTCATGGAGCAGGGCCACAACGGTGCTCTCTTCGTCCGGCATCTGCTCAGCCAGATGAACGGGATGGAACACATAGGGCAGGCCGCTTTTGTCGGTCTGGTCCTTATGGGCGGCAAAACACAGCTTCATCGCCCGCCTGGTCAGATCTGTGTACAGCATGGCTCCGCCTCAGCCGTTCTGCAGGTAGTTCAGGATCTCTGCCGCGTTGGTGTCCGGCTTCACCTTTGGCATGGCCTTTTCAATCACGCCGTTCTCGTCAATGATATAGGTGGAGCGCACAACGCCCATACCGACTTTTCCGTACAGCTTTTTCTCTTTCCACACGTCGTAGGCCTGAATGGCCTGCAATTCCGGGTCGGACAGGAGGATAAAGGGCAGATTGTGCTTCGCCGCAAACTTCTGGTGGGAGGCCACAGAGTCCTTGCTGATGCCGATCACCACCACATTTTTTGCCCGAAACCCCTCGTAGGCCGCCGCAAAGGCGCAGGCCTGCCGGGTGCAGCCGGGCGTGTTGTCCCTGGGATAGAAATAGAGCACCACTTTTTTCCCGAGAAAATCGGACAGGCGAACCGCGTTGCCGTCCTTGTCCGGCAGGGTGAAATTTGGCGCTTGCATACCGGCTTCCAACATGTTGACTCCTCCTCCACGGATGTGATCCATCGTTTCCTCTATATAAGGCGGCAGCCCGCCCAAGCCCCTTGCCGGGCGCTTCCAAAGCGCAGACAGGCGACGATTGTGATGTGGCTGTGAACCAGTTCCCAAGCCCTCGCAGAACGGCGGCTCCGGCACCGGTCCTGCTTATATTATACTGGCAAGGGCTTCTCAGGTCAATTCATCCTTTTCTTTCCGCCGATCAAAATGACAGAGGACAGGCCCGGATCGTCGTCCATGGCCTGTCCCCTATCTCAATTTGATGATAGCCGTGTCCCGCTGCTTTCTCAGCTGTCCCCCGGGTAAGTATAGGAAATCGGGTTGCTCTGGTCCGTATTCCCCAGGTACTCTTCCAGACACAGGCCGGATTTGTAAATCGCCTCGGCATGCTCCCTGCCCACATAGCGATAGTGCCAGGGTTCGTAATCCGTGGCGGTCAGCTCCTCCTTGCCCTCCGGATAGCGCAGAATAAAGCCATACTGCCAGGCGTTTTTCGCCAGCCAGGAATAGACCTCGCTGCCGGTGGAATTCACACC
>CAYWAP010000001.1:21493-23779 GCA_964456525.1 uncultured Oscillospiraceae bacterium
CTAGATATACAGTTGAAGGTGACGACTTGCACATCATTTTATCAAACCGTTCGGAGTTGCCCATCTATGAGCAAATCAAAGAACAAATAAAAGCCCAGATCTTATCTGGCGACTTACAGGAAAACGAAAAGCTCCCCTCTTTGCGGCAGCTGGCAAAGGATTTGAAAATCAGCGTCCTCACAACAACCCGGGCATATAACGAATTGGAGGAGGCCGGTTACATCACCAGCCGCCCCGGCAAGGGATTTTTTGTGATGTCCCGCTCTTCGGATTTGCTCCGGGAACAGCTCATAAAAGAGATCGAGAGCAATCTGAACGCCGCGATCCTCGCCTCTCATCGGGCGAATATGACAGACGCAGAATTGATCGCATTGTTGAAATTATTATTGGAGGTGCGGGATGACTGAACTGTACTTAGAGCTTCAGAACGTGAAAAAGAGCTTTTCCAATTTTACTTTGAGCGATATTTCCTTTGCCCTTCCCAAAGGGTATATTATGGGGCTTGTGGGGGCAAACGGCGCGGGGAAAACCACCATCATCAAACTGATTTTAAACATGCTGAAAAAGGACGGCGGCACGATTACGGCATTGGGGTTTGACAGCGTCAAAGAGGAAGAAGCGCTCAAGCAAAATATCGGCATCGTCTTTGACAGCAATCTTTATGTAAACGAGTGGACAATTGCGGAAACGGAGCGGGCAATTTCCCCCTTTTACCATACCTGGAAGCACCACACGTTTGCCGAAATGCTGGAGCGTTTCCACTTATCGCCGAAAGCAAAGGTTGGAACGCTATCCCGCGGCATGCAAATGAAGTTAATGCTTGCCGTTGCCCTCTCACATGACGCGAAATTGCTGATTTTGGACGAGCCGACCAGCGGACTTGACCCTTTGGCCCGGGACGAATTGCTTGAAATGTTACAGGAATATATACAGGACGGGGATAGAAGCGTCCTTTTTTCCACGCACATTACAACGGATTTGCAACGAGCGGCCGATTATATCACGATGCTTGCCCATGGAAAGCTGATCTATACCGGCAGCACGGAAAACCTGCTTCAAACATACCGCATCATAAAAGGGGCGCCGGAGGAACTCACGCCGGAGCTGAGCCGCCATATCATCGGCTTGCGAAAGACGGCCGTGGGGTTTGAAGGGTTAATCGACGCGGATACCGCCCGGGAATACAGGGGATATCTCTTGGAGCTTCCCACGATCGACGAAGTGATCATTTATATGAGCAAGGGAGATGATTGAGCATGGGGAACACGTTTCACATGGCACGTCTGGATTTCTATACCCTAAAAAGCCAGGGCGCCGCATACTTCAGCACACCGATCATAGTGATCGTGATTTCTTTGATCGACTCTTCCCTATCTGTATTGGGATTTACAGCCGCCTGGATGGTGCTGCTCATCAACACGAATCTATTCGCCATTCAGGAAAAATATGGATTGGAACGTCTATATGGTTCCCTGCCCCTCAACAGGAAAAGCGTGGTTTTAGGCCGGTATCTTTCCACCACGATGAACTATCTCGTTACGTTCTTCGTGGTCATGATCATTGGTGTTCTGATGTCAGTGATACGGAGATATGCAAGCCCGATGGGTGGTTTTATGGAGGGGTTTTGCTTTTCCATGCTCATATATGCTCTGATTTCGGGAATTCAACTGCCCATTTACTTTGGAGTTGGATATACAAAGGGGCGCATTCTCTCCTGGGTTCCCTTTGTGATCCTCATCGGCTTAGCCCTACTGCAATCCTTGTTTGAGGGGTTCGGGCGTGTCACGCAATCCATTTTGGCCCTCGGAAACGCCCTTTATGTGATCAGCGTGATGGGCAGCGTTGCAGTCATGGTGCTATCCTATTATGTCGCCGTAATTTGTTATGGACGGAAGCAGTGAGGTATAAAAAATAGAGATGTCGAGCCCCCACCGTATAGCGGAGGCACATCTCTTAATGATTGTGTACCACAAAAACCAAACGAAGTCAAAAACAGAATTTTGCCACGATCACGAAAAACGGAAGAAGGACAGGTGACACACGATGAAGATAGATGATTTTTTAGCCGTCTTGAACGACTGCTGCAACGATATTACTTTTAAATATAACGGAAAGAATTCTGGAATCATGCCGGAGGTTGCCGATTTCAAGAAAACGTATCACATGTGGTATGGGGATAGAGATAAAAAGTATTCCTCAGTCGATATTCTGATGTCTGATCCATTTTTTGACGGGCGATCTCTGAAAGAAATCTATGACGATCTTGAGATCTGGGTTTCCTGATGA
>CAYWAP010000001.1:23879-86666 GCA_964456525.1 uncultured Oscillospiraceae bacterium
GAGGGGGGTACAATGATGGATTTAAACATGTTTGATCAGGTTTTGTTAAAAACCGGGGATACCGCGTTTATTGTTGAGATATATGACAACAGCGCAGCCTATGAAATGGATATTAACACAAAAGATGGAAAAATCACAACTGATACCGTTTGGCCCGATGAGATTGACCGGAAATTATGACTTATGACAGCCTGAAGGGAAGGCATCGAAATGAAGATCGAACTCTTTGAAAAATACAGATTAAAAGACGGCCGGGTGGGATGGGCCGTTGATATTTTGGGGAACGGAGAGGCCTGTATCTTTGAAATTGATAAAAAGGGCTTTGAAGACCGGATTATAACCGTAACACAGGACGAAATAAGCGAAAAAGCATTATACGATGAATCAGCCGAGTGAAGAATCATTAAAGTATATCATAGCCCGGCTGATTGACAATGCAAACGATGCAGTCAAGGAGAGCGAGAGGGATAAAGGCGACGCCTTCAAGCGGGGGCGCAGGCTGGCATATTACGAGATGCTGGATATCCTGAAAAGCGAACTTGATGTGAGGGACGCGGATTTGAAGGAATTCGGACTTGAACATATCCAGTGAACGAAAAACAGGGATGCCCCCTCGCCGACCCCCTATTTCAGTGTTTAAAAGGCAAAGGTTCATCCCTGCTTATTGAGAGGCTTTACCACCCCCACCGTATAGCGGAGGGGAGCCTCTTAATGATTGCATACCACAAAAAACAGCCAAAGTCAACGACAGAATCTATTTTGAGCACATAGCGCATTTTGGGGTCAATTAAATTTAAAATTTCGGGAGATATTATGGTAAGAATTGAAAAGATAACGCTAACGGATCAGATAGCCAGATATAAGTACTTTCCAGAAGCGTCAAAAGAGAGCGGCATCGTAGCATTGAACAGAAATACAGGAGAGCGAATTTTTGAAAAAGCTCTTGAGGGATATGATCGTATGTATGCCGCACATGCGATTCGTAGGATAGAGGAATACCAAAAAAGAGGTGAATTTCTTGAACGCGATATAGTTGCGTGGTATTGATTTGTTGGTTAGGCCTCCTGAGCACAGCGAACCCGAGAGATACCGGAACGCCACGCCTGCCAACCAATCATTCAGTATTCAGCTATAAAAAAGACGCCCGCCCACCGAGAATAGCGGACGTTCGTCTTATTGATTATATACTACATTTTAAAAAGAAAGTCAATACAGACAATGAATTTTCATCGCATTGTCATTGATGCGCTTGTTGATGAGAATGTCAAGGCGTGATACTATTTTGATTGTGGTAAGCGTTCAAAAGGACAGGATCCGTGCAATGTATCCCGGGAGAGCGGAGACCTATATGTTTGGAATCGATCAGCAGCCTGTCGAGCCGCCGATCGATTCCTTTTTGCCGGCGTTTTTGCTGGTGGCAGACAAACGCCCGGGGATATAAACCGCTGGCCGAAGGGCAGCTGCTCCTGAACGCGGATTGGCCTCACGGAGCCTGTGCTGTTAGCCAGGAGAACAGAGCCGCTTCATCCGAAACGATGGCATCGGGAACCGGTCTTCCCTCCGGAGCCGGCTCCTGCTTCGGATTCAGCCAGACGGTGATCCAGCCCAGCGCACTTGGCGCAGCCAAATCCGTTTCGTAAACGTCCCCCACATAGATCAGCTCAGACGGGGCCGCTTTTGCCGCCTGGGCAGCGCGTTCAAAAATCCGGGGATCCGGCTTGGCAATTCCCTGCTCATCGGAGACAAAGATCAAATCCTCACGAACCCATTTCTCCAAACCCAGGCAGTGAATTTTCTGCCGTTGGTATTCTGCCGTGCCGTTGGTGATGATTCCCACCCCATCGAAGTGCTCTTTGCAGTACGTGAGAATTTCCTCCATCTGGGGCGTCAACTGCAACTCCCGCTGCATCTGTCGATAGACGTCCCGATATTCCAGCGCCTGCTGGGCGGTAATATGAATGCCCACATCCGCAAGCCCCTTCTGGTAACGATAGATGTACATCTCCTCCATGGAGATTTTTCCGCTTCTGGAATCCGCAAAAACCTCATTGCCGCGGGCGCTGCAGGTTTTGTACGCCTCCGCCGCCAGCCCCGGAACGGTTTCTCCAAAAAAGTGGGTAAACGTCCGGCAAAACGGAATGCCCCGGTCATAGAGGGTGTCGTCCAGGTCAAAGAAAATCGTGCTCATACCCGCTCCGTCCTGTTATGCCAGGGGATCCCAGAATTTCATGGGGATGGGTTCCTGGGCCAGCAATGCCCTCTGCCGGTCGTTCAGCAGGGATTTGCGGACAATGATCTGGAAGACGTACTCCCGGAACCATTTCTCGCTGCAAATGAAGTAGCCTTTTTGGCCGCTGGCATCGCCCCAGCTGTTTTCAATCTTCCAGCGGTTCGGCGTTTCATCCTCCGTCAGGTTGACGCCGCAGAACATCATGCAGTGGTTCATGGTGGAGGTTCCGGTCAGCAGCTTCTCCCGCTTGGTCATGCCCAGAGTTAAGCCGCCCAAAACGTCCCCATAGGCGAAACTGTCCTGATCCCAGTAACCCTTCGCCCGGTCGCGATAGGCGTGGCAGTCACAGCTGAACACAACGCCCTCCCCGTCTTTGAGCTGGGCAATGGCGAGGGCCTCCGTCTCCTCCATGGACAGGTTCAGCCAGGAGAACTCGTTCTCCACAATGTCGCCCATGAACGGCTGGCTGTAGGTACGGTCAAATTCGTGGCTGGGGGCTGAGATAATGCCGATGTAGTTTTCCAGATCGTCCCCAACGTACTGCTCATAAAACGCTTTTGGCGTCAGATTGCTGTGGCAGTGGTACTTGCCCTCCTTGTCCGTATAGGCAAAGTCGAACACTTTAGTGGGCTGGCCGTAGAGGATGCACAGCGCGTTGTACAGCTCCTGCAGCATTTCCGCCCGGCGCGCCCCGGTGTCCTTTCCCTCCTGGTAAAGGCGGCGCAGTTCCAGACCGTCCTCGCGGAGCTTTTCCATCACCACGTCTTTCCACTCGGCGGTGCCGCTGGAGTGGACCGTCTCCGGCATGACCCAATCCGGCACCACGCCGTACTTCTTCATCAGTCCGACCGCCATATCCCACTGACCGCCGTCCACGTTGCAATTTTGGAAAATAGACGCGTTTTCCCGGGAGTCCAGCGGCTGATCCGCGTAATGGAGGACGGCCTCAAAAAAGTTGTTTCCCTTCTCCAGCTTATCATAAAACGCCAAATACGTTCCAGACAGCGCAAATTCCTTCATGTGGCACTTTTCAATGACACGCTCACGCACCAGATTCATGGCAGAGAACATCCAGCAGCGGCCGCTCTGCTTCTGATTGGTGACGCCTGTGGTGGGAACCTCAATGGAAAAATCCATCCGCAGCTTGGCGGCATTTTCCGGAATAAAGGCCGCATCCGTCAATTTGGTGCTGCTCAGTGCGCGGGAGAGCACATTCAGGTTTGGATTGGCAGCGTAACCGGCTTCCATCTGAGCCAGCAGCTCCGGTGTGATGGGAGAGACGTGGTTCATATTCAGTCACATTCTTTCTAATGAAATCGTGCCTGGATGTCCCGCTTGCTAAGCGGGCATGTAAACGTCCGTTTGGCGGGACCTCCCGACATGTGCTATTGTAGCAGATTTTTGGAAGAATTCCACCCTTTTAGGAGAAAATTGCATCCAAATTTTTGATACATTCCACAGCGCGCCCCGCTTTCCCCGCGCCTGCGCATAAATCTGGCATTTGACTTTTGCAGGCCCAGCCTGTAAAATAAAAATAAATCAATCCCTCCCATTGTTGACATCAGATCCCTGTGGGTGTCACCCACGGGGATTCTTCTGTATGTCCCCGCCCGAGGGCCATTCCCCTGCGCTGTTCACGCTGCCGCCCTCGGCCCTTTTCCCTTTTTTCAACAAAACGGAATCCCATCCATTGCGGAAAAGGCACGGCTCCGTTATAATAAAATGAAATTTCCTTTTCCCCTGTCATGAAAGAGGCGATCCAAAAATATGGAGATCAACAAAATTGTCATCACCGGCGGGCCATGTGCCGGCAAAACCACAGCTATGAGCTGGATCCAGAACACCTTCCACAAGAAGGGTTACACCGTCCTGTTCGTCCCCGAGACGGCAACGGAGCTGATCGGCAACGGCGTCGCGCCCTGGACCTGCGGCTCCAATTTCGAGTATCAGAAATGTCAGTGCCAGCTGCAAATGGCCAAAGAATCCATTTTTGAGCAGGCCGCCCAGACGATGCCGGGGGATAAAATCCTCATTGTCTGCGACCGCGGCATGCTGGACAACAAAATCTATATGACGGACGCAGAATTTCAGCAGATCATGGAGGAGCTAGGCACCAACGAGGTGGAACAGCGCGACCAGTACAACGCCGTGTTCCACCTGGTCACCGCCGCCAAGGGCGTGGAAGAAGCCTATACCCGCGCCAACAACAAGGCTCGGGTGGAGACAATTGAAGAGGCCGTGGCGCTGGACGACGGCACGCTGAACGCCTGGACGGGCCACCCCTATCTGCGCACCATTGACAACTCCACCGACTTTATGAACAAGATGCGCAACCTCATCGACGAGATTTCCCTCTTCCTGGGCGAACCCGGCCCCACCAAAATCCGCAAGAAATTCCTGGTGGAAATCCCTGACCTGAATTGGCTGGAGAGCCTGCCCAACTGCCGGCGGGTGGAAATTATCCAGACGTATCTGCGGTCCAAAGAGGACGAGGAAGTCCGCATTCGCCAATGGGGCGCCGACAGCAGCTATATCTTTTACATGACCCGTAAAAAGAAAGATGCCAGCGGCAACACAATCAAGACAGAGCGGCGCCTGTCCCAAAAGGAATATCTGTCCCGCCTGATGGACGCGGACTTCTCCCGCCGTCAAATCTGCAAAACCCGTTACTGCCTGACCCACGACACGCTGTATTATGAAATTGATCTCTACCCGTTCTGGGAGAATCAGGCGATGGTGGAGGTCGAGGTGAATTACGATGATCAGGAACTGCGCCTGCTCGGGCACCTCAAGGTGATTCGCGAGGTCACCGGCGATCCCCGCTACACCAACACCGCTCTGGCCAAAATTTAAGGGAACGCTCATAGAGAGGTTCCCTTGGTATCGGACCTGTATGCACAGGCGGATGGCACGGATGTGGCCATCCTTTGCCTGTGCATACACTTGTTTTAATCGTCTATTTCCTTCTCCTTGGAGAGAATGGCGCCGTTCGCTGCCGAGATTTCATAGCTGTATTCGGTTTGATCCTTCTTGAATTCAACCTCGTACACGCGGACGCCGTCGTCGGTATCCAGCTCCACTTCCAGTTTGCGGACTTCACTTGCAGAGAATCCAGCGTCGCTGAGGGCGATTTCCTGGGCCTCTGCTGCGGTGATTTCACTGCCCTGGGAATTGGCCGTCGCCGCAGACTTGTCCTTCACCTTTGCATCCAGACTTAATATGCTGCCGCTCGAGGCGTTAATCTCGTACTCGTATTCCACCCCATTGCTGAGGAACTCAATCTCATAGGTTATGATTCCGTCATCCCGATCCATCTCGGCCTTGACAAAGACCGCGTCGCTCTCCGAGACGCCTGCATGGTTCAGGGCGATCTTCTTCGCCTGGGCAACGGTAATCAAGCCGTCCGACGATGCCTCGCTTTGGGCTGAGCTGCTGCTGGTTGTGCTGTTCTTGGTCGAGCTGCTGCTGGTCGAGCTGTTCTTGGTCGAGCTGCTGCTGGTCGAGCTGTTCTTGGTTGAGCTGCTGCTGGTCGAGCTGCTGCTGGTCGAGCTGCTGCTGGTCGAGCTGCTGCTGGTAGTGCTGTCGCTGGTCGAGCTGTTGTTGGTCGTGCTGTCGCTGGTCGTGCTGCTACTGGTTGTGTTGTCGCTGGTAGTGCTGTCGCTGGTTGCGCTGTCGCTCTGCGTTGTGCTGTCGCTGGTAGTGCTGTCGCTCTGCGTTGTGCTGTCGCTGGTAGTGCTGTCGCTCTGCTCTGCGTTGTCCTCGTCCACTTCCTCTACAGCATCGCTGAGATTCTCCCAGATGCTTTCGTCTGCATCATAGTCCACGATGTCGCTGATGTCGATATTCCTCTCCTGAACCAGCTGTGCCAGCTCCTTCAGGCTCATCGCAGCCAGCTCCACCGGATCCAGGGAACTGTCCTTGGCTGCCAGGTTCAACACCAGAACCGCCTTTCCCAGGGAAATCTGGTTTTCTTCTGCAAAGGTTTTCGCCTCGCTGCTGCTCTCTACCGTCTGGTTGATGATAAAGGCTTCCACCTGGTTGCTCTCCAGGCTGTCATTGATGTCTACGAGTACCAGATTGCGGACGTAAGTGGCCGTCTCTGCATCTTCGCTGTAGACAGAAACCAGAATATTGTTTTCTTCGTCCGTGGTCAAATATCCCTTCTGAACCATGGAGCCGATAATCGCGTTAACCGCCACGTTTAAATCCACGTTCTTCAAGGACATTCCATCCAGAATCTCTTCCGCTTCCTCGTTGACGGCGCTGACATCAATCACCTTATCCTTCCGGTTGGTAGTAATCTCAATACTGGGATTCACGTCAATGTCCACCACAGAGCTTACGACGAAATTATTCTGATAGTAAAGGCCTCCGCACAGGCCGATCGCCAGCACAAGACAGGCGGCAGCCGCTGTCGCCAGCAGACGAAAGGTGCGCTTACGGGAGGCAGGCTTTTGACTGGAGGTCTGCTTCATAGTGATCACATTCCTTTCCTCTTTTGTATTCAGTTCGCGTTCAATGCGCTCGTACAGGTCGTCGGGGACCATCTGAGAGAGTGCATCAGAAAGGTTCTTTTCCAGTTTCTTTTTCATCTCAGATATGCTCCTCCATATATTTTTTCAACTTTTTCATGGCCCGATGATACTTCGACAAGACAGTATTCAGTGGAAGCTGTAGGATCTCGGCAATTTCCCGGTTTTTCATCCCGTGAACCGCATGCAGCATCACGATCTGCTGCTCCTGGTCGCTCAGCAATTGAAGGACCCCCTGCAGCGTGATGCGCAATTCGACATTTTCAATGGCGGAAAGGCCGTTGCCTTCCAGATGCCATATTTCGTCAATGGGTGTGGTATTCCCGCCGCCGCGCAAACGCATGAGGGCGAAATTTCGGGCGATGGTAAAAATCCACGCCATCGGCTTTCCCCTGCCCTGATAGCTCCCTGCCTTCCAATAAATTGCCAGCATGGTTTCCTGTAATACATCCTCCGCATCATGGGTATTTTTGGTGATGGAAAGGGCAAAGCCGTAAACATGTTTGGAAATTTCTTCGTACAAAAAGTGGAATGCATCCCGATCTCCGGCGGCAATTCGGCCAATTAAGCTGTCATCTATCACAGCACCCTCTGAGATGCTCCATGCGTTGGATGCCAGTTTTTGATTCATATGATTGATTCCCTTCTGTTTCGGAAAAAGCTGCGCAGTTTTTTAGCCCTTACACTAGAATAATGCTCCGGGGCTATATTTTATTGCGCGTCATCCATATTTTTATAAAATGTCAAAAATACGGAGGAGACGGGCCGGAGAGGCCGGTTTCCCCCACATGGTAGGCACCCTGTTGACGCCGGATGCCTCCCTCCGCCAATACGCAAAAATACACCCCTTTACTACGTTCAGCAAAGAAGTGTATTTTCCGTTCATACTCTTTCACTTATCCTGTTCCCGTTTTGGATAGATCCGCTCAACTGGTTTCCTTCCCTGTGAGAACCACAGGTTCCATCCTCCGCTGAATCACAGCTGGATAAAACCTGCGGTTCTTTCAGAACATCAGTCCCGGCTCCAGTTGTGCCAGACATTTTGCACATCGTCATCATCTTCCAGCATGTCGATGAGCTTCTCCATGTTCTTGATGTCCTTTTCGTCGGTCAGCTTGACGTAGTCGTTGGGAATCATGGCTTCCTCTGCGGACTCGAAGGTGTAACCGGCAGCCTCCAGAGCCTCAGAAACCGCAACCAGATCGCCGGGGGCGCAGTAGACGACGAAGACCTCGCCCTCGTTCTTCATATCGTCCGCGCCTGCCTCCAGCGCGTCCATCATAACGGTGTCCTCGTCCAGTTCCTCATCCTCGTTATTGATGACGATCTGCCCCTTGCGGAGGAAGTTCCAGGAAACGCTGCCCGTTGCCCCCAGCTTGCCGTTGTATTTGTCAAACAGGTGACGGATATTGGGCGCAGTGCGGTTGCGGTTGTCGGTCAGGGCCTCCACAATGACGGCCACGCCGGAGGGGCCATAACCCTCATACTGCAGTGTCTCGTAGTTGTCGCCGCCGGCGGAATTCAGAGCCTTGTCAATCGTGCGCTTGATATTGTCCTTGGGCATGTTGACCGCCTTGGCCTTTGCGATCACAGCCGCCAGCTTTGAGTTGTTCTTCGGATCGCCGCTGCCGCCCGTCTTGACGGCGACAATCATCTCGCGTGCGATCTTGGTAAAGGCAGCGCTGCGCTTGGCATCGGCTGCGCCCTTGGTTTTCTGAATGTTATGCCACTTGGAATGTCCGGACATTGGTAACACATCCCTTTCAAAATGATGTAAATGATGATAATACCGCTTTGATCAGCGGGCCAGACCCTTGTCCTCCATACAGATACGATGCCAATTCACGTATCTCTCCTGGAACGGGGAAACAAGCACCTGACATACATTTTGATATTATAACACCCCGCTTGCCGGAATACAAGGGTTTTATACATAAGAAATCACTTCGTGATGGACGCTGGATGCCAGAACCTTGACCTCTGGGAACGCACATCTCAACCACTCGGTCACCCGCTCCATGACCGGGTTTTCCGTTGGGAAGTGGCCTGCATCGATCAGATTCACTCCCTGTGCCTTCGCCTCCAGAAAATGATCGTATTTCAGATCCGAAGTCACAAAGGTGTCACAGCCCATGGCAAGGGCCTCATGCAGCATGCTCCCGCAGGCGCCGCCGCCAACGGCTACCCGGTGAACCAGTTTTCCCCCGCTGCAGTAGCGCAGCCCGTTGGGCCTGAGCGCCTCGCGCACCCGCTCCAGATACATTTCCAGGGAAACCGGCTGCTCCAGTTCCCCCACCCGGCCAATGCCGTAGGGTTGTCCATTGTACTCCCCCGAGGTCTCCAGCACGGTGGTGTTTTGAAGGCCGCACTTCTCCGCCAGCACATCGTTGACGCCGCCGGTGACGGAGTCCAGACAGGTATGGCAGCAGATGGCGGCAATGCCCAGCTCCGCCAGAGCCAGCAGGCGGCGGCTGTCATAGCTTTCGTCCGTCAACTGCTTCACCGGGTTGAAGATGACCGGGTGATGGGAGACAATCACGTTGCACCCCTTGTCCCGGGCCTCATCAATGGTCTCCAGCGTAATGTCCAGCGCCGTTAAAATGCCGGAAACTTCCCGGTTCCGGTGTCCTACGAGAAAACCGGAATTGTCCCATGGCTCCTGTAGGGAAAAGGGACATGTTTCGTTCATCTGATGGATAATATCTTTGACTGTGATCATAAGGGCCACTCTCCTTTTTGTAGACGCTCACGCAACGCAATGAGCTCGTCCATGATTTGGGTCAGGCGCACTGCCCGCCGCCGCTCTTCCTCTCTTGAGGATCGTTCCGCCCCTGCCCGCTGCTCTTCCAGTTTTTGGATCTGCCACGAGAGGAAGGCGGGCCACTCCGGATTTTCCACCCAGAGTGATGGCCGCCCAACCAGAGCTTCCGCCGGTTCAAGGGGCGCCATACCTTTGCCCCCGGCCACCGTCAGCACCGTGTACCAACGCTGCTCCTCACGGACAATTCTCTCCTGCAAAATGGTGTATTCGTGGTGCTGGAGCCAGAGCCGCAGCTTCTCCTGCCCATTTTGGGGCTGAAGAATCAGCGTTGTGTCCGCTTTCGTCCAGGGCGCAGCGGATAGAATCCCGATCATCATCTCCCCGCCCATCCCGCAGATTGTGACCGTATCGGCCTCGTTGGGGAGAACCGTCTCCAGCCCCGGCCCGAGGCGCAGGGCAATCTGATCCTCCAGATGGTATCGCCGCCGGGTAACAGCGGCGTGCTCCAGCGGCCCTTTCCGAATATCAGAGGCGATGGCGGCGCGAACCCGGCCTGTCTGGAGCAGATAGACCGGCAAATAGGCGTGATCGGTTCCCACATCGCAAAGGACCGCTCCGGCAGGGACGGCATCTGCAACTGCCTGAAGACGCGGCGTCAATTGAATGGTATGTCTCATATGGTTCCTTCCTCCTGTCTGGACAAAAATTCCCGGAAACGCATTGGACGCTTCCGGGAATTGGAGCTTTATCACTCCTGCAGTGCCAGGTGGGCTTCCACTTCGCTGAGCAATGTGTCACAGTCCAGACCGTGGACGTAGCAGGCCTCCTCAATGGTTTCGCTGCGGGCAGACGGGCAAAACACGCAATGCATCCCAGCTTCCATGAAAACAGGCGCCAGATTGGGCGCGGCATCCAGAACGTCACCGATAATGGAATCCTTTGTAATTTCGACGTCAGGCATGTTGCTTACCTCCTTTAAGATGGCTATATTATACCCATCTCCGGGGGAACTTGCAATTATTTTTTCAGCTTATTTTCCCCCGCGGCGGCCCAAAACAGAGAAATGCCCCGCCTTCGCCCGCGCTCCATACGGCTCTGTCCGGCCCGCGCAGTCCCACAGCGCTCACTCACTTTTGAAAATAGTATCCGCCCTGAATCTGTCTCACAGGATCCACCTCATCCGAGGAGACCGGTGGGAAAAATTCATTGACCGGGAACTGCACCTGCTGGAACAGCTCACAGGGATCTTCTTCTCTTTCACCGCAGCAGCATTCCTTCTCCGGCATGCAGTAATCGTAGATCGGAATTTGCAGCTGGCTGTCCCGCTCCAGACGCAAAATGGAAAATTGCCCCAACGTCAGGTAAATCTGACGGCCATCGTCGTCATCAAAGACCAGATCTTCCCCAAAGGCGTCGAGAATCGCCGGGGGCACATCGCCGGCTGACAACTCTCCACAGCCCGATTGCGGACAGCCCTCCAACAGGCGCATGGAGAGAATCAACGGGTCCACTGCCTCACAGACCGCAATGGGCAGGTTGCTGTAAGACGGCAAAACACTTCCCTCCACCGTCTCGCAGGACAGGGTGGAAGTAAACGAACGGACTGTGCCCTCGCTGCCAAAGAGCACGCAGCGCTTTTCAAACACCACCAGCCCCGTAACCGGCGCCGTATTGGCACAGCTCACCGCCGCATCGATGGTGACGCGGTAGTAAAAACGCATGTCAATGGTGTAAAACCCTCTGCCAAGGCCGATGGGCTGAACGTTCAGATATACGTACAGCAGCTCCGCCTTTCCGGCCTTCAGGGACAGCGCGGTGTCAATGACGGTCTGGGAAGAGACCGTTGGATAAAACCGCAGATCTTCCATGCAGTCCTTTGCCTGGCAGGAGTCATAGATTTTTCTGGCGTGGATGCAGGTGGCTTCACGGAAACCGTTCCGGTTTTCACTCTGCATTTCAGGTGCGTTATCAGGCATACTCAAACCTCCTTCATAGAGCGGAGAGGAAGCCCTCCCCTATGTCAGTCTATGTCAGAGATTGGGTGGCGTGTCATTCTACGAAGGATTCAATCAGATCCACGGCAGAATCCCGGGTTGCGCTGATATTGTTCAAAAACAGGACGTCCTGAATGTCATAGTCCTCTACCACCTCAAGCAGGTTCCGGCTGTCCACATCATCAAAGTAGCGGTAGTCGATGACGTAGACGAATTGATAGCTTTCCGCCAGGAAGGGGGCAAAGCAGTTGCCAAAGGACTCCTTTATCAGCAGAATCGAGCTTCCGTCGGTTATGGTGTCGTTTTCAATCACGGTCAGCGGATTGTCGCCGCCGATAAAGGCCGAATACTTCTGGGTGGCGGTGTAATCGCTGACGTCGTTGATAATGGGATACTCTGAGGTAGTACCATCCGACCAGGTGATGGTCGCAGTGGTGACATTCTTCGGCTCGTAGGCATAGATGGTATCCGGGTAGGATGCCAGCACGGACGACATCAGATTGCGGTAGAAACTGCCGGTAAACCCTTCATAGACCTTCTCGGTAAAGTCGCTCTCCAGATCGGCAGTGGTGACCCCTGCCGCCTGGGTGAACACCTCATAGGCCCGATATGCCCCCAGAGCCGTCCAGTGATGATCCGTGCGGAAGTAGAGATAATCGCCATTTTCCTGGCACTCCTGCAACGTGTCAAAGACATCCACGGTATGGACATCGCTGCTCATGCTGGAGTACATGTATGCAATGGCCTTCTCCTGATCCGACGTGTTCAGATTCTGGCGCACCTTCTCCGAGACGCAGATGTCCATACTGGTGGGCACAATGATATTGTAAACATCCGCCTTGCCCAGCAGCGTCTCAGCGGCCTGACTGATGACGGAGGCATACTGATCCGCCCTGGTCTGGACAAAGTTGTAATACTCATAGGCGGCGTTGCCCTGAACCAGGAGCGTCCCCAACGTCTCATACTCCTCTTCGGTTCCATCGCCATCGCCGGATTCGTCCCCTTCGGAAGAACTGGCGTCTCCAGCGCTTTCACCCTTGGCGCTATCCGACAGCGAATCCGTTTCCTCTTCCTGGGAAGCAGCATCCCCAGTTGCGTCCGGGATTTCGTCCCCTTCCTCAACGTTGCCATAAATCTGTTTGTTCCGGAACCCATACAGCTCCTCCAGCTCACTCTGGAATTTTAAAAAGCTCTCCCGGAAGGGGAAGGTATCGGCAAACCAGGTGCTGATGCTGCTGAAATATTCGCCATTGAGTACGGTCTCCACACTTGCTGTGGGAAAACTGGTCAGGGTACGCTGCTCCAGCTCCGACCAGTCGGGGCGCAAAGGCAGATCAAAGGCCAAAATGGTCATAACCGTCAAAAACAGCAGAAACATGGTGACGGTCAGACGGCCGCCGGCGTTGTGCTGGTTCTTTACCCAGCGGGCACTGGGCCTTGGCGCCGCGTCCGACTTCGCGCGCCGGTACTCGCAGAAATAGGCGAACCACACGATCAGCAGCGCAATCTTTTCTGCCCCGCGCTGAATGGCGCGCTCCAGCGCTTGAAACAGCGGAATCCGTTCCAGCTTGGGCATGGCCGCTTCAAAGCGATTTTTATGTTTGTTCAAAACAGGCCACCATCCTTTGCCTGGGAAATGAAACCGTCAGAAACGGAAGTAGAGGAAGGGATTGTAGCTGTCACCCACCAGCGCGGCGGTGGAGAGCAGCATCAGGAAAATGGGCATCAGAACCGAGAGGGTTTGATACGCCCACATCGTCCCCTTGCTCCGCTGCGCACGCAGCCCAAAACGCTGAACCGCCTTGCAGATAAAGGGCGTGCAGCCAATCATGGCGACGATCAAAAAGATGATGTTGCCCCACAGGTCAATATTGGTTTCATAATCGCTAAATCCGGCCCCGTTCAGCCCGATCAGGCCCTTTAGCGCCACTTTGAGCACCGAAAAATCCTCAAAACGGAAAATCACCCAGCCCACGGAGACGACCAGCAGCACATAGATATGCCCGACAACGGCGGGAAGGCGCTCGTGCAGGTTCTTCGGAAGGATAAAGCGCTCCAGCACAAGGAACACAAAGTAGTACAGGCCCCAGATCACATAGTTCCAGCTGGCGCCGTGCCAAAACCCGGTGCAGGCCCAGACAATGAGCAGATTGAAAATGACCCTGGGTTTTGAACAGCGGTTCCCGCCCAGCGGAATGTACAGATAGTCCCGGAAAAAGGTGCTCAAGGAGATGTGCCAGCGCCTCCAGAAGTCACGGACAGACCGGGCGATGTAGGGATAGTTGAAATTTTCCTGATAGTGAAAACCGATCATCTGGCCCATGCCAATGGCCATATCCGAATAGGCAGAAAAGTCCAGATAAATCTGCAAGGTGTAGAAAATCACGCCCACCCACATCGCCAGCACCGGGCGGGTGCTCAGGGCAGCGATCTGCTCTTCCACCGTGCTGGAGGTCGAGACCAGAAAGCTGTCGGCCAGGGAACCGCAGGTATTGGCAAACAGGGCTTTCTTGGTGAGCCCGACGGTGAAGCGGCGGATACCCCCTGCCATATCAATGCGGCGGAATTTGCGCCCGGTCAGCTCCTGCTCAACCGTTTCGTAGCGGACAATTGGCCCGGCGATGCACTGGTGAAACAGGCTCACGTACAGCAGTAAGATGCGGAAATCCTTCTGCGCGGGAACCTCTCCCCGGTAAACATCCACCATATAACTGAGCAATTGAAAGGTATAAAAGGAGATGCCGATGGGCAGGCCGATCTGGAGCACGCTCTGGGGAATGCCGAACAGATCATGGCTGGTTTGCAGGAAAAACGTCAGATACTTAAAGACGCACAAAAGCCCCAGGTTGATGAGACATCCCCGGAAAATCATTTTCCGCTTGTTGCTCTTGCGCTTCAAACGTTCGATCTCCAGCGCAACGCGGAAATCGACATAGGTCATACCCACCAGCAGCAGGACATAAACCGGCCCCGCCCAGGCGTAAAACACCAGCGAAAACACCAGCATGACCCAGTTTTTCGCCTTAATGTCCGGGGCAAGGCGGTAAAACAGCATATTCAGCGGAAAAAACGCATATAAAAACAGCAAGCTGGAAAAAACCATAGAAAATGACCCATCCCCTCAAAACACGGATGATATACGACAATATAACAGCATAATTGTAGCACACAGCGCCCTCTTCCGCAAGGACTTTTATCGGTTGGATTCGACAAACGAGGCCGGCCCCTCCCCTCGCCGCTCTGCCCTCTGCCAAAGCAAAAAGCTGCGCCTTTCCGCACGCAGCTTTTTGGGATGGATTCTATCGAGTTTTTACCAGATTAACCGCCATCACTCCGCCAGGAATTTCTCCAGCCGGTCCAGCCCCTCCTTGATGTTCTCCATGGACGTGGCATAGGACCAGCGCAGGAAGTTCGGATCGCCAAAGCCTGTGCAGGGCACAATGCAGACCAGCCCTTCCTTCAAGAAGATATCGCCAAAATCGTCCGCGTCATGGATGACTTTTCCGTGGATCGTTTTGCCGATCAGCTGGCTGATGTTCATCATCACATAAAAGGCTCCCTCAGGCTTCAGGCAGCTGACGCCGGGGATCTGATTCATGCGCTCCACCATGTAATCCCGGCGGGCCTCAAAAGCCTGACGCATGGTTTCCACGGTGTCCTGGGATGCATTCAGCGCCACGACGGAAGCGGCCTGGGCGGGGGCGGAGGGGTTGCCGGTGGAGTGGCTCAGATACTTGGACGCCACAGAGGTGACGCGCTGATCTGCGGCGATATAGCCAATCCGCCAGCCGGTCATTGCGTAGCTCTTGGAGACGCCGTTGATGATGATGGTCAGCTCCTTCACCTTTTCCCCCAGAGAGGCGATCGAGGTGAACGTGCGTCCATCATACAGCAGCTTGTAGTAAATCTCATCGGCGATGATAAAGAGATCATGCTTCACACAGACGTCTGCCAGCCCCTGCAGCTCCTCCCTGGTGTACAGCATGCCGGTGGGGTTGGAAGGATTGTTCAGCATGACGCATTTGGTCTTCTCGGTGATGGCTGCCTCCAGCTTCTCCGGCGTCACCTTGAAGTTTTCCTCTTCTGTGCAGCGAACCGTGACGGGCGTTGCCCCGACCATCTTGACCATCTCATTGTAAGTGACCCAGGCGGGAACCGGGATGATAACCTCGTCACCGGGGTTGATGATGGCCCGCAGCGCAATATACAGGCAGTGCTTCGCACCGCTGGAGCAGATGATGTTGGCCGGCTCGTAATCCAGGCCCAGATCCTCTTTCAGGCGATTGCATACCGCCTGTTTCAGCGTAACCGTGCCGCTGGCAGGCGTATACTTGGTGGCGTTGTTGACAATGGCGTCGATACCGGCGTACTTGATATAATCCGGCGTGGGGAAGTCCGGCTCCCCGGCGGCAAAGCCGATGACGTCCACGCCATCCGCCTTCATCTGCTTATAAAGGGCGTCCAGTGCCAGAGTGGTGGAAGCCTGAACCTCAGATGCGATGGTAGATAATGCTTTCATGCTTGATACAGTCCTTTCATTGCTAATTTTGGATTGCATGGCATATTATATTCCAAAACTTGCAGAAACACAAGAGCTTTTCCGGATTTACCCCCGGAAAATGAATTCTGGAAGGGCGCTTTATTCGTTTTCCAGCTCTTGATAGGAAGATTGGGAAAAATCCGTTTCCCGCAGATTCTTCCCAATCGAAATCCCGTCAAATCAAATATGCGCGCAGATCAGCTCGCCCATTTTCCTGGTGCCAACCAGTTTGTCCGCAGCCCCGGCAATGTCGGCGGTGTGCCATCCCTCCGCCAGAACCGCATCTACGGCACCTTCCACCGCATCCGCCTCGGCAGACAGCCCGAAGGAATAGCGGAACATCATGGCGGCGGACAGGACGGTGGCCATGGGGTTCGCCTTGTCCTGGCCCGCGATGTCCGGGGCGGAGCCGTGAATCGGCTCATACAGGCCGGGCCCTTGGGCGCCCAGAGAGGCAGAGGGCAGCAAGCCGATAGAGCCGGTGACCTGGGATGCCTCGTCCGACAGAATATCGCCAAACATATTTTCCGTGACAACCACGTCAAATTGGCTGGGGTCCCGGACGATCTGCATGGCGCAGTTGTCCACCAGCATATCGGCGTACTCCACGTCCGGGTACTCCGCCGCCAGACGGTGCATGACCTCACGCCACAGGCGGGAGGTTTCCAACACATTGGCCTTGTCCACGGAGGTGACCTTGTGCCGGCGCAGACGGGCCAGCTCAAAGGCCTTGCGGCCGATCCGCTCGATCTCCATCTCGGAATAGGTCATCAGGTCGGTACACTCGACCCCCCGGTCCGGCGTCTCATAGCGGTCGCGTTTTCCGAAGTAAATGCCGCCTGTCAACTCCCGAACCATCATGATGTCAAACCCGGCCTCGGCAGTCTCCTTTTTCAACGGGGAGGCATCGGCCATGCCCTTGCGCATCGTGGCCGGGCGCAGGTTGGTGAACAGACCCAGATCCTTGCGGATGGACAGCAGCGCGGTCTCCGGCCGCTGCTCAGCCGGCCGGTCACTGCCCCACTTGGGCCCGCCGACGGCCCCCAGCAGGACGGCGTCACATGCCTTGCAGGTCTCAGCCGTGCCGGCAGGATAGGAGACGCCATACTGCTCCGTGGCGCAGCCGCCCATGCAGACATCTACAAAGGTAAAGGTGTGTCCAAATTTCTCGCCAACACGCTCCATGACCTTGACCGTCTCATTCACGATTTCCGGGCCGATGCCGTCGCCCCGGATCAGTGCAATTCGATACTCCATTGTTTTCCCTACTTTCTTTAGCAGTCATCCGATCCCCTCCGAAGAGGAGACCGGCAGCGGTTTTGGGCTGCGCCCCGCTTATTTTGCCAGCCCCCGCGCCTTCAGGGACTCAATCAGGCCGCCCGCCTCAACAATGTTGTTGATAAAGTCAGGAAAGGGCGCGGCCTGGAAGGTTTGGCCGCTGGTTTCATCCACGATCTTGCCGGTGGAGAAGTCCACCGTGACCTGATCGCCCGGTTTGATGGCAGCGGACGCCTCCGGGCACTCCAAAATCGGCAGGCCGATATTGATGGCGTTGCGATAGAAGATACGGGCAAAGGACCCGGCGATGACGCATTTTGCGCCGGAGACCTTGATGGCCAGGGGGGCGTGCTCACGGGAGGAACCGCAGCCAAAGTTGGCGCCGCCCACAATGATGTCGCCGGGTTCCACAGTGCCGGCATAAGAGGGGTCCAGATCCTCCATGCAGTGGGAGGCCAGCGACTTCTCGCTGGGGTCGTTCAAATAGCGGGCGGGAATGATGCCGTCCGTGTCGACATTATCGCCGTAAACGTAGATTTTAGACATAAACAATAACCTCCATTTCAAAGCGCGGAACGGAAAAGGGAACCGTTCCCGCCGATTACAGCTCCTTTGGATCGGCCACACAGCCCTTAATGGCGGACGCGGCGGCCACCGCCGGAGAGGCCAGAATCACTTTCGAGTCCACATGGCCCATGCGGCCCACGAAGTTGCGGTTGGTGGTGGAGACGCAGACCTCCCCTTCGCACATACAGCCCATATGACCGCCCAGACAGGGGCCGCAGGTGGGGGTGGAAATGGCGCAGCCCGCGCTCAGCAGGTCCATGTAGGAACCGTCCTCAATCATCTCCCGGATGATCTCCTGGGTAGCGGGCAGGACAATGCAGCGAACGCCGTCGGCAACCTTCCGGCCCTTCAGGATTTCGGCGGCGGCATGCATATCGGAAATGCGGCCGTTGGTGCAGGAGCCAATGACTACCTGGTCAATTTTCACGCCCTTGACCTCCTGAACCTTTTTGGCGTTGCCGGGCAGGTAGGGCATGGCGACGGTGGCGTCCAGCTCGTCCAGGTTGATCTCGACTTCCCGCTCATAGACGGCGTCCTCATCCGCCTCGTAGATGACGCCCTGGCGGTCCGTGCGGCCCTTCAGATAGTCCAGCGTCTTGTCGTCCACCGGGAAAATGCCGTTTTTCGCACCGGCTTCAATGGCCATGTTGGCGATGGTGAAGCGATCGTCCATGGACAGCTCCCCAATGGAGGGGCCGGTAAACTCCAGGGACTTATACAGCGCCCCGTCCACCCCGATCATGCCGATCAGGTGCAAGATCACATCCTTGCCCGAGACAAAGGGTTTGAACTTGCCGGTGATGGTGACCTTGATGGCAGCGGGAACCTTGAACCAATTCAGGCCGGTGGCCATGCCCGCCGCCATGTCCGTAGAGCCGACGCCGGTGGAGAAGGCGCCCAGTGCGCCGTATGTACAGGTGTGGGAGTCCGCGCCGATGGTCAGATCGCCGGGAACCACCAGCCCCTTTTCCGGAATAAACGCGTGCTCCACGCCCACCTGGCCCACGTCATAGAAATGGGTAATGTGGTGCGCCCGGGCAAAATCCCGGGCTGTCTTGCACAGCTGGGCGGCCTTGATATCCTTGCAAGGGGTGTAATGGTCCAGGATGATTGCAATCTTATCCTTGTCAAACACCTCATGGATGCCATATTTTTCGAGCACGTCAATGGCGACGGGCGTGGTAACGTCGTTGCCATGAACCAGATCCAGCTTTGCCTCGATCAGCTGCCCCGCCTCAACGTGGCTCAAACCGGCATGCGCTGCCAAGATCTTCTGGGTCATTGTCATCCCCATGGTAAAAACCTCCTTCATAGTCCTGAACAGAAAAAATGGTGCTTAAAACCCTTGATTTGACACTATTATCGTAATCGTCTTTGCAACAAAAGAATGTAAAGTATGATACATTTCCGGCAAAAAATCTTTCCTTTACGGATTTGCGCCGCTGAGAATGCTCCAAACCTCATCGTCAAAAGGGATTTTCTTGAAATAGTATCTTCTATCCTCCTCTGAAATGGGGCGAATGACTTTACAGGGATTGCCCGCTGCCAGCACGTTGTCTGGAATGTCCCGGGTCACAACGCTGCCCGCCCCGATGACGCAGTTATCCCCGATGCGAACCCCCGGCAACACCACACAGCTCCCGCCAATCCACACATTGTCGCCGATGGTGATGGGGATTCCATATTCATAGCCCGAATTTCTGCTTTCCGGGTGAATCGGGTGTCCGGCCGTGTACAGGGACACATTTGGCCCAAAAAACACATTGTCCCCAATGGTGATCTCTGCCACGTCCAGCATGACGCAATTCACATTGGCATAGAAGTTCCGGCCCACCTGGATATGTTTTCCGTATTCGCAGTAAAAGGGCGGCTCCAAATAGAGGTCCCCAGGGTGCCGGATGCCAGCCGCCGTCAGGTACTGCCGCCCTGTTTCCACGTCGAAGGGCATACACTGATTGTACTGCCGGATCTCGCGCTTGGTCCGGAGCTGCTCCTGCAAGATGGCGTCGTCCGATCGGTAAGCCATGCCTTTGTCTCTACGCGTTTGATTGTCCATAACCATCGTGTCTCCTTTACATCAAAACCGGTTCAACGGTTGGAGGATTGGTTTTTTATTGTATCGAGGGTGTTCCCTCAGTTCCCATTCAAAATTTCCAATACCCGCTCCCCGTGCATCCCCTCCAGGACATAATCGGCCTCGGGCAGAGGCTCCTTGGGGGAGATATTGGTGCGGATATAGAGGGTGGACAGTCCCACCGCCTTGGCCCCCTCCACATCACAGATTCCGTCGTTTCCGATCATGATGGCGCTCTCCGGGGCAATGGAACAGGATTGCAGCAGGATCTCGTAAAATTTTCGATCCGGTTTTTTGCAGCCGTAGTCCGAGGAGAGAAAGATGCCGTCGAAGTAGGGAACCAGCTTCAACGTCCGCAGCTCATGTTCCGTGAAAATTTTCTGCGCGTTGGACAGCAGATAGAGGCCCCTCCCCTGCTCTTTTAACGCCCGCAGCAGCTCCAGCACACCATCGTACAGCCGGAGATATTGGGTGGAAAGGGCCCGAAAGGTCTGCCCTGTTCGGATCGCCAGCGTTACATCCGCCTCCACCCCTTTGCGCTGATACAGCTCTTGAAACACATACTCAATTTGAATCTCCGGGTGCGCCTCATGCGCATCCTGCCGAAGGGGTTTGCGCTCCTGCTCCTTCCCCCGGACAATGGAAAAATAGGCCTCCCGCAATTCCTCCGGCTGGTAGTTTGTCCCATAAGAATTGTAGAACTGGGCCATCTGTTCCCAGAGCTGGGGCATCCACTCATCCGTATGAATATCCACCAGCGTTCCATACAGGTCAAAAATACAATTCTGATACCGCATTCCGCATACCACCATTCCCTGTCTTAAATCAGATTTGGATTTTTATCATACAACAAAGTTCCCGGTTTGTCTATGCCTGTCCCCCATCTGAAATTGACTTCCCGGGCGGGCAGAGGGCGCCGCCTTTCCCGGCGCGCAGGACGGCTGCTGAGCGCCGCGCCGCGTTCCAGAAGCACAGCCGCTAACGGGTTCAGAAACTGCCCTCCCCCTGCCCTCTTTCCCTTTTCTCCACTTGTGGAAAAATGTAAACTATGATATACTTTAACAAACAAACGTCTGAGCCGGTCGCATCGGGAGGGGTTCAATGGAATACTTCAGCCTGCGGGAACTGAATCTGGACGAACAGGTGTGGGCCCCCTTTGACCGCATCGGGCACAAGACCGTTTATCTGGCCGGACAGCTGATCTATTTGCAGAACACAACGGCCTCCTGTTTTTATTATCTCCGCTCAGGAGAGGTGAAGAGCTTTATCAGCTCTGAGGACGGCACGGAAAAGCTGCTGACCATCTACCATGCAGGCAGCCTGTTCGGTGAGGCCTCCTTCTTTGACGAGCTTCCCCGCGTCTCCTCCGCCATGGCCATCACAAAATGTGAAATTCTGGTCATCTCCAGGGCCCAGGCATGGCAGGCGCTCTCCGACCACCCGGAGCTGACCCAGGCCCTGCTGAAATATCTGGCCAGAACGGTGCGCCTGCTCTCTGCCCATGTGGATGACATGACCTTTCTCCGGGCCGACCAGCGCGTCGCCCGCTTCCTGCTCTCCCTGCCCTGTGAGCCGAACGGCGCCGTCCACTGCACACAGGACGAAATTGCATCGGCCGTCAGCACCAGCCGGGTGACGGCCAGCCGGATTGTGAACCGGTTTGCCCGCAGCGGTTTTTTGAAAACCGGCTATGGGAGCATTCAAATTTTGGATCGGGACGCCCTGGAAAAGCGGATCAGCGGATAAAATACAGTTGCAAATTTCCAAAATCCCGGTATAATGAAGCCACTGTGGTGGCTGGAGGTTATGATATGGAAAACACCAGACCGGAGCCGCTTGACAAAGGGCAGGCCGTCTCCAAAAAGACCAAAAAGTCTTCTAAGGGCAAGGGCGCAATGGTCAAATTTCCGTTGCCGGAGACCCCGGAAGAATGTTATACACGAGCGGAAAGCTACCTAGTGGGCGCCGAGTGCTGCGTCCCCTTTCAGGAACGCGCCAACTATCTGAAAAAAGCGTCGGACATGTTCGCCAGGGCCGGTGATTTCCGCGACGCCCCCGCTCGCGTGCAAGAGTGTGCGCGGCTGGCGGAAGAAACCCTCTCCCAGGGTTACGAGGACGCCTATGAAACGGCTTGCGCCCTTCGCAAAAATGCCAAAACCGAGCCGGAATACTTTAAAGCCGCCCGCGCCTTTGAACGCATCCGCGGTTATAAGGACGCGGAGGAACAGGCCGACGCCTGTGAGCGCAAATTGCAGCACATCCACGCCCGAAAAATCCCTGTCGCCATCGCCGTTTTGGTGTTGGTGGCGGGCGTGGTTGTGGGGTGCGTGATGGGCGCCCGCTCGGACGCGTTTCGCTATCACCTGGGCAATCTCTTTTCCCTGGCGGGCATGGACTCCGTCAGCGCCACCCTTTACAGCGCCGCTCACGGCTATGCCGACGCGGACGAACAGCTGGAGAGGTGCTATTACCGGCAGGGGGTCAAGGCTCTGAACCGAAACGACTACGACTCTTCCCTGGCCCAGTTCGCCAAGCTGTCCCAGCCCTACGAGGACAGCGATACGCTGCGCTATGAAGCCGAGCAACAGCTGTTGCAAAGCGCCCAGCCCGGTCAGGAAATCTACTTTGGAGACGCCAAATGGGCCGTCCTCGCCCGCGAGGATGACCGGGTACTGCTTCTGGCCTCCTCTCCCTTGAGCACGTCGGAGGCAGAGTACTGTTTTGACCCCGAATGCGACGCCACGGACTGGACGCAGAGCTGGCTTTCCGATTATTTAAACGACGTTTACGTCTTCACGGCTTTCAACGATCTGGAACGGGAAGCCATTGACTGCACGTATATCGAGGGGGATTACCTGTTTTTGCTCAGCATTGATGAGTATTTGCAATACTCTGACATCATCACAGATGACGATTTTATCAGCAAAACCGACTGGTGGCTGCGCGACATGGGCAGTGTGGAGGGCACTGCGGCCTGCGTGACCTGGAACGCCAAGGTAAACCGTGCGGGCTGCTCGATGGACAGCACGGTGATCCGCGTGCGCCCGGCGCTTTGGGTCAACGTCACCAATTGAAAAGCGAGACAACACAAGGCTCCTGGATGGCAAACCATCCAGGAGCCTTTGATTTCACAATATGATGCAGATCAAACCGCCGCTGCCCTCGTTGATGATCCGCTCCAGCGTCTCCCGCAGTTTGATGCGGGCGTCCTCAGGCATGCGCATCAACTTGCTTTGAAGATCTTCGTTTACCAGTTCATGGAACGATTTGCCAAAGATGTTGGATTCCCAGATCTTTTTGGTGTCCCCCTCAAATTCTTGCAGCAGGTAGTTAATCATCTCCTCCGACTGCTTCTCACTGCCGACAATGGGGGAAATGACCGTCTCAATATCCGCCCGCAGCATGTGGATGGACGGCGCGCTGGCTTTCAGCTTCACGCCGTAACGGCCCCCCTGCTTGACGATCTCCGGCTCTTCCAGTTTCAGCTCCTCAATGGACGGGATGACAATGCCATAGCCCTCTTCCCGGACGTCTTTCAGCGCGGCGGCGATTTTGTCATACTCCCCCTTGACCCCGGCCAGCTCGGTGAGCAGGCTGAGCAGATCGCCGTCATCCTTTACGCTGATGCCGGACTGCTCGCTGAGGGTCTGGTAAAACAGCCGCCGGGGAATGTCCAGCGTCGCCTGGGCAGTGCCGGTGCCAAGGTTGACCGAGGTCAAATTGGCGCAGCTGATGGAGGAGCACTCCCCCATCGCCTGAATCACCCCATCCAGATCGGCAATGCGGCGGACCGAGGCGCTGCTCTCCCGGATGACCTGATAGAGCTCCCCTTTCATGCCGTGGTCATAGGGCAGGGCGTCCACCCAGCTGGGGAGGAACAGATCCAGCTCCGTGAGGGGGAACTCGTACAAAACGGCCCGGAGAATGTCGCTGACGTTCTCCTCGCTCAGCGTCAGGCAGTTCACGGCCAGGCAGGAGACATGATACCGTTTCTCGATGTCTATCCGAATGGCCTGTGCCCGCTCGGACTGGGGGGACTCGGAGTTCAACAGGACGAGAAAGGGCTTTCCCAACTCCTGCAGCTCCCGGATGGCCCGTTCCTCCGCCTCCAGGTAGTCCTCCCGGGGAATTTCCGTGATGGAGCCGTCTGTGGTGATGACGATCCCGATGGTGGAGTGTTCCGAAATCACCTTGCGCGTGCCAATTTCCGCCGCCTCGGTCATGGGAATCTCATAGTCAAACCATGGCGTGGTCACCATGCGCGGGGCGTCCTCTTCCATGGAGCCCACCGCGCCGTTGACCAGATATCCCACGCTGTCAATCAGCCGCACGGAAAACGCCGCGCCGCCCTCCAGCCGGATCTCCGCCGCCTCTTCCGGGACGAATTTCGGCTCGGCGGTCATAATCGTCCTGCCGGAGCCGCTCTGGGGCAGCTCGTCCCTGGCCCGTTCCTTGCGGTAAACGTTGTCGATGTTGGGAATGACCAGCGTCTCCATAAAACGCTTGATGAAGGTGGACTTCCCCGTGCGCACCGGGCCAACCACCCCGATGTAAATGTCCCCGTCTGTCCGGCGGGCGATATCCTCATAAATTGCATCCTTTTCCATGGGGCTTTGCCTCCTTACCGTTTTCGGGGAATCAACAGCATCCTGCCGCTGACTGCCTCACCGTCTTGCAGTTCATTTGCCCGTTCAATTTCCGCGCTGGTGGTACAGTACGCCTTGGCGATGTCCCACAGCGTCTCTCCCTCGTGGAGTTGCCGCAGCACAATGGAGGGCCTGCCGGTGTAGTCGATCTCGCCCTCGCCGTCTGTCTGCAATCCGGACAGCCCCTGCACCGTCTCCCGGGCGGTGAGCATAATCTGAAAGAGGATATCCGAGCGGATTTCCAGCCCCCCTGCCGTGATAATGGCAGTGGTTTCGTCCCCCAGAAACGTCACATTCACATCGCAGTTCCGGTCCGCATCCATCTCCAGCGAGAGGGGGAAGGTCTGGGCGATGGCCATGGATTCCCCGTTTGCATCCTCGCAGACGATGGACACCCGCACCTCACCGCCGATCTCCAGCCGGTTCTCCCGATGAGAAATCCGAAGCTGCCCGGGCAGCAGGGAGACGCTCAACACCTCTCTGGCCTCTGCGGGGGCGTCCATTAGCTCCCGCAGGCTGTAGCGGCTCTCGGCATTGGACAGCAGCCGGGGAATCCGGTAGCTGTTAAACTCCGGCGCGGCGACGCATCGGACGCTGTAAGCATCGGAAACCATGGAAAGGGTCCGCGTCTCCCACAAAACCGCCTGGGCCAGTACGTCCAGCTCCAGGGACAGGTGCCGGCCTTCGCTGTCATCCAGCAGGATTTCACAGCTTTGCAGGGACAACATCAGCTGGTAAGCCGTCTCCTCCCCCGTCTCGCCCTCGTCGATCATCTGGGAGAAGGGCAGTTCAAAGCCGGCGGACAAGATGGTATCTTCCGTGCTGCGATAGAGCAGCTGAACGGTGACATTCCCCTTGAAAATCAGCTTGTTGCCGATGATTTTCTCCTCCATAGAGCGAATGCTCAGGTTGCTGCGCAGGATGGTCTCCACCGGCGGTTTGCTGCCGGGAAGGCTCAGCGTGTCCGAAAAATGGAAAGGGCGCTCCGTCACCTGCCGGGCAAAGCTGCCGGAAACGTCGCTCAGCCGCTGCTGGACGCCCTGTTCCTCCCGGTTGGGGATGTCGCAGCACCAGGACAGAGATTGCCTGCCGTACACGGTCAGGTCGGCGACAATTTCGGCCCGAATCAGCACCTTTCGGGGATTCAGAACCCTTGTCTCGGCCAGGGCCAGACGGACGGCCGCAGTGCAGCCGGAATTGGCGGTGATGGCCTCTGCGTCGGCGGAAACCTGAAAGGGCAGCTCCGCCGTCATGGGCTGCAAAGCGCCGCCGTCCTCCGGGCGATAGAGAATGCCGCAGCGGACGGTGCCGGTGACGCTGACGCATCCTGTAGAGGTTTCTTTCCGGCCAAGCAGCACCGTTCCGCAGGTGTCCAGCACGGCAAGAATGTCCGGAAGCGCGTCCGGGACGATCATCTCCATTGTCTCCTCCCGGACGAGGGTGGTGTTCAGGATCGGTTCAAAGTGGAGCAGCTCCTGCTGCTGTAATTCCAGTTCCAAGCGTCTTCTCTCCTTTTTGCCCAGCGGCGCCGCCGGGCGGTCTTCTGTGACAAGGATATGAGGACAGAGCGGCGGTTATGACTGAAAATCAGCCTGCTTATTTGATATGAAAGACAGTTCGCAGCAAACCGGCCAAAAACTTCGGCGCCCGCACAATGACGATTTTCAACGCTTTCGCCCCCTTTCTGCCGGCGATACCCGGAACGGTGAAGCTCCTATGAAAACTCTCCTTCCCTCCTGACAAGCCACCCAACGATGGGGCCGGGTGAAGCGGCAATGCCTCAGCCCCTGTTGACAGGTTTCAAACAGGGCCTAATAATTCCGAAGCATCATGAACCCGAGGACGATCATCGCCACACTGGAGACAAAGATAATCACCCCCACTGGCAACACCTGTGCCAAAAGGATTCCAACTCCCAGAAAGATCAGGCACAAGCCGCTGTTCCGACAGCGAAAACCGCGCAAAAAGACCGCCTCCCTTCGGCTGAATGGCTTTCATGCCTGATTCAGTGTATGAAGGAAGGCGGTCTGTTGTTCTTCTTTGCGGAGAAAATTTTTTAACGCGCTCACCTCAGCCGCTCGCTGCGAACCATCAGCAGCGCGCCGGAGCCAACCGTGATCTCCGCGGTCTCCCCGGGCAAAATGGCATTGCTGACGCTCAGCGACTCCCCGCGCCTCAATTGGGCCTCCGTCAGCGGGTATTGAACCCCCCGGAGGGTGACGCCGGTGACCGTCCGATCCAGGGGGATCAGACCCAGATAGCGGCAGGGCGGATCGTTTTTGACCCGGTGGCGCCCGGGGGCCAAATAGGAGATTTCGTTGACCTCGTCGATCAGGAGGGCGCTGGCCCCTGCCCCGGCAATCTGCTCCAGCAGGAGGCAATTGGCCAGATGATGGTCCATTCTGCCGCCGGTGGCGCCGCAGAGCAGCAGCCGCTCATACCCCTGAGAGAGGGCGTAGTGGACAGCGGCTTCCAAATCCGTGACGTCCTTCTCTTCCGGCAGCACCAGAGCGGGGAGCCCTTCCGGCGAACCGCCGGAATCTCCATCCCCAATGTACCAGTCCGGCTGCAGGCCCATCGCCTCTGCGGTTCTCCGGCCTCCGTCTGCACACAGCACCGTGTCCCCGGCAGTGATGTAGTCCTGCAAAAAGCCCCCGTCCTGTATCGGAGCTGAGCCAAAGATCACGGCTGTTTTCGCTTGTCCTCTTTCCATGACTTATGTTCCTTTGCCGCGTTGTAAAGGCGAATGTAACTTTCATGCCGGGAGGGGACAATTTCTCCCCCTTTCAAAGCCTGCAACACTGTACAGCCCTTTTCCTTTACATGAGAACAGTTTGCATACCGGCAGCCGGTCAGATAGGGGCGAAAGTCCCGGAACCCGTTGGCCAGGCCCGCCTGATCCCAAAGCTCAGGACAGTCCGTGTCAAAGGAGGAAAATCCCGGCGTATCGGCCACAATCGCCCCGCAGGAGAGGCGAAACAGCTCCACATGGCGGGTTGTATGGCGGCCGCGCCCCAGTTTTTTGCTGACCTCCCCCGTGGGAATTTGCATGTTGGGGTCCAGTGCATTTAAAATGCTGGACTTCCCCACGCCGGAATTCCCTGTAAAGACATTTACCTTGTCTGCTATGATTCCGGCCAGCTCGCCCAAACCTTCACCGGTCTGGGCGCTGACTTTCAATGTGCGAAAGCCGGCTTTCTGATAGGTGCCGTACAGGGTATTGCCCGGGACGAGATCACACTTATTGATCACAATCACCGGTTCACAGCCCTTCAGCTCTGCCAGCGTGGCGATGCGGTCCACCAGAAACGGGTCCGTCACCGGAATCGCCTCGGAGATGATAATGACCATCTGATCCATGTTGGCCACGGCGGGACGCACAAAGGCGTTCTTCCGCTCCAGCACTTTGTCCAGCCGTCCGGCTCCCGCCTCTGTGGGGGTGATCTCCACCCGGTCCCCTACCAGCGGATTTTCCATGGTGTGGCGAAATTTTCCCCTGGCACGGCAGCGAATCTCTTCGCCGCTGCAGTCCACGTCATAAAATCCGCTCAATGCTCGAATAATAATACCTGTCATTCCATCGTAAAGTCCTTATAATCCTCGCCGTCTACTGTCACCTGGATGGATTCTATGGTGCCGCTGTAGTTCACCCGGACCACCGATTCATCCACGCCAACGGTCTTTGTAAAGTAATTTTGGCCGTTGACAACCACCACGATCACCGACTCCTCCGTCCGGTTATCCGGCATGTTGATGAGAATGGTATAGGTCACATCTTCCTCTTCGTCATCGCCGTCATCCGTATTCTTGTCATCGTCGCCGCTGTCGTGATCATCATCGTCATCATCATTGTTGTCGTTCGTTCCGCTGTTCGAGCCTGTCCCGGTTGCAGGGCCGCTGCTGATCTGCAAGTCCACTGTGGTGCCAGCCGTCACCGTTTCACCGCTCTTGACGCTTTGCGCCACAACGGTGCCAGCCGTCTCATCGCTCTCCACCTGGACGACGTTCCCCACGGTCAATCCCATTTCCTCAATGGTGCTCTCGGCCTTGGACTGGGTCATGCCGATCAGGGAGACCATGGTGACCGTCACCTCTTTGGGGCCTATGCTGTAGGTCAGGGTGACCTTATCGCCCTCCTCCAGCACAGTCCCGGCGACAGGATCTGTGGAAATGATATTCCCCTCTGCCACATCGTCGTCATACTGGGCGACATATTTGACGACGACGCGATATTCCGAACTCAGCGTCTCCGCCCAGGTCTCATAATTTTCGCCGATGATATTGGGCATATACATCGTCTCGCTCTCCTCGGCGGACGCGCTGTTCAGAACGACGGTAATCTCCGTCTCCTCTTCCTTGGTGGTGGTGCCTGCGTCCGGATCTTGGAGGATGATTTCCCCCTCCTCATACTCCTCATTGTAAGCGGTTTCATCGCTGACAACGATGGTAAAGTGCCCGGACAGATCGCTGTCGTTCAGGATCATCTCCTGGGCCTCCGCCTGGGTCATGCCGATCAGATCCGGCACGGTATAAATCGTACCCGTCTCGAACAAATCAGAGAAGAAGGGCCACAACATCCGGAAAATCAGCGCGACGACCAGCAGAATGGCCGCCACCACGCCGCCAACCAGCAGCGCGGTGCGTTTGCCAGTTCCCTTCTCTTCCTCGTCCTCCTCGGAATCCGTCTCTTCCCCTTCAGCACCCTCTTCAGTCGTCTCTGAGGCGACGTCTGTGCTGGGAACAGCCCTGGTTGGCTCCGCCCCTTCCTCCGAGACCTCCAGCGCCGTCTCGGTTCGGAGCCCCGTGGGCACCAAACTCAGACCTGACATTTTCCAGGGATCTTCGTAGGGGAACACAATGGCGGGGTTCTTCCGAAACTCCTCCAGATCGGCCAGCATCGCGTCTGCATCGGCGTAGCGCAGATCCCGGTCGGGCGCCATGGCCTTCATGATGATCTGTTCCATACCGGCCGGAATCTCCGGATTTTGCTCTCTGGGCGCCAACGGGATACAGTTGATGTGTTGCAGGGCAACGGCCACCGGGGAATCCCCCTCAAAGGGCAGGCGGCCTGTCAGCATCTCATAGAGGACGACACCGGCGGAATAGAGATCGCTGCGCCCGTCAATCTCGCCGCCTTTGGCCTGCTCCGGCGAGATATAATGCACGCTGCCCAAGGACTCCTGGGTCATGGTGCGTTGGGAATCCATAATGCGGGCGATGCCAAAGTCCGCCACCTTGATGCTGCCGTCACGGAGCACCATAATATTCTGGGGCTTGATGTCCCGGTGGATAATCCCTTTGCTGTGGGCATGCTTCAGCGCCTGGAGAATCTGATTCATAAAATGCAGACCCTCACGCCAGTTCAGGATTCCGCCCCGTTTGCTCATATACTGTTTCAGGGTAATGCCGTCAATCAGCTCCATCACGAAATATTCCACGCCCTCGGACTGGCTGACGTCATACACATTGACGATATTCGGATGGCTCATCATGCCAACCGCTTGGGATTCATTGTGGAAACGGCGGCGGATTTCATCGTCCTGTGCCAGTTCCGACTTCAAAATCTTGACCGCCACCATACGGTTCAAACGGTGACACTTGGCCTTATAAACGACTGCCATGCCGCCTACTCCCAGAATATCCAGAATCTCATAGCGGTCATCCAGCATTTTTCCTATGTAGCGATCTTCCATGGTAGGTTCTCCTCGATTTTACATTGTCTGTGCAGGTGCGGATTCCAGAATGACAATCGTCACATTATCATGGGCGCCAGCGGCTTTGGCCCGGGCCAGCAGGGCGTTGCACCGCTCATCCGGCGCGGTTGACTGACAGATTTGAAGCATCTCTTCATTGGACACCTCATTGCTCAGGCCGTCCGAACACAGCAGCAACAAATCGCCGGGCTGGAGCGGCTCGATAAAGAAATCGCCCTGTACGCTGGTATTGGTGCCAATGGCGCGGGTGATGATGTTTTTGTGGGGATGTGTGCGAGCCTCTTCCCGGGTGATTTGGCCCATCTCCACCAGTTCCTCCACCAGGGAGTGATCCCGGGAAACCTGATGAATGCTATCCTGGGTGATATGATAGCAACGGCTGTCCCCCACATTGAGCACAACGGCGTCCGCCTCCCGGGCGAAGGCGCACACCAGGGTGGTTCCCATTCCCCGGCAGTTTGCATCGTTCAGGGAACGTTCCCAGACGGCGTGGTTAGCCTCCTCCAGCGCCAGACGCATCCGCTCCTGGGGACCGCCCTGGGCTGTTCCGGCCACCTCTGCAAACCGCTGGGCGGCCATGGCGCTGGCAATGTTGCCCGAAAGGGCGCCTCCCATGCCGTCACACACGATGACAAAGGCGTTTTTACCGTCTGTCCAGTGATAAAAGACGTCCTGATTCTGTTTTCTCACATTTCCCCGGTCGGTGATTCCCCAAACCTTCATGATTATGATCGCCCAATTCTCTGCGCAAATATGTTGCCCACAGAGCGATTCCATGCCGCATATATCGCTTCCCGGCACGGAAGCCCTGCGCAATCCAACGCCGCCGCGCAGGCACAGCGTTTTCACCCGTATTTCAAACCTCAGCGAAACGGTAAAACGTCAATCCCCGTTCTCCCCGGCGCTGAGGCGTTTGCGGCGCAGCTGGCCGCAGCTGGCATCAATATCGCTGCCCAGCTTGCGCCGGACGGTACAGGTAATCCCATGGCGCTCCAGACGCTTCTGAAACGCCGCCACCCGCCGGCTGGGCTTGAGCGGACTTTCCCGCACGTCATTCAGCGGGATCAAGTTCACATGGCTCGGCATGCCCCGCAGGCGCTTTGCCAGCAGATCCGCCTGGGCATCGGAGTCGTTGATCCCATCCACCATCGCGTATTCGTAGGAGATCCGGCGTCCGGTTTTCTCAAAATACCGGCGGCAGGAGGCCATTAAGCGGTCCACCCCCACCGCCCGGTTGACGGGCATCAGGCGGGAGCGCGTCTCATCATCCGGCGCGTGGAGAGAGACGGACAATGTCAGCTGGAGATCCAGGTCTGCCAGCGCATCAATGCGCTCAGTCAGACCGCAGGTGGACAGGGAGATATGGCGCATCCCAATATTCAGCCCATCCGGATCGTTGACCAGCGTCAAAAACCGCATGACCTGGTCGAAATTGTCCAGCGGCTCGCCAATGCCCATCAGGACAATGTTGGAAATGGTCTGTCCGGAGTCCTTCTGCACAAACAACACCTGATCCAGAATCTCGGAGGCTGACAGCCTCCGAACCAGCCCGCCCAGCGTGGAGGCGCAGAAGGCACAGCCCATGGTGCAGCCGACCTCAGAGGATACACAGATAGTATTGCCGTGTTTGTAGCGCATTAAAACCGATTCAATGCAATTTCCGTCCCCCAGACGCCACAGGTACTTGATGGTGCCGTCCAGTTTGGACACCTGCTTCTGCTCCACCACCGGGACGGTAAGGATGCAGGTTTCTTTCAGCTTCTCCCGCAGGGTTTTGGGGAGATTGGTCATCTCGTCAAAGCTCTCCGCCCCGTGATGCAGCCACTGAAAGATCTGCTTGGCGCGAAACCTGGGCTCGCCCAGCTCAGCCAAAAAACCGGAGAGTTCCTCCCGGCTCAAACTCTTAATGTCTGTCATCTTTCCTCAATTTCGCCATAAAAAAGCCATCCGTCCCGTCGCGGTGGGGCCAGAGCGTGCGCATTCCCGCAGGAATCACGCCCAACGGCTCCGGCAGATTCAGCATTTCCAAGTGAAACTCCGGGTGGCCTTTTAGAAACTCGTTCACAATATCCTCGTTTTCCCGCCTCAGCACCGTACAGGTGGCGTAAAGCAACGCGCCGCCGGGGGCCACGTAACGGGAGACATTTGCCAAGATGCTGCGCTGGACATCCGGCAGAGCGGCAAGGGCTTTGGGATCTTTATAGCGGATATCCGGCTTTTTTCGGATAATTCCCAAACCGCTGCAAGGCACATCGGCGATCACGAGATCAAACGCGCCCTCCCAGGCGGGGTGGAACACCCGGGCGTTGGCAACCCTCGTCTCCACGATGTCCCCGCCCAGCCGTTTGGCATCTGCGGCCATCCGCTTTACCTTTTTCGGATAGATGTCACAGGAGAGGATACTTCCCCGGTTTTGCATCGCCATGGCGGCGGAAAAGCTCTTGCTGCCGGGGGCCGCGCAGGCGTCCAACACCTTCATCCCGGGCTTTGCCCCGGCGGCGATGACCGCCAAGCGCGCCGCTGCGTCCTGCACGATGAAGCGGCCCTGTTGGAAACTCTCCAGTTCCTCCAAAGAGCCGGTTCCCGCCAACGTGTAGCAGCCCTCCAGCCAGGGGTGGGGCGTGACGGTCACCCCGGCCCCTTCCAGTTCGGCCGCAACGGCCGCCCCGTCCGCTTTCAGTGTATTCACCTGGATGGTCGTAGAGACCTGCTGGTTGTTTGCCGCCAGCAGCGGCTCCAGCTCCTCCTCCCCCACGGCCTCCCGGAAACACTCCACCAGCCACTGGGGGTGGCTGTAGCGGGTGCTGAGATCCTCCGGCTCTGGCGCTGGGAGGTGATCCTTTGCCCGGCAAAAGCCCCGCAAAATGCCATTGACCAACTTGCCCGAATGGGGATTTTTGCTGTGGCGCTTGACCAGCTCCACAGACTCGCTGACGGCCGCCCGGTCGGGAATCCGGTCCATCCAGGCAATCTGATACATACCCATCCGAAGCGCAATTTTCACGGCGCTCTCCAGCTTCTCCAACTTGACCTTGGAAAAGTTGGAGATATAAAAGTCCAGCAGCAGTTGATTCTGCTGCACGCCGTAACAGATGCGGCTGCAAAGGCCGCTGTCCCGGGCGTCCAGCCCATTTTTTTGAAGGGCGTTTTTCAGCGCCCCATCGGACCAGGCCCCCTGTTTTTCGCACATCAGGAGAACGGAGAACACCGTTTCCCTGGCTTTATTTGTTTTTTCAGCCACAGTCACGCGCTCCTTTCTCCAGATCCGGCCCGTTTAAAACAGCTTATGCCCGCGCAGGTAATCCGCAGCGCCCATCCGCTTTTTCCCCGGGGCCTGCAGCTCCTCAATGCGCAGCAGCTGGCCGTCCCCACAGGCCATCAACAGGCCCTTTTTGTCCGCGCCAACCGGCGTCCCAGGGGCGGCATCGGTTGTTTCGCCGGGAATGGAGGACTTGAACACCTTAATGGTCTTGCCGCCCAGCTCCATGGTGGTTGCGGGCCAGGGCACCAGACCGCGAATCTGGTTGTGCAGCTCCCGCGCGCTCCGGCTCCAGTCCAAGGGGGAAAGTTCCCGGCTCAGCATGGGGGCATAGGTGTGCAGCCCTTCCTCCTGGGGCGTGCGGGTAGCGGTGCCGTTCGCGAGGGCCACCACCGTGCTGCTGAGCAATTCCGCGCCCATGTCTGCCAGACGGTCGTGCAGCGTCTCCACAGATTCATCCGGGTCAATGGCCGTAACGGCTTGGGAAATGATGTCGCCGGCGTCCAGCGCCTCGGCCATGTGCATAATGGTGACGCCCGTCTCCTCATCGCCGTTGATGACCGCCCAATGGATGGGCGCTGCCCCCCGGTATTTGGGCAGGAGCGAAGAGTGGACATTGATGCAGCCCAGTCTGGGAAGTTCCAACACGTTTTTCGGCAACAGCTTGCCATAAGCGGCCACCACAATCAACTCCGGGGCAAAGGCCGCCAGCTCCTGACAGGCCGCCTCATCCCGAAGGGTTTGGGGCTGGCGGACCGGAATCCCTTCCTCCAGCGCAACCACCTTGACCGGGCTGGGCAGCCGCTTCATGCCCCTGTTTTTGGGCTTGTCCGGCTGGGTGTAAACGGCGGCAATCTCATGCCCATCTGCAAGCAGGCGCTTGAGAGAGGGCACCGCAAACTCCGGCGTTCCCATAAAAACGATTCTCATGCCTCATCGTCCTCTTTCTCAGCCATCTGCTCCAGCTCTTCGCTGGTGTACAGCCGGTCACACAGGGCGTCAAACATCTGCCCGTCCAGATGGGCGATCTCATGGCAGAAGCAGCGGGCGGTCAGCCCCTCTTCTTCCGCCTCATACCAGTTTCCGTGGCGATCCTGCGCCCGAATTTTAACCACATTGGGCCGGGTGACAACCCCCCATTTTCCGGGCAGGGAGAGGCAGCCCTCCAAGCCGGTCTGCTCGCCGGAGGTCTCGATAATCTCGGGATTGACCATCTCGTAGATCTTCTCCTCCTCGTTCATGACAATGCAGACCCGGCGGCACAGCCCGATCTGGGGAGCCGCTAAGCCGACGCCGCCAGACTCCTTCAAGGTCTCCCTCATGTCGTTCAGCATCGTGGCCAGACGGAGGTCAAACCTGGTGACCGGGTGGCAAACCTTGGTTAAAATCGGGTCGCCTTTTTCAACAATCTTTCTCAGCATAGTATGATTCATCTTCCTTTCCGCCTCAATCCATCGGATTGCGGGCGATCGCAACGGAAACCCCTTTGTTATAGGCATCCTGGCGAAAGGTTCGAAGTAAAAACGCGAGCATTTCGCGTATCTTTTTGTTATTATGACACACAAGCGTCAGCTTATAGTAATAGCGGCCCATGACACGCAGCACCGGCGCCTCCGCCGGGCCGTAGAGGTTCAAAAATCCGGGCCGGATCTCTTTATTGCCCCGCCAGACATCCAGGGCGGATTTCATGCGGTGGGCGCTGCTGAGCACCTGGCGCTCCTGCAGGCCGGAAAAGGTCAGCACATATTGATCCGCAAAGGGCGGCAGCCAGCGCATTTCCCGCAGCAGAATTTCGCTCTGATAGAACGCATCGTAATCCTGATTGGCCGCGTATACGATCACTTCGTTTTTCGGCGTATAGGTCTGGATGACCGCTCTGCCATTGCGGCAGCCTCGTCCGGCCCGCCCCACCACCTGGGTCAAGAGGGCAAAGGTCCTCTCCCCGGCCCGGTAATGGTTCACATAGAGGGACATGTCCGCCTCTAAAACGCCTACCAGAGTGACGCGCTCAAAATCCAGCCCCTTGGCCACCATCTGGGTGCCCAGAAGGATTGGAATCCGCTGGGAAACAAATCGGTCCAGCAGCTGTTCGTGGGTGTTTCGCGCCGAAATGCTGTCTGCATCCATCCGGAGGACCTTCGTTCCGGGGAACTTGCGGCTCAGCTCCTCCTCCACCATCTGCACGCCGGCGTCCACAGAGAGCAGCTCGCCGCCGCAACGGGGACAGACCTCCGGTTTGGGCTGAGAGTACCCGCAATGATGGCACATCAGCCGTTGGTTATCCTTGTGATAGGTGAGCTTGACCGAACAGTTTGGGCAGTCCGGCGACTCCCCGCAGTCCACGCACACCACCATCCGGCTGGTTCCCCGGCGGTTCAGAAAGAGGATGGACTGCTCCCCCCGCTCCAGATTTTTTTGCAGTTCCCGGGCGAGGGGGCGGCTGATTAAGCCAGCGTGTCCGCTGCGCAGCTCCTCCTTCATGTCTACCAGCTGAACCATGGGCATTGCCTGCTCGTTATACCGTTTTTTCAGCGTCAGCAGCCGGTAAATGCCCTTTCTGGCCTGGTACATACTCTCCACACAGGGGGTTGCGCTGCCCAGAACCAGCGTGGCGCCGGACTGGGCGCACCGGAATTTGGCAACTTCCCGGGCGTGATACCGGGGCGCCTGCTCCGATTGGTAGCTGCTCTCCTGTTCCTCATCCAGAACGATCAGGCCCAGGTGCTCCAGAGGGGCAAAGACGGCGCTTCGAGTGCCAACGACCACCTTTGCCTGCCCGTTTCGAACCCGCTTCCACTCGTCATAGCGTTCGCCAGCGGTGAGCGCGCTGTGGAGAATCGCCACCCGCTCGCCAAATTGGGCCTCAAACTTCTGCAAAATCTGGGGCGTCAGGGCAATCTCCGGCACCAAAACCAGGGCTGTCTTGCCCTGGGCCAACACCTCATGGATCAGCCGGATATAGACCTGGGTTTTGCCGCTGCCCGTGACGCCGTAAAGCAGGGAGCAGGACGGACGGCCGCGGCGCACATCGCCGCATAGAACCTCATACGCCTCCTGCTGCTCCTCATTGAACACTGGCGGCATCTCCCCCGCGGCGGCGTCATGCCTGGGGGAGCGGAAAACCTCCCGCTGGAAGAGTTCCACCAATCCCAGCTTCTCCAGCGCTTTCACCGTGGTGGCACTGGCGCCGGTGAAATACCGAATCTCCTTGACGGACGCGCTCCCCACCTCACCCAGAAACTGCAAGATGGCGCGGCGGGCCTTCGCGGTCTTTCCGATCTTTCCCAGCGCCTCTTCCACCGGGCAGATG
The DNA here is from genome assembly GCA_964456525.1 of uncultured Oscillospiraceae bacterium. GTDB lineage: Bacteria > Bacillota > Clostridia > Oscillospirales > Oscillospiraceae > Onthomonas. The sequence goes on from CAYWAP010000001.1 coordinate 60,785, forward strand.
AGCCGGGCAATGGGCTCCGTTTTGTCCCCCACATGGCGGCTGGTGTTGGTGCTTCGGAGGAGCACCCCTCGCTCTTGCAGGGCGCGGAGGGCGTTATGGGGATCTTTGGAGCCAAATGCAGTACAAATTTGTTCCCGCGTGGCCGCGCCGCCGTTCTGCTGGAGCACCTCCAGAACTTTTGTCTGCATCGGCGCGTGGGCCGCCATCTCCAGCGCCTGCTCAATGCTGACCCCTTCGGCCAGCGCATACTGCTCCCGCAGCGCGTAAAACAGGCCGGCCGGCAGCATGGCGCGCACCGCCTCATAGACCGTGCAAAAATACCAGTCCCGCATCCAGAGGGCCAGTTGAATTCCCGCTTCCTGGACGACGGGGCGCTCATCCAACAGGGTGTGTACGCTTTTCAGCTTGGGCGCTGGCGCGCCGTCCCACATGGACAGGATGATGCCCTCCGTCAGGCGGTTGCCCTGTGCAAAGGGAACCAGGACGCGCATTCCCACCTGCGCCCGCCCGGCCAGTTCCCCCGTGACCCGATAGGTGTAGGGTTTATCGATGGCATAGGTTGCAGCGGAGACGGCAATTTTTGCATACCGTACCTGCTCCAAAGCGACACCTCCAGAGAGATACAGCGGCAAGGGGCCTTTCAGAGAGCACTGACACGCCAATTGCCGCTGGTTTTTTCCCGAATCAGGGCCTGTAACAACAGGGCCTTACGCCTGTTCCGCGTCGTCAGGGCGCAGTTCCCCCGCCCGCACCTCATTCAGCGCGATGGTGACGGCCTTTTCCTTCAGGGGCGTCTCATTTCTTTCCGCCTCAGTGGCCAGCTGACGGGCGCGGTGGGCCACCATGTTGACCAGCTCATAGCGGCTGGAGACGTGGGCGAGCATCTCTTCCATCGGATATAGAATCATAGCAATTGCTCCTTCTCAAATTGTAAAACCAGAACTTAATTTTCTTGCAGCATTTTCTCAGCGATGCCGCAGCGGGCCTTGACCGTGCAGTCAGCGGAAGCAAGGATGGACAGCACTTCCTTTGCGGCGGCTTCCACCTTATCATTGATGACCAGATAGTCATAATCCTTAATGCACTTGAGCTCCTCTCTCGCCCGCTTCAGCCGCCCCTGAATGACCTCCTCAGATTCGGAGTTTCGGGCGTGCAGGCGGCGCGACAGTTCCTCAAACGAGGGGGGCATCATGAAAATTTCAATAGCATCCTCATAAGATTTGCGCACATTGGCGGCGCCTTCCACTTCTATGTCCAGCAGGACATCTTTGCCTGCGGCATGAAGGGAATCAATCTCCTGTCGGGATGTACCATAGTAGTGCCCCTGATAGCAGGTGTATTCCAGGAAGGCGCCCGCCCGAATCATCTCTTCGAACTCCTCCTTAGAGATGAAATAATAGTGGACACCCTCCTCTTCCCCGTCCCGGGACGACCGGGATGTGTACGAAACGGCCAGCGCCAAATTGGGCCGCTCCCGCTTCAGGGCGGCGATGACGGTACTTTTGCCCACACCGGATGGGCCGGAGAGCACGACAATATGTCCCTTATGCCTTTGATTCACGTAAATTTCCCTCCTCATTGGACTCTTTGCCATTCAGACGGGCTGCAAGCAGTCCGGGCTGGAGGGCAGACAGAATAATATGATTGGAATCTGTGATGAGAACCGCCTGGGTCTTTCGGCCATAGGTGGCGTCAATCAGCAGGCCACGCTCTTTGCCGTCCTGAACAATCCGCTTGATCGGCGCCGAATCGGGCGCGACAACGGCCAGCAGCCGGTCCGCCGAAACCATATTTCCAAAGCCGATATTCAGCAGCTTCACCCAAATCGCCCCTTTTTGGTCATTCTACATTTTGGATCTGTTCACGGATCTTTTCGATCTCGGCCTTCATATCCACCACAATGGTGGACAGCTTCAAATCGTTGCACTTGGACCCGATGGTATTGGTCTCACGGTTCATCTCCTGAACCAGAAAGTCCATCTTGCGGCCAATGGGGCTGCCCCCCTCAATCATGCCGCGGAACTGTGCGATGTGGCTGCGAAGGCGCACCGTCTCCTCGTCCACCGCGACCTTGTCCGCGAAGATGGCGGCCTCGGTGAGGACACGCCCCTCATCGATCTGTTTGTCCGCCAGAACCTCTTCCAGACGGGCGGTCAGCCTCTCCCGGTACTCCCTGACCGTCTCGGGAGAGCGCTCCTCCACTGCGGCGACATTGCGCTCCAAACTCTCCAGACGCTTCAGCAGGTCTTCGGCCAACTTCTCCCCTTCACAGGTGCGCATGGCGTCAAAATCGGCCAGGGCCAGCTCTGCCACGCTGTGCAGGTCGGCGGTCAGCTGCTCCAGATCTTCGGGGATCTTCTCCACCAGGAAAACATCCGGAAAACGGGACAGCCCGGAAACGGTGATGTCATTGGGAATCTGAAATTTCTCCGCCATCGCGTTCCACGCGTTCAGGTAGCCCGCTGCGACGCTTTCATTTAGCGCCACACGGACGGCTTCGCCGCCCAAGCTCTCGATGGTGACAAAGACGTCCACCTTGCCCCGGGTAATGGTCTGCTTCACGCACTTTAGAATGCCAGCTTCCGCACAGGCGTAAACCCTGGGCAGGCGGATATTGCAGTCCAGATAGCGGTTATTGACGCTGCGCACCTCCACCACATAGGAACGTCCGTTCCGTGTGTCCTCAGCACGGCCATATCCGGTCATACTTTTCAGCAAAGGAATCCTCTCCTCTTCCATTGGAACAACATATTATACCAAGTTTAGCAACTTTTGTAAAGACATTGGTTACCGGATGAGCGGCATCAGCTTGCGATACAGCACACCCAGCAGACGGCTCAGCGCCAGATCATAGACCACAACGCCGGGAATCCAGAGATAGAGCAGCAGCGCTGGGAAGTCCTCTACCTCCCACCCCAACAGGGAGATCATCAGGGCACAGCAGCCAAACAGCAGGACGCCGGACGCCGCCAGCTTCACCAGCCACTCTGCCACACGGCTCTTTCGCTGTTCGCTCCAGAGCTTAATCACGGCATATGGCCCGAACAGAACCGCATAAAAGACCGCCACTTCCTTCGCCGGGAGCAGAAGCAGCGCCAGGAACGCCGTCACCGCATAGCAACCCAATCCACCGGCATAACCGGCTGCCATCAGATCGATGGCAACGCTCAGGCTGGCAATTGCGCTCACCGCCAGCTTCCCATTGGGCAGGGCACAGCCCAAAAGCAGAATCACAAGGCCCGCCGCGGCCAAAAGGCCGCTGAGCGCCATGCGCTGCGTTTTCCTCCGCCGCGCCATCTCAGCAGCGGCCTCCGCCGCACATACAGTTCAGGCAGAGCAGCGCCGTACAGCAGTCCATGGAATCCATACTGGAACCATAGCTGTTCCGGTAAAAGGGGCCTGTCTGTTCCATCATGGCCAACGCCTGCCGGTATTCCATGTTGTTGCCGTCCATCTGAACGGCCATCTGGTAATTGCTCCGCGCCTCGTCCAGCCAGCCTTTGCGCTGCGCAATGCTCCCGGCCAGAAAATACCACTCCGCATTGCGGGGCGACATGCTGTTTAACAGCTGTTCTGCCCGGGTCAGGTCACCCCGGTTGATGGCATCCCGAATATCGTTTCTGGCGCCCGCCGTCTGATAGGACTGCTGGTAGCCATAGTTAGGCTGGGTCTGGCGGGTGCTCCCCCCGGCGGCCTGATTCTGGTAGCTGCCGCCGTTTGCACGCTGCTGGGTAATCTGCTCATAGGCCTCGTTGATTTCCTTCATCTTTTCCTCGGCCAGGTCCGCCAGAGGGTTGTCCGCGTAATTGTCCGGATGGTATTTACGGGCCAATTTGCGGTAAGCAGATTTGACCTCTTCATCGGTTGCTGTGGGTTCTACACCCAAAACGCTATAAGGATCGTTCATATTTGTACTCCCGTAATATTTTTTTCTGCTGTTTCCATGCTCCGCTGAAAACCAGCTTCTGCACCAGCGGCAGTCCGCCGCACAGAATATTTTCCACCAGCGCCTCATCCTCTCCCAGCTCCAGCAGCTGGGCTGCCGTCCAGGCCAGGTTCAACGAATGGGACAGCGTCTGCGCCGCCTGCGTCGCCAGATCTTCCTGTTCCCGGGGCTTTGCCGACAGAGAATATCGCTCAATAAAGGGGTTATAGCTGCCGCTTTTCAGATCTTCCTCCAGGTCATCCCAGGCATCGATCAGATAAATCCAGCGGCCTAGGTGATAGAGCACCTGATCCATGCACCTTTGCCGCACCGGATCGCCGCTGTCAGGGGCCGCCGCCGTCAGCAGTCTGGCAAAGGCATCTGCCGGACGGTCCAAAGACGGCGTCCGCGCCCGCTCCATCTCATGCAGCTGCTCCATGGAGCGGCGGACTTCCCCATCAAAGTCCGGCCGGTGCCTGACCGCCTTGCGGTAGGGCCGGTAAAAAATCCACGACAACATCCGCGCCCCCAGGCGCTTCAGCCCTTTGCTGTCCTGCACCTGGTCGCTCAGTTTCCACCAGGCCAGAATCACGCTCTCATCGGCGGCAACGTCCAGGGCGTCACAGCCGTTGCAGGCCCAGCGCCCCTGGCAAGGCCCTGAGACGCAGCGCCGCCGGGACGCCTGCCGGGTCGTGCCAAGCAGCAGGGCCAGAAAGGTAAAATCATAGTTTAGCAGCAGCCGCGACAGCGGTCCATATCGCCGCCCCATCGCATGGCAGAGGCCGCAATACACGCTGCGAAAGCGCTCCCAGTCCCGGACTTTTAATTCCTCCCGAAGGGGCAACACGTAACCAAACATCAGGATAGTTCAACCGTCACGGTGTAGGTGCCAATGACCCCCACATCGGAGAATCCCTGAATCTCCACCGTCGCCTCTACCGTATAGGTGCCGGCGGCAACCTCTTCCAGCTGGCTCAAATCGGCCACAATGCTGATGTCGTCCTCCACCACAAGGGCCATGCTGTCCTCCGCGCCGCGGATGCGGACGGTGACGCTTTCGCTCGTCACAGTGGCGGTATAACCCTCTGGGACATTCTCCAGCTCGATGTCTGTGATCTCAATCCGCTCGGTGGTCAGATCGTCGTTGATTTTCACGAGAACCGACGCTGAAGTTTCGTCGCTGAGATTGGTCACCCCGTCCGGCATCACGATGGTGAAGGTCTCCTGCACCGAGGTGATGACCTGAGACAGGTCGATCGTGCCCAGGCTGATCTCCGTCAGGCCGTCCAGCACCTCCTTGGTGCCGGCCACGGTGATCGTTTCCGGGGAAATGGTGCAGGTCACATTGTCTTCGGTGGCACCGCCGCCCTCTTGCAGTTCAACGACCAGGGGGACTTCCTTAATCGCGCTGACCAGGAAGGTCACGTCCACCTCTTCCTCACTGAGGGTAATGGATTCGCTGGAAACCGCTTCTCCGTCCTCATCCACCAGCGTGATGGCCAGAGTTCCGGTCCAGGTGTCCGTCAGGTTGTTCTCGTTCAGTGTGACCACCGCGTGATCCACGGAATCCACCAGGGTCGCCTCCCCCTCAATGGTGATTTGGTCCACCGAAAATTGGAAGGAATTCGAGTCGCTCAGATAACCCTCTGCCACGCTGCCGGTAAATTCTCCCTCCACATCGATCGTCTTACTCGCCGTTTTGAGCACCGTGACGGTAATGGTTTCCGGCGTTCGGGACTTGATCTTCACCGAGTTGGCGCTGATGTTGCTGGGAAGGATCACCGTGTACTCCAGCTCCGCCTCACCGGCCTCACTGATCTGGGAGGCGACATCCACCTGCACCGTAATGTTGTTTCTGTTGATCTGGGAAATGACGCTGCGGCTTCCCGTAAAGGTCAGCGTCACCGTCAGATCCTCTTCATCGGCGATCATCAGGTTTTCCGCTTCCAGCTCGTCCTCCCCAACCAGAGTCACATGTTTGTTGTGAATCGTGATCTGCACATCGGGTTTTACCACGTTGTCCACATACATCCAGAGAATGACCGCACAAAAAACAGAGATTGCGATGTACAAACCCTTGCTGTCCTTAATCTTATTCCACATGGTCCGACTGCTCCTTTTGTTTCTTGGACCGGTTCTTATTGCCGCGCAGCGCCTTCACAGCCCCTTTCAGACTCAGATTGCTGAGCTTATCGATCCAATACCATCCCTTGTTTTCACGCTCTCTCTCGTCAAGTAAGAGTTCGGCCCGCAGCAGCCGCCGGAGCGTCTTGGGGGCCAGATGGCGGCGGAGCGTTCCATTCATGGCAACGGAAATGGAGCCTGTCTCCTCGGAGCAAATCACAACCAGCGCATCTGTAATCTCCGTCGTGCCGATGCCCGCCCGGTGCCGCATCCCCAGATCCCGGCTGATGTTGGTGTTGCTGGACAGAGGCAGGACGCAGCCTGCCCCTGCAACCCGGCCGTTTCGGATAATCAGGGCGCCGTCGTGCATGGGCGCCTTGGGCCAGAAAATATTTTTAATCAGCTCGCTGCTGACCTGGGCGTCAAAGGCTGTGCCCGTTTTCAGGTAGTCCTCCAAAATATCCCCGCGCTCAAAGACGGTCAGCGCGCCGATCTTATCTCTGGCCATGGAACTATAGGCCTCTACGACCTGATCGATCGCCACCTCCATGTCGTCTCCCTGCTCTTCCCGTCCAAAGATGACGCGGAACCGCTGGGAACTGCCCATCTGAGACAGAAACCGGCGTATCTCCGGCTGAAACACCACAATCACCGCCAGCAATCCCATTTCCAGGGCATTGCTGAGCAGGTAGTTAAGAATATTCAGGTTAAACAGGTTTGCCAACCACATGACCACGATCAGCAGGCCCAGGCCCTTCAGAACCTGACCGGCGTTGGAATGTTTTGCCAACATGATCAGGCGGAAAAACAGATAGGAGATAATGGCGATATCCACCAAATCTGTGATCCGAATGGTCTGTAAATAGCCAAACAGCGTCTGTGCGAATGTCAATAAAACTTCCATCGTTTCCCTCTCCCATAAAAGGGTGTCATCTTGCGCAACAGGCACAGCGATACCATTATTAGTATAGACCATACGGCGAAAAATGGCAAGCCGATCACAAAAAGTTTACCGAATCCTGCGCACTTCTGCAACCAGCCTTTCCCCTTCCTGAAAGGTGTTAAAAGCTGAAAAACTGGCGCGGATGGTGCCCGTTTCCAGGGTTCCGGCGCTGCGGTGCGCATAGGGCGCGCAGTGATACCCGGCCCGGACGGCAATGCCCGCCCTGCCCAGGGCTTCCCCCGCCGCTTCCGCGCTCACGCCGCCAATGCGAAAGGACAGCACACCGGCCTGACAGGACGGTTCCTCTGCCGCAAACACCTCCACGCCGGGGATCCTGCCCAGCTGCTGGGCGCAATACCGGCACAGGGACTGTTCATGGCGCAAAATGGCCTCCGGCGTCCGCCTGCACACAAAGAGCATCCCCGCGGTCAAACCGGCGTAGCCGGGAACGTTGTGGGTGCCGGCCTCCAGCCGGTCCGGCAGGAACGCCGGCATTTCCTGCAGCAGGGAGGCGCTTCCCGTCCCCCCATAAAACAGCGGCTCTGGCTGCATCCCCTCCCCGCACAGCAGCAGACCGGTGCCCTGGGGGCCATAAAGGCCCTTGTGGCCGGGCATGGCGGCATAGGCGGCCCCCAGCAGATCAAAATGCAGGGGCTGCGTCCCAGCAGACTGGGCGGCATCTATGATCAGCGGCACCTGTTGCGTGCGGCACTGTTCGGCCATTGCCTCCAGGGGCTGGATGTTGCCAAACACATTGGAGACGTGACAGCAGATGGCTGCGTCCGCGCCGGGGAGCAGCCTGCTCCAGAAGTCCAGCATCTCCTGGGGCTGAAACAGCCCTCCCTGGGCAACGCGGATATGCACGCCTCCAATGCCCTCCAGCGTCCGGGTGACGGCATTGTGCTCATAGCCGGTGACGACCACCGTGCTCCCCGGACGAACCAGTGAGCGAATGGCCAGGTTCAGGCCGTGGGTGGCGCTGCTGGTCAGGATCACCCGCTCCGGATTTTCGACGCCAAACAGGCTTGCCGCCACCCTCCGGCAGCGAAAATTGATTTCAGCCGCCCGGAGCGCCGCCGGATACGACCCTCTCCCCGGGCTGGCGGCAGTTTCCATCCCCCGGAGGACTTCCCGGCCCACAGCCCGCGGCTTTTGCAGCGTGGTGGCTGCACTATCCAGAAATATCACAGCGCCACCTCACGGTAGCTGCCATCTCCCTCGATGGTGTAGACCTGGGTGGGAGATAGCCCGGCACGGTTCAGGGCGGTCAGGGCGGCATGCAAACTGCGCTGGGCAATTTTGACGCTGTAGCTGCAACCGGTGCGGGACACTTCACGGGGGGAACGGAGCAGGTGCGCCGCAATTCCCGCCCGCTCCAGGACGGCGGCGGTGCGCTGGGCGAAAGTCAGGCTCCGGCAGACAATGAGATAATAAAGCATGGCAAAGACTCCTCTTTTTGAGTGGTTGTGGTCCTGCCATAGCTTATGCGTCAAAAAACTGTAGGGTTCTGTCGAAGCCGCGACGATCAGCGTTTCCGAGCCGAAAGACCAAAGGCAAATGGGCACGCCGGAAACAAAACAAACTCTATTTCCGCCCACTCCCCCTGCCAGCAACGGTGCCGTTTGGAATATGAGAAGAAATAGAGTTTTTCTGTTTGTTTGATGGAGGGAACGCCCCCGCCATTTTCTTCAGAGCTTTTCGATCAGCGCCACTGCATGGGCGGACATGCCGGAGGAGTCCCCGGTAAAGCCCAACTTTTCCTCCGTGGTGGCCTTAATATTGACCATGTCCGCCGGAATCCCCATGTGGGCCGCCACCGATTCCCGCATCTGCGAGATATAGGGGGCCAGCTTGGGGCGCTGTGCAATAACCGTGGCATCCACATTCACCGGCGCATAGCCCCGCGCCCGCAGCATCTCCATGGTGCGGTCCAGGAGAAGCATGCTGTCAACGCCGGAAAGGGCCGGGTCGTCATCCGGAAATGCGTGGCCAATATCCCCCATACCGGCGGCGCCAAACAGGGCATCCATAATGGCGTGAACCAGAACGTCCGCGTCCGAGTGGCCCAGCAGCCCCAACGTCCAGGGGATCTCCACGCCGCCGAGAATCAGCTTCCGGCCCTCCACCAACCTGTGTACATCGTATCCGTGTCCAATTCTCAATGCTGTTCCCGCCATTTGATGATTGCCTCCCCCATCGCCAGATCCACCGGCGTCGTGATTTTGATATTTTCATAGGATCCCCGGGTCAGGTAGACGCGCTTGCCCATGGCCTCTGCAGCGGAACAGTCGTCCGTCAGCGGAATCCCCTTTTCCGCACAGTGCTGGAGGGCGGCTGCGATAAAGTCCCGGTCAAAGACCTGAGGGGTCTGCGCGCCGTAAAGCTGGCTGCGGTCCAGGGTGCGGTCGATGACCGTCCCGTCAGCGGACTGCTTCACCGTGTCCTGAATGGGAACGGCCGGGGCGGCCGCGCCGGTGCTGGCGGCAGTGCAGAGGACTTCCTCCAACAGCTCCTGGGTGATAAAGGGACGCGCGCCGTCATGGATGGCGGCCAGCTGGCACTTGGGAGACGCCTCCCGCAGCCCGTTGCGGACGGACTGGGCCCGATCCTGACCGCCCTTGACCACCTTGGCGACCTTATCAATGTGATAGTTCTTACAGATGTCGGTAATGGGAACGATCAGATCCTCCCGGGTGACGATGATGATCTCGTCAATCTGCGGGCAGTCGTTCAGGGCGAGGAGGGTGTGGGCCAGGACGGGTTTGCCATCTAACTCAGCCAGAATCTTGTCGATTCCCTGCATCCGGCTGGCGTGCCCCGCTGCCGGAACCACTGCCGTGCAAAAGGGATGCTGCTCTTTGTGCTTCTCCCGCCACCTGGATAAAAAGTCCATAAAACGCCTCCTGCCTCTCTGCCTCTAAAAACGCCGTTTTTTACACAGCGCGGCGTGGGGTGATCGTGTCGATGATATGTTATACTATACCACAGCATCCCCTGAGCACGCAAGGAGTTTTCGATTCATTCCAGCGATCCCCCTGATGGGGCCGGACGCCTTCCAGGCCAGCGGCCCGCAGAAAAAGGGCCGTCCTCTCATCAGGACGGCCCTCCTTTGAACCCGTTGTTACACAATTCCCGGCAGGGATACATTTCCCAAAGCCGGGTATTTACCGGAGCCGGAAATTACGCTTCCTCCTCGTCCTGCTCACGCAGAACCTCGCGGCGGGACAGGGAAACCTTCTGGGTTTCGGTGTTGATGTCCGTGATCTTGACCACGACGGTCTGACCCTCTGCCAGCTCATCCTCGGGCTTTTCCACCCGGTGATCTGCAATCTGAGAGATGTGAATCAGACCATCCACGCCGGGAACGATCTCTGCAAAGGCGCCAAAGCTCATCAGCTTGACAATCTTCACCTCTGCATTGTCGCCAATGGAATACTTGCTGACGAAGTTCTCCCAGGGGGACACGGTGCGGTCCTTCATGCCCAGGGAAATCTTCTTCTTCTCGGGGTCATACTTGATGACGTAGACATCCACGGTGTCGCCGACGGAGACAACCTCAGCGGGATTCTTGATGCGGCTCCAGGACAGCTCAGAGATGTGAACCATACCATCCACGCCGCCGATGTCGACAAAGGCGCCATAAGAGGTCAGGCTCTTGACCGTGCCCTGATAGTGCTTATCCACCTCGATGTTGTCCCAAATCTCAGCGGCCTTGGCGGCGCGCTCAGCGGCGAGAACGGCGCGAATCGAGCCGACCACGCGGCGGCGGGACCGATTGACCTCGGTGATCTGCATACGGGCAGTGGTGCCGACCAGGCCGTCCATGGGCTCATTGCGGCGCAGGCCCGTCTGAGAGGCAGGGATGAAAACGCGGATGCCCTTGTAGTTGGCGACCACGCCGCCCTTGTTCTGCTCGCGGATATACGCCTCGATCACCGTGCCGTTTTCCTTGGCAGCCTCGATCATCTCCCAATTCTTGACGGAGTCCAGGCGCTTCTTGGACAGGGTGACAATGCCATCCTGATCGTTGACGCGCATAACATACGTCTCGATTTCGTCGCCAATCTTGACTGCGTCCTCAACCTTGACGGAAGCGTCGTCAGAAAACTCGGACAGAGGAATGTAGCCCGTGTGCTTGGTGCCCAGCTCAACCTGAATCTCAGTGGGAGTGATTGCCACAACGGTACCGGTTACCTTATCCCCTGTATTTAAAGTTTTGATCGACTTCTCCAGCATCTCGGCAAAGGACTCTTCGATCTCCATGACTTCTTCGCTCATTGTGTTTAGTACCTCCTTTATTATCCACCCAGGTGTGGATGCACCTGCAGTGATGCCAACAGACGCTGCGCATTTCACTTCGTCCAACGGCAGCTCTGATGTTTGTTCAATCCAGTAAACATGGCTGCAATGCTGTTTGCAAAGTTCCGCCAAATGCCTGGTATTGGAGCTTTGGTGATCTCCAATTACGATCATAGCGTCACATTGTTCGGCCAAAGATTCGGCCTCTGACTGTCGTTTATACGTAGCGTTACATATTGTATCAAAGATTTCCGCATTTGTACAGTGTTTTTTTGCAATTTCCACACAGTTTTTCCAAATCCCTCTGGAGGACGTCGTCTGGGAAACAAATGTCAGCGGTTCATCGCATCTTCCCGGCTCGGAAAGCAGCCATTTCTCCAGTTCATCGGCGTTTTCCATCAAAACCGCGTTGCTGCACCAGCCCGCCGTCGCCAAAACCTCCGGATGATCCTTTCGTCCGACGATGACCGGGGTGCGCCCCGCCGCTTCGGCCTTTTTCACCAGATCGTGAATGCGGGACACATTGGGGCAGGTGGCGTCCAAAATGGGAATCCCCCGCGCCTCCAGTTCCTGATAGATTTTTCGGCTCTCCCCATGGGAGCGGATCAGAACGCTTGCGCCGGCAGGCGCCTCCGCCGGGGTGCGGATACAGCCCATCCCCTTCTCCTGCAGGCTGGCGACCACATGGGCGTTGTGGATGATGGGCCCCAGCATCACGCAGGGGGTCTGTTCCTCCACCGTCTTTTCCGCCAGCTCCACGGCGCGGCGGACTCCATAGCAGAAGCCCGCCGTCTTCGCTAACATGACCTTCAATGCAGCTCATCCTCCAAGGCATAAATGCGGCGCAGCAGCTCCTCCGCACCGGCCTCATATTCCGCCTGGGTCGCGTGCTTCCCGGCGGGCTGAATCGTATACGGCTCTCCAAACACCACGTTGGTCTTGTGGAAAAGGCGCTTTTCGTGATCCATATAGACGGGCAGCAACGGCGCGCCGGTCTTCATCGCCAGCATAATGACGCCGGTTTTGGCGCTCCCCGCGCCCCGTTCCGCAACCCGGGTTCCCTCCGGGAACATCAGCAGCTTGCGCCCCGATTTCAGCACCTTCATAGCGGTTTTGATGGCGTGAATGTCGCTGCTCCCCCGGTCCACCCCAAAGGTGCCGATGGCATCAAAGATCTTTCCCAGCACGGGAACTTCCAGCAGCTCTTTTTTTGCCATAATATGCACGGCATATCGTTTGGGAACCGCCAGGCAGGCCATCGGGGGGTCTGCCAGGGTGCTGTGATTCGGGCAGATAATGCAGGCCCCCTCCGGAATCCGCTCCACATGCAGCGTGCGCTGGGGATATAAGATCCCGCTGAAAATCGGGTTTACAATTGCCCGGAGAATCTGGTAGTTCCGATCTTCCTGCTCCATGGTGCGGCTTTTCTTCGCCTTCTTGTTCGCATTGGCCATAATGCCAGTCACATCCTCTCCCGAATGGTCTTCAACAGCAGCTGATAACTCTCCTCCAGACCGCAGTTGGTGGTGTCAACCAGGACGGCATCCTCCGCCTGCTTCAGGGGGGCAATGGGACGGTTCATATCGTTTTCATCCCGCTGGATGACATCCGACAGAACCTCTTCATAGGTGCTCTTGTCCCCTTTTTCCCTCAGCTCCAGCCAGCGGCGCCTGGCGCGGGCCTCGGCCGCCGCCGTCAGGTATATTTTAATCCTGGCGTCCGGCAGGACAACGGTGCCAATATCACGGCCGTCCATCAGAATGTTTTTGCTCCTGCCCAGCTGCCGCTGCTGCTCCGTCAGGAAGGCGCGCACGGCGGGGACCGCTGAAACGGCAGAGGTGTACATGGAAATCTCAGGCGTGCGAATCTGTTCGGAGACGTCCTCCCCGTTCAGAAGCATCCGCTGGGTTCCGTCCTCCCCGTAGGTCATATCCAGATGAATCTCGGGGAGCAGCGCTGTGATCTGCTCCGCGTCCGCCTTGTCCACGCCCTTTCGGCGGACATACAGGCTGACTGTGCGGTACATGGCGCCGGTGTCCACATATAAAAAGCCCAGTTCTTTGGCCAGGCGTTTTGCCATGGTGCTCTTGCCTGCGCCGCTGGGGCCGTCAATGGCAATGTTAATGACGCTGCTCATGTTACATTCTCCTATAAATTCAGAGTTTTGAAAGCCGCCCGGAGCGTCTGGAGCGAAGGGAGTTACATCCCGCCCAGAGCCGGGGAGTTTGCCGCTGCCTCTCCGGCAGCATGGCCCGTTGACCAGGCGGCCTGCAGGTTGAAGCCGCCGGTATAGCCGTCCACGTCCAGCACCTCGCCTGCAAAGTACAGGCCGGGCAGCTTTTTGGACTGCATGGTCCCCGGATCTACTTCGCTGAGCTTGACGCCCCCCGCCGTGACAATGGCCTCCTGCACCGGGCGCAATCCCCGAATGTCCACCCGGAAGCCCTTGATCAACGCCAGCAGACTGTGCCGCTGCCCTCTGGTCAGGTCGTGGATTCTCGTCTCCGGCGGAATCTGGCTCCGGTCAAGGATGACCGGAATCATCCGTCTGGGCAACAATCCGCCCAGGGCATTTTGGAGCGTCTGGTTGGGATTTTCTGAAAAGTCCCGCAGCATGCGCTCATCCAGCCTGGTTTCGTCCAGCGCAGGCTTCAGGTCTATTATAACAGAATAATGGTTCTTGTCAAAGTCCTTCAGATGGGCGGAGGCAGATAAAATCAGCGGGCCGGACAGGCCGAAGTGTGTAAACAGCAGCTCCCCAAAGCCCTCGTACACCGGCTTCTTTTTCTGATTTTTGACGCGAATTTTCACATTCTTCAGCGCCAGCCCCTGCATGAGCGCGCACGCCTCCCCCGCCTCTTCCAGGGGAACCAGGGAGCCGCGGATATTGGTGATGGTGTGTCCGGCCGAGCGCGCCAGCCCATAGCCATCCCCAGTGGAGCCGGTGGCGGGATAGGAGACGCCGCCGGTGCACACAATCACCGCGTCGCCGCGGATCCTGCTCCCGTCATCCAGCCGGACCCCGGCCGCCCGTCCATCTTCCTGGAGCAGCTCCTTCACCCGGCCGGTGACAAGGCGCACCCGCCGGCGTTTCAGCTCCAAAAACAGGGCGTCAATGATGTCGGCAGCGCGGTCGGACGCCGGAAACACCCGATTGCCCCGCTCCGTTTTCAGGGGCACGCCCAGCTCGGTGAAGAACTGCATAACCTCCTCCGGCGGGAAGCGGTTGAGCGCACTATAGAGGAATTTCCCGCCCCGGGGGTAATTTTGCAACGCCTCGGCAGCCGGGGTATTGTTGGTCAGGTTGCAGCGCCCTTTGCCCGTAATATAGAGCTTCCGCCCCACTTTTGGGTTCCGCTCTACCAGGGTGACGGCGGCCCCCGCCCTGGCCGCTGTAATGGCAGCCATCATCCCGGCAGCGCCGCCGCCGGCAACGATCACAGATTTCAAACCCTTCACTCCAATAAAAGGCGGGACCGGATCCCGGCCCCGCCGAAAATACGTTTATCGTCGGACGTCCACCGATTTGGCATACACCTCGTATTCGTCCCATATTTTTTCCAGTTCCTGCAATGTCTGCTCCACTGCCGGCTCTTTCTCCCGGCTGACTGCCACGATCAGCGCGTTGATCAGGCTCAGCGGCGCCACCAGGGAGTCCACAAAGGAGGCTATGTCACTTTTGGCCAGCAGCGAGATATCCGCCACCTCACACAGCGGGGAGGTCTTGGAGTCGGTAATGGCAATGACCTTTGCCCCCCGATCTTTTGCATAGCGCATCGCCTTAATGGTTCGGCTGGAGTACCGCGGGAAGGACAGGCCCAGGAAGACATCCCCTTCCCTGACCCGCAGAATCTGCTCAAATACCTCGCCCATGGCCGCAGTATCCACGGTGACAACATTTTCCAACATAAAGCGGAAGTAGAAGCTGATAAACCCGGCCAGGTATTCGGCGGAGCGGATCCCCAAGATGTAAATCTTGTTGCAGTTGGCGATGAACTTCACCGCCTCCTCAAAGCTGGCATGGTTGGCCTCGTCCAGCGTGGCGCGGATCTTTTCAATGTCCGACTGCATCACCATGGACATGAGATCATTGTTTCCGATGCGGTCGTTTGTGACCTCCATGCGCTGAAGGGAGGTCAGCTTGTTGCGGATGATTTCTTGCAGCGTCTTCTGCATGCTGGGATAGCCGTCAAATCCCAGCTCGGCGGCGAAACGAACCACCGTGGATTCACTGACGTGAACCGTCTTGCCCAGCTTGCTGGCCGTCATAAAGGCCGCTTTATCATAAGAGGTCAGGATAAAATTCGCAATCAGCTTCTGTCCTTTTGAAAAGCTGGACATATTCTCCTGAATCATTGTAAGAATATCATCTGTCATATTGTCTCTTCTCCTCATCACGCCCCATTGCGAATCTATTGACCGTCATTCCCCAAAGGGGGAACAGGACGTCAGCCGACCTTAGCTGCCTCTTATCATAGCGTCTTGGGGGAAAAATTGCAACCCTTATTTGCAGGTTTTTTTCTTCCGCCTTGCATTTTCCCTTTAGGAGTGTCGGAGTCCTTCCACTTCCGCTTCGCTCAAATAGCGCCATTTCCCCACCGGAAGCTCTCCCAGGTGGAGGGAACCCTCCCGAATCCGGCGCAGACGGTGTACGGTCAGCCCGGCTGCGGCGCACATACGGCGAATCTGCCGGTTCTTGCCCTGGCAGATCGTCACGGAGAGGAGCGTACTGCCCTGCGCGCTGGAGGGGATTTTCCGCACCTGCGCCCCCTCGTACACGACGCCATCCACCACCATTCCCTTCCGGAGCAGGGGGAGGGCCGATGAAACCGGCCCTGTCACACGGACCAGATACTCTTTTTCCACCCGGTTGCTGGGGTGCGTCAGCTTTTGGGTCAGCGCCCCGTCATTGGTCAAAAGGAGCAGCCCCTCTGAGTTCTGGTCCAGCCGGCCAACCGGGTAGACCCGCTGCCCGCAGCCGGCCACCAGTTCCGCCACGCTCCTGCGCCCGCGCTCGTCCGCCAGGGTGGTGACATAACCCCGGGGTTTGTTGAGCATCAGGTACACCCGTTTTTGTTCCCTGGGAATGGGAACCCCGTCAACCTGAATCTCGTCCACGTCGGGGTCGACCTTTTGCCCCAATTGGGCCACGGCCCCATTCACCGTGATGCGGCCTGCCCGGATGTACCCTTCCGCGGCTCTCCGGGAGAGCAGCCCCCTCCCGGAGAGGATTTTCTGTATCCGCTCGTTCACAGTCAAGCCCCCGCAGAAAAGTCCGCAAAGAGATTCGTCCGTCCGATCTCCTGCCCCTGGAAATAGTAGATCGCCTGGCCCACGACTTCATTATCTGACAGGGTCACCGCATGATCTGGCAGTTCCAGAGAACAGGTGATTTGGCTGGTTTCGGTGTCCGTCAGGGGGTATTGAATCGTCTCCTCCGCCACCAGCGCCACCGATACAACCGTCCCCGCCAGGGTGACGTTGGCCACAGTTTCATTTTCCTGGCAGAGGGTGCGGGCAGGATACTTGCTAAAGGCCCAGTCATAGGCCTCGATATGGTCGTTATACATGTCCGGATCGTTCAACGTGCAGCAGACAATGCGCTGGCCGGTGTCCGGGTCCTCAAAACAGCTGACCAGGCAGCGCCCCGCCAAGGTAGTCCACCCCGTTTTGATGCCGATGCAGCGGGAATCCACGCTTAACAGCTTGTTGTGAT
The DNA here is from genome assembly GCA_964456525.1 of uncultured Oscillospiraceae bacterium. Classification (GTDB taxonomy): domain Bacteria; phylum Bacillota; class Clostridia; order Oscillospirales; family Oscillospiraceae; genus Onthomonas. The sequence continues at coordinate 77,792 of CAYWAP010000001.1, forward strand.
TGACGATGGTATACCCGTCATCCGTCGTGATGGACCAGGTGCCAACCACCTGGGCAAACAGCTCGTTTTGCATGGCATAGGCGGCCAGCAGCGCCAGATCGTAGGCAGTGGAGTAGTTGTCCTCGTCCACCAGGCCGTTGGGACAGCTGAAATGGGTGTTGGTCATGCCCAGCTCCGCGGCCTTTTCGTTCATCATCTCGACGAAGGTCTCCTCGTCCCCTCCAAAATACTCGGCAATGACCATGGCCGCGTCGTTACCGCTGCGCAGCATGGTGCCGTAAAGGGCGGTTTCCAGCAAAACCTCATCACCGGCCTCAAAATACATGGAGGAGCCGTCTTCCGCTGCGGCAGTTTCCGAGACGGTGACCACCGTTTGCAAATCCTCTTCCGTAGCCAACTCGCAGCAGAGCAATCCGGTCATAATTTTTGTTGTGCTGGCGATGGGGAGCTGCTCATCTGCATTGCTGCTGTACAAGACGCGCCCGCTGTCCACATCAATCACACAACTGGAGGTTGCACTGGACGTCAGGGCAAAGCTGGCGGTGGAACACACACAGGCCATCACCGCCGCCATCAGCAGTGCGATCCATTTTTTCCTCCACTTCAAAACGGGTTCACCTCCTATCGGGTTCCTTACTCCGCCGGGGTTTCCGGCTTCTCCGCCGCTTTCTCTTCCTTCTTTTCTTCCTTGCGCTTGTCCACGAAAGCCGTCACCTTGTCCACCAGTTCAGGCATCAGGTCGATGATCTTCTCCACCGGGCCGCCGGGAAGAGGCGCCACAGGCAGCAGGCGCACGCTGTCGCTCTTGATGATCAGGAAGGCAACCGGATCAATGCTGACCCCCGCCCCTGCGCCGCCGCCAAATCCGTCCTTATTGACGTTTTTGGTGGCATAATCGGCGCCGCCGGACGCAAAGCCGACGCTGACCTTGGAAACGGGAATCACGGTCACCCCTTCCGGTGTGTGAATCGGCTCGCCGACAATCGTGTTGACGTCCACCATCTCCCGCACCTTGTCCATGGTAATCCCCATCACATCATGAAGTTGGCTCTTATTTTCCATCGTTTGCTACCTCCTGTTTTCTGTTTTGACTTGCGTTACGATAGATTCCAACGGCTTTCCACCCCAGGGAGAGCGCCATGTAAACGAGCTGCCCAATGGTAAAGGAAAGCGACAGCTTTGCATACACCAACGCATGCTCCGCCATAAAGTCCACCCGGGCCGAGAAGCGCCGGGTTCGGACGTCAAAATGGCGTTCCAGCAGCTCGGCAACCGCTCCGCCCCCTGCGCAGAGCCTTCCATAGAGAATTGCCGCCCTGGCGGGGTCGCTGCGGCCGCTGATCGTATAGTCCAAAAAAAGCTCATCAATGCGGACATACCGCTTGAGCTTCCCCAACGCCTCAATGCCCAGAGGGAGCCAGGTCTGAAGCTGTGCAAGCCGTCCGCCACGTTTGCGCCGGGGCGGTTCCTTTTCCTCTTTTGGCTTTCTGTCCTCTTTGGTTTTTTTCTTTCCGGGGCGCTTTTGTCTCCCTTTCTTCCCCTCTCCCTTTTTCCTCTTTGGGGGAAAAATCGGAATGTTCACCGGCCCGATGCGCAGCTGGACGAGCACGCCTTCCTCCGCGTACTCGAGAACCCCGCCGACGCGGATGCAGCCAATGAGCAGGAGCAGCGCCACAACCACAAGCAGCACAATGAGCAGAATCTTCAAGGGCGTTCACCTCCGGAAGCGCCCGTTTCGGCGCCGGCTCCCGGCTCTTCTTTCCGGCCCGCCGGGAACTGGCCCTGCCCGCCGTTTTCCGGCAGGGGCGGAAGTTCCTCCAGACTGGAGAGGCCAAAGGTCTTCAGAAACAGGGGCGTTGTCCGAAACAGCGTGGGACGGCCTGGGACGGCCAGCTTACCGGCCTCCTCAATGAGTCCGCGATCCTGCAACACCCGGAAGGAGTGGTTGGAGTCAACCCCTCGAACCTGCTCCACATAGCCCCGGGTCGTCGGCTGAAAATAGGCAATGATGGTAAGCACTTCCAGCAGAGCCGATGAAAGCCTGGGCGGTTTGCGCGTCTCCAGCACCCGCCGAATGAGGTCGGCATAGTCCGGCGCGGTGGCAAGCTGGTAGGCATTCTCCAGCTTCAAAAGCCGGACGCCGCGCTGTTCATAGCGGTAATAATCCGCCAGACGGGCGGCGGCATCGTCCACCTGAGCGCCCTCAATGCCGATGGCCCCGGCAAGGCGATCCCGCTCCACCGGCTCTCCCGCTGCAAATAGAATGCCCTCCAAAATGGATTCTATTACTTTTTCTTCCAAACGAGGGACACCCCTTTCTATTGCGATTCGGCCTTGTTTGAAGAATGTCAACAGGGCCTAGGTTTCCTCCTCCGGTTCCACTCGGGTGACGGTGCAGTTCTCATCGCTGCCCACCAGACTGATTTGATGGTTGCGGCAAAGCTCCAGCACCGCCAAAAAGGTGGCGACGACCTCCGAGCGGCTTTTACTGCCCTGAAACAGCTTGCGGAACCGGGTGACGCCGCTGTGGGCCAGACGCCCCAGAATGTCCATGACTTTGTCCGCCACAGGAAATGGCTCCCGGCCCACAATGCCGTGAAACGCGGAGACAGGCGGAGGCATTTTCTGTTCATTGCGCTCATAGAGCTGCTCCATGGTCCGCGTCAGGTCCGACGCGGGGTGCTGATAGCGATAGGTGCGGTCCATCGTGAAGGGAATCCGCTCCCAGGTGATATAGTCCACACCCACATCAAAACGGCCGGACAGCTGAGAGGCCGCGCCCTGAATCCGGGCATAGGTTTCACTGCGCTTGCGCTCTTCCAGGGAGGCGATCAGCTCCTCCATCTCACTGTCCGTCTCCGTGTCGTTTAAGGCCAGCAGCATACGGGTTTTGATATAGACCAGATGGGCGGCCATAGTGACAAAATCGCTGGCGACGTCCAAATCCAGCTCCCGGCGCCGGTTCATCCAGTCCAGATACTGGTCGAGAATCAGGGCAATTTGAATATCCTGAATGTCCATCTTATTTCGGCTCAGCAGGCTGAGAATCAGATCCAGCGGGCCGTCAAAATCCTCCAGAGCGGTGCGGCTGTGCACCACACTCTCCAGATGATAAACTGGTTTTTCCATAGTTCACCCCAAGCCGAATACCGTCGCCGGCAAGCCGGACAGCAGACACAACAGCCGGATCCCGATGCCGCGCAGGGCATTGAGCGGCATATCCAGCCATCCCATGAACACCAGCACGAACAGCAGCACCATAACATAGCGTTCATACCGAAGGATGAGCCGGTAATACCGATCCGGAAGGAGGGAAAACAGCACTTTCGAGCCGTCCAGGGGCGGAATGGGAATCAGATTAAACACCCCTAACCCAACGCTCATCCAGGCAAGCCGGGCGCAGAAGTAAAACACATTGACCACCAGCGTATAGACCCAGCCGCTCAGCGCCGACAGGGGAGCAAAGTGGTAAATCGCGCTGCCAATCAACAGGGCCGCCCATGCCAGCACGAAGTTGGACACCGGCCCGGCCAGGGCAGTGATCGCCATTCCCTGCTTGGGCTTCTTGAACCGGCGCATGTCCACGGGCACGGGCTTGGCCCAGCCAAATCCCGCCGTAATCATCAGGAGCAGGCCCAGCGGGTCGATGTGGCGGAGCGGATTGGGAGACAGCCGCCCCTGGCGTTTTGCGGTGGTGTCCCCCAGGAAATAGGCGGCGTAGCCATGGCTCATCTCGTGAAAGACGATGCAGAACAGGGCGATGACCGCCTGGGTCAGGTAAAAGATCATCGTACTCGGATCAAAATTCTCCAGAAACGTCTCCACCGAACCCATGGATTTCCCCCCTTTTTGGCATAATCAGATGGTCGGATAGCTCATTATACCAGATGTCCAGACAAAAAAACAAGCCCTCTGATCCACTTACAGAGGACATTCGGTTTCCAACAAAAACACCGGGTTTCATCCCGGGACGCCCCTGCCGCGGCAGGGGCCTGTCCCCCCGGTGCGCTGCCGGCGGGAAGGAGCCGGGCGGCCCCTTCCCGCGACAACATCGAATGATAACCCCCCGAGTCCCTTCAGGGACTCCTCTGGGTGACCCATCACTTCGTTACGTACTGCAAAACCAGATTCACCAGTTCCTGCTTGCCCGTGCCCTTTTCCGCAGAAAAGGGCACCAGAGGAACGGACTCGCCCAGCTCCAGCGTATCTGCGATACGCTGGAGGTTCGGCTCAATCTCCGAGCGCTTCAGCTTGTCCATCTTGTTGGCGACAACGGCGAAGGGGCAGCCGCTTTCCTTAAACCACTGGGCCATGGTGCAGTCGTCCCCCGTGGGCTTGTGCCGGGCGTCCACAACCAGAAGACCCAAGGTGATGGTGTGGTCTGCAAAATAGTCCTCCATCAGTCTGGCCCAGCGCTGTTTTTCCGCCCTGGAGACCCTGGCATAGCCATATCCGGGCAAATCCACCAGATAAAACGACTGATCCACCAGGAAATAATTGACCTGCCGGGTCTTGCCGGGGGCGTTACCCACCCGGGCCAGGTTCTTGCGCTCCAGCAAGCAGTTTATGACGGACGACTTTCCCACGTTGGAGCGCCCGGCCATGGCGACCTGACGTCTCCCGTCGTGGAGGAAATCCTTTGTCTCACCGGCGCTGCGGACATATTCCGCGTTGCGAAATCGAATCATCTCTACCACCTCACGCATGCAATCCGACGTTGGAGGACGTGCCGTTTCCCTTTTCCACAGGGTGTGGGAGGATGGCTTCCGTTTTCTTTTCCAAGTCGGCGCTGTCTGCCAGTTCGGCTTTGCGGGCGGGCATTTTCAAAAGCGCCTCGGCCAGCACCGTGTCCACCTGCTCAGCGGTGACAAAGTGCAGCGCGGCACGGACTGTCTGGTCAATTTCCTCCAGATTCTTTTCGTTTTCCGCCGGAATGATGACCGTCTTCATGCCGGACCGGTAGGCCGCCATGGTCTTCTCACGAAGGCCGCCGATGGCCAGCACCCTGCCCCGCAGCGTGACCTCCCCCGTCATGCAGACGTCCCCTTTCACGGGGATGCCCGTCAGCGCCGAAACGATGGCCGTTGTCACGGTCACACCGGCGGAGGGGCCGTCTTTGGGCACGGCGCCCTCGGGGAAATGGATGTGAATGTCCTTCTTCTGGTAAAAATCAGGCTCAATGCCGAAGGCTTCCGCCTTGGAGCGGATATAGGAGACCGCCGCATGGCAGGATTCCATCATCACGTCCCCCAGATTGCCGGTGGGCTCCACCTTACCCGAGCCGGGAAGCACGTTGACCTCTACCTCCAGCATCTCGCCGCCCACGGCCGTCCACGCCAGGCCGTTGACCACGCCGACCTGGGGCAGGTAGTTCCGCTTTTCCTGATGGTAGCGCCGAACGCCCAGATACCCCTCCAGATCGTCCCCGGTGATGGACACGCGCTTGGCGTCTCCCGTGACCAGCTTCATGGCCGCTTTGCGGCACAGGCCGGCCAGCGCCCGCTCCAGCTGACGGACGCCGGACTCCATGGTGTAGCCGGAGATGACCTCACGGATGGCGGCGTCGGTGACGCGGAACTTGCGCCCGTCCATGCCGTGGCGCTTCATCTCCCGGGGCAGCAGGTGGCGCCGGGCAATTTGCAGCTTCTCCTCATCGGTATAACTGGAGAGCTCAATGACCTCCATCCGGTCCAGCAGCGGGCGGGGCACGGTGCTCAGATCGTTGGCTGTGGTGATGAACAGGACGTCCGACAAGTCAAAGGGCAGTTCCAGAAAATGGTCCCGGAAGGTGCTGTTCTGCTCCGCGTCCAACACCTCCAGCAGCGCAGAGGCGGGGTCGCCTTTGTAGTCGTTGCCCAGCTTGTCAATCTCGTCCAGCAAAATCAGCGGGTTGCTGCTACCGGCCTTGCGAATGGCGTCAATGATGCGTCCGGGCATGGAGCCCACATACGTCTTCCGGTGGCCCCGAATTTCCGCCTCATCCCGGACGCCGCCCAGGGCGACCCGGGCCATCTTGCGGTTCATGGCCCTGGCCAGCGAAGCGGCAATGGAGGTTTTGCCCACACCGGGAGGGCCTGCCAGACAGATAATCTGGCCCCGCAGGTCGGGCGCCAACTTGCGCACAGCCAGGAACTCCAGGATGCGCTCCTTCACCTTTTCCATGCCGTAGTGATCGGCGTCCAGAATCTTTCTGGCCGCTTCAATATTGACGCGCTCCCTGGTTTTCACCCCCCAGGGCAATTCCAGACACACATCCAAATAGTTTCGGATGACGGTGCCCTCGGCGGAGCCAAAGGGCTGCTTGGCCAGGCGGTGGATTTCTTTGTTCAGCTTCTCCCGAACCTCATCCGGCAGGTTCGCCTGTTTCACCTTGTCGGCGTACTCCTGCACGTCGCTGTCCGCCTCGGGACCCTCTCCCAGCTCCCGCTGAATGACCTTCATCTGTTCCCGGAGATAATAGTCCTTCTGAACGTCGTTCATGTGGTCATGAATCTTGCTCTCAAGATCCCGTTGGATGGTCAGGACCTGATTTTCCCGGTAAAGGATCTCATTCAGCGTCTCCAGCCTGCGCAGGGGCCGCAGCTCCTCCAGGATGGCCTGCTTATCCTCCCCGCGAATGGCGATATTCTGGGCGATATAATCGGCCAGATAACCGGGATCGTCGGTGGAGATCACCGTCAAGAGGATTTCCGGGGGCATCTTGGGCATCAGCTCCGCATACTCCTGGAAAAGATCATAGGTCTGACGCAGGGCCGCCTCCACCTTGGGACTGCGGCGGTCGATCTCCACATCGGGCATCCGGGCAACGCTGGCAACCAGATAAGGACGCCGCTGCTCCAGCTCGGCCAGCCGGGCGCGAACCGTGCCCTCCACCATGACCCGGACATTGTCCCCCGGCAGACGCAGAACCTGACGGATGGTGGCAACCGTCCCCATGTCAAAGAGGTCGCTGCGCTCCGGATCCTCTACGGACATATCCTTCTGGGTGACCAGAAAGAGCAGTTCGTCCTCTTCCATGGCCCGGTTCAGCGCGCGAATGGAGGCTTTGCGCCCCACGTCGAAATGGATCACCATACCGGGGAACACCGTCAGCCCCCGCAGGGCCATGACCGGCATGCTTGTCAGCGTATCATATTGTTCCTTTATCATTTCGTTCATACAAACCATTCCTCAAAAAAGGCAGAAAACCGCAAGGATACCTGGACAGCAGCTTTGCGGAATTCCTGGGGAGGTGGGGGCCGGATACCGGCCCCCGGCGATGTTCAGGACGCGCTGTCGGCGCGCCGTTGTTTGACCGCAGACTGTTTGGCCTGGGGCCGTAATTTCTTGTGTGGTTCGGCGCGCTCCACAATGGGCTCGCCGGTATGACGGATGCTCTCCTCCGTAATCGTCACCTTGGTGATCGAGGGGTCCGAGGGCACGTCATACATCAGCGACAGCATCGTGTCCTCCAGAACCGAGCGCAGTCCCCGGGCACCAATGCCGCGCTGCAGCGCCTGGTCAGCCGCAGCACCCAGCGCTTCCGGCGTGAAGACCAGCTCCACATTGTCATAGCCCAGCAGCTTCTGATACTGCTTGACAAGGGCATTCTTCGGCTCGGTCAGGATGCGGACCAGCTGATCCCGATCCAGCGCCGACAGCGTGGTCAAAACCGGCAGACGGCCGATCAGTTCGGGAATAATGCCGAACTTCATCAGGTCATGGGGCTGAATTTCCTTGAGAATTGAGGTCTGCTCCTTCTCCGCCCTGGTCAGCACCTGGCCGCCAAAGCCGATGCTCTTGCGGTCGGTGCGGTTTTCAATGATCTTTTCAATGCCGTCAAAGGCTCCCCCGCAAATGAACAGAATGTTGGTGGTATCCACCTGGAGGAACTCCTGATGGGGATGCTTGCGCCCGCCCTGGGGGGGAACGTTGGCCACCGTACCTTCCAGAATCTTCAACAGCGCCTGCTGTACGCCTTCGCCGGAGACATCCCGGGTAATGGAAGTATTCTCGCTTTTGCGGGCAATTTTGTCGATCTCGTCCACGTAGATGATGCCCCGCTGGGCCAGCTCCACGTCGTAGTCCGCCGCCTGCACCAGACGCAGGAGGATATTCTCCACGTCGTCGCCAACATAGCCGGCCTCCGTCAAGGTGGTGGCGTCCGCAATGGCAAAGGGCACCTTCATCATCTTGGCCAGCGTCTGGGCAAACAGGGTCTTGCCGCTGCCGGTGGGGCCGATCAACAGAATGTTGCTCTTCTGCAGCTCCACCCCGTCTTCCCCGGCTCCGCCATAGCGAATCCGCTTATAGTGGTTGTATACCGCCACGGACAGCGCCACTTTTGCCTCGTCCTGGCCGATAATATACTGGTCCAGGACTTCACGGATTTCCCGGGGCGTGGGGATATCGCCCAGGTCAACCGCTCCATCTTCCAGTGTCCCACTGTATCCGCTTTCATAGTCCTCGCCCAGAATGCTGTTGCAAAGACCGATGCACTCGTTGCAGATATAGACGCCGGGACCTGCAATCACCCGCATGACCTGCTCCTGGCTTTTTCCGCAGAACGAGCAGCGGATGGTATGCCTGTCATCATTTCTCGCCATAATCAAACTTTCCTTTACTGTTGCTATGATAAAAGGAGCAGAAGCTCCTCCCCTGCTCCTTTTTTGAGCGTATCTGACAGCCGGCCGGTGTGTCCCGGACTTTGCTGCCCGCAACACACCGGCATCAGGATTGTCCCGCCGGTTCGTCCTGCCTTTGCGGAAACCGGCGTTTCACAACCTGTTTTACGCCGTCAGATACAGCTGGACTCCTTATCGCTGATAAATGACCTTGTCGATCAGGCCAAATTCCTGGGACTCTTCCGCCGTCAGCCAGTGGTCGCGCTCGGTGG
>CAYWAP010000001.1:86766-107168 GCA_964456525.1 uncultured Oscillospiraceae bacterium
ATCAGGCCAAATTCCTGGGACTCTTCCGCCGTCAGCCAGTGGTCGCGCTCGGTGGCGGCCTTAATGGTTTCCACATCCTTGCCGGTGTTGGCTGCCAGGATCTCATTCAGGCGCTTTTTGATGCGCAGGAAATGCTCCACGTCAATTTCCATATCCGTGACCTTGCCCTGCGTCCCGGCAGACGGCTGGTGAATCATAATCTCCGCGTTGGGCAGCGCCATGCGCTTTCCCTTCGTGCCGCTGGAGAGCAGGAAGGCGCCCATGCTGGCGGCCATGCCGCTGCAAATGGTCTGCACATCGCACTTGATATACTGCATGGTGTCGTAAATGGCCATACCAGCAGTCACGCTGCCGCCAGGGCTGTTAATGTACAGCTGAATGTCTTTATCCGGGTCCTGCGCCTCCAGATAGAGCAGCTCTGCCTGGATGACCTGCGCCTGTGCGTCGTCTACCTCCCCGGCCAGAAAGACAATTCGGTCGTTCAGCAGACGGGAAAAAATGTCATAAGAACGCTCACCGCGATTGGTTTGCTCTACAACATAAGGTATTAAACTCATTGGGAAACTCCTTTTACTCTCGGGAAACGGGATGCAATCGCCTGGGCAAACGCCAGCTTCCTACATTGTATCCCTGCCAGGACCAAATTATACCGTTTGTGTACGGATTACTCAACCGCCTCGGCCACCGCCGCGTCATAGACCAGCTTCTGCGCCTTGTCCATCTTCACGCCGTAGGCCAGCTGCTCCTCGGAGATGGCGGCCTTGATTTTGTCCGCTTCCATGCCGTACTCCTCAGCCAGGCGGTTCACCTCAGCGGCGATCTCCTCCTCGGAGGCCTCGATGCCCTCGGCCTTCATGATCGCCTCCACGACCAGGTCGTGCTTGATGCTCTGCTCTGCGGAGAGGCGGTAGTTTTCGCGGAACTCCTGCCGGTTGGTGCCCATCATGGACAGATACTGGTCAAAGTTCATGCCGGAACCCTGCAGGCGGCCCTCCATGTTCTGCATCTGCTTGTCCAGCTCGTACTCGACCATGGTGTCCGGCACTTCCATCTCCGCGTTTTCAATGACCTTGTTCATGACTGCGGTTTCAAAGGCGGACTGGGCGTTATCGCTCTTGCGCTTTTCAACCTTGGCACGCAAATCTGCCTTCAGCTCATCCAGGGTCTCGAACTCGGAGACGTCTTTGGCAAACTCGTCGTCAATTTCGGGAACCACATCGGTCTTGATGCCGTTCACTCTGATCTTGAAGGTGACGGGCGCGCCGGCCAGCTCCTCTGCGCCGTAATCCTCGGGGAAGGTGACCTCAATGTCCTTTTCCTCGCCGATGTTCATGCCGACGACCTGCTCCTCAAAGCCGGGGATAAAGGTGTGGGAGCCAATCTTCAGGTTATAGTTCTCCCCTTTGCCGCCCGGGAAGGCCACGCCGTCCCGGAAGCCCTCGAAGTCAATGACGGCGGTATCCGTCATCTCCACAGGGCGGTCAGTGACCTCTGCCTGGGTGGTCGCACGGGAGATCAGGGGTTTCATTTCCTCCTCAACGTCCTCGTCCGTGACTTCCACGGTGTCCTTGGGGGCGGAAATTCCCTTGTACTCGCCCAGCTTGACCTCCGGCTTGACGCCCACCGTCGCCGTAAAGGAGAAGCCGTCGGCGCCAATGGAATCCACGCTGATGCTGGGGTATCCCACGACTTCCAGGCCGGACTCCTTAACGGCCGCTTCCATCGCGCCGGGATAGACATCATTGACAGCGTCCTCATAGAAAATATCGGCGCCGTACATCTTCTCAATCAGCTTGCGGGGGGCCTTGCCCTTGCGGAAGCCGGGAACCGACAGGCGGCTCTTCGCTCTGCGATACACCTTTTCACAGGCAGCGTCAAACTCCTCGGCGGAGACAACCACGGTCAAAACCGCCGTGCTCTTCTCTTTTTTCTCTACGTTCTTGAGTGTCATTGGATATTCCTCCTAAATCATCATACAAGCAACTTGTATTTGCGCCATGCCCAGGCCCTGTTTGAAAAAGGACCCAACCGGCTGCGCCTTTGATTACAAATTCCTGTGAGATTACATTTGAGATTACATTTTAACAGATGCGCTTTCATATTTCCACCGTTATTTTGCCAATTTTTCGCTCATTCCAAAATTTTTTTCGGAATAAAGTTCAGATGGTCGGCGGAAACCAGGGTAAATTCCGTCCCATCCACCGTTCCCTGGACGGCCAGACGGCAGCTGGCGCCGTGAAGGTGTGCAAAAACGCATCGTTTCACCTGGTACTGTTTGAGCAGCGCCAGAATTTCCGGGCAGCGATAGCCCTGATAGATGGGGGGGTAGTGCAAAAAGACGATCTTCTCCCGCTCCCCTGCCGCTCGCAGCGACGCCTCCAGGCGCATCACTTCCCGGCGGAGCATTTTTTCATTGTGTCCGTCCTTTTCCTCGTCCAGAAACCAGCCCCGGGTACCGCACAGGGCATATTCCCCGTAAACATGGCAGTTGTTGTGGAGCAGGTCAAAGGTAAAGCCGCACGCCTGGAAGAACTGGTTCATCTTCCTGGCCGTCTCCCACCAATAATCGTGGTTGCCCTTGAGCAGCAGTTTTCGGCCGGGAATCGCGTTCAGGAAGGCCAGATCCCGCCGGGCCTCCTCCAGAGACATCCCCCAGGAGAGGTCGCCGCAGAGCACGGTGGTATCCGCCTCTGTGACGCAGCTCAGCCCCGCTTTCAGCTTCTCCACATAGCCGACCCAGTTGCCGCCGAACTTCTCCATGGATTTATTGCCGGACAGGGACAGGTGGGGATCGCCGATTGCGTAGAGCGCCATAGAACCCCCCTTTTCTTATTTCAGGAAAGACTCGACAACCGCTTTCATCTGCTCCTTCTCCGTCCACTGGGTGAAGCGCACTTCCTGATCCTTCAGCGTGGCCAGCGGTTTGGGCACCTCGACGCCGGAGACCTCCGCCAGCTGATCCAGCAAATCCAGCCCTTTCTTTTTCCCCTTCACGGACAGGGCATCCAACACGGCGTCACAGAACTTGAAGGGGCTGGCCGTGGAGGCCACAACGGTCAGGGTGTCGTCCCCCGTCGTCCTACGGTACTCCTCCAGCACATGGAAGGCCACGGCGGTATGGGTGTCGATCAGGTAATGGTACTTCTGCTGCACGGCGGCAATGGTGTCCTTTGTGGCCTTCTCGTCGGCGTAGCCCGCCGCGAAGGTTTGCTGAACCTTTTTCAGGATGGCCGGGGACACCTCATAACGGCCGGTGTTGCTCAGCTGCTGCATATAGCTCTCCACCAGCTGATCGTCCTCCCCGGACAGCAGATACAGCAGCCGCTCCAGGTTGCTGGAGAGCAGGATGTCCATGGACGGGGACACCGTGGTATAGAACGGGCGGTTGACATCGTATACGCCGCTGTTGATAAAGTCCGTCAGAACCCGGTTGGTGTTGGAGGCGCAGATCAGCTTATGGATGGGAACCCCCATGAGCTTGGCAAAATAAGCTGCCAGAATGTTGCCGAAGTTTCCGGTTGGCACACAGATGTTGATCTCTTCCCCTGCGGTGATCCGCTCCTGCCGGAGCAGGTCGCAGTAGGCGGAGATATAGTAGACGATCTGGGGCAGAACCCGGCCCCAGTTGATGGAGTTGGCGGAGGACAGGAAGTACCCCCGCTTTGCCAGATCCTCACGCAGCCCAACGTCTGAGAACAGCTTCTTGACGCCGGTCTGCGCATCGTCAAAGTTGCCCGCAACGGCGCAGACCCCCACGTTCTCCCCCTTCTGGGTGGCCATCTGGAGCTGCTGGATCTCGCTGACGCCATCTTTGGGATAAAAGACCAGGATCCGGGTCTGATCCACATCTTTAAATCCCTCCAGCGCCCCTTTTCCCGTATCCCCGGAGGTGGCGACCAGGATGCAGGCGGTCTTCTTCTCGTTGTTCTTCTTCAGCGAAAGGGAGAGCAGGTGGGGCAGCATCTGCAGCGCCATATCCTTGAAGGCGCAGGTGGGGCCGTGCCACAGCTCCAGGCAGTAGGTGTTGTCGTTGACCTTTCGCACAGGGGCGACGGCTTTCGTGTCGAACTTGTCAGGGCCATAGGCAGCCATTGTGGCGCGGCTCAGCTCAAAGGTGCTGAACCCCTCCAAATACAGGTCCATGACATAGACGGCCCGCTGCTGATAACTCATATCCTTCAGCCTTTCCAGGGCATTATTGGGCAGGCGGGGAATGACCGCCGGCACAAACAGACCGCCCTCCCGGGAAAGCCCCTGGGCGATGGCCTTGGCGGGGGGAAAGGCGAGAGATTTGTCTCGCGTGCTCACATAGTACATACTCGATTCACTGTCCTCATCAGATTGTGGAAGAACAGATCTCGGACCAGTTCTTCTGAATAGTTGTTCCGCAGCAGGGTTTCATAAAAATCCGCCCAGCTCCAGACGCCGGAATAGCCCTCCGGCAGTTCATCGCATCCGTCCCAGTCTCCGCCAAGGGCCACAGCTTTCTCCCCGCCCAGGGCGAGGAAATGCTCCAAGTGCGCCATCAGCGTCTCAGAAGTGACCTTGCCCTCTCCCAGGAAGCGGGCATAGGCGTTCAGACCCACGACACCATGCTGCTTCATTATGGCAGTAAATTGCGCGCCGGTCAAGTTTCTTGTGGAAAAAAATACATCCCGGCTGTTGGAGTGGGACGCGATCACCGGTTTGACGGCCATATCCATCACATCCCAGAAGCCCGCATCGGACAGGTGAGAGACATCCACCAGCATGCCAAGCTCCTGCATCTTGTTCACATACTCCCTCCCCAACGGGGAGAGCCCGCGGCCGCACTCGTCGCAGTGGCTGCCGGAAAGGGCATTGGCGTGATTCCAGGTCAGGTTGACGATGCGAACCCCTGCCTCATAATAAGTTTGCAGCTTGTCAAGGGAACAGTCGATCAGCTCCGCGCCCTCCACCGACAGGAAGGCTGCCACCCGGCCCTGATCGTTGGCGCTGCGGGCCTGCTGCGCCGTGGTGCAGTGGGCAAAGACCGCCTCATGGCGGCTGCACTCCTCCCGGAAGCGCTGCAACTGCCAGTCAATTTTTTCGTGAAAGTGCGGCGCGGCCGAATCCCAAAACAGGGAAAAGACTTGCGCCTGCGGGCCGATTCCGCCGCAGCGGCTGGCATCCCATTGGCCGCTGTTGCTTACCAGCGTCTCCTGCGGCTTGCCAGCCAGCCGGGAGAGACTGTCGCAGTGGGCGTCAAATAGAGGTATGGACATAAGCCCCTCCTTCATGCAGTTTAGACCTTGTTTGAACCTGCCAACCTGCCCAGGCGACGGGCCTTGGCCACATTTCTCATGTTCAAACAATGCCTAATCAAAGGCGTTTTCCAAATAGAGGATTTCCGGCTTTTGGGTGTGAACTCCCTGCCGGGCCAGAATCGCGCAGACATCCATCCGGGGCTGCCGTTCCTCCTCCGGATGGAGCATGAGATAGCTCTGAGCCGTGAGCAGAAGCCGCGCCTGCTTGGACGGGCTGACCGCCTCTAGCGGCCCTTCCAGTCCGCCGGTTTTCCGGGTCTTCACTTCCACAAAGGCCACAATATTCCCCCGGGCCGCGATGATATCCATCTCGCCCCAGCGGCTGTGCCAGTTGCGCTCCAAGATGGTGTATCCCTGTGCGCGCAGGTGTTCCGCCGCCCAGTTCTCCCCTGCCCTGCCCAGGGACGGTCTTCCGCCCCTCACAGCTTTTTCAGGAAGCTCTTGCGGTGGATGGAACAGGGACCAAAGGCCCGCAGCCGTTCGTAATGGAATTTGGTGGGATACCCCTTGTGCTTCTCAAAGCCGTATTCCGGGTATTTCTCCGCCATCTCCACCATGTAACGGTCCCGGCTCACCTTGGCCAGAATGGACGCCGCCGCAATGGAGGCCGAGCGGGTATCCCCCTTCACCACCGTCTCATGGCTGATGTGGATTCCCGTGCTGCGGTTGCCGTCGATCAGGGCAAAGTCCGGCGCGGGGCTTAGCATATGGATGGCGCGGTCCATCGCCAGCATCCGGGCGTTGAGAATGTTGATCTCGTCAATCTCCTCAGGGGTCGCAGTGGCAACCGCCCAGGCAATCGCCTGTTCCTGAATCTGGAGAAACAGGGCTTCCCGGCGCCGCTGGGTCACTTTTTTGGAGTCGTCCAAATAGGGAAGGTCGTAATCCTCCGGCAAAATAACCGCCGCCGCGTAGACGTCGCCGGCCAGAGGGCCTGCCCCCGCCTCGTCCACGCCGCAGATCCGCTTCCAGCCTTTGGCGTAAAGGGAGCGCTCAATGGCCCATTTTTCGTTGGCCGCCCCGTTCATAGGCACTCTCCCGCCGGCGTCCGGTCCTCTGGGGACTCCAGCGTGAACCGCCCCAGCTTGCCGGAGCGAAATTCCTCCAGCAGCACCCGGCTCATCCGCTCCGTGTCCACCTCACCGCCGGAAATCAGAAAACCGCGCTTCCGTCCGGCCTGTTCCATCAGCTCCCAGCGGTCAAATTCCTCCGGCACCTCCACCCGATAGCGCTCCGCGATGGCCTGGGGATACCGCTCCGCCAGAAGCTGCATTAAGTGGCCTGCCAGGGTTTCCGTGTCCAAAATGACATCCCTGACCGCGCCGGTGAAGGCCAGATGCATCCCCACCGTGGGGTCGTCAAATTTGGGCCAGAGGATGCCGGGGGTGTCCAGCAGATCCAGCCCCTCGTCCACATGGATCCACTGCTTTCCCCGGGTGACGCCGGGGCGGTTCTGGGCCAGCGCCGACTTGCGGCCGGAAACCCGGTTGATAAAGGCAGACTTGCCCACGTTGGGAACCCCCACGACCATGACGCGGATGGGCCGCCCCACTTGCCCCTGGGCAATCCAGCGCTCCCGCTTCTCCTTCAAAAGGGTCTGCACCAGCGGGGAGAACGCTTTGACACCGGCGCCGGTCTTGCAGTCCGTCTGCAGGACGGAAATGCCCTGTTCCCGGAAATGGGCCGCCCAGACCGCATTCATCTGTGGGTCGGCCTGATCGGCCCGGTTGAGCACAATCAGGCGGGGCTTCCCCGCCACCAGGCTGTCAATATCCGGGTTCCGGCTGGAGACGGGGATTCTGGCGTCGAGAATTTCCACAACCAGATCCACCTGGGCCAGATGGGAGACAATCATCCGGCGCGTCTTGGTCATATGGCCGGGATACCACTGTATTGTCATGGCCTCCCCGCGTTGCGACGGCTCCTGCCGGTTCGGTTTCCCCTTTTTCTCATAGCGGTTGTTGCTGCCGCCGCGCTTTTTCATTTTCGCCATTGTTCACTCGCTTTCAGGGCCTCCGCCCCGGACCATTCCGACCTCCGCTTACAAAAAAAGGAGCGGTTGCCCGCTCCTCTCTTGATCGGAAAATTACAGCTTCTCCTTGACCTTGGCTGCCTTGCCGACGCGGCCGCGCAGGTAGTACAGCTTTGCACGGCGGACTTTACCTCTACGGACCGTCTCCACCTTGACGACGTTGGGGGAGTGTACAGGGAACACTTTCTCCACGCCGACGCCATAGGAAATGCGGCGAACCGTAAATGTCTCAGACACACCGCCATGTTTCTTGGCGATAACCGTGCCCTCAAAAATCTGGACACGCTCCTTAGCGCCTTCCTTGACCTTGATATGGACGCGAACCAGAGAACCGATTTCGATCTCCGGCGCTTCCGTCTTGACGTTCTGAGCGCTCAGAGTTTCAACGAGATTCATGATGACTTCCTCCTGTGTTATAGGCGTTCGTATGCGATGGATGCCGCTCCACAGCCGGGCGGCGGCACAGAGGACCACCCTTTTTTCAGACCGGTATAATATAACACATCTTTTTCAAGATTGCAAGCAAAATTTACCGAAAAATTTCCCCTGTTTCGCCGTAAACCTCATTTCTGCGATAGCGCACAAAATCAGGCGCGGCTTCCGGGTGCAATTTTACCAGCGCGTCTACCACAAGGGAGGGATTCAGCCCGGGATTCTGGGCCTTTATGACCGCATTCCAGGTGAGGGCTCCCTCCCCTTGCTCCACCGTCCAGCTTTGAATCATGGGGATGATGTCCAGCTCGGTATACCCCCGCTTTGCCTTTTTGGACTTCTTTTGAATCAGAAAGCTCTCCCGGCTGAGAAGGTCGCCCAAGCCCTCCCCGGCCTCCGCTGGGACGCCATTATCGTACTCCAGGACAACCGTCCAATCCAGATACTGAATCTTTTTCAGGGGGATCTGGGCCTCATAACAGTCCAGAACCCGGATCCCCTCCGGCAGAGCCGAATTCAACCGGCTGACAATCTCCGAATAGGGCATATGCCCCTCCAGCTGAAATTCCAAAATCTCACACCGGCTGGAGTAGCCCACGCTCAGCGGCAGGGCAATGGAGACATAGGCGTGACGGTTGAATCCCTGGGTCTGCCAGATCTCTATGCCGGCGCGGAGGAAGGCGCGCTGAAAGGCGGCCATCAAATCCAGATGGGAGATGTAGCAGGCGCGGCCCTCCTTGGCGAAGAGCAGTCGGTTTTTGTGCATTGCCATAGCGTTACCTCTGTTTCGATCTTATTTCTAATCATATCGGCGAACTGCCTGTTCACAGCACTGCCGCCCCCGCCAGACACAGCAGACCGGCCACCACGACATAGAACAGGAAATACCAGAATACAGCGCCGAGAATCTTGCTCTCCGAGCCGGTCATCCCCGCAGCCCCGGTGCCGATGGCGATGCTCTGGGGACAGATCATCTTGCCGATGCCGCCGCCGGAAATATTTGCCGCCGCCATCCAGACCGGGTCCAGCCCCAGGGATTGGGCCGTCTGGCTTTGCAGCTGCCCAAAGAGGACGGAGGTAGACGTGCCGGAACCGGTGACAAAGCCCCCCAGGGCGCCGATCAGCGGCGAGATCAGCGGGTAGGCCGGGCCTGCCGCCACGACGAGGAAGCTCGCAATGTCGGAAATCATGCCGCTGTAACCCATGATTTTCGCCGTAGCCATGACGCAGCAGATGGTGAGAATGGTTCTCCAGTACTGCTTCAGCGTTTGCACGAACACCTTCAGCATCGTTCGCCAGGGGGCCCGTTGGATCAGGCCGCCCAGGATACCGGCCAGGAAGATCATCACCCCAGGCGTGCTGAGCCAGTTAAAGGTCAGGGTGTTGCCCCCCTCCCCCGCGTAGACAACGACGTTGGTCTGGACGCTGGCAATCCGATCGTGGATGGGCGGGCACAGGTTTGAGGTCAGCATGAGCAGTGCGAAGATCAGAATAAAGGGGGACCAGGCCTTTACCCCCTCTTTCACCGTCAGGGACGCCCCGCTGCCTCTGTCAACCGTCTCCAGGGCATAGTCCGGATCCGGATGTTTATGGAACACGCGGGAGGCCAGGAGGATACCGCCCATGGAAAAAATGGAGCCGATGATATTGGGAAGCTCCGGGCCAATGGTGTTGGCGGTGATGTACCAGGGCAGGACAAAGGACACCGAGGCGATCACCGTAGTGGGAATCATCCCCTTCAGGGCTTTGATGCCGCCGCCGCAAATAACCACCAGCAGGAAGGGAGAGAGCAGCGTGAGCAGGCACTCCAGCAGGGCCACGCTGCCGCTCAGGGCAAGCACATCCTCCCCGGTGACGCTGGCCAGCGTCTGGGTGGGAACGCCCACCGAACCGAAGGCCGTCGGGGTGGAATTGACCACCAAACACCCCAGAACGGCGCTCATGGGGTTCAGACCCACCCCCACCAGCATGGAGGCCGGAATGGCCACCGCGGTGCCAAAGCCTGCCATCCCCTCCATGAAGTTTCCAAAGCCCCAGCCGATGAGCAGGGCCAGCACCCGCCGGTCGTTGGACACGCCGCCCAGCATCCGCTTGATGGCCTCCATAGCGCCGGTTCTGACCGTCAGGTTGTAGACAAACAGCGCGGAAATAATCACGAGGCAGATGGGCCAAAGGCCGTTCAAAACCCCCTCCAGCACACCGCTGAGGGCATAGACCACGTTCATCTGCCAAAAGGCCACCGCCAGAATCAGCGTGATGGCCAGCGTGACCGCGCAGGCCTGATGTCCCGGGATTTTCAGGATGCTCAGGGCGACAATCAGCCATATAATGGGCAGCAGCGCCAGTAAAAAGGTCAAAATCAGCATGAAACTCTCCTCCATCTTCCCCTGCAAGGGCCTGGCTCAGGCAGCGCCAGGTTTCTCATCTCTCCATCTCATCTGCGGTCTTCATCGCATGCGCCGTCTGGAATCAGCCGGTTTGCACCGCAGCCCGTACACCTGACCCGGCAGTCCGGCGTGATGACGGACTGATAGGCCTGTTCCCGCTCCTGCCACAGATACGCCGGGCGGACGCCCACATCTATCATGCTCCAGGGCAGAATTTCACAGAGTTTGCGCTCTCTCCGGGCGTAAAAATCGGGGTCAATTCCGGTGGCGGCAAAGGCCTGCATCCACCGCTCAAAGGAGAAATAGTCGCTCCAGGAGTCCAGCTTGCCCCCCGTGCGCCAGACTTCCTCCAGCACTCTGCCCAGACGGCGATCCCCCCGGGCGAGAACCGCCTCAATATAAGAGGTGTTTCCCTCGTGCCAGTTGTAGTGAATGGATTTGTTGTGGATGCTGCTGCGCAGCAGCTCCACCCGGCGCTGGTACTCCTCCATGGGAATCTGGGCCTCCCACTGGAAGGGCGTAAAGGGCTTGGGAATGAAATAGGACGTGGAGATGGTGATTCGGACACCCCGGGCGCGGTTGGCGGAGTAGGTGCGCCAGGTCCAGTAGACCTTAGTCGCCAGATCGGAGATGCCAATCACGTCCTCGTCCGTCTCCGTTGGCAGTCCCAGCATGAAGTACAGCTTAATGGCGCTGCATCCCCCCTCGAAGGCGGTCCGGCAGGATTCCAAAAGGTCTTCTTCCCGGACATTCTTGTTGATGGCATCCCGCAGGCGCTGGGTGCCGGCTTCCGGGGCAAAGGTGATGGAGGTTTTGCGCGCCTTCTGGAGCCTGTCCATAATGCGGGCAGAAAAGCCGTCCGCCCGCAGAGAGGGCAGATTCAGGTTGATGTTGCGAGGCTCACAGTAGTCCAGCAGGCCGTCACACAGCTCCGGCAGCGGGCGGTAATCGCTGGAGGACAGGCTGGACAGCGTCATCTCCTGATAGCCGGAGTCCTTACATGCCTCCAGCCCCTGCTCCAACAGGGTTTTCACACTCTTGGGGCGCACCGGCCGGTAACAATACCCGGCCTGGCAAAAACGGCAGCCCCGGATACACCCGCGAAACAGCTCCAGCATCACCCGGTCATGGACGATTTCCGTGGAGGGCACAATGGTGTGCACGGGATAATAGGACTTGTCCAAATCCCGGACAATCCGCTTGGTGACCCTTTCCGGCGCGCCGCAGGTGGGCGTGATGGCGGCAACGGTGCCGTCCGGATGATAGGCCACCTCATAGAGAGAGGGCACATAGCACCCCTGAATCTGCGCGGCCTTGACGAGGAAGTCATGGCGGTTCCACCCCTCCTTTTTGCAGGCGCGGTAAAGCTCCACCAGCTCGCAGTCCACTTCCTCCCCTTCGCCGATGAAGAACACGTCTACAAAATCAGCCATGGGTTCGCTGTTGACGGCGCAGGTGCCCCCCGCCACAATGATGGGGTCGTCCTCGCCCCGCGCATCACTGCGCAGCGGGATATTGGCCAGATCCAGCATATTCAGCACGCTGGTAAAGGCCATCTCATAGCCCAGAGAAAAGCCGACAATGTCAAATTCGCTGAGGGGATCGCCGCTCTCCAGGGCGAACAGAGGGATATCCGCCCGGCGCATTTCCTCCTCCATGTCCCCCCAGGGGGCAAAGCAGCGCTCACACCACACGCCGCTCATTTCGTTTAAAGCACCGTAAAGGATTCGTATGCCCAAATTGGACATGCCGATCTCATAGGTGTCCGGGAAACAGAGGGCAAAGCGGGTATCCACTTCGGCCCTGTCTTTGACAATTTCGTTATATTCTCCGCCCGTATAGCGCGCCGGCTTTTGCACGCGGGACAGGATACGTTCCAGCTTTGGGGTCACTTGATCCGCTTCTTTCTTTGGAAAATTTCATTGAGACGGCTGTTTTCAGGCCGGATGGGCGCTTATCCGCGCTCCAAAGGCCCCGGTGGGGAGGACATGCCCGCCGGTTTTCCTGTGCGCGGCCCACAACGGCGGAAAACAGCTCGCTGAAAAACCTGCCATCCGGTTTTTCAGAACCTTTTAGTTATTCTAACCGATAAACCGGTGGTTGACAAGTTTTTTTGCGCTCCCCTCATCGTTTTCTCATGCCCAGGCAGAGCACCACCACCATCAGAGAGGGATTTCCCCGGACAAGCAGCAGCGCAGCCGGAATCAATCCGGCCGCCAGCAAGAGGTCGGAGAGTCCGCTCAGCAGCCGGTTCGCCAGCCCTTCCGGGCAGAACAAGACCAGCACCCCGTGCAGAACCCGTCCCCCGTCCAGGGGCAGCATGGGCAGCAGGTTGAACAGCCCCAGCATCAGGTTGACGCCCAAAAAGATCGCCCCCGCCTCCCCCTGCACGAGGGGAATCAGGGCGAAGGCCAGCAGCAAATTGATGGCCGGGCCAGACAGGGCAATGACGCACTCCTCCCGCCCCGCCAAATGGCGGGCCGGAACCAGCTCGCCGCCGCAACAGGTCAGCCGGAAGCGCCACACCGGCACCTGAAACAGATAGCAGGCCAGCAGGTGGCCGCACTCATGGAGCAGGGCAGCCAATAGAAACAGCGGCAGCAGCTCCGTCATATCTACACAAAAAATCAGCACAGCCCCAAAGAGGAAGGCCGGCGTCATCGTCAGCCGCCCAATGTGAACGCCGTTTTGGTCCGCAAAACAGCTCATGCGCCGGACAAAAGGGATTTCAACCAGGCAATCCACTGTTCCACGCCGGAGACCTCCTGAAGGGTTTCCTCATCGGCGTCCGACTGATCCGGTTCGGAAACGGAGACCTCCTGGGGCGCAAACACCGTAATGCACCAGCTCCCCACCGAATCCGCCAGACTCTTCCCCTCGCTCAGATTGGCGCCCAGTTCAGAAAAGGCGTCCTCAAAGTGGGACGATAGCGCCATGGTCTGTTTCACCAGTTCCGCCGCGCTCTGGGTCTGCTCGGGAAACAACGTCCGGGCGGCAAAGCAGAAGACGAAGATCAGCACCGACGCCACCAGCCGCTTCAATCTGCCCAATTCGTTGCGTGAATGCTGCTTTTTGCCCTCACTCATGGATGTTCACCCTTTCCCACAAACCTTTTGGCTCTTTTCTTCAAAATCACTTGACAATCGCCGGTTCCTCGGCTATAATACATTGATGTCATCGGGATGTGGCGAAGTTTGGTATCGCGCTTGGTTCGGGTTCAAGAGGCCCCGGGTTCGAATCCCGGCATTCCGACCATGAGAGGTTTCAATCATTGGATTGAGACCTCTCTTTTCTTTTGCAGGCGAGGTGTCCCCGGGGATTCCCCCAGTCAAATATATCCAGGGGCAGCTGGTTTTAGCACTGTGAACGCGATTCGGAATCGTAAAAGCCCTCCCTGCTCCCCTTTGGTCATGAAAAAATCCACAGCAATGCACAAACGGCCCAGTGGTGTTCCCAACACCACCCACCGGAACGTGCAATCGCTGCGGATCTTTTCATGATGCAGATGTGAGACACAGGGGCAGGCGGCCTCTCACCTCCAACGGGAAGGGCGCACCGGGGATAGACACCCCAGGCAAAACCCAGCCGCGCCGCCCCTGCTATGCCGGTTAATAACGGCCGCCAAAGGCGCGGAAGAACTTGTCGTGGATCACCTGAACGGCGCGGTCGGCATCGATCTCGTCCACCAGGACGGAAACCTTGATCTCAGAGGTGGAGATCATGCTGATATTGATGCCGGCGCTGTAGAGCGCCTCAAACATTTTGGCCGCCACGCCGGGGTTGCCGATCATACCGGCGCCGACGATGGAAACCTTTGCCACGTGATCGTTGATCTCCAGGGCCTGGTAGCCCAGGGACTCCTTCCGCTCCCGGAGCAGCTCCTCAGCCAGAGGCAGATCGCTCTTGGCAACCGTAAAGGAAATATCCTTGGACTCTTCGCGGCCAATGGATTGCAGAATAATATCGACGTTAATCTTCTTGTTGGCCAGCAGAGAGAAGATACGGAAGGCTACGCCCGGCTCATTTTTCAGGCCAACCAGGGCCAAACGGGCAATATTCTTGTCTTTTGCGACACCGCTGACATAGGAGTTTTCCATCTTTTTCACGACCTCTTTGACTTTAGTTCCGGGGTTGC
This sequence comes from uncultured Oscillospiraceae bacterium, assembly GCA_964456525.1. Lineage (GTDB taxonomy): Bacteria > Bacillota > Clostridia > Oscillospirales > Oscillospiraceae > Onthomonas. The sequence goes on from CAYWAP010000001.1 coordinate 101,038, forward strand.
CGGTGAAGCTGGAGAGAACCTCCAGATTGACGTTATAGCGCTTCGCCATTTCGACGCTGCGGTTGTGAAGCACCTTTGCCCCCAGCGTCGCCAGCTCCAACATCTCATCGTAAGTGATCTCATCCAGTTTTCTGGCCCCTTCATACTTGTTGGGGTCGGCGGTGTAGACGCCGTCCACATCCGTATAGATCTGGCACAAGTCCGCATGCAGCGCGGCGGCCAGGGCAACGGCAGATGTATCGCTGCCGCCGCGGCCCAGGGTGGTGATGTCTCCCCGGCGGTTGATGCCCTGGAAACCGGTAAAGATCACGATCTTGTGCTGTCCCAGCTCCATTTGGATGCGCTCCGTCTCAATCCGCTGAATGCGGGCGTCGCCATAGGTGGTATTGGTTTTGAAGCCAACCTGCCATGCGTTCAGCGAGATCACAGGGAAGCCCATGCTCTGAATACACATCGCGGCCAGGGCGGCAGACTGCTGCTCGCCGGTGGTGAGCAGCTGATCCAGCTCACGCTTGCTGGCTTTGGGATTATACTGTGACGCCAAAGTGATCAGCTCATCGGTGGTTTTGCCCTGTGCGGAGAGGACAACCACAACGTCGTTCCCCGCTTTGTACGTGTCTGTGATGAGCTTGGCGACATGCCGGACCCGCTCCAGGCCGCCGACAGATGTGCCGCCGAATTTCTGTACGATCAATGCCATTTGTCCAAATGACCTCCAAACTTCTACTTCAAACTTCTTCTCTCTATCGATCCGTGCAGGACTGCACGGGAAGATACCCGTTCATATGCGGTGTCCTCGCCGCCGCGATTACAGGATTCGATACATCGCGCGGACGTTCAACCCGGCGGTCAGCTCCCGGATGCCCTCCAGGGTCATTGCCTCATCTGTGATAAAGGCGCTCTCCCCGCCCTGAGCGCCGCCGTGCAGGCGTCTGGCCCCGTTGACGGAGACATCTCCGGCGGCGCGGACATACCAGCGGCTGGCCAGCTCGGTGACGGGATACACGGCATCGGGGCCGCCCTCTTCCCAGGAAATCACTTTCCGGCCCTTCATGCGCACGATGTCCATCACGTCGGCCACAACGGCGGAGGCAGTGGGCAGCTTGCCGGCGCCCTGGCCATAGAACATCACTTCGCCAATGGAGTCGCCGGTGATCTGGATGGCATTGAAGACGTCCTCCACATTTGCCAGGGGGGAGTCATTGGCCACCAGATGGGGCGCCACATAGGCGCAGACCTTGCCGTCACTCTCCCGCCGGATGGAGCGCCCCAGCAATTTGACCTTATAACCGCCGCTGCTGGCATATTCTACGTCGGACAGGGTGATGTTGGTGATGCCCTCCGTCGGAACCTGATCCGGGTAGATGTGGCGTCCAAAGCCCAGCGCGGAGAGGATGCAAATCTTACGGCAGGCGTCATGGCCCTCAATATCCGCCGTGGGGTCTTTCTCCGCATAGCCCCGCTCCTGGGCCTCTTTCAGCGCCGCCTCAAAGGACAGACCGGCCCGAATCATACGGGTCAGAATATAGTTGGTGGTGCCATTCAAAATGCCCACAATCTCCTGCAGCTCATTGGCCGCCAGGCAGCTGGTCATGGGGCGCAAAATGGGGATGCCGCCGCCAACGGAGGCCTCAAACAGGTAGGAGCACCCGTGTTCTCTGGCGATTTTCAGCAGCTCGCAGCCGTGCGTCGCCACCAGCTCTTTGTTGGAGGTGACGACACTCTTTCCGGCGCACAGCGCCCGCCGGGTGCAGGCATAGGGGAAATCGACGCCGCCCATGGTCTCCACTACAATCTGGACCTCCGGATCGTTGACGATCACGTCAAAATCATGAACCACACGGTCCGCAAAGGGGCTGTCGGGAAATTCCCTTCTATCCAAAATATATTTCACATTCACCTGATTGGAAACCCGCTCGGAAATATGGCGGCCATTTTTATAGATAATTTCGCCAACACCGCTGCCGACGGTTCCATAGCCCAGAATCGCAATATTTACCATAATGACACCTCTCTAAAATCATTCGGAATCCGGCTGCGCGCCCTCACGCGCCCGGCCCGAACAGAATCACGATACACGCCCTCTCCCGGCGGTTCGATCAACCTGCCAGCACTTCGAACTTGACAACACCGTCCATTTCCCGGGTGCGGGCCACCAGCTCTTCCAGGGAGATATTCAGCCCGCTGGTCTCCGCACTCAGGTTCACCGCCGCCACGCTGCCGGTGGGGACGGTCTGGTTGATGGTCAAAATATTTCCGCCGCTTTCTGCAAAGGCATTTAAAATGGCGGAAAGCACCCCCGGTTCGTCCTTTAACATGGCCTGAAACGTCATAATATGGCCGTTCATCATATCATTAAACGGGCGTACCGCATCCTTATACTTATAAAAGGCACTGCGGCTGATTCCCGCTTGACGGGTGGCCTCGTTGACCGTAGACGCCTCTCCCAGCTCCAGAGCCTGCTTGGCTGCGACGACCTTGATGAAGATTTCCGGCAATGCGCTGGCCTCTACAATAAAATATTTCGGTGCTTGTGACATGGTTTCCGCTCCTCTACACATCGCCCGCCTTCCCAGCCGCGGACAGATCCGGAGGTCTCTCCGCCCCTTCGTCCACCGGCAACGGGCATTTGTTCTTGTCAGGCAGAGGAAATTATAACATCCCGCCGTCCGCTTTGCAAGCACAGAATCCCCCAATTTTCTCCTTTTCCTATGCTTTTTTTCGTCATCTTGGAGGAAAGGCAGGGATGCCGCCCTGGAAACGCCCCCATCCAGAGCGCAGAAAAAGAACCTGCGCCTACAGTCGCGACAACAGGTTCTGTATCTGCGGGACAACGCCCCCCCGGAAAAGGGGGAGCGTCGCCCTTGCAATGGCTTTGGTCGGGCAGCCGGGTCAGTCTGTCCCCTGGGATTCGGCGCCATCTCCCTCAGCTTCCGGCTCCTCGTCACTGGGGTCCGAATCGCCGGTATCGTTGGTATCATTGGCGCCGTTGGCGTCATGGGCAGAGGTAACGTCGCTCTCCCCGTCCGAATCGTCCGGCTCCTCGGAGTCGTCCGCATCGCCGCTGTCAGCGTCGTCGGCGGGGGTGGCGGTTTGTTCTTCCTCATCGTCCCCGTCCTCGCCTTCGTCTGCGTCTGCGTTTGCGTCCCCCTTGTCCTCTGCGTCCTCGTCTTCGTCCTCATCCTCGTCATCGTCATCGGATTTGTGTCCGGTGCAGACCGTGGTGGGCTCATCTCCCGCCAGGAACCAGGCGGTATTGGTAGACGTGCAGTTGCTGCCGGCGATATTGCCGGTCTGGGTGCAATATGTGATCTGGGTGGCGCTGGCAAGCAGGGTGCTGTGAAACTCCTGGTCACTCAGGCTCAGGATCTCACAGATCCGCTCCATCACCATCCGCCACAGCACGACAGCGGGGTTGGATACGCTCTGAATCGTCGTCGCCTGGTCATAACCGGTCCACACCGCCGCCGTGTAGTAAGGCGTATAGCCGACAAACCAGCGGTCATAGTCATCGTCCGTCGTACCGGTCTTGCCGGCCACGTGCATGCCGCTGATGGCAGCGTTGGTGCCGGTGCCCTGGGTGACAACCGCCTCCAACATTTCGGTCATATAGAAGCAGGTGCTCTCACTGAGAATGGCCTGACTGCCGGCAGCCACATTGCCCTCAATGGAAACCACTTCACCATCGGACATTTCCACCGTGTAACAGGTCTCAGAGACATCTGTGGTGTCCGAGGCCAAGATGATATTGCCCTCCGCGTCCAGAACCACCGTATACAGATACGGCTCAATATACGTACCCTCCCGGGGGAAGGTGGAGTAGGCCGCAGCCATTTCCAGCGTGGAGACGCCGTTGGTCAGACCGCCCAGGCCCAGCTGCGAATAGCCAATATCGCTGTACGTTTTGCCGCTGGTGCTCGTATACTCGTCCACGATCGTGCTGAGCTGGAACTCTTCCGTCAGGAAATCATAGGATTCCTGCAGGCCGACCATGTCCAGAACTTTGACGGCCACGGTGTTGATGGATTGGGCCACGGCGGTCATAATGTCCGTATCGCCGCTGTAACCGCCATGGGAATTCTTGGGCCAAGCCGAGCCGTTTAATTCCATGAACGCGGAATCCTCCACAATTGTGTTGGGGAGAATCAGCCCGGCTTCCAGCGCCTGGGCGTAAGCGGCAAGGGGCTTGATGGAAGAACCGGGTTGCCGGACGGTATCCGTTGCATAGCTCCAGATGCGGTTTCCGACCTTTTCCCCGATGGCGCCCGCCAGTGCCACCACGGCCCCTGTCTCATTATCCACCACGGTGATGCCGGATTGGAGCTGCTGGCCGTCCGTGGAGTCATAACCATCTACGAGGGAGACGTCAGTGTACACTTCGTCCACCGCCGCCTGTACGTCCGGATCATAGCAGGTGTAAATGCTCAAACCGCCGGTGGAGAGCAGCTGGCTCGCCGTAGTGGAGTCATAACCATACTGCTCCTGCAGGTCCTCCAGGACTTCCTCAATGACGGCGTCGGTGTACCAGCTGTAGTATTCATCGCTGGTTGTGGTCTCCTCATCCTCCGTGTCGCTGGTACCATACGTGCAGCCCAGCTCCTCGGCCTGGGCCTCGTCCCGTTCCTCTTCGGTGATATAGCCCTGCTCATACATCTGATCCAGGACCAGATTCCGCCGCTCCAGGTTGTTCTCCGGCTGAGTATAGGGGTCGTACAGAGAGGGGTTGTTGGTGATGGAGATCAGCGATGCGCACTGTGCCAGCGTCAGCTCGCTCACTTCCTTGTTGAAATACTTCTGCGCCGCCGTGACAATGCCATAGCATCCGTGGCCCAGATAGATCTCATTCAGGTACCACTCCAGAATGTTTTCCTTGGTATTGTGTTTTTCAAATTCCAGCGCCTCAAAGATCTCCAGAACCTTTCGCCGGACGGTGACCTCATTCTGCTGGGTCAGGTTCTTAATCAGCTGCTGCGTGATCGTGCTGCCGCCCTGGACGGTCTGCCCAGTTAACATATACAAAATGGCGGCGCCGGTGCGCTTCCAGTCCACACCGTTATGCTCGAAGAAACGTTTGTCCTCAATGGCAACGGTGGCATAGATCAGCTGCTCCGGGATGTCCTCGTAGGAAATCCAGATCCGGTTCTCCGTTGCGTCCAGCACCTGCAGCGTCTGATAACTCTCGGTGTCGCTATCGTAATAGTAAAGGGTACTGGACAGATCCACGCTGCTGGAGAGCAGATTGGTGCTGGAACTCTCCACCTCCGGCATGATGACATCCTCAATGTAGTGGACAGCATAAACACACAGGATGGCTGATGTCGTTACGCCAATCAGGATCAACGTGCCCATGACCAGCCCGATCCACTTCAAAATGCCGCGGCTTCGTCTTTTCTTTTTTTGCGTTTTTTTCGACATAGATGTACCTCGCGTCTTTCAAGCCTCCAACGTACAAATGCATATTTCATTGCATTTTTTCCATTATAACACAGCTGTCAACGCCTTAACCACTCACAATTCCCCCATTGTCCACAGTCCTTAAGGTTTAATTTGATACAGCTATGGGCAAAATAATCCAAAACGGTTTTCACAAAGGAGATGTGGGATTTATGATTCCTTCCCTGAAATTACGCTGCGCCATCCTCGCCCTGTCCCTGGTGCTCTCTGCCGGTTGCGCTTCCGCCGCCCTCATCCTGCCCCTGACGCTGCCCCAAAGCGTGGCCGTCTCCGGAGAGGGCGAGGTCAGCATCCCGCTCTACACTCTCCGCAATGTGGACGGAGAGATCTGCGTCTACGAAGGCGACCAGCTGGTGCTGCGCACCGGCGTGGCCGTGGCCTCCCTCCCCTCCTGGGATCAGACGCTCCTGGACGGCGGCATTGCCGCCAGCAGCCCGGAGGAACTGGCCCGGCTTTTGGAAGATCTTACCAGCTAGCCCCTGTTGGAAACAGGTGAACCTGCCCCAATGACGGGCTTTTTCCGTCATTGGGCACATTTCCGGTTTTCAAACAGGGCCCAACGACCCCTTTCAAAAAATCCCTCTTGCATTTTTCCCGGCAATCGGCTACAATATGCTCAAGAAAAACGGCTGCGCCCTCTGCCAGCCGGCCGGATTGATTTTCCCCGGCAGTTTGTC
>CAYWAP010000001.1:107268-109895 GCA_964456525.1 uncultured Oscillospiraceae bacterium
AAAACGGCTGCGCCCTCTGCCAGCCGGCCGGATTGATTTTCCCCGGCAGTTTGTCAAAAAGGTGGTGGACAATGTGAGCGTGAAAAACGGACATTCGGATGAGATGTATGAAGATTCCGGCCCTATGTTCATTACTCTCACCAGCGAAGACGGCGAAGAGATCGAACTGGAATATGTGGACACCATCGAATACAACGGCTCCATTTACATGGGCTTCTTTCCCACCATTCCCGACGACGTTGACCCTGACACGGTGGAAGAGAGCGATGATTACGGTCTGATTCTCATGCGTGTGGTTCAGGTGGACGGTGAGGAACAGCTGGTCACCCTGGACAGCGAAGAAGAGGCCGAGGCCGTCTATCAGCAGTTTATGGAGGCCCTCTTTGAAGAGGAGGACGAGGAATAACCTCTCCCCTTTCTCCATATCATATGAAAAGCCCTGCGGGGTTCGTGATGTCTTCCGGTTTAAACCCACATTTCTTATATGGGACGCCAAAGCTCTCGTGATGGTTTGCAGGCCTCCCGGCTCCATTGCTGGAAGTTGGAAGCAGTAAAATCACGCGGCAGCGACCCACCTGCGCTCACGTGCAGGTTTAAAGGGAAGCACACGGCCTTTGCGGGGTGTTTTTGATGGGGGGATGGCACAGCAGCCGCCCCTTCCGGCGCTGCCGGCATACAGCGGCAGCGAACCCACTTTTCTTAAAATAACCTGAAATCGGAAGGAATCTTCCGATTTTTTTTGCCTTTCCGCTTGTATTTTGCGAGAAAGTCCATTATAATGAGATTCGATTGCATAAAAAGACTCTCTCCTCTGGGAGATTCTTGTAGAAGGGATGATTTCAATGAGCGATTCCAACAAGCGGTCCAAAGCCGATAAGGCCGCCGCTAAGGTCAACCGCAAGGCAGCAAAGAAACAAAAGAAACTGGATGAAAGTTTGAAAAACCTTTCCGCCAAGCAACGGCGTGCAGCTCTGCAGGCCCGTGAAGAGAAGCGCCGCACCCATCTTTACATTGGTGTCGGCGTCGTCGTGGCCGTTCTGGTCGCCGCACTGCTGTTTTGGGACAGCGGCGTCATTCAAAAGCATGCCGCCGCTATTACCATCGGGGAAAAGAGTTACACCGTAGTCGATCTGGACTACTACTACTATTCCCAGTATAACAGCATTTACAGCTACGCCTCCTATTACGGGCTGGATACCTCCGTCAGCCTGAAGGATCAGGAAGCCTATGACGGAACCACCTGGTATGAGTATCTGCGCAGCGCAGCCAAAAGTTCCCTGACCGCCGTCTCCATGCTGGCCCAGGAAGCGGAAGCCGCCGGTTATGAAATTTCCGAGGAGGGCCAGGCCAATATCGACGCGGCGCTGGAGGAACTGGAAGAGACCTGTGAGGATTACGGCGTCAGCGCCACGTATTATCTCTCTCAGGTGTATGGCCGCTACATGACCGAAAGCCAGTATGAGGAGATTATCACCGAGTACTACTACGCCTACGATTACGAGGATTACAAAACCGAGAGCTTCGAGTTTACAGACGAGGAAATCGAGGAGTATTACGAGGAAAATAAGGACACCTTGGATACCTACGATATCGACGCGTATTACATCGACGCCACCGTCGAGACCGAATATGACGACGACGGCAACGAGATCGAGGCAACCGACGAAGAGATCCAGGCCGCCATTGACGCCGCCAAAGAATACGCCGATGCGCTGCAGGCAGCGTTGGAGAGCGGGGATGAGGACGAAGTCGCCGCGCTGGTTGAGGAGTCCGAGGCTTCTGACCGTTCCGTTTCCTCCGGTTCCAGCGTCAGCAACTACACCTATGCCGATTGGGTCATGAGCAGTGACCGGGAGTCCGGCGACGTCACCATCATCGAGTACACCACCACCTCCACCTCGGACGATGAGGAAACCGACGGCGACGCCGAGACTGACGGCGATGCCGAGGAAGAAGAGGTCATCGAAGGCTACTATGTGGTTCGCTTCAACAGCCGCAGCCGTGAGGACTACTACCCCGTCAATATTCGCAACATCCTGATCTACGCCGACGAAGAAGAGGATGAGGAAACCGACGGCAACGCCGAGACTGACGGCGATGCCGATGAGGACGAGGACAGCGACGAGGTCACCTATGATTACAGCACTGCCCTGTCAACCCTGGAGGAAATCCTGACCGAGTGGCAGAGCGACGGCGGCACAGAGGACGACTTTGCAACTCTGGCTGAAGAAAATTCCAGCGACAGCAGCAGCAATACCAACGGCGGCCTTTACGAGTCCGTCACCCAAGGCGAGTTTGACGACGTCATCGACGAGTGGATCTTTGATGAGGACCGCGAGGCCGGTGATTACACCATCCTCAAGGACGAGACGAACATCGGCTATCAGCTGATCTATTTCGTCAGCACGGATGATCTGTGTGTATGGCAACAGACGGCAAAGAGCGCTCTGCAATCCGCCGCCTATGACGACTGGTACGATGAAACCCTTGATAGTTATGAGGTGGAAACCACCTTTATGTATCGTTTTGTCGGTTAACCTCGAAAGCCAAATGAAACAATGTCGCAAGTTGCGGGTGTACGCCGCCTAGCGGTTCCCTTTGGGTGCAGGCTGGAAAACGGCGTGCTG
>CAYWAP010000002.1:0-2132 GCA_964456525.1 uncultured Oscillospiraceae bacterium
TATTTTCAAGGGTTTTCTGGCCCTCATATCCACTTTTTGCTTATTCCCACTCAATCGTAGCCGGCGGTTTCGAGGTGATATCATAAACAATCCGATTAATTCCCTTAATCTCATTGACAATCCTGACCGAGACAGCATCCAAAATCTCATAGGGGATTCGCGCCCAGTCCGCCGTCATAAAATCCGTTGTGGTAATTCCCCGAAGGGCCAGGGTATAGTCATAGGTGCGTTCATCGCCCATAACCCCGACGGAGCGCATATTGGTCAGAACCGCAAAGTATTGATTGAGCTTGTACTCCCAGCCCCCTGCGGCCACCTCTTCCCGAAAGATTGCATCCGCTTCGCGGAGAATGTCGCACTTTTCCTTGGTCACCTCGCCGATGATCCGGATTCCCAGGCCGGGGCCGGGGAACGGCTGCCGCATGACCAGATATTCAGGCAGTCCAAGCTCCCGTCCCAGCTGGCGCACCTCGTCTTTGAACAGCATACGAAGGGGCTCCAGGATCTCCTTAAAATCAACATAGTCGGGCAATCCGCCCACGTTGTGGTGGCTCTTGATGACGGCGGCGCCTGCCTTGCCGCTGCCAGACTCGATGACATCCGGATAGATCGTACCCTGGCACAGGTAGTCCACCGACCCAATCTGCTTGCCAACCACTTCAAAGGTGCGGATAAACTGTTCGCCAATGATTTTCCGCTTCTTCTCAGGGTCGGTCACCCCGGCCAACGCGGCCAAGAAGCGCTCCTCTTCGTTCATGCGGATCAGGTTGATGTTCCACTTTCGAAACGCCGCCTCAACCTCGTCTCCCTCATTTTTCCGCATCAGTCCGTGGTCCACAAAGACGCAGGTCAATTGATCGCCCACTGCCTCCGCCATCAGAGCGGCAGCAACCGAGGAGTCAACGCCGCCGGACAGCGCCAGCAGCACCTTGCCGTCCCCTACCTTCTCCCGGATGGAGGCAACGGCTGTTTTGCAGTAATCGCCCATCGTCCAGTCCCCGGTGGCGTGGCAGATCTCGTACAGGAAGTTGTGAAGCATCTTTTGGCCATGGACGGTGTGATTCACCTCAGGGTGGAACTGCACCCCATAGAAGCCCTTGCCCTCGTCCGCAATGGCCACATTGGGGCAGGCATGGGAGTGGGCAACCAGCTGAAATCCCTCGGGAACCGTTGCCATATAGTCACTGTGGCTCATCCATGAGATGCCCGACTCGGGCAGACCCTTGAACAGCTTGCAAGTGGTGTCATAAAAGGTCTCCGTCTTGCCATACTCACGGGCAGAATCATCCTGCGCAGGGGTGACGCTGCCCCCCAGCATGTAGTCCATCAGCTGACAGCCGTAGCAGATGCCCAGAATGGGGACGCCCCATTCAAAAATTTCCCGGGAGACCCGGGGCGCTCCCTCCAGATAGACGCTGTTGGGGCCGCCTGTGAAGATAATGCCAATGGGGTTCATCGCTTTCAGCTGCTCCAGAGGCGTGGTATAGGGCTTCACCTCGCAGTAGACATTGCACTCACGCACCCTGCGGGCAATCAACTGATTGTACTGGCCCCCGAAGTCCAGGACAATGACAAGTTCATGTGCCATACGTTCATTTCTTCCTTTCTTTTTGAACTTACAAAAAATGAATGGGAGCGTGCCAGGATGGCGGCGCCCTCCCGCCTGCTATTCTTTCTCATAACAGGCTTTGTTTAAAACATATCAAGATACCCAGGGGACGGATCGTTTCCCGCTTTTGCGGTGTTCATTCCCCTTGCAATCCGCAGAGGATTGGGGCGTCAAATCCCCTTGTCCGGCGAAACATTTCCTCGCCGTTGGTCATATTTCTCATGTTCAAATTATGCCCAAAAGCTATGAGAAGAAGATACGTTGCCGTCCAGCGCTCCTGCGGCGCCCAGCTGCCAGACGAATTCCCCATGGGTTTCGCCCTCACCGGAAATAAAAGCGACAGCGGGACCGGAAATGACTTCATCCCGGCCCCGTTCGTGGGCGTCCGCATGAAAACCTGGACTCGGCCTTGTTTGAAGCATGTCAACATGCCCAGGTGACGAACCTCTTTCCGCTTTTGCGGCGTTCATTCCCCTTGCAATCCGCAGAGGATTGGGGCGTCAAATCCCCTTGTCCGGCGAAA
>CAYWAP010000002.1:2232-105848 GCA_964456525.1 uncultured Oscillospiraceae bacterium
ATTCCCCTTGCAATCCGCAGAGGATTGGGGCGTCAAATCCCCTTGTCCGGCGAAAGATTCCCTCGCCATGGGTCACATTTCGAGTGTTCAAGCAAGTCCTAAATGGGGAGACAGCCCGGATAGGGACAGCAACAGTCTCTTCCTCCCCCTTGCCGGAGGGAAAGACCGGCGCCGTCTCCCACCACGTCCCATCAGATCCTGGTGATGTCCACCGGGCGCAGCGCTTCGCTGCGGCCCTTTTCACGAGCAGTCAAAATCGCGTGTGCGGTATCGATGGACGTCAGGCACAGCACAGAGTGTTCAACGGCCATCCGGCGAATTTTGATTCCGTCCCCATCTTCCCGCTTGGAACGTCCCGGCGTGTTCACAATGATATCCACCGTGCCAGAGGAGATCATGTCGCCGGTATTGGGATGGGCTATGCTCAGCTTGTGGATGAATTTCACGTCAATGCCCTGGCTCTTCAGGTAGTTATAGGTGCCCCGGGTGGCGAAAAGCTCAATGCCAATCTCCTCCATTTCCCGGGCAATTCCGAGAATTTCGGGCTTGTCCTCATCCTTGACGGTCAGGATGGCGCGGCCGCCCTTTTTGGGAACGCTCATGTTGGCGCCTTTAAAAGCCTTCATCAGGGCCTGGGGGAAGCTCTCCGCAACGCCCAGACATTCGCCGGTGGATTTCATCTCCGGGCCGAGATTGATGTCCACGTCCGTCAGCTTCTCGAAGGAGAATACGGGCATTTTGACCGCGTAATACGCTGCCTCGGGATAGATGCCCGTGCCATAGCCCAGATCCTTCAGCTTGCTGCCCAGCATCACTTTGGTAGCCAGGTCAATGATGGGGACATTTGTCACCTTGGAGATATAGGGGATCGTGCGCGAGGAGCGGGGATTGGCCTCAATGATATAGACCGTGTCGTTGTAGATGATGAACTGGACGTTGATCAGACCGACCACTCCCAGGTGCTTCGCCAGGTCTTTGGTGTAGGCCAAAATGGTCTGCTTGTGCTTTTCGTCGATGTGCAGGGGCGGATAGACGGCAATGGAGTCGCCGGAGTGGATGCCTGCCCGCTCCACATGTTCCATAATGCCGGGGATTAAGATATCCTCCCCGTCAAAGACACCGTCCACCTCGACTTCACGGCCCATCAGGTACTGGTCGATCAGGATGGGATGCTCCTGAACCGTCCGGTTGATGATGTTCATAAAATCAATGATGTTGGCGTCGCGGTAGGCAATTTCCATGCCCTGGCCCCCTAACACGTAGGAGGGCCGCACCAGAACCGGGTAACCGATCTCGTTGGCTGCGGCCAGCGCCTCTTCCGTGGTAAAGACCGTGCGGCCCTCGGCCCGGGGAATCCCGCACTTGCGGAGGATGACGTCAAACCGCTCCCGGTCCTCCGCCGCGTCAACGCCGTCAGCAGAGGTGCCCAGAATCGGCACGCCCATATCGTCCAGCGCCTTGGCCAGCTTGATTGCGGTCTGCCCGCCAAACTGAACCACCGCGCCCCAGGGGTGTTCCAGCTCCACCACATGCTCCACGTCCTCGGCCGTCAGCGGCTCGAAGTACAGGCGGTCTGCAATATCAAAGTCGGTGGAAACCGTCTCAGGGTTGTTGTTGATGATGATCGTCTCGTAGCCCAGACGCTTCAGCGCCCACACGGAGTGGACCGAACAGTAGTCAAACTCAATGCCCTGGCCAATCCGGATGGGGCCGGAGCCCAAAACCAGCACCTTTTTGCGCCCGTCAAAGGTGATGTTGGCCTCGTTTTCCACGTCATAGGTGGAGTAATAATAGGGCGTTGCGGCGTCAAACTCCGCGGCACAGGTGTCCACCATCTTATAGGTGGGATGGATTCCATACTCCTTGCGCAGCTCCCGGATGGCCTCCCGGGTGGTGCCGCACAGCTCGGCAATCAGGGCGTCGCCAAAGCCCAGCTCCTTGGCATAGCGCAGGCGCTTGCCGTCGGGGACGCCCTGCTTCAGCTCCCGCTCCAGATCAATGATACCTTGCAGGCGGTCGATGAACCAGATGTCAATCTTGGTGATGCTGTTGATTTCCTCCGCGGAAATGCCCCGGCGCAGGGCCTCCGCGCAGACGAAAATACGTTCGTCATCAATCACATACAGCTTTTCCCGGATGTCTCTGGTGGAGAGCTGCTCCAGTTTCGGCATTTTCAGCGAGTAAATGTTCTGCTCCAGCGAGCGAATGGCCTTCATCAGGGCGCTGGAGAAGGAGTTTCCAATGGCCATCACTTCGCCGGTGGCCTTCATCTGGGTGCCCAGATTTCGGCTGGCTGTGGTGAACTTGTCAAAGGGAAGGCGGGGAATTTTCAAAACGCAGTAGTCCAGCGCCGGCTCAAAGCAGGCGGTGGTCATTCCGGTGACGGCGTTGGGAATCTCATCCAGGGTATAGCCCAGGGCGATTTTGGCGGCAACCTTTGCGATGGGATAGCCGGTGGCCTTGGACGCCAGCGCCGAGGAGCGGCTGACGCGGGGGTTGACCTCAATGACCGCGTACTCATAGGATTCCGGGTTCAGCGCAAACTGGCAGTTGCAGCCGCCCTCGATCTTCAGGGCGGTGATAATATCCAGAGCAGCGGTGCGGAGCATCTGATACTCCTTGTTTGCCAGAGTCTGGGTGGGGGCGATGACGATGGAGTCGCCGGTGTGGACGCCCACGGGGTCCAGATTCTCCATGCCGCAGATGGTAATCACGTTTCCGGCGCCGTCCCGCATGACCTCAAACTCGATTTCCTTCCAGCCGGAGATACACCGCTCGATCAGGCACTCGTGAACCCGGGACAGTTCCAGTCCCCGCTCGCAGATCTCCCGCAGCATGGCCGCATCCACGGCGATGCCGCCGCCGGTGCCGCCCAGCGTATAGGCGGGACGGACGATGACCGGATAGCCGATCTTCTCGCAAAAGGCCACCGCAGCCTCCACATCATGGACCACCTCGGAGGTGACGCAGGGCTGGTTGATGGCCTCCATCGTGTCCTTAAAGCCCTGGCGGTCCTCCGCCTTGTGGATGGATTCCGCCGAGGTGCCCAGCAGACGGACATTGTACTTGTCGAGCGTGCCGTCCTCATACAGGTTCATGGCCAGGTTCAAGCCGATCTGGCCGCCCAGCGTGGGCAAAATAGCATCCGGGCGCTCCTGCTCAATGACCTCTTGCAGGGTGTAAATATTCAGCGGTTCAATGTAGACATGGTCGGCAATGTCCTTGTCGGTCATGATGGTTGCGGGGTTGGAGTTGACCAGGACAACTTCCACCCCTTCCTCTTTCAGGGCGCGGCAGGCCTGGGTGCCGGCGTAGTCAAATTCAGCGGCCTGGCCAATGATAATGGGGCCGGAGCCAATGACCAGAACCTTCTTAATGCTGGAATCCTTGGGCACAGTCAGCACTCCCCTTTCTTGTGACGGGCAATCATATTCAGGAAATCGTCAAACAGATAGTCGGTGTCCACCGGGCCGGGAGATGCCTCCGGATGGAACTGAACCGTGAAGATGTTTTTATTCTTATAGCGCAGCCCCTCAATGCTGCCGTCGTTGACATTGACATGGCTGATTTCCGCCACATCCGGGTCGATGCTCTCCCGCATGATCACATAGCCATGGTTCTGGCTGGTGATAAAGCAGCGGCCCTTTTCCAGATCCTTGACCGGATGGTTGGCGCCCCGGTGGCCAAAGCGCATTTTACGGCTTTTTGCCCCGGTGGCCAGCGCCATGAGCTGGTGGCCCAGACAGATGGCAAAGATCGGCAGATCGGAGTCATAGAGTTTTTTAACTTCGGCAATGATGTCCTGGCAGTCAGCCGGGTCTCCCGGCCCATTGGACAGCATGACGCCGTCAAAATTCCCCTCGATAATGACCTCGGCGGGGGTGTGCGCCGGGAAGAGCGTGATGTCACAGCCCCGGCCGTTCAGGCGCTTGATCATGTTGATCTTCTGGCCGAAGTCATACATGGCAATTCGGTATCCATCCCCCGGATAGTGCTCCACCTCCGGAATCGTCACCCGTTCCACCGTTCCGGCGACCCGGTAGGCCCGGATTTTCTCCTGGCATTCCTGGATATTAAAAGACTCCGCGCAGGTAATCATTCCGTTCATAACGCCCTGTTTGCGGAGAATTCGTGTAATGGCACGGGTATCGATGCCTTCAATCCCCGTGATCTGATTGTCAATCAAATAGTTGTTCAGAGAGTCTTCACAGCGAAAATTGCTGCCCCGAGGAGCCAGGTGACGAATGATAAACGCCTCTGCCCAGGGCTGACGGCTCTCATTATCCTCCTGATTGACGCCATAGTTGCCAATCAGCGGATATGTCATGACGATCCCCTGCCCTGCATAGGAGGGATCGGTCAGGATTTCCTGATAGCCGACCATGGAGGTGTTGAACACCATTTCAAAAACGGCGTCACTGGTGCTGCCAATACTCTCGCCAACAAACGTCTGACCATTTTCCAAGATCAAGGTCGCTTTCATAGTTGACTACCGCCTTTCTTTCGCAGGGCGGACCGTTAAGGAACACGCCGCCCGCCAAATGCTTAAAAAACAAGGAATCACCGCGCGTCACAGTCTGTCCACGCGTAGCAACTCCTTTCAATTTTCGTCATTATGCCACAGTTCCTCTCAATTTGCAACCGGACTTTACGCTTTTTCCGCTTTTCCCAAAACAACGGCAGAATATTCGAACTCCTTTTGGACACAATAACCACCACGCCGGAAACGGAGGGCAACGCCGTCCGTTTTCCCAACCAAAAGGAGGGAACTGTTTGACAATCTGCTTTTTTCGGACCATCATTCTCTACCTTCTGCTCATCACAACCATCCGCCTGATGGGGAAAAAGCAGGTGGGGGAATTGGAACCTTCGGAACTGGTTCTCGCAATGCTGGTCTCTGACCTGACCTCCGTCCCCATGCAGGATTTTGGCATACCGCTGCTCTATGGCGCGCTGCCCATCGTCATCCTGATGTGCATCACCATGATCCTGTCCCTTCTGACCTTAAAAAACAACCGTTTTCGCCGCCTGCTGTGCGGAGAACCCAGCCTTGTGGTGCGCAACGGGGTTCCCGACCAGCGGGCGCTCTCCCGCAACCGCATTACGGTAGACGAGCTGATGGAGGAACTGCGCGCCCAGGGCATCACCGAGCTGTCCAGCGTAAAATACGCCGTGCTGGAAAATTCCGGCCGGATTTCCATCATCCTCTACGACCGGGACAGCCCCACAACCCCCGCACAGATGAATGTAAACGTCCCCGAATCCGGCCTTCCCCTGATCCTGATCTCCGACGGACAGCTCATTGAGCGAAATCTGGAACTTCTGGGCCACGACCGGCGATGGCTTCTGGATCAGCTGCGCGCCCAGAACCTGAGGGACATCCCCTCCGTGTTCCTCTTCACCGCCGACGAGAACGGCAACATCTGCGCCATAGCAAAGGAGGCCCAGCCGTGAAGCAGCTTTTGATCTACAGCGGCATTCTGGCGGCGATCTTCTGCGCCGCCCTGGGGAACACCGGCCGCGTCACCTCCATCACGGACCAGATCTCCGGTTATCTGGAGGAGGCCCAGGCCGCCGTCGTCCAGGGCGACTGGGAAACCGCCGCCAGCCTGACCGAGGACGCCGGCGCGGCGTGGAAAGGGGCGGAAGACTATTTTTGCATCGTCCTGCGCCATGCCGACACCGATGAGGTCAGCAACAGCTTTCAGGAGGTCATGGGCTTCATCCAGTGGGAAGAGGAGGCGGAGTACACCAGCGCCAACAATGCCCTCATCAAAAAAGTCCGCCATTTGTCCGAAATCGAACAGCTCACCTGGGCCAATGTCCTGTAACACCGGCGTCCGGAGCCCTTAAAGGGTGTGATTCACCTTTTCTTCCAACAGCTTGTTTAACTCATCCCGGAAGGAACTGATGTCCTTAAACTGGCGGTAAACCGAGGCAAAGCGGACGTAGGAGACATCATCCAGCTCCTTGAGCCGCTCCATGACCAGTTCGCCAATCTGTTCCGCCGGAATCTCCCGTTTCATGGAATTTTGCAGTTCCTGTTCGATCTCCAGCGAAATGCTCTCCAGCAGGTTGGTGTCCACAGCCCGCTTATAGCAGGCCTGAATCATGCCCCGCAGCAGTTTCTGCCGGTCAAAGGCCTGCCGGCTGCCGTCTTTTTTAATCACCACCAGCGGCAGACTCTCCACCGTTTCATAGGTGGTGAACCGCCTGCCGCAGCTCATGCACTCGCGCCGGCGGCGGATGCTGTCCCGGTCATCCGCCGGGCGGGAATCTACGACGCGGCTGTCATTGTAGCCGCAATAAGGACACCTCATGGCATCTCAACTCCTCTCAGGGGTGCTCTTAGTTTACCATGTTTTTTGACGCCGCGCAAGCACGAGACTTCCCATCGAAGGGGAAATCCGCCGTTTAAATGCAACTTTCCGCCCCAAATCCCCGCCCCCGTCCGGCATAATTTCCAAAGGCCCGCATAGACTTTTCCCTAAGAAGGATTTGCCGGAGGTGAGCGAGATCGAGGAACAAATTCCCCTGCTGGAAAACGGGACTTTGTGCGGGGAAATCCGCTGCCGGAACGAGGGCTTTCGCACCGTCTTCTCCATTGACGTGCCGTTCTGGGAGAGCGGCGTGAAAAAGGTCTGGCTCATCGGAGCGGACGGGGGCCGATTGCTGCTGGGCACTCTGATGCCCGAAAACGGGCGGATGCGCCTTACCAAAACACTGAGCCGCTCTACGCTCCGCTCCGCCGGGACAGACCCTCCCCTCTCCGGCGAGGTCAATCCCGGGAGTTTTGACGGGGAATGGAGGAGTTTAAACACCTTTTTCCATCCGGACACAATCATTCAGGAGAGCGTCTCCCGTCTGTCCAACGGCTTCTGGAAGCGGCAGGACGGCGGAATGGTTGTCCGTTTCTCCTGGCGGCTGGATATGCCCGTGCCTGTCACGGCGCTGTTTTGCCTCAGCGAGGTACACGGCGGGAACTGGTACATCCGCCTGCCTTAGTGTTCCTTTTCCTCGCCATTGGCCGCAATTCTCATGTTCAAAGAAGGCTTAATCCGGTTCAATCAGCCCGAACCGTTGCAGGGCCAGGGCAATGCCGCCCTCGTCACAGGAGGCTGTGTGGTACTTGGCGCACCGCTTCACTTCCTCCTGGGCGTTGCCCATGGCAACGCCATACTGTACATATTGGAGCATTTCCATGTCATTCAGGCCGTCCCCAAAGGCATAAGTGTCCCGGATGTCCATCCCCAGGAACTTTAACAGGCCCTGAATCCCCACGGCTTTGCTAATCCCCCGGAGAACCAGTTCCGCCGTGTTGCCGTCGTCATAGCAGAGAACCTGATAGACCTGGGACAGCTCCTCCAACGCCTTTGACCCCTCCAGCACGGAACGGTTCAAAATCGTGATCTTTTGAACCTGGCTGGTGGCCGGATCGTACCGCAGCATCTTCGGCCTCGCCTCCCTGCCCCAACGCGCTTTGATTCTGTCCCCCCAGGATTCCGGATAGTACAGGCACTCCGACCCCTCCAGCACAAAGCCGCAGCCCCACCGCTGGAGACAGTCCACCGTCCATTGCACCGTCTCCCGATCCAGAAAGCGCTGATAAACCGTCTGGCCCTGGTAGATGACCTCCATGCCCGCGCCGCAAATTTGCGCCGGAAAGCCCGGATCCTCCACCAGACCGGTCTGCTTCACCATCACCCGGGTTCGGCCCGTACAGATCACCGGGATATGTCCATTGGCCTTCAGCTTTTGAATGGCCGCCCGGGTATCTGCCGGAACCGGGCTTCTAAAGGGCTTTACTGTGCCGTCAATATCAAAGAAAATCAGTTTTTGCTCCATATTTGACCTTTCTCTCTCAGCAAAATGAAAATCGAGATGTCCCCTGGGCGGCGCACGGCGGACTGACCGCGGCCGCGCCAACTCCATATTCAGCCAGTTCCATCTCAGCCGCCGGCGCCGCCGCTTCTGTCTCCGGCCCGGCGGTTTTTTCGTGCGGCAAGATGTTTCCTGATGGTAAATTCATCCTAGCACACGTGTTAAATATTGTCAAGTATTTCTCATTGTAAAGTTTTCCATTTCCGCTTCAACGGAAAACGCCCCTCATCTGCCCTCATAAACTATGTTTTTTACAAGGCCAGCTAATGGCCCCGGAATCC
This sequence comes from uncultured Oscillospiraceae bacterium, assembly GCA_964456525.1. Taxonomy (GTDB): domain Bacteria; phylum Bacillota; class Clostridia; order Oscillospirales; family Oscillospiraceae; genus Onthomonas. The sequence goes on from CAYWAP010000002.1 coordinate 10,395, forward strand.
CCCGGCAGAGCCGGACGCCGCCAGCCCCGTTCCCATTAGTGTCCAAACTCCCTGTGGAGAAATGACAGTCATCTGTCATCCTCCGCATCACAACTTTCCTGGGAACCAGATTCTTTCATACGAAACAAAAAACTCTTGAAACAAAAGTTTCTCTGTGGTATACTGCACCCAAAATAAGACAAACGAGGGATTCGTGTGAAAGATCGTACCCCCCAAATCCTGTCCCTGCTGACGAACGAACATAAAATGGAGGTATCTTCTCTGGCAGAGCGGTTGGGCGTCTCTCAAGTCACTGTCCGGAAGGACCTGGACCGCCTGGAGCGCCTGGGCATTGTCAAGCGGGTACACGGCTACGCCATCCTCTCCAATACCAATGACATCCACAGCCGGATCGCCTACCATTATGAAGAAAAGCGAAACATTGCACAGCGTGCCGCGGAGATGATTCACGACGGGGAAACGCTGATGATAGAAAGCGGCAGCTGCTGTTCCCTGCTGGCCGATATACTGATCAAAACCAAACGAAACTTGACGATTCTCACCAACAGCCCCTTTATTGCTGGCTCCGTTCAAGGGAAATCAGACTTCCGAATCGTGCTCTTCGGCGGAACCTATCATCCCGACTCCCAGGTGCTGGTAGGGCCCCTGGTGCGCCAGTGCGCGGAAAATTTCTGGGTCAAGCTGTTCTTTATCGGCGCGAATGGATACTTTCCCCGGACCGGCTTCACCAGCCAGAACCAGATGCGGGCCCAATCTGTCCGCGACATGGCCCGTCAGGCGGAAAAAGTGGTTGTGCTGGCCGAGAGCGAAAAATTCAAAACCCACGGAACGGTACCCATCAACTTAAGGGACCAGGTCAAAATGGTGATTACAGACAACCAGGTTCCCGGTGAGATCGTGGATCACCTGAAGGGACATGGCATCGAGGTTCAGATTGTTTGAGCTTTCCCTGCCTCACTTTCGAATGAAAGCAGCTGTGCCCCTCCTTGCGTCTCCAATTTTTCGCCTTTTTCTGTGAAAATCCCCCTAAAAGAGGGTAAATTTTTATTGTAATATCTGCATAAAGGTGTTATAATGGGATAACTGATGAATGACGCCCTGCACTGCAAGCCATTGTGGAGGCCTTGATTGTACTTCTTCGAGGGTGCAGATCAAAGACATTCTTTCCGTGTTGCTGTACATAAAGTTAACTTTTTTATCATTTTTTCTTTCCCAAACTCTGGGAAGCAACCAATGTCTTTCCCAATCGAATCAGGCTGCTTTTTCATTTCGTCAACATTGCAGCGCACGGGCGTTGTAACAAATAAAATTACGAGGTGTGATCATGGACCAGCATTATTATTTTAGAACCTGCAAGATTTTAAAGGCCATTTCTGACCCCAAACGTCTTAAGATCGTCAATATGCTCTCTGCCAAAGAGCTTTGCGTGGGCGATTTACAGGATACGTTCCACGTGTCCCAGCCCACCCTTTCCCATGATATGCGGATCCTGCTGGAGGCCGATATTGTGCAATCCCGGCGTGTGGGCCAGCGGGTGATCTACTCTCTGAATCGCGAAACGGTACAGGCATTCCACGATACTTTGGATCATATTTTCAACGCCAACGCCGATGCTGCCGATGCTTAATTGCCCCCTTTATCGGGGCGTCTGGGGCGTCCATCCGGCGCTCCTGTTCTATTGCATAATCAAAATCCCGCTCTGAGGAGATCAGAGCGGGATTCGTCTTTTTTTAACCCTTTCCACGAAGCCGCGCCTTTGCGGCGGCCCTTCAGGCCGGGAGGTTCCGGCCCGGGGAACCAGCTTACTGCACCTTCAGCAGGGGATCCGCCGCTTTCACCGTGCCGCTGGCCAGCGGCTCCAGCTTGGCAAAATCGTCCGAATTGGTCACCGCCGTGATGATGACATCCGAATAACCGGCGGCCTTGACCTTCTCCAGATCAACGGTCATGATGGGTTGTCCCTTTTCCACCGTGCTGCCCTCCAAAACGCTGCTGGAGAAGCCGTCCCCTTTCATCTCCACCGTGTCCACGCCGATATGGATTAACACCTCAGCGCCGTTGACGCTGCGAATGCCGATGGCGTGCCGGCTGGAGGCCAACAGGGTGACCTGTCCATCGATTGGCGCATAAATTGTGCCTTCGGCCGGTTCAATGCCGACGGCATAGCCCAGCGCGCCGCTGGAAAACGCCGGATCCGGGATCTCCGCCATCGGAACCACATTCCCCGCCGCCGGTGCACAAATGGTCACCGGAACGGAGACGGCATCATCAGAAGAGGGTTTCTTAAAGCGACTTAAAAAGCTCATATCTATTCATCCTTTCCAAGTACTGCGGGGTGGTCTCTATCCATTGTGATCGCTATTATCTTATCAAAGTCATTGCCGTTCGTCAATCTGCTTTTCCCTCCGCCGCCGCCTTTTTTTGGGGATTTTCTTTCCGGGTTTTGGCGGGGCATCGTCACCCTTTCTCTGCCTCTCCCATAGAATAATCCATCAAGAGGAGGCGTTTCACAATGGCACTGGTATATCTTTCACCCTCCGCCCAGGAGTGCAACTCCTATGCCGGCGGCGGCAACGAAGCACTGTACATGAATCGCATTGCCGACGAGATGGAACCGTGGTTCCGTGCCTGCGGCATTTCCTTCAGCCGGAACACCACCGATATGACGCCAGCGGACTGCATTGAGGCATCCAACCGGGGCCAATACGCCCTGCATCTGGCCCTGCACTCCAACACGGCGCCAAAGGACCAGCCCGGCAGCCGGCAGGGCGTGGAGGTCTTTTACTCCTCCCGTTCCCGGGACGGCCAGGTGGCGGCGGAGCTGATCGCCGGAAATCTGCGGGATCTCTATCCCCGGCCGGACGCGGTCAGGGTTCTCCCCACCGACGGCATCGGTGAGGTGGTCAAGGTCTCCATCCCCTCCGCCTTTATCAAATTTGCCTACCACGACAACCCAACCGACGCGGAGTGGATTCGCGGGAACCAGGTGACGCTGGCCCAGGCAGTCTCCCGGGCTGTGGCGGAATACTTTGGCCTGCCCTGTCTCGCCCCCCAGCCTGTGGAGCGGGGGACGGCGGACTTACCCTGGGATTCCCTGAACATCCGCACCGGCCCCTCCCAGGTCTTTCCGGTCATCGCCCAAATCCAGGACGGCACGGCGCTCAACATCTACAACCGTTACCGGAACTGGTTCGTGGTGGAAACCGGCGGCATCGCGGGGTACGCCCTTCAGAACTACATAACCATCCGCACGCCGTAGCCAGCTCTTGAAGTCCTGTCAGGACTCCGTTCACCCCCGGCACCCATGTCCCTGGGCTTTGATCACATCGATGACGCGGGCGACATACTGCTCACAGGCCTCCTCTGTCTCGGCCTCAACCATGACGCGGATCAGAGGCTCCGTGCCGCTCTCCCGAACCAGGATCCGGCCGGAATCCCCCAGCTCCCGGGCAACGGCCTGCACCGCCGCCTGCACCGCAGGATCGTTCTGAGCCTCAGCCTTGCTCTTCACCCGGATATTCCGCAGGACTTGGGGATAGATTTTGACCGGCGCAGCCAGCTCGGACAGCGTTTTGTGGGTGCTGCACATGGCCTGCATGATTTTCAGGGAGGTGAGAATGCCGTCCCCCGTATTGGCGTACTTGGAGAAGATGATGTGCCCAGACTGTTCCCCGCCGATGCAGTTGCCGTTTTTGCTCATGTGCTCATAGACATATTTGTCCCCCACATCGGTTTTGACGTAGTCAATGCCCGCAGCGTCAAAGGCCTTGTAGAGGCCAAAATTGGACATCACGGTGGTAACGACGGTATTGGTCAGCAGCCGGCCTCCCCGCTTCATATAGGTTGCATAAATATACATAATCAGGTCGCCGTTGATGACGTTGCCCTTTTCATCCACCGCAATGCACCGGTCGGCGTCCCCGTCATAGGCAAAGCCCACATCCAGGTGTTTTTCCTTCACAAATGCCTGCAAATGTTCGATATGCGTGGAGCCGACCCCGTCATTAATGTTAATTCCGTTGGGATCGTTCCCGATGACATAGGTCTCGGCCCCCAAGGCTTGAAAGACTCGCTGGGCGATGTGCCAGGCACTGCCGTTGGCGCAATCCAGGCCAACTTTCATTCCGCGAAAATGATAGACCGCCAGAGAGGTCAGATAGCCGATATAGCGGTCCCGGCCCTCCTGATAGTCCACTTCCCGGCCGATCTGCTCCCGCTTCGCCAGCGGCACCTCCGGGAGCTGTCCATCGATATAGGCCTCAATCTTGAGCAGGGTTTCCTCGTCCATCTTTTCGCCTGCCCGATTGATCAGTTTAATGCCGCTGTCGTAATAGGGATTGTGGCTTGCGGAGATCATAACGCCGCAGTCAAAGCCCTCGCTGCGGGTGATATAGGACACGCTGGGCGTGGTTGTGACCCACATCATGTGGGCGTCCGCGCCGGAGGCGGTCAGCCCGGAGACCAGCGCTGCCTCCAACATATAGTTGCTGCGGCGGGTATCCTTGCCGATTACGACCCGGCAGCGCTCCCCTTCCGCCTTGCCCTGCTGGAAATACCAGCCCAAATAGCGGCCAATTCGATAGGCGTGTTCCGGAAGCAGATCCACATTCACTTCCCCGCGGAAGCCGTCAGTACCAAAATATTTACCCATAATGGAAGACCTCTTTTTCGTATTGTGTATTGTATGGCAGAGAGACAAGCTGCACGCAGCCGGGGAGGGGACTCCCTCTTTCAACTCACAACCGGAACCGGTTCCGGTAGAACCCGTCCTGGAGACGGAGGGCGGCCTCTTTCCCGGCGGGATGCAACTCGTTCACAATTGATTTCATGAACATTATTATAGCACATCAGGGGAAACAGTCCAGAAACAAAATGGTTAAAAATGAATTTTTTCTTTCAGGCCGCTCCCCCCTTTTTCGCGCCGGAAAACCCCCGCGCTCGGCTCAATGCCTTCCGACCAATCCCCCTTTGCCCACACCGCTCGGGATACCCGCATTTTTCACAAAGATAAAAGCTGTTTTTCCCCTTTTTCGTGCACTTCACCCATCGCCCCTGCCGCATTTCTCCCAACGCGAAGGGTATTTCTCAGAAACACCCCCTTTCTTGCAACTTTTTCCCCGTATCTCTCTGAATTTATCCGCATTTTTGACTCCTCGTCAACTTTTCTCAAACTTTCTCCCGGGAAATTAAATTGACACTGTATGGAAAATCTGATAAAATGCATTCGTTATGCAGGCGGCATCGCCCTGCATGCGGATTATATGATGAGGGTGAACCTATGAGTTTTAAAATAATTGGCACCGGGAGCTATGTACCGGAAAAAGTAGTCACAAACGACGATTTAGCCGTGTTTTTAAACACCAATGACGAGTGGATTTCCAGCCGCAGCGGCATTCGGGAACGCCATGTCTGCACGAATGAGACCACCTCTGAGCTGGCCACCGAGGCGGCCAGACGCGCGCTGGAAAACGCCGGAACCGACGTCAGCGAGATTGATATGATTCTGTGCGCCAGCGTCAGCGCGGAGTACATCAGCCCCAATCTGGCCTGTCTAGTGCAGCGCAATTTGCACATCCCTGCCGCCTGCCGGGCGCTGGATCTGAACGGCGCCTGCACGGCGTGGATTTACCTGATGGACACCGCTGCCGCCTTCTTCTCCCAGGGGGGTGTGCGCAAGATGCTGGTCATCGGCGCCGAGTCCATGTCCCGGATTTTGAACTGGCATGACCGTTCCACCTGTGTCCTCTTCGGCGACGGCGCAGGTGCTGCGGTTCTGGAGGCGGGCGAAAACTTCTTGGGCGCCTCCTTTGAGACCCAGGGCGGCGATGATGTCATTGCCATTCCCACGAAAAAAGGCATTTCCCCCTGGTATGACCGGGAGGAGCAGCTCCCCCTGGTTCACATGCAAGGTCAGGAGACCTACAAGTTCGCGGTCAGCAACTTCCCCAAGCGCATTGACGAGGTGCTGGCAAAGACCGGCTATCAGGAAGATGACGTGGACTGGGTCATCCCCCACCAGGCCAACAAGCGCATCATCGATGGCGCTGCCCGCCGCATGAAGGGCATTCCCCACGACCACTTTATCGTAAACATCCATAAGTACGGCAACACCTCTTCCGCCAGCATCCCCATCGCGTTGGACGAGGCCAACCGGGCCGGTAAATTCCAGCGCGGCGAGCTGATCGCCATGGTGGCCTTTGGCGGCGGACTGAGCAGCGCCGCCTGCCTGCTCCGCTGGTAATCCCCCTTCCCGGGGAACCAACCCCCTCCAATTCCATAAAAACAACGGCCGCCTGTCGATGGTTCAGACAGGCGGCCGTCTTTTTTCCGTTGGCCACTGGGTTAACTCTTTTTCATGTGCTGTGAGGCGGCTTTTAGCATCAGGCGTTTGGTCCCCACGTTGTCAAAGGCGATCTCCACCAGGGCGTCCCCACCCATGGGCGTTAAGGCGGTAATCATACCGGTGCCAAAGACGGTGTGCTCCACCATATCCCCCTTTTTGAAGTGGCTGAGCAGCTGGAAAGAGGCCTGGACGGCCTTCTGCCCGGTGGGCTTGACATGGTGGTTGATGCTGATCCCCCCGCCCAGGGGCTTGCCATCGTCGTACCGGCGGCGCTGGCGGCCCAGGCTCCGGCTTCCATACCGGGAAGGGCGCTCCGAGGTTCCGCCGCCTTCACCGGCGGCGTCGGCCCAACGCCCTCCGGCCTCCCGCTCTTCGGGAGTCATAAAGGCGCGGCCGGATTTCTCGGTGTATTCGTCGGGAATCTCGCCCAGGAACCGGGACAGCCGATTGGAAGACGTGTGTCCAAACAGCATCCGCTGATGGGCGCATGTGATGTACAGGTTTTCCTTGGCCCGCGTCAGGGCGACGTAGCATAACCGGCGCTCTTCCTCCATTTCAGTGGGTTCTCCAATGGCCCGGACGCTGGGGAACAGCCCCTCTTCCACGCCGACCACAAAGACCACCGGAAACTCCAGCCCCTTGGCCGAGTGCATCGTCATCAGCAAAACCGCATCCTCCGCCGCGTCAGCCGAATCCAAATCGGTATACAGCGCAACTTCGTCCAAAAATCCGGCCAGCGAAGGCTCTGCGCTGTTCTCCAGATATCCCTGAATGGAAGATTTCAACTCCCTCACGTTTTCAATCCGGGAACGGTTCTCCACAGCGCCCTTGTTTTCCAGCGCCCTGATATACCCCGTCTCCGCAATCACTTCTTCATAGAAGTCCGGCAGCTCCATGGTGCTGGCCAGTTCCCGCAGCTTTTCGATCAGATCCACAAAGGCCTGGAGCTTGGCAGCGCTCTTGTGCAGCGCCGGATAGCGCCCGGCGTGTTTCACCACATCATAGAGGGGACGCCCCTCCCGGGCGGCAATCTCCGTGGCCACCTCAATGGTGCGGCTGCCGATTCCCCTGGTCGGGTTGTTGATGATGCGGCGCACCCGGAGGTCGTCCGCAGGGTTGTTGATGGCGCACAGATAGGACAGCATGTCCTTAATTTCGGCCCGGTCAAAAAATTTGGTTCCGCCGATCACCTTATAGGGAATCGCGTTGCGCTTGAGGGCGTATTCCAGCTGGTTGGACTGGGCGTTCATGCGGTACAAAACGGCAAAATCCTTCCACTTCCGGCCCTTGGCCACCCCGCTCATCATCTGCGCCGCCACATACTGGGCCTCTTCCCCCTCGTTTCCGGCGGAATAGATTTTGATCTTGTCGCCTCCCTGCCGCTGTGTCCACAGTTCCTTGCCCTTACGGCCCTGATTGTTGCGGATGACGGCGTTGGCTGCCTCCAGAATATTCCGGGTGGAACGGTAATTCTGCTCCAGCCGTATCACCCGTGCGCCGGAATACTGCTTTTCAAAGCTGAGGATGTTCTCAATGGTGGCGCCGCGAAAGCGGTAAATCGCCTGATCGTCGTCCCCCACAACGCAGATATTCTCCCATTTGCCCGCCAGCGTGGAGGCCAACAGATACTGCAAATGGTTGGTATCCTGATACTCATCGATGAGAACGTAGCGAAAGCGGTTTTGCCAATAGGTACGAACCTCTTCATTGCCCAGCAGCAAACGGACGGTGTACAGGATAATGTCGTCAAAATCCAGGGCATCGGCCTCCCGAAGGCGCTTTTCATAATCCACATAGATCTTTGCGATCTGAATCATGCGGAAATCCCCCGACTTGGTGCTCTCATCCAGAAAATCTTTGGCCGAGAGCATGCGGTCCTTCGCTTTGGAGATCTGGCCCAGCACAACCCGGGGGGCAAAGGCCTTCTCGTCCACATTTTGCGCCTTGAGAATGTCCTTAATCACCCGCTGTGAATCCTCGGTGTCATAGATGGTAAAGGACTTGCTGAACCCCAGCCGGTCGATGTCCCGGCGCAGAATCCGCACGCAGGCGGAGTGGAAGGTCGCCGCCCACACATCCTGGGCATCCGGGCCGAGCATCCGCTCCAGACGGTCCTTCAGCTCCCCGGCGGCCTTGTTAGTAAAGGTGATGGCGATAATGGACCAGGGCACGGCGGGGTGAACCCGGCACAGCATCTCGGCGCGCTGCCGGTCCGCCTCCTGGGGATCCCTGGCGTAGGCTTCCAAAAACAGGGCGTCCTCATCCGTAATCCACTCCGGAATTTCGTTGGAATCGCTGCCCCGGCCAAACCGAATCAGATTGGAAATCCGGTTGATGAGCACCGTCGTCTTCCCGCTGCCCGCACCGGCCAGCAACAGCAGCGGGCCCTCCGTGGCCAGGACGCCCTCCCGCTGCTGGGGGTTCAAATGGGCATACTCCCCGGCAATGACGGAGCGCCGGGTCTTGATAAATTGATCGGCTTGATAGGATTCCAACATGTCCACTCACCTGTTCTCTCTGTTTTATTTCTTTTATTATACTCCAAACCCCACTTTGGGTCAAACGTGAATCAATCCCGGCGGCGCAAAAGACGAACCCCCCGTTTCCACACCGTGAAAACAGGGGGTGGCCAACGCTTCGTATCAAACAGGCACAGTTGGTCATGCTATGCAGTTGCGCAGATTACGCCTCTTCCTCAGGCGTCTCGTCCTCAGACACATCCTCTTCAGGCGCTGCTTCAGTGACGGGGGACTCGGCCTCGGCTTCAACCGTCTCCTCAGTCTCCATCTCCTCGACGTCCGTCTCCTCGTCCATCTCATCCAAAACCGATTCAATGACGTCCTCATTATTATTGGCGCTCTTGATTTCGTTAATCATGTCGTTATTGGCAGCGATGGTCGCCTGAGACTCTTTAATGATATTGCAGGCAGCGATAAACTCATCCTCCGGATGCTCTCCGTACATGGCAAAATACTGTTTGCCCAGCTCAATATAAGCCTTGCGGATCGCGTCCTCCTCAGCCAGGTTGACCGCTTTCAGTTTGGCGATGGCGGCCAGCTGACGGGACTTGGCAGCGCCGGACTGAGCAAGCTCGGCAGCTTTCTTCTTCAAATCATCTAGTTTCATAGAGACCTCCTGAATACCCGGTCCGTATGGACCAAATTTATAGGCCTATTTTAGCTGATTTTTCAAAAACAAGCAATAGTTTCCGCAAACTTTTCATAAAACTTTCATAAGTCCCCCAGTTTTTCCCCATCTGGGAACTTTCCTGCGCCGGGCGCCCAGCTCCTGGGCTGCCTGCTGCTGGTGTTAAAAGAGCCCTACAATTTTGCCGTTCTCGTCAATATCAATGCGCTCCGCCGCGGGACGTTTGGGAAGCCCCGGCATGGTCATAATATCGCCGGTCTGAACCACAACAAAACCGGCTCCGGCGCTGACCTTGACCTTGGCCACATGGACCGTAAAGCCCTCCGGACGCCCCAGCTTGGTGGGGTCGTCGGACAGGGAGTACTGGGTCTTGGCCATGCAGACGGGCAGATTGCCATAGCCCAGGGCCTCCAGCTTTTCGATGGCCTGATTGGCCGGGCGGGAGTAGGTGACGCCCTGTCCGCCGTAGATTTTCGTGACAATGGCGTGGATTTTGTCTTTGATCGAGCCATCCGTCTCATAGGCAAAGCGGAAGGTATGGGGCCGCTCACACAGACGAACCACCTCTTCGGCCAGCGCAAGTCCCCCTTCGCCGCCTTTGCCCCAGACCTCGGAGAGGACCACGTTGACCCCCAACTCCCGGCATCTGGTGCGGATCAGCTCCAGCTCGGCGTCGGTATCCTGCACAAAGCGGTTGATGGCCACCACACAGGGCAGTCCATACACCCCGGTGATGTTCTCCACATGCTTGAGCAGGTTGGGCAGTCCCCGCTCCAGGGCCTCCAGATTTTCCGCCCCCAGCTCCGCCTTGGGGACGCCCCCGTTGTATTTCAGCGCTCTGACGGTGGCCACAATGACCACAGCGCTCGGCTCCAGCCCCGCCGCACGGCACTTGATATCCAGGAACTTCTCCGCGCCCAGGTCGGCGCCAAATCCCGCCTCTGTGACGACGTAATCCGCCAGTTTCAGCGCGGCGTCCGTCGCGCTGACCGAGTTGCAGCCGTGGGCGATGTTGGCAAAAGGTCCGCCGTGGACAATGGCGGGATTGTGCTCCAGCGTCTGAACCAGATTGGGCTTGATCGCGTCCTTCAGCAGAACGGTCATGGCCCCTTCCGCCTTCAGGTCGTGGGCGGTAACCGGTTCGCCCTTCCGGTTGTAGGCGACGATCATCCGGGCCAGACGCCCTTTCAAATCCTGCAAATCCGAGGCCAGACACAAAACCGCCATGATCTCAGAGGCCACGGTAATATCAAACCCGTCCTCCCGGGGAACGCCCTGCATGCGGCCCCCCAGGCCGTCAATCACGTTGCGCAGCTGCCGGTCATTCATGTCCACGCACCGCTTCCAGGTGATGTTTTTCACGTCGATGTCCAGCTCATTGCCCTGCTGGATGTGGTTGTCCAGCATGGCGGCCAGCAGGTTATTGGCCGCGCCGATGGCGTGAAAATCGCCGGTGAAGTGGAGGTTGATGTCCTCCATGGGAATCACCTGGGCGTAGCCGCCGCCGGCCGCGCCGCCCTTGACCCCAAAGACCGGCCCCAAGGAAGGCTCCCTCAGGCAGAGCAGCGTGCTCCGGTTGCCCCTGGCCAGGGCGTCCGCCAGCCCCACAGAGGTGGTGGTCTTCCCCTCCCCCGCCGGGGTGGGGTTGATGGCAGTGACCAGAATCAGCTTGCCCTTGCGGGGCGCGTCCTTTAGCGAGGTGATGTCAATCTTCGCCTTGTACCTGCCGTAAAATTCCAGCAGCTGCTCATCGATTCCGGCCGCCGCCGCCACCTGGCCGATGGGCAGCATTTCCGCGCTCTGTGCAATTTCAATATCTGTTTTCATATTTGGGTCCCCCTTTTCCGCCCTATGGGCGGTAGCAATCCGAAACGAAACCGTCTCTCCACACGTGTTTTGCCGGTCCGGGCGCTTCGCGGCAATAAAAAACGCCGCCCCTCCAGACCTGTATGGCCCAGACGGTCGGCTCAAACTTCCCACGCAATGCAAAACCATACTCCCTGTGGTAAACTCCACTTCCGTCAGTTATATGGTATATGCTTAAGATACCATATCAATTTGTAAACTGTCAATAGCCGGCGGACATTTTTTCCGGATTTGTGAGCCGCCGCGCCGCTCCAACCCCTCCAAAAAATGTTTACACTCCCCGCTTCCTATGGTATACTGGTAACTACTTCTAAAGAAATCGAGGTGCAAATATGTCCGCAATACGCGATTTGGTCGTGGACGCGTGGAAACAGGCCGACCACCTCCTTTTGGCCCTGTGTGTCGCCGCCAACTTGTTCGGCATTGCGCTGGTTTATTCCGCTTCCCAGTGGAAGGAATCCATGAGGAGCTGCCCTCCCAAGCAGGCAATCGCCATGGTGCTGGGGATTATTCTCTACTTTGTGGTGAGCCAGCTGAATATTGACATCGTGAAAGACCACTGGAAGGTCTGTGTGGGGATCAGCACATTTCTGGTGCTCTTATTGCTGGTGCCCGGGCTTTACGTCAGCGTCAACGGGAACCGCGCCTGGCTGAAATTTCCGGGCATTCCGTTCAATATTCAGCCCGCCGAAGTGGACAAGATCTTTTTCGCCATCCTCCTTTCCCAGCTGATCGTCCGGCTGAAACGACGAAAGCGGCTGAACGCCATTCCTTCCGTCATCCAGCTGTGCGGCGTCTTCCTCTATTTTGTGGGTTTGATTTTTGCCATCTCCAGCGACGCCGGCTCCTGCCTGATTTACCTGTTCATCTTCATATTCATGCTGTGGGGCGCCGGTTTGAGCAAGATCTGGTTCCTCCTGGGATTTGGATGTATGGCCGGCGGCGGGATGGTTCTCTGGAACCTCATCGATGAGAACGAAGGCCCCTTGCAGAGTCTCTACTATATGAAAGCGCGCATTCTGGTCTGCCTGGACCACACCTACGACCCCCAGGGCGTGGGCTTCCAGCAGACCCGCGCCCTCCAGGCCATCCGCTCCGGCGGTCTGACCGGCCAGGGCTATTTACAGGGCGCTTTGACCCAAAGCTCCTATTCTTCCGCCCTGACCTCAGAGCGCAACAGCGACCTGATCTTCGCCTCCTGCGCCGAAGAATGGGGGCTGCTGGGCTGCACCATCGTCATTGTGCTGTTGGCCGCCATCATCCTGCGCTGCCTGTATATCGGCCTGACGGCCCCGGACGAATTTTCCTCCTTCGTCTGCATCGGCTACAGCGGCATGCTGCTCGGCCAGGTCTGCCTGAATCTCGGCATGTGCCTGTTTGTGCTGCCGGTGATCGGCGTCACGCTGCCCTTTTTCAGCTACGGCGGCTCCTCCATCATCACCAACTACGTCATCATGGGGATTGTCTCCGGCGTCAGAAACCGGGCGCTGCCGGACTGGCTGAAGTCCAGCGGTGCAGCCGAGGCGGAGAGCACCGGCGTATATCTGAAGCCCCAGACCTTCGGCCCTTCCTACCACCGTGGGAAACATAAGAAAAAGCCCAAAAAGCAGAAAAAGAATTTTTAAAAAATAAAATCCCTTTCGGACGGTCCCGCTGTCCGAAAGGGATTTTTTATGAGGATGGCTGCGCTTTTCGCTTCCAGCCGTTCCAGGCAAAAAAGACCACTGCCAGCAGCATGGACAGCAGCGCCACCATCTGGGAAACCCGGATGGAAGTGTTAAAGAAGTACAGACTGTCCGTCCGCAAGCCCTCAATCCAGAACCGGCCCAGCCCGTACCAGAATAAGTAACTGAAAAACAGCTGCCCGGGAATTTTACGGCGGCGCTTTACCACAAAAATCAGCAAAAGCAGCCCCACTGCGTTCCACAGCGACTCATAGAGGAACGTCGGGTGAACCTCAATGTATTCGCCGCTGGTCAGCGTCAATCCCATGCGCCAGGGCAGCGTGCAGGTTCCCCCGTAGGCCTCCTGATTGACGAAATTCCCCCAGCGTCCGACGGCCTGCCCGATCAGCAAGCCGAAAGAGCAACAATCCGCCATGGTGAGAAAGCTGCACTTGCGAATCCGGCAGAACAGGAAGCAGGTCAGCGCGGCGCCGATGATGCCGCCGTAAATGGCGATGCCGCCGTCCCAAATGGCGACGGCCTTGCTCAGGTTCAAGCTCCCGTCCTCATTGAGGTAATTCTGCAAGTAGAAGACCACATAGTAAATGCGGGCGCAGACGATGCCAACGGGAACCGCAAACAGAAGCATGTCCAACAGATGGTCCTCATCCATGCCCAGACTTTTGCACTGCCGGCAGGAGTAGAACACTCCCAGCAGAAAGCCGCAGGCAATGATGATGCCGTACCAGTAAATATCCTTGCCCAGGATGGAAAAGGCCACGCGGTCAATCTGAACCGTCAGCCCCAGCCCGGGAAACGTGATTGGGTTCATAGCTTTGTCCTTTCAGAGGGCCAGAGGATGGACAGCGCCGAGCGCTCCTGCACGGCGACGCGGCCCAGGAACGAGCGCACATCCTCCTCGGTAATGGTCTCATAAATCTCCGGGAAGCGGTAGTAGTGATACCCCTTGAAGTCCCCCTGGGCAAGCTCAACACAGCAGTGTTCAAAGGAGTTCAACATGCGAACCCGGCTGCCATACTCCGCCTTTTTGCATCGCCGGAAGGCGTCCGCCGGAATCCCCTCCTGGGCCAGACGCAGGCTCTCCTCCAGAATGGCTGCGGCGGCCGCCTTCGGGTCCCGGCTCTCCCCGCCCATGGCCGCAAACGCCGCCCCCGGATAGTTTGCATACATGACGCCAAAACGCTTATCGATCAGCTCATCGTTATACAGCTTTTCATAGAGCGGACTGGAATCTCCGCACAGCAGTTCCACCGCCAGATCGCCAATGAGCTGAAGGCGCAGGTTCTCCTCCCCATAAGGATGTGGCTCCGCTTTAAAGCCCAGCAGGAAGTGCGGGGCGGAGACGGCCATTTCCTCCTCTTTCAGCGCCGCCGCCGCTTTCATCTCCTCCGGCGCTCCGTGATCCTTCACCGTCTTCCTGCCGGTGTCCTCCGGCAGCACCAGCCGGGCAATTGCCGCCACCCGCTCCGGGTCCACATCCCCGGCGACGCAGAGCACCATATTGCCGGGACGGTAAAACGCCTTGTGACAGTTGTACAGGGTGTGCTCGGTAATGCGGGAAATGGACTCCACACTGCCCGCCACGGAGACGCGGATGGGATGGTGGTCATACAGCCCCTCCATCAGGTTTTGGAAAATCCGCCAGTTGGGGGTGTCCTCCTCCATACGGATCTCCTGCCCGATGATGCCCTGCTCTTTGGCCACAGATTCAGCGGTAAAGTAGGGCACGGAGACAAAGGAGAGCAACGTCCTCAAATTGGACTCAAATCCCTGCGTACACTCAAAATGATAGGCCGTTATGTCCTCGCTGGTGAAGGCATTGGGGGATGCCCCATTGGCGGAGAGCTGTTGCAGCGCATTTCCCTCTTTTGTGTCGAACATTTTATGCTCCAGGAAGTGGGCTATGCCGGCAGGACTTTCCCGCCACTTGCCGTCAACCTGATAGCGCACGTCCATCCCCCCATAGGAGGTGGCAAAGAGTGCATACTGCTTTTCGAAGTGGGGCTTGGTCACTACATAAATCCGCAGACCATTTTCCAACGTTTCACACCAGCATGTTTCCCCCAATTTAGGGTATCGAACCTGCCGCATCATGCTCTCCCCTCCCCTTCTTTCGGCCCTTTCAGCCTGTACACACAATCCAGCTGCCAGGATTGCGCCTCCTCAATGACCTGCTCTCTCGTGACTTCCGCTATCCGCGCCGCCAGCGCCGCCGGGGACATCTGAATCTCCGCCATGGCCTGGCTGAGCCAGTAGCTCTCCTGCAAAGACTGGCTGTCCTGCATCGAGCGAAGCCCATTGACCACCGACCGCTTCGCCGCATCCAGCTCCTCGCCGGTGAAATCGCCCTGGCAAACCGCCTCCAGCTGGGCCAGAATCTCCTGCTCTGCCCGGTCAAAATCGGCAAACTCCACGCCGGACTCAATCAGCATCAGCCCTTTGTGCTTGTCCAGCATCGAGTCGGCATAATAACAGAGGGACAGTTTTTCCCGCACGTTCATAAAGAGCTTGGACGTCAGCGTGCCGCCCAGGAGGGCATTGGCCACAACCGCAGCGCCATAACTCCGCCCCTCCAGAGTGGTTCCCGTGCGAAAGCCCATCGCCAGCTTTCCCTGGGTGACGTCCATATGGTCGGCAATCCGCCGCACCTGCCCCACCTGGCTATGCCACTGGGTATAGGGGATGTCCGCCACCCGGCCCCGGGGCAGATCCATCAGCGCCTCCCGCCACGCCTGCTCCACCCGGCCCGGCTCAGCCGAGCCGCAGTAATACGCCTCCAGCCGAACCGCGGGCAGCAGCTGATGATAGTAACTGTTCAGCCGCTGCACGCTGATTTTTTCCGCCAGCTCCAGCGTCCCCAATCGGGAAACGCCGTAGGCTTCGCCGCTGCACATCGTCTGAATCAGGCGCTTCATGGCATACTGGCGCTTGTTGTTCACCTCGCCCTTGATCTCCGCAATCAGATTGCGCCGCTCGGAGTCCACATAGCTGCCCAACAGCCGCCCGTTTCGCGTGGCCGGATGGAGCAGCAAATCTCCCATCAGATGGGCGGCCCGGTCCAGCAGCGGCGTGCCGTCGGGCACCAGACCGTCGTCCAGAAAGGTTCCCAAAAAGCCGAAACACTGAACCTCGCCCCGTTTCGTGACGCTGGGTTCAATGACCCCGCCGTACAAATCGTCCAGCAGCGCCGAAAGCTGCTTCTGGTTGGGGCAGGATGCCGTCCCCCGGCGGAGCACTCTGGGAAGCAGCGCATGCATCGCCGCCGTTTTCTCCTCCAAGGGCGTCACCATATGCAGTGCCCAATAGCTGCTTTTGAACTTTTTTGTCTGAATGCTGGTGAGAAACACACCCGGCATCAGTTCTCGTCGGGAAACCTCTGCCATATCTGCCGCCTCCAATGATCAAATTGACAGGTTTATTATATCGTATCCGGTTGGCTTTTGCAAGAATCCGTCCCCTCGGTTTTCCCCTTGCCGGGGCGCTGGGGCGCGCCCCGGAGCGTCATGTTTTTACCCGGAAACGATGCACCGGATCTCCTGTTCTCCGTCCCACTCCTGCATGGAAATCCCATAGGGGGCCGGGCTGCCGTTGAGCAGCACCGCGGCCGGTTCTCCCCGGGTCACCGTGATGCGGAAGGTGCCCCCGGCATGCCGCCAGACCGCCCGATAGCCCTCCCAGCTCTTCGGGAGCCGGGGGCGCAGGTGCAGCACGCCGCCGGACACCTGCAGGCCCAGCAGCTCCTCCACTGCGGCCCGGTAGTACCACCCGGCCGCGCCGGTGTACCAGGTCCAGCCCCCTCGGCCCTCCCGGCCCGGCGCCGCCGAGACATCTCCGGCCAGGACATAGGGCTCCCCCTGATAAACCGTCATGTCGTGGTTTTCGGGGAGGAGATCCCGCAGGATGTTCCAGCCCGGCTCCGTCTCCCCAATCCGCAGCGCCGCCATTGCCAGCCATACCGCGCCGTGCGTGTACTGGCCGCCGTTTTCCCGGACGCCAGCCGGATAGGCGCTGATATAACCGGCATCCAAGGCCCCGGCAAACGCCGGACTCAGCAGCTTCACAATCTGGTGTTCCCTGTCGTAGAGCTGGGCGATGGCGGCGCGCACCGCCTGAGTCCCCTGTTCCGGGTCCGGGTTGGGCGCAAAGACGGAAAAGCTCTGGGCAATGGAATCGATCTGACACTCCGGCGAGGTCACGCTGCCCACCGGGACGCCCTCATCGCTGTAGGCCCGGCGATACCATTCGCCGTCCCAGGACTCCTTGGCCGCTGCCGCCAGAGATTTGGACAGGCTGCGAAAGCGCTGCTCCTGCCCCCCGGAGCACAGCGCCGCAAAGTCCCGCAGCACGCCGGAGGCAAACCAGGTCAGCCACACGGATTCCCCCTTGCCCCCCTCTCCCAGGCGGTCCATGCCGTCGTTCCAGTCCCCGCTGCCCATGAGCAGCAGCCCGTGCGCGCCTACGCCGCGCCCCAGCGCGCACTCCAGTGCCCGAACGCAGTGATCGAACACGCTGGCCTTTTGCGCGCCCACCGCAGCCCTTTCAAACCGGCTGGTCTCGCCCTTTTCCAACCTTCGGCCCGTTAAAAAGGGCGCCTGCTCCTGCAACAGCTTTTGATCCCCCGTCACAGAGCACCACCGGCACACCGCCCAGGGCAGCCACAGCAGGTCGTCGCTGATCCGGGTGCGGACACCGGCAGACGTCCCGTTTCCCAACGGGTGCCACCAGTGCATCACATCCCCCTCTTCGTACTGATGGGCGCAGCAGCGCAAAATCTGCTCCCGGGCCGACTCCACCGCAAAGGGCAGCAAATTGGCCGCATCCTGCAGCTGATCTCGGAACCCGTAGGCTCCGCCGCACTGATACAGGCCGCACCGGGCGTACAGACGGCAGGCGAGCACCTGGTACCGGCTCCAAAAATTCAGATAGTGATTCAGAGATTCCTCCGGCGTCCACACAGTCAGGTCAGATGTGCGCGCCAACCAGGATTGCTCGGTCTGCTCCATCACCTCCGCCGGGTTCAACTGCCCCGGCATCGGCTCCATCCCGGCCCAGAGCAGCACCTGCTCCTGCATCGGCGCCGTCAGCGTGGCGCCGCGCCCCCGGCGATAGGCGGCCTCCACCCCCTTTCCTCCGCTTTCCAAATACAGGGTCTGGTTCGGGAACCGCTCGTTTGCCGGGTTTTGCAGGGCCACGCCCCCCTCCAGCACCCGAGCCGTCACATAGACCCCGCCCGAAGGGCGGTCGGACAACAGGGGCTTCACCGTCCAGCGCAGCTTTGCCCGGTGGGAGAAGCCCTCCGCCTGCACCGTAAACAGCCGGAAGGGCCGGTCCAGGGGCACGGCGGCGGTCAGGCTGGTGCGCTGCATCCCCTTCTGCCGCTCCCAGCGGGCCCAGCCCGGCCCATACGTCACGACCGTTTCCACGCCGTCCTCCCGGGCGAAGAGTTCCCACACCTGTTCCCCGTCCACAACTGCCAGTGTTTCCGGCCCGGACAGCGCCAGCGGGTCGTTTTGCCAGGGCGTCAGCTTGTTTTCCCGGGCGTTCTGATACCACAGGTGCCCGGTTCCACACTCGTCGGCCAGATAGCCAAACTCCGGGTTGGCCAGCACATGCGTCCACCGCCTGTGGCCCAAGTTGCCCCGAAGGGTGAAGCAAAAGCCATGCTCCTTCCACTGAAACTCCCGGGCCGTCTCCGCCAAAAGGGGCCGCAGGGGCGGCAGCACGTCCCCCACAACGTCCCCCTTGGGGCCCTGCGGCTCTCCCAGCAGCCGGGCCATGCTGTGCAGAACCTGCCGGGAATCGTCCCGGGCCGCCACCACATGGACGCCGCAGCTTCCCCCTGGCTCCGTCCGCTCACTCAGCCAATCGCATACCGCCTTTCGGTTGCGCTCCGGCACCAGCAGGGCCAGGTCGAACCGCGCACCCAGTTCGCGCAGGGCCAGCCACTGGCGCACCCCAAGGTCCAGTTCCTCAGGGCCGTCCCCTTCCAGCACCCACAGCGGGTCATCTCCGGAGATTCCATAGGGCCACAGCGCCGACTGTCCGGCGGCGTCCCCGCCCTCATGGCGGGGCATGTGGAGACAGGAGAGAATGTCGTCCAGCTCTTCCGCCTCCCTCCGGGTGAACCCGTGGCGGTGGATGGCCTGGTCGAAGGACACCCCCTCCCGGTCATGCATCCCCAGCAGCAGCGCCTCCGCTGCCGCACGGGCCTCTTGAAGCGCGCCATACGCGGCGGCAAATTTCCAGTTGCGGCTGTGGACTTCTACCTGAACCACGCCGTCCTCCCCCACCTTGGCATGGCAGCTGTCCTCCTCCCACAGCAGCACCAGCACCTTGGCGGCCTTCCCCCGTTTTGACCGGCGCCGGAACAGCAATCCGCCCGAAAGCGGTTCCCACTCCAGCCCCAACCGGGAAAAGGCCCGGTGCGCCTCATAGGAGTACCGCTCGTCCAGCACCGGCGTCAGCGTCAGATGCATCTTCGTTTTTTCCCCGCCTTCCAGGGTAAATTCCCGCAGCACGCCGCACTCGCGCAGGGAAATTCGCTGGGTCAGCGTGCCCTCTGGCGCTGTCAGACTTAACGCGGCGTCATGGCCGGTGAAGCGCCATTCCAGGGCCTTGCCAACCTCCCCCGCCGGGAAGCACCGCCGGAGGTTGCCCGCCAGCTCCAACGCCGCCTCCACCGGCTCCAGCACGATCTCTTCCCCCTGCTCCTGCGCGCCGCCGCCATCGGCAAAGAGCAGCAGCCGGCTCTCCCCCTCCGAGAGCAGATGGCAAGCCGGAGCTTCTACGGCATATCCGGTCCCCTGCCGCTGATAGGCTTTTGATTTCATAGGCTTCCTCCTGTCCGCTTTGGTTCTCTTGCGCCCCATAACCGGAACCCCGGTGGGGACGCGCTCCTCCAGCAGCTCTCTGGCGGCGTCCATCTCCGGATTCGCCAAAAACCGCCGGATCATGATGTCATCCCGCAGGGCGTTGTCGATGGCCAGCAGGCTCATCCCCAGATGGTGCACCATCCAGCTGCGGACCAGGGCGGCTTCCCCGCCCGTGCGGCGCGGCGTGAAATCCACCGCCTCATACAGCCCCCATTTTCCCTCCATGCCCAGCTCACGCAGCCGTTTCAGATTTTTGACGGCGGCGTGGGGCAGAATGGGCAGGGCCAGAAAGGCGGCATAGGGGGTCACCACCCGCTCCCGCTCCACATCTCGGCTCAGCGCCAGTGTGGGAACCCCATGGGCCTTGTAGCGGTAGCTCTGGCTCTGGTTCAGCGCGTAACATCCGGACTCCGACACCCCCCACGGGACGCCGTGGGCCGTGCCCCACTGCTTCTGCACCGCCGCGCAGAAGGCCAGACTCTCATAGATCAGGGTTCCCCACTCCGCCGGGAGGAGCAGATGGGGCATGAAATACTCAAACATGGTTCCCGTCCAGCTGACCAGACCGGCATAGCCCCCGGCGGTGACGCAGGCCCGGTTCAGGGCCTGCCAATGGCGATAGGGCGCCTCCCCCCGGGCGACGGCCAGATAGCTGGTCTGCCGGGCCTCGCTGGCCAGCAGGTCGTACCAGCTCTGGGTATAACACCCCTGCTGGGCATCATAGCCGATGAAAAACAGCTCCCGTTTCCGGTCGTAGAGGAAGGCGAAATCCATGTCCTTTGCCAGTTGCCCCGCCCTTTGGGCCAGCGCCGCCTCCCCCATGCTTCGAAGCCCCTGCTCCAGGGCAATCAGCGCCGCGCACAGGTTTCCGCTGTCCACTGTGGAGATATATCTGGGATAAAGCGGCTCCGTGGTGCGGATGTCGTACCAGTTATAGAGGTGTCCCCGTTCCCGTTCCAGCCCCTCTACCGTGGTGAGCTGCCTGTCCAGCAACGCCAACACCCTCTCCTTTGGGGCAAGGCCCAGATCCACCGCCGCGAGGCAGGACAACAGGGCAAGGCCGATGTTGGTCGGGGAGGTTCTGGGGGCGGCGCCGGTGTCCGGTACTTCCTGTACGTTGTCCGGTGGCAGATAGTGGAACTCCTCCGTCAGATGGTCCTCAAAATACTGCCACATCAGCTCCCCCTGCCGGAGCAGGAAGGTGCGCTCCTCCTCCCGCAGCTCCGGCCCGGCTTTTGACGGCCGGTCCAGCCAGGTGATCACCAGCGGCCCGACGAGCCACAGCACCCCGAGCAGCGCCCCGGCCCGGCTTCCCGCGCCCAACAGGGCCGCCGCACCGGCAATCACACAGGGCAGGGTAAAGCACTTCTGCCGCCAAAAGGATACCTGCCTTTCGTGCAGCCCAGAGGGCACCCATTCCAGCAGCTTTTTATGGCTGACATGCAGCCGGTAGAGGGCCGTGACAACGGCCCGGAGGTTGGTCCACCCCTCTGCGGGCAGGAGGAACAGACGAACCGGGACAGCCAGCAGTTCCTTTGCCAGCCCCCGCAGAACCGCGCTGTGAAACCGCTGAAGGCTGCCCCGCCCCCTCTGCATCACCAGATCTCCCGCCGCCGAGAGGAACGGCCCGGCCAGAGCCAACAGCGCCAGCGCGCCGGCGGCAGCATGGCCCGGCCGGGGCACACACACCGCCATCAACAGGGAAAGCCATATCCCCACCGGCAGCAGGGACCGGCGCAGGTTGTCCAGCAGCTTCCACCGGTCGATCGGCCGCAAGGGATTGTCCACCTTTTCCCCATTTTGGAGGGGAACCCGGCTCCAAATCCAGGCCGCCGCCTGCCAATCCCCGCGAATCCACCGGTGCTGCCGGCGGAGAAACTGGGCCGCTGTGCGGGGAAACCCGTCGGTCAGCTCCACATCCCCTGCCAGCCCTGCCCGGAGGAACGCCCCCTCCAGCAGGTCGTGTGACAGCACCCGATTTTGGGGGAACCGTCCCGTCAGGCAAAGGGCCGCCCCATGGACGTCGATCATCCCCTTGCCGCAATAACTCGCCGCCTGAAAGCCGTCCTGATAGAGGTCGCTGGCCGTGCCGTGATAGGGGTCTGTGCCCGCCTCGCCGCCAAACAGCCCGGCAAACCGGCTGGCCTGTCCGTCCCCCAGGGAGACCCCGATCCGGGGCTGGAGAATGCCGTACCCCCGGGTCACCATTTTCCGCTCCCGGTTCACCACCGCCCGGTTCAGAGGGTGGAGCATGGTCCCGGTCAGACGGCGCAGGCTGTCCATGTTCAGCCGGGTGTCGCTGTCCAGCGTGAGCAGATACCGGACGCCTCTCAGCCAGCACCCATCCCCCGCCAGAATCTCCAGCTCGTTGGCCTTACCGGTGATATAGGCGATGAGCGTCATCAGCGCCCCCCGTTTGCGCTCCCAACCCCGGTAGCACTCGTCACCGGCCTGATAGACGCTTTCCCGGAACAGCAGGTAAAAGCGTTCCCCATACTTCCGGTTCAGTTCCTCGACCTGATGCTGCAACGCCCGGATGCCCTCTCTGGACACGTCGTCCGGGGGCAGCATCCGGTCTGGAAGGTCTGCCAGGACGCCGAACCGCGCCTCTTCCCCGGCGCTGCGGTTGCGCAGGTAATGACCTTCCAGCTTGCGGGCCAGACCGGCCGCCTGACGCTTATCGGGCACGATGGCGGCGATGACCGCCAATGTCCTCCCCTCTGGCGGAATGCCCGCCGGAAGCTCCAGTCGAACCGTCGGTCTGGGTTCCCGGATGTGCAGAACCAGAAAATCCACAACCAGAACCACCAGCTGGGACACAGGCAGCACCGCCAACCCCGTCCACAGCAGCGAGCGAAACACCCAATGAACCGCCAGTACACCGGCGGCGGTGGCCAGCAAGATGGTCAGCGGATACCAGGCCCCGCTGCCCTCGTACTCCGGAAACAGCAGGAAGCCAATGTGCTCCCCCCGCTGCCGGCTCTCATCCATCACCTGGGAGGCAACCTCCACCTCGGTTTTCCGCTGCCCCCGGGCCAGCTTCGCCACCCTTCGGCGATAAATGGCCCTGTTCTCCCGGTCCATCTGCAAATAGACCGCGTCCTGGGCAAAAATGGCGTGGACGGCGCTCAGCTCCTCCGCCAGTCCCCGCAGGTCCATGGTTCGAAGCTGCTCCAAAATGGTGAGCAGGCCGCTTTGCAGGGGATCTCCTGTCTGGGACTGGGACATGACCAGCAGCAGCCCCAGCTTCCAGGCGCTGATCAACAGGGCCAGCTCCTGCTCCGTCAGACATTGACAGCTCTGTACGCCGCCCAGGAAGGCCGTCAAAAGCAGCCGGTCCGCCGGCACTTCCCCCCGGGCCAGGGCCTCCCCCAGAATCTGAATACGGGGGCTTCTGCCCTGCTGGCGCAGGGCGGGCAGATGCCGGCATCCGTCAAAGTCCCGGCACAGCGCCGCGCACTCCTGCTCGATCATCCACCATCTGCCGGAAAGGGGACTGTCCGCGTCCCGGGCCTGGTTCATCAGAATCCGCTCCACCGCCCGAACCGTCCTTCCCGGTATTTTCCCGCCCACCGTGCCGGAGAGGCACCAGGCGTGCGCCGCGCTTCGGCCCAGATTGGTTGCTTCCTGCTCTGTCATGGCTCTATCCTCCCGATTGCAGAACATTTCAACAGTGAGTGTTCCCAAATGAGCCAATATTTAGACGTCAAACCAAAAGTTTTCCAGAAAAAAGTCCGTTTCGATCTTCGAAGGACCGTCCCCTTTCCTGACAAGGAATTTCCCTTGCTTTTTTCAAAATACCCCTTGACAGCCCGGGGTGATTTGAGTATACTGGACACGTTGTAAAGCCGTGCCGCTTTACAAAATCCCTGAGATGAGGAGCGAGGCGCCGTGAAAGATCCTGCTTTTCGCATGACGATGCTGTATGACTTTTATGGCGATTTGCTGACAGAGCGGCAGAAGGAGTTTTACGACCTTTACTATAATGAGGACTTCTCTTTGGCTGAAATCGCTGAAAATGCCGGAATCACCCGTCAGGGGGTTCGGGATGTGATTGTCCGCGCCGAGGCCATTCTGAATGAAATTGAGGAGAAAACCGGCATTATCGCCCGTTTTTTGACGGTTCGGAAGGGTCTTGAGGAAATCGAGGAGTGCGTTGAAAAAATTGCTGCGCTGAATAACAGCCATATCGGCAGCCAGGAATTGGCCGAGCTGGCCGGGCAGATTCAACAAAAAGCGGCAGAACTGAAGGAGTGATTGGCCCATGGCATTTGAAGGGCTAACCGAACGCCTGACATCGGTTTTTAACAAACTCCGGGGCAAAGGACATCTGAGCGAGTCCGACGTCAAGGAAGCCATGCGGGAAATCCGTCTGGCTCTGCTGGAGGCCGACGTCAGCTACAAGGTTGTCAAAGATTTTATCAACAAGGTCACAGAGCGTGCAATCGGGCAGGACGTCATGGAGTCCCTGACCCCCGCCCAGATGGTCGTCAAGATCGTCAACGAAGAACTGATCGCCCTGATGGGCGGTGAGACTTCCCAGATCACGCTCAACCCCAACCCCCCCACCGTTATCATGATGGTTGGCTTGCAGGGCGCCGGTAAGACCACCAACGCCGCCAAGCTGGCCTCCTATCTGCGCAGCAAAACCGGCCGCCGCCCCTTGCTGGTGGCCTGCGACGTCTACCGTCCCGCCGCCATCAAGCAGCTGCAGGTTGTCGGCGAGCAGCTGGATATTCCCGTCTTCCAGATGGGTCAGGCCGATCCGGTTGAAATTGCCAAGGCAGCGGTCATCCACGCCCGCCAGCACGCCAACGACATCGTCCTGCTGGACACCGCCGGCCGGCTGCATGTGGACGAGACGCTGATGAACGAGCTGAAAAACATCAAGGCCGCCGTTCATCCCGATGAGACGCTTCTGGTTGTGGACGCCATGATTGGTCAGGACGCGGTCAACGCGGCGGTTTCCTTTGACGAAGCCCTGGACATCACCGGCGTCATGCTGACCAAGCTGGACGGCGACGCCCGAGGGGGCGCAGCCCTCTCCATCCGCGCCACCACCGGCAAGCCCGTCAAGTTCTGCGGCGTAGGGGAAAAGCTGGACGCCATTGAAGTTTTCCACCCTGACCGGATGGCAAGCCGGATTCTGGGCATGGGCGACGTGCTGAGCCTGATTGAAAAGGCGGAGGATGCTCTGGACGAGCAAAAGGCGGAGAAGATCGCCAATCGGATCCGCTCCAACACCTTCACCATGCAGGACTTTTACGACCAGCTCCAGGAAACGAAAAAGATGGGCAGCATCTACGACATTTTGCAGAAGATGCCCGGCATGGCAGGCAAGATTGACGAGAGCCAGATCGATGAATCGGCCATTGCCCGCACAGAGGCAATGATCCTCTCCATGACCAAGGCGGAACGGGAGGACATCCGCATTCTGAACGGCAGCCGGAAGCGCCGGATTGCCCAGGGTTCTGGCACCACCGTCCAGGATCTGAATAAGCTGCTCAAGCAGTTTGAGTATATGCAGTCCATCACAAAGCGGATGACCCACGGCCGTGTCCCCCGCGCGCTGCGCCAGATCATGGGCGGCGGCGATCCCAACAGCATGCCCGATATGAGCCAGATGATGCGCGGCGGGCGTGGCTTTGGCATGGGCGCCCACAGCGCCGGCCGTCAGCGCAAAAATCGAAAGCGCAAGAAGAAACGTTGATTTGCGGTACTTCCCGTACCCTTATCATAGAACAATGATGTAATGATCTTTGGAGGTGAATGATAAATGGTTAAAATCAGGCTGCGCCGCATGGGCGCTAAGAAAGCGCCCTTTTATCGTATCGTGGTGGCAGATTCCCGGTATCCCCGTGATGGCCGCTTTATCGAGCAGCTGGGCACCTACAACCCCCTGGTTGAGCCGGCAGAAGTTAAAGTCGATGCCGAGCGTACCCAGGCATGGATTAAGACGGGTGCTCAGCCCACGGATACGGTCAAGCGTCTGCTGAAGCAGGCCGGTGTCCTGTAATTCGGAGGTCACTTGATGAAAGAGCTCTTGACTTATATCGCACAAAATCTTGTAGACCATCCCGATCAGGTCAGCGTGAATGAGATTGATTGCGACGGTGAAATTGTTCTGGAGCTCCGGGTCGCCCCCGAAGACATGGGCAAGGTCATTGGCCGTCAGGGCAGAATCGCAAAAGAGATTCGCGCCGTGGTGCGCTCCCTGGCCCAACGGAACAATACCCGCGTTTCTGTTGAGATCGTGGATTAAAGAAAGCAAAGGGCGCGTTGCAGTGACGCGCCCTTTTCACTGTTGTGCGCAAGGCTGATTGGAGCTTGATTCTCGAGTCTCTTTACGGAGGAGAAACACAATGAAAAACCAGATGCTAGAAGTTGGAAAGATCCTCAATACCCATGGCATACGCGGCGAAATGAAGGTGGACTCCTGGCTGGACGATCCCTCGCTCTTTGGCGAGTTGGAAACCCTGACGGTAGGGGGCACGGTTTATCCCATCCGCAGCGCCCGCACCCATGGCCGTTTCGCCCTCATCGCGCTGGAGGGGATCCACTCCATTGACGAGGCCCTTCCCCTGAAAAACAAGGTGGTGCTGACGGATCGGAGCCAGATTCCCCTGGCGGAGGGCGCCCACTTTGTGGCAGACCTGATCGGTCTGACGGTCATCAACGTTGACACCGGCGAGGAACTGGGCAAGGTCACAGATGTGCTGACCTATCCCGCCCAGGACATCTATGTGGTCCATGGGGAGCGGGAGTACATGATCCCGGACGTCCCCGAATTTATTCGCGAGATCAACGAAGCGGAGGGCTGCATCCGCGTCCACTTGTTGGAGGGCATGTGATGGAGTACCGCATGCGTATTGATATTATGACCCTGTTCCCGGACACCGTGGGCGACGTGCTCTCCGAGTCCATCCTGGGCCGCGCCCAGGAGCGCGACTACATCCGCATTGAGTGCCACCAAATCCGGGACTACACCAGGAACAAGCAGAAACAGGTGGACGACTATCCCTATGGCGGCGGACACGGCGCCGTCATGCAGGCCGATCCTCTCTACCACTGCTGGAAGCACATCTGCGAGGAAGCCGGCTGCCGGGTCCACACCATCTTCATGTCTCCCTGCGGCAAGACCTTCAATCAGAGGGAAGCCCGCCGTCTGGCCCGGGATTACAACCGGCTGATTCTGGTCTGCGGCCACTATGAGGGAATCGACCAGCGGTTCATCGATGAATGCGTGGATGAGGAAATCAGCTTGGGCGACTTTGTGCTGACCGGCGGGGAGATTGCCGCCATGGCCGTCAGCGACGCCGTCTGCCGCCTGATCCCGGGCGTCCTGTCTGACCCGGAGTGCTATGAGGACGAAAGCCACTGGGCCGGTCTGCTGGAGTTCCCCCAATATTCCCGCCCGGAGATCTGGCACGGCCGCGCTGTGCCGGGTATCCTGCTCTCCGGCCATCACGCCAACGTTGCCAGGTGGCGCCGGAAACAGTCGATTTTACGCACGCGGGAACGCCGTCCGGACATGTACAGCAAGCTGGATCTCTCCTCCAAGCAGGACAGGCAGCTTTTGGACGAGCTGGAAGCGGGCAATTTGGATTGAGGCAGGTTTGTCCAATATATAATGGGAGAATGCCAACGGGGCCTCAGACGGGGCCCTGTCCTTTTACCTTTTTATTGGTATTACAACCGTTCTTGACACAGGGGCGTGCCCAACAGTATAATAAACCTAGATCATCAGAAGGGAGGGCGCACAAATGGCCTGGAAATTTTCTAACATTTATCTGCAAAAAGGGAATGTTTTGGCCTTTTCAGGGGATAGTGCGCCCTTTTTTAAGGCTAAGACCACCAGTTGAAGCGTTTTTCGACTTAAAAAAATTGTGTGTGCTATCTCCTTTTGCTTGCAAATACCTGTGAGAAAAAGGAGATTTTTTATGTTTGATTGTAAATGGCAGATTCGCCGGATTTATGCGATTACTGCACTTGGCAGCCTCCAGTTTGCCGGGGCCTGCTGGGCAGCCCTGTTGGCTGCCCGGGGATTTTCACTGACGCAGATTGGGTTGGCGGAAACCATGTTTCACTTGACCAGTTTTTTGTTTGAACTGCCCTCCGGCGTCATTGCGGATGTATTCGGACGCAAGCGCTCTCTGATCGCCAGTCAGTGCATGTCAGCGGCGGCCTCTATTGCTATGATGCTTTCCACTTCGATGAGCGGCGTTTTTATCGGCATGGCCCTGAGCGCGTTGGGATATAACTTTGCTTCCGGCTCCAGAGAGGCGCTTGCCTATGAGAGCTTGAAACAGTGTCAGCAGGAACGTACCTATGACAAGTTTGCGGTCAATGACTCGACGATATGGAAGACTGGTTCAACAATCGCCACCCTCTGCACAGGCGCGGCGCTATGGATCGGGCCACGTGCCGCCTATGGCGTGGATTTCACATTGGCACTGCTGGGACTGTGGCCGGCTCTGCGGCTAAAAGAGCCGGAAACGCCCGTGTCCCCTGGGGAAAATCCGTCCCGACGCATTTGCGCTGCGGTGCGGGAGAGCATTGGCTTTATCATTCACCAGCCAAAGGTGCTGCAATTGATGTTTTGCGATGCCGCAATTGGTTCTGTTGCCACCATGCTGCTTTATCTGCTGCAGGCGCGGTTGCCAGAGATTGGCGTTCCGACCGGCTGGTTGGGGGCGGTGCTGTTTCTGCTGGGGCTCAGCAGTATGCTGGGATTACAGCTTGCGCGGTTTGCCGGACGGATGCGCTATCGTTCGCTGGCGCTTTTGTGCGGGAGCGGCGTTTTGATAGGAACCTGTCTGGCATCCACATCCTGGCTGCCGGTGGTTTTGGCCGGGGCTTTCCTGGCCGGAACACTGGACGATATCCTGGCGGTGCGCAGTGATGTAAAAATCAATGAAATGGTTCCCTCTGGCCAGAGGGCCACATTGGTGTCTGTTTCGTCGTTGGTTTTCTCCCTGGTGATGCTGGCAGTTGCTCCCCTGTTAGGAGCGCTTTTCAGTATTCTTTCGTCCAGCTGATCAAGTCAGTCTGTGATGAAGGAGTCCAAGACTTCCTTGGAGTTTGAGAAGCCTTTTTAAACAAGGCCCAAATAGAGAAGAAAAAATGAGACAGGCTTTCTGATAGGGGAGTCTGTCTCATCATGATATCCATTTAATTATATACGTACTCCTGCACAAGCTCTAAAATTTTCCCTGAAATCCCCCTTTACTTTTTCTTCAAAACTTGATATAATGGTCAAGCTGAAACCAGATGCACCCGTAGTTCAATGGATAGAGCGTCAGATTCCGGTTCTGAATGTTAGGGGTTCGAGTCCCTTCGGGTGTGCCATAGGGAACGCCTTAAAATGTCAAAGTCATCGGCATTTTAAGGTGTTTTTTCACTTTCGGGGTGGATAAGACGTTGCCGGGAGACAAGATCTGCTCACCGGATAGGGCAGGGGCACGGCCATCGGTTTGGAACGGCTCCATCCCGGCGGGAAGCCCTGCCCCAAGCCCCCTATTTCCCGGCGGCGCGGCCAAACCGGACAATTTATCTAAGAATCCTCATCCGGTGGGCCGGAATTTTAATCACCCCGCCCGATGGAAAGCCATTCCCACTGTGATATAATATCCCAGATCAAGGGGGGTAAATGTCTTTATGATGCAGAAAAATATTATATTGATTGGCATGCCCGCCTCCGGCAAGAGCACGGTAGGCGTCATTTTGGCCAAACTTCTCAAGTATCGCTTTATCGATACCGACCTGATTTTGCAGGAGCACACCGATCAGACCCTGATAGAAATCATTGCAGATCGAGGGCTGGACGGTTTTATTCAATTTGAAACCGAGATGGTGGCCCAGTTGAGGGCCGAACGCAGCGTCATTGCCACCGGCGGCAGCGTCATCTACGGCGAGGAAGCCATGTCCAACTTGAAGGAACTGGGCACAATCATCTATTTGAAACACCGCTATGAAGTCATTGAATCCCGCCTGACAAACATCAAAACCCGGGGCGTGGCAATGGCGAAGGGGGAAACCCTTTACGATCTGTTCCAGCAGCGCACCCCCCTCTATGAGAAGTATGCGGACATCATTTTGGAGGCGGACGGGTTAACCACCGAGCAGACCGTGGAAAAAATCAAAGACACGTTGGTTGGCGCCGATTTCTTTTCGGCCCAGAGCCAGGCGCTGGGACAGGACTGAGGGGACGCAAATCCTGTCCTGCCACATAAATTGTATTTGAATGTCCTATCTGGGCGTGTTATACTGTAGTGGTATTTTGAAAACACGGCCGTTTCCACAGGTCTGGCGCCTATAGGGAAAACTGTCCAACCGCTTTCCTGGCCCCTTATGGCACGCGGGGCGGCCGAAAAGACTTTCCAAAATGACAAAATCGGCCCCACCCTCCGGGGCAATCAGACAGTTCGTTTGCACCATCCTGTCTATAAACAAAACCAGGGCTCCTATTCTGAATGTGACTCTCCCGCCATGATTGCCGGCCACGGCTCTTTGCACATGGCGTGTGCGGCGGACCCGCTGCGGTCTGCCGGAGAATTCCAGGACAGGCGCTCTGCGTCTGTCTTTTTTGTTTGGAGCGATGTTATGTACTATTTGTCAACCGAGCACGCCTTTGACAGCGCCCATTTTCTCAAGGGCTATCAGGGCAAGTGCCACAACCTTCACGGTCACCGATGGCGCGTGGTGGTGGAAATCGCCAGCGCTGCTCTGGAGACCGCTGGGCAGGCCCGGGGAATGGTGATGGATTTCGGCGATCTGAAACGGGATGTGCGCGCCATGTGTGACGCGCTGGACCACAGTCTGATCTACGAGTCCGGCACCTTGAAAGAGGAAACCATCCTTGCCCTGCGGGGGGAGGACTTCCGTCTCATCTCTCTCCCCTTCCGCCCCACCGCGGAAGAATTCTCCCGGTATTTTTTTGAACAATTACAACAGAAAGGATACGCCGTCCATCGGGTCATGGTCTATGAGACGCCAACCAACTGCGCGGTTTACGAACAGTCATGAACGTCATTGAATCCTTTGTCAGCATCAACGGCGAGGGGCCGCGCGCCGGTGAGCTGGCCGTCTTTATCCGGTTTCACGGCTGTAATCTGCGCTGCTCCTACTGTGACAGCATGTACGCCAACGAGCCGGACGCCCCCTGCAAAACCCGGACACCGGAAGAGGTATACCGCTACATCCGCTCCACCGGCATCACCAACGTCACCCTGACCGGCGGGGAGCCCCTTCTGGAGCCGGAAATTGGGGATCTGCTGGAGCGGCTGCTGGCCGACGCTACGCTCTCTGTGGAGATCGAAACCAACGGCGCCGTGGATCTGGCCCCCTTTTGCACCGGGCGGCGTCCCCTGTTCACCATGGACTACAAATTGCCCTCCAGCGGGTGCGAGGCCGCCATGCGCCCCGGGAACTTTTCCCTTCTGCGGGCCTCGGATACGGTGAAGTTCGTCTCTGGCACCCGGGCGGATTTGGAGCGCGCCCTGGAAATCATCCAAACCTATGACCTTTTGCACCGTTGCCACGTCTATTTCAGCCCCGTCTTCGGGGCCATAGAACCGGTGGAAATTGTGAATTTCCTGATGGAGCACCGGCTGAACCGGGCAAGGCTGCAAATCCAGATGCACAAGGTCATCTGGGATCCCATGAAACGAGGTGTGTAACCTATGATTGATACCAAGGCAATTGAAGAACACATCCGCGGCATCCTCATCGCTTTGGGAGATGACCCGAACCGGGAGGGGCTGAAGGAAACCCCCCAGCGCGTGGCACGGATGTATCAGGAAGTCTTTGAGGGGATGAACTACACCAACCACGAGATCGCCCAGATGTTTGACAAGACCTTTGAAGACGGCTTGGAGAACAGCGACAGCCGGGAACTGGTCGTCATCAAGGATATCGACCTGTTCTCCTACTGCGAGCACCACATGGCCCTGATGTACGACATGAAGGCCACGGTAGCCTATCTCCCCAACGGAAAGGTCATCGGCCTCTCCAAGGTCGCCCGCATCTGTGACATGGTGTCCAAACGGCTCCAGCTTCAGGAGCGCATTGGCCGGGACATTGCAGACGTCATTCAGGAGGTCACCGGCAGCGCTGACGTGGCGGTGATTCTGGAGGGCTGCCACAGCTGCATGACCGCCCGGGGAATCCGAAAGCCCGGCAGCAAGACGCTGACCACCGAGCTGCGGGGCAAGTTCCAGGAGGATCCTAGCTTGCAGCTGTTTCTGCGGTAACGGCCCTGTCCGGACACATCAGACGTTCTCCAGTGGGCGCCCCCTGGGCGGCAGGGCTGTTCCCCGCCTATTTTTCCCCCACCGGCAACCCCGGCGCAAACCAACCGGTTTCGTTTTTTGAAACCCGATTTTACACCCATAACACGATGAGGTCATAAACATGAAAGCACTTGTTTTATTCAGCGGCGGCGTGGATTCCACCACCGCACTGGCCATGGCTGTCGACCAGTACGGCAGCGGCAACGTCCTCGCCCTCTCGGTCTCCTATGGTCAGAAGCACGCAAAGGAACTGGAGGCGGCCCAGCGCATTGCCCATTATTACCATGTGGAGCATTTGTATCTGGATCTGTCCACAATCTTTCAGTATTCCAACTGCTCCCTGTTGCAGCAGTCAACAGAGACCATTCCCCAGGAAAATTACGCCGAACAGATCAAAAAGACCGGCGGCAGCCGTCCCGTCTCCACCTATGTCCCCTTCCGAAACGGCCTGTTCCTGTCCTCTGCAGCCAGCATTGCCCTGAGCCGGGATTGCAGCGTGATCTATTACGGCGCCCATGCGGACGACGCGGCCGGATTTGCCTATCCCGACTGCTCCAGCGCCTTCAGCAACGCCATGGACACCGCCATTTACGAGGGCAGCGGCCACCAGCTGCACGTGGAGGCCCCCTTTGTCCACTGGACCAAGAGCCAGGTGGTGAAAAAGGGGTTGGAGCTGGGCGTCCCCTATGAACTGACCTGGAGCTGCTACGCCGGAGGAGACAAGCCCTGCGGAAAGTGCGGCACCTGCATCGACCGGGCGGCGGCCTTTGCCGCCAACGGCATCAGCGATCCCCTGATGGAGGCGTGGAAGAAATGAGAGAAACGGAATCTTTGACCCTGTTGGGCAACCAAAACACCCGGTACGCATCCGATTATGCCCCTGAGGTGTTGGAAACCTTTGCCAACAAGCACCCGGACAACGACTACTTTGTCAAGTTCAACTGCCCGGAGTTCACCAGCCTGTGCCCCATTACGGGCCAGCCAGATTTTGCCACCATCACCATCTCCTATGTCCCCGGCGAGCGCATGGTGGAGAGCAAGAGCTTAAAACTCTACCTCTTCTCCTTTCGCAATCACGGCGATTTCCATGAGGACTGTGTAAACATCATCATGAAGGATCTGATCCGCCTGATGGACCCCAAGTATATTGAGGTCTGGGGCAAGTTCACCCCCCGGGGCGGCATCTCCATCGATCCGTACTGCAATTACGGCAAACCCGGCACCCGCTGGGAGGAAGTGGCCTGGAAGCGAATGGCAAACCACGATTTGTACCCCGAAAAAGTCGACAACCGGTAACATCAAACCCCGCCACGGGGTTCGTCCCATGAAAAGACACCTGTCGGAACATACCGTACAGGTGTCTTCTCTTATGTACCAGAATCGGAGCCGCCGCAAAGGGGCACGATTTAGTAGACAATCACCGGATCGCCCACATCGAAGTTCTCGTAAATGACAGCCATGGCAGCCGTCGGCGTGTTGACGCATCCATGGGAGCCATTGGTCAGATAAATATCTCCCCCGTATGCAGTGCGCCATCCGTCGGCGTCGTGCAGGCCCACATTGCCCGTAAAGCTCATCCAGTAAGTGACCGGGGAGCTGTATCCCATGGTGTCCAGAGTGCCCAGAACCGCGGGGCTCTGGTGGCAGTCCACCGCCCAGACGCTGCCGGAGGGTGTATCGTATCCGTCGGCCACGCTGCCGGTGACCACATCTGACTCCACAATCAGTTCGCCGTCCTTATAGGCGTACACTTTCTGCTCTGAAATGGAAATTTCAATGTAATCGCCGCCAATATCATCCACGCCGCGGTAGTTGGCCGTGTACTGATACTCAGGCTCCATGGTCTCCTGACTGCCCTCTTTGACGGCCTCGATGATCTTCTCCGCCGTGTCGCTTCTGGCGATGCACCATCCATAGTCGCCGCCGGTCAGGGTGATGACCTCACCTGAGTGGGTGGTAAACTCATGGGTCAGCCCAAAGGTGTCGGTCTTATAGGCCAGCTGCGTCTTGACCCACTCCGTAACGGCTTCCTCATCCAGATCATAGCTGCCGCTGTCGTCACACACCAGCCAGTCGCAGATCACATCCTGATCCACCGTGTAAACCCGGTCGTCTTCAAAGTCAAAGGTGATCACGCTGCTCAGCCACAGGTCCACCTTTTCCTTTTCCGTCACCAGCGTCTCATCATCGCTGCGAACCTCCGGCTCCACATAAAGCCCTTCCTCATCCAAGTCGAGCTCCGTCTCACTGCTGGCAATCGCCTCCTTGATGCGTGCGATGGCCGCGTCCTCATCCAGCTCGGTGCCCTCGACTTCCTCCTGAATGGACAAGCCGTCGTCCGTCAAAACCAGATAGGCGTTGGCACACTCTGTGATGTACTGTTCATCGAAGCAGTTCAGCTCGCTCAAAACGGCGTCCAGCTTCTCCTCGTCATAGGTGGTGTCGCTCGACACGCTCAGCTCATCCTTGCTCAGCAGATACAGCGGCCACATGTACGGGTTGTAGGCGGACAGCAGCTCATCCACCTCTCCGCTGTCCTCATAGACCAGGTCGATATCCTGGGCGGAAATGGTCTCCACAACGTTGTTACGCTCCTGGATGGTCAGCGTGTACGCCTGCGCGTTTTCGTTGAGCAGGCTCTTGGCGCTGCTCGCGGTGAGGTTGCTGACATCCAACCCGTTGATCTCCGTCCTCATGGGAAACCGGTCAGTATAGTATTGAGCCATGGCAAAATAACCCACAGCCAACAGCACCAGAACGGCACAGACAACCCCTATCTGAAGGAACCTTTT
Organism: uncultured Oscillospiraceae bacterium; assembly: GCA_964456525.1. GTDB lineage: Bacteria > Bacillota > Clostridia > Oscillospirales > Oscillospiraceae > Onthomonas. Next base: position 45,390 of record CAYWAP010000002.1, read on the forward strand.
TCGCGTCTTGGGTTCCACCACTGCGCTTTCGCCCGTTTTTTCACTCATGGTATCCCTCCTCTATAAGCCGTGGAATACGGAAACAATCGTATCCCTGTTTTTTACACTAACACAATGGCAGGCAGATAACAAGCAACAATTCTTAACAATTTTAAAACTTTTTCGCCCTTCGACATTTCCTCACGGTTCTATCGCATTTCGCTCCTTTTGCAGCTCCCCCAGGAGCATAACGGCATTCCAGCAGCGGTTATGCTCCGTCAAAACCGCTTTTAGAACCCCCTTCCCCAGGCGAATGGTTCCCAACCGGGCGAGGACGCCATCCAGCTCGCGCTCCAGATGGCAGAGCAGGACGACCGGTTCCGGGAAGGGGCCCTGATAGTCCGGCGCCGGAAGATTCCACGGCTCCCCGGCAAAGCTGCCCAGAGGTTTCAGATACTCTTTGCGCGCCGGCACGATGACCTCAATGCCTTTGTCCCGAAAGGCCCCCCTTGCCATGGCCTCCGTGATCGGATCTGTGCCGAAGAGCACAACACATCGTTTCATTTCCCTTCCTCCGTCAAAAGAGGGGAGGAATCGCTCCCTCCCCTTCTGGTTCAATTCGGCTTTTTCGCCGCTTTTTTAGGCACGCCGGCGGGCTTTTTGGGCTGGGCGGGCTTGGGCGGCACACTGCGCAAAACCACTGCGGTGCGGCTGGGCAGGTAGAGCTTGAGATGGCTGCCCTCAACCCCGGGAATAAAGGAGGAATACGTCTGATGACGGATGTTCTCCATGCCGCCATACTGCTTGTCATCTGTGGACAAAATGACTTCGTAGTCGGTGGGGCGCTTCACCGGGAACATATAGTCCATAAAGGACTGGGTGGGATGGAAGTTGAAGACAAACAGCAAGCCGCTGCGTTCAAAGGCCAGCACATGGTCGGACACGTGAACCATATCCAGGTCCGCCATGGCCTGGTGGAAGATGCTGTAACGCTTGGCCATGGCAATCATATCCCGGTCAAAGTTGTTCAGCCACTCATACTTCAGGAAGCCGTTATCCACCAGACTCCACTGCCGGCGGCAGTATTTGAAGGACCAGCCGTTGCCCTCCCGGGGAAAGTCGATCCACTCGGGATGGCCAAATTCATTGCCCATAAAGTTCAGATAGCCTTCGCCGCCCCCTGCAAGGGTCAACAGGCGAATCATCTTGTGGAGCGCAATGGCCCGGTCAATGGTCAAATTGTGGCAGATCTTGTCCATGTCCGTGTACATACTGGCGTCAGCCAGACGGAAGATCATGGTCTTGTCCCCCACCAGCGCCTGGTCATGGCTCTCCACATAGGCGACGGTCTTTTCCCCGGGACGGCGCAGGCACATATCGCTCCAGATCTTTTCCAGATTCCAGTCCTCATCCTGCTGTTCCTTGACCAGCTTAATCCACATATCGGGAAGCCCCATGCCCAGACGGTAGTCAAAGCCAATCCCGCCGTCTGCAATGGGCAGGCACATACCGGGCATACCGGACATGTCCTCCGAAATGGTGATGGCGTGGGGATTGATCTCGTGAATCAGCTCATTTGCCAGCTGCAAATAGGTGACTGCCTGAGTGTCCGTATTCATGGAGAAATACTTGTCATTGGTGTTGAAGTCGGTGCCCAGACCGTGATCCAGATACAGCATAGAGGTGACCCCATCAAAGCGGAAACCGTCGAAGTGGTACTCCTCCATCCAGAATTTCAGGTTGGACAGCAGAAAATGCAGAACCTCATTGCGGTCATAGTTGAAGCATTTGGTGCCCCAGGCCGGATGCTCCCCCCGGCCGCCGGAGTGGAAGAACTGCTCGGTGGTGCCGTCAAAGAGATTGATGCCCTCCGCGGTGTTTTTCACCGCGTGGGAGTGAACCACATCCAGCAGAACCCGGATTCCCATCTTATGGGCGGTGTTGACCAGATATTTCAGATCCTCCGGCAGCCCAAACCAGCTGGAGGCGGCATAAAAGCTGGACACCTGGTAGCCAAAGGAGCCATAGTAGGGGTGCTCCATAATGGCCATCAGCTGGATGGTGTTGTAGCCAGCCTTTTTGATGCGGGGCAGGGTCTGATCGGCAAACTCCCGATAGGTGCCGATCTTCTCCTCCTCCTGCGCCATGCCCACATGGGCTTCATAGATCAGCAGGGGCGCGTCCAGGCAAAATCCCTCGTCCTCCCACGCAAAGCGGTTGCGGTCGTCCCAGACCTCACAGGTCCACTGGTAGGTCTGCTCATCCTGCACCACGCGGCGGGCGTACAGCGGGATGTGCTCGCTCAGGCGGTCCCCATTTCTGACCACAGTCTTAACCTTAATCCCGTTATGCAGCGTTTCCTCCGGCAATTTGATCTCCCAGACGCCAAAATAGGGGTCAATTTTGGTCAAGGGATGGCTGGTCTGATTCCAGCCGTTAAATTCCCCCTCCAGGTACAGCTGGTCGGCGCCGGGCGCCCATTCCCGGTAGACCCAGCCCTCGTCCGTATGGTGGAAACCGAAGTATAGATGGGCATTGGCAAAGTCGGCTAACGTCTCTCCCTCTTTCAGGATTTGGGACTTTTTATATTCGTAATTGCCCATGCGCAGCCGGATGTCCCCTTCAAAGGGCATCAGCTGCGGATTCAATTCCAGAATGCGATACATATCACGTTTCTCCTTCCGTATTTGTCCTGATTGCCATGGGTACGAAACCAGACCGGACACCCCGGCCTTTCAGGGCCAATGGGGCTTGCGCCATCGCAAAGCTGCCTTTGCATCCGCTTCCCTCACAAGGCCCCCGCTTATGGTGGGTTCAGCAGATATATTGTAGCAGATTACAGGCCAAAATACAATCTCCCGCCGGCAGGCCGGCGCCGCTGGTATCCGTTATGGGGTTCCCGGTGCGGAGCAGATCTCCGCCCTGTCTTCCTCCCACGGGCTTCTCTTAAGATGTAAAATATTACATTCACTTAATTTTGTCAACCATTTTATTAGAACTTTTGTTACCGAATGGTTGTTGACTTTCCCGGCGTGTATGGTACAATACAACTCAATCAAACGAAAGGTTGTGAAACGTCTTATGATGCGCAAAATTACGGCAGGTTTTTTGATACTCTGCCTGATGTTCTCCCTGTCGGCTGCCGCGCTGGCAGATAGCGTTGACACTCAGGGTTACCTGATTTTGGGCGCCGATTTGACGGAGGATCAAATTTCCACAGTCTATCAGCTGATGGGGATTGAAGATGACAGCATCTACCAGATCTCCACCACCACGAACGAGGAAGAACACGAAGCCCTGGACGACTACCTCTCCAGCTCGGTGATTGGCAGCAAGGCCATCTCCTCCATCCTTTTGATTCCCGGCGAAGAGGGCAGCGGCATCTCGGTCGAGGCCTATAACATCTCCTACTGCACCGTGTCCATGTATCAAAACGCTCTGATCGATGTGGGCGTTGAGGACTGCACGATTATCATCGCGGCCCCCTTCAGTGTCAGCGGCACTTGCGCGCTGGTCAGCGCCATGAAGGCCTACTCCCTGATGAGCGGAGAAGAGATTTCTTCCGAAAGCGCTGACGCCGCCGTGGATGAACTGGTCACCACCGGTGAAGTGGGCGATGAAATTGGCGACAACGATCAGGCGGCTGAATTGATCGCCGCATTGAAACAGAAGATGCTGGAAGAGGATCTGGACGAGGACGCGATTTCAGATGCACTGGATCAGCTCTGCACGACGATGAACATCACCATCAGCAACGAAACCAAAGAGCAGGTCATCAACCTGATGCTCAAGCTCAAAGATACCGATATTGACATCGACGCGCTGGAGCAGCAGGCCAGTGAACTATATAATAAGGTCAAGGACATGGTTGCTGAATTGGACATAGACTCTGAAGCTGCCGTCAACTTCATTCAGAAGGTGATTCAGGCGATCATCAAGATTGCAAAATCCATCTGGAATTTTGTGAAGTCCCTTCTGGAATAACCGCTCCCGTTTCTTTCGAGGCTGTCCCCCTGCGGGGCGGCCTCTTTTTCTCGCAAAGGCCCCCGAAGGCAAAAAAACTGACCCAATCCATTCAACCTCTGGATCGGGTCAGTTTTGGTGCTCACTGTTCATGGGACCATACCTCGTTTTTCGGATTCGGCTCTTCTTACCGCCGTGGCGATTTTAATAGATCTTTGGACTCATTCCTTTCAACCAGTCTTGGAAATAATCAGTAGTACAAATGCCATTCAGCACTTCCCCCTTTACATTCGGCTTAGGTGGGAACGTTCAAACTTACTTGTACATTGGACCGTACCTCCTATGTTATTTGATTGCCGATCTATTAGCAAACCTCATAACATCATCCTTTCTTCGGATGGGAGTGGATGGGAATGTCTGACTTTAACGGGTCAGCTCCTGATTCAGTGTTTCTTTGGAATCACCTCTTTCTTTTGTTGACTATAATATATCACCCTCTCCCGCCTTTGTCAAGTGTTTTTCTCATCTTTTTTCAAAAAGTTTTTGCAGCCTATCCTGCACAGCGAATGGGGTGCAGCATCTTCTGCATCAATGGTTTTATTTTACTCAAAAATTGCATACAGGCCGGTTGAAACCTGTTGTTTCTGCGTATTGCAATCTGCGGATGTCCACGCTATACTTTTTTAATAGAAAAACATCCCCCATGGGTTCCTGAGAATCCAGTTTTGCCATCGAGGAGGCATACATATGATAAAAAATGTTGTTTTTGACATGGGAAATGTCCTCTTGGACTATAATCCCCGCTATTCCCTGGAAAAGTACCTGGACAATGAAGAAGATCGCGCGTTGATCTACCGGGAACTTTTTTGCGGCCCCGAGTGGGCGGAGGCCGATTTGGGTCTGATCCGCGATGAGGATCGTTTCGCCCTGGTCAGCCTGCGCGTCCCCCAGCGCCTGCACAGCGCCCTGAAAGAAATCTGCACCCGCTGGTATGACTGCATGGTTCCGCTGGAGGGCGCCAGAGAATTTGTCCGTTTCTGCAAGGAGTCCGGCTACCGGATCTATATACTGTCCAACGCCAGCGACAAATTTTATGAGTATTTCCCCAACTTCTCCTCCCTGGACTACTTCGACGGATATGTCGTCTCCTCCGACATCCACACCGCCAAGCCCCAGCCGCGCATTTACCGGCACCTGCTAAACCGCTATCACCTCCAGGCCGAGGAGTGCCTGTTTATTGACGACCTGCCCCAAAATGTGGAGGGCGCCCGGAAGGTGGGATTTCAGGCCGTTCAGTTCCAGAACGATTTTCAGCCCATTCGGGATCTGTTAACGGGGGAAGGCCGCTAAAAAAGGGGGCCAGAATAGCCCCCCTTGATGGCTCATCAGTTCTCCCACTGATCCGGATCTGGAAGCCAGGTAATGGTCATCCCGGTCCGCTCCGGCGGGGCGGGCCGCTCTCCATCCCGTATCCCCAGGGCCACCGCGCCACAGATGGTCTCGTCCGGGGCCAGGCCCAGGGACTCCAAATAACGGCGGATGGTCTTCTCTCCGTCCAGCCAGTGGAGCTGGTTAATCCAGCAACTCCCCACTCCGATGCTTTCCGCCGCCAACATCATGTTCTGGATGGCGCAGGCGCTGTCGGCCATGGCGTTGGGATTGTCCCTTTTGTTGGCCACGACCACCAGCACCGGCGCGTGGTAATCGTAGTCATAAATCCCCATGCGGGACTGCTTGATGGAGTGCTTCAAGCTGCTGTCCAGTTCGTCGCGCCACTCCATCCGGGCAAAGGCGGACTGGACACGTGCGCGCAGCTCGCTGCGGATCTTGTGATCCCCGATCACCAGAAAATGGACACTCTGCCGGTTTTTGCCGGTGGGCGCCCACTGCCCGGCTTGCAAAATCCGCTCGATCAGCTCCCTTGCCGGGGTCTCTCTGCGGAAGGTCCGGCAGCTGCGCCGGCAGAGAATCGTTTGCATGACTTTGTTCATATTAGGCTCCTTTCTCAGGAGGTTCTCCATTGAAAAACCCGGAAATTTTGATATTTGGCGGCGCCATTGTGGATATTTCCCTGTGCCCGGTGGACGCCGGCGTCTTTTCCCGCCCCTCTACCCCCCTGGAGCGAATCCCCATGTCCCCCGGCGGCGACGCGCTGAACGAGTCTCTGGTGCTGGCCGCCCTGGGGAACCGTGTCCGGCTGTGCTCGGTCATCGGCGAGGATGCGGCGGGGGATTTTGTCCTGCGCCGCTGCGCCCAGGCCGGCATTGACACCGCCGCCGTCACCCGCTCCCCGGAGATGGACACCGGCATCAACGTCGTGCTGGTGGACGCCGCAGGAGAGCGCCGCTTTATCACATCCAGCACCGGCTCCCTCCGCCGGTTTGACCTGTGTCACGCCGAAAAGGCGTTGGAGCACGGGGAGGGAATCCAGATCGCGAGTTTTGCCAGCATATTCGTCTCCCCCCTCTTCACCCCTGAAAAAATGGCAACCCTGTTCCGCCAGCTAAAGGAGCGGGGCATGACCCTCTGCGCGGATATGACGCGCCGCAAGCAGGGAGAGACGGTGGAAGATCTCGCCTGCTGCCTGCAATATGTAGACTATCTCTTCCCAAACGAGAGCGAAGCCCAAGCCGTCACAGGGGAGCGGAATCCGGAAGCAATGGCGGACCGTCTTTTGGCCGCCGGGGTAAAAAATGTGGCCATCAAAACCGGAGCCAGCGGCTGTCTGCTGAAAAACAGAGATATCTGCCTTCAGGTGGCCGGTTACCCGGTTCCGCACTGTGCGGACACCACCGGCGCCGGAGACACCTTCGCAGCCGGGTTCCTTCACGCCCTGCATTTGGGGCTGGAGCCAATCTCATGCGCCAGGTTTGCCAATGCCTGCGCGAGCATCTGCGTGGAGCAAGTCGGGGCAACCGGAGCAGTGAGGGAAGCCACCGCCTGGGAGCGGTTCCGCTCCCTGAATGGGGAATAAAGGCCGGAGGGGCTACCCCTCCTCCATCCGCTGGAGGACTTCCTGCAAAATGCGTGCCGTCAGCCCCCAGATCACATGCCCCTGATAGACCCAGACCGGGGTTTTGTGGCGGTTCCGGTAGCGGGATACCGTGGGATATAAAATCTCCGGAATGGTATCCAGATCGGGAACCATGTCATAGCCGAGCATTTCCGGGCCGTGCTCCCGGAGCCATTCCAAGGGCACGGTGAAGGTCTCCGCCACCTCAGCCCGGTTTTGGATGAGGTGCTCCACGGCGTCCCGGGAGATCTCTCCCACCACCGGATATACGGCCCGGCCGGAACCGTGCAGATAGGGCTCCAGGCTGGCAAACAGGCGGATTTTTTCCGGGGGGATGCTCAGCTCCTCCCGGGTCTCCCGAAGGGCGCAGTCCCGGGGCGTCTCCCCCGCTTCCATCCTCCCTCCGGGAAAGCACACCTCCCCCGGCTGACGGACAGACGCCGAACGCACCTCAAATAAGACAGAAAGCTCCCCGCCCGTGACCAGCGGCACCAGCACCGCAGCCGAGGGGGGAGCTTTTTGCTCTTTGGGCCGCAAAAACAGCCCTCCCATCAGCGGGGGAAGAGGACGGCCAGCATCTCAGCCGGGGCATCGCTGCGGTTTTCCACGCTGTGGCTGGCGCCGTCTGCGGTAAATACCACGCCGCCCTCCTTGACAACGTGCTCCTGTCCGTCCTGATTCACCACAAGCTCGCCCTTCAGGACATAGTAGACCTCCGCGTTGGTGTCGTGGGTGTGCAGGCCGATGCTGCGTCCGGGCAGGATGGTGAAGATGGTAAACAGGTCGGTACGGCCGCCGGTCTCCTCTTTTTCCAGAAGGTGGAGCTGATAAAGCTCGCCCACGCCGCCGCGCAGACCGTTGACGGAGCCTTTGCGCATTTCCTCTTTGGATTTAATCATGGAAATTCTCCTTTTCACGTTTGATCGAATCTTGTCTCCCTTTCCGCCTCACCGGTACAGATCCACCAGCTTCTGAAAAACCGGCAGCGCCTTTTCGACGCGCTCCGTGGGACAGCAATAAGAAACTCTCACATGGCCGGGGCAGCCGAACCCGCTGCCCGGAACCACCAGCAGATCCAAGCTCTTGGCCCGCTCGGCAAAGGCCACGTCGTCCGGCTCCAAGGTGCGGGGGAAGAGATAGAAGGTGCCATCGGGACGGACACAGGTAAGGCCCATCTCCTGAAAGCCCTCCATCAGCAGATTGGCATTGCGCTCGTAAACCGCCACGTTTGCGGGAACATCACAGCAGGCTGCCACCACCAGCTGCATCATACTGGGCGCGCAGACATAGCCCTGGGAGCGGGCCGCCCCGGCACAGGCGGCATAGACCAGCTTGGCATCGGCGCAGGCGTCGGGGACGACGATGTAACCAATGCGCTCCCCGGGCAGGGACAGGCTCTTGGAGTAGGAATAGCAGACCAACGTGTCGTCATAATAGTTGGTCAGGTATGGAACCTGGGTGCCGCCGAACACAATTTCACGGTATGGCTCATCTGCCAACAGGTAAATGGGGTGGCCATATTCCTGCTCTTTGCTGCGCAGATAGTCCGCCAGTTTCTTCACCGTCTCCTCGGAATAGACCACGCCGGAGGGGTTGTTGGGCGAGTTGACGATCAGGCACTTGGTCTTTTCGCTCATTCGCTCATCCAGCTGGTCAAAGGGAATCTGAAACGTCTGGATGTCGGCAGGAACCAGCACCATTTTCGCCCCTGCCCCCTGGATAAACACCGAATACTCGGGGAAATAGGGGGCAAAGACCACGACCTCATCCCCCGGATTGCACAAACCGTTCAGGCAGCAGGTCAGGGAGGCCGCCGCGCCGCAGGTCATGAAGAGGTTGTCGGCGTGGAAGTGGGTGCCCTGACGGCGGTTAATGCTCTGGGCCAGCGCATGGCGAACCTCAGCCGCCCCCTGGGCGCTGGTGTAGCCGTGGAGCTGAACCGGGTCCCTCGTCTGGCACAGCTCTATGATTTTCTGCTTCACCTCTTCCGGTGGGGGGACGCTGGGATTGCCCAGCGAGAAGTCAAAAACATGTTCGGGGCCGACCACTGCCGACCGCTGATTTCCGTACTCAAATAACTCACGGATGACACTGCGGGCCGTCCCCAGCTCCACCATTCTTTCGTTTAACATCACGTCACTTCCTCCTGTGCGGGATTCCCAACATTTGGCTTGTCAACAGTATACCACGCCGCCATGGGAAAGAAAAGTGCCCTTCCCCGCCTGCGGCCCTGTTTGAACATGAGAACTATGACCAATCAGGCGATTTGACGTCCCAATCCTTTGTGGATTGCAGGGAAAATCACCACCCCATGGCGGAAAAAGCCCCGTCATTGAGGCATGTTGATCTGTTTCAAACAAGGCCCGGTCAGTCAGCTTCCAGATATGCCAGGAAGGTTTCATGCAAATCGGGGGATTTCCGCTTCAAGCTGATGATGCGCCCCTGTTTATCCAACACACAGTGCTCACTTTCCCCCGCGCAGCGCAGCGCACCCGTCACAACATCCCGCACTTCGTAGCCAAAGCAGAACCGGATGCCGTTGTACGCCGTCAGCTTGACCGAAATGCAGACGTCGTCGCCAAAGTGGGTCATGGTCTTATAGCCGGCGCTTACGCGAACCACCGGCACCACCAGACCCCGCCGCTCCACTTCCACAAAATTGGCGCCGATCTGGTTCATCCAGTCTATCCGGGCCTCCTCGAACCAGCGGATGTAATTGGAGTGGTGGACAATGGCCATCTGATCCGTTTCGTAATATTTCACGTTGTGTATATAGGGTTTGATTTCCTGAATCCGTTCTTCTTGCATGTTATCTCCCTCTCAATAACGGCGCGGCTCTCCTCTCCTCCCCCACCGTTTTCACCTCCACCGTTCCGGCGGTGCATTCGGCGATGTGGGCGGCAAACCCGCGCTCCTTTTCCTCCGGCAGCAGTGCCTCCAGAGTGACATCCGCGCCGTATTGTGTATCCAAAACCACGCCGTCCCAACCGGCAATTTCCTGGGCAATCCGGCTGAACTGGTTGTATCCGCAGGGAATTTCCACCTTGACCCAGCGGCGGACGACGGAAATGCCCGCCGCGTCCAGGGCATCCCTGGCGGCCCTGGTATACGCCCGGCACAGTCCCCCGGTTCCCAGCAGTACCCCGCCGAAGTAACGGGTGACCACGCAGACCACATCCGTAACCTGTTCTCCCTGAAAGACGTGGAGCATGGGCTGTCCGGCCGTGCCCTGGGGTTCCCCGTCGTCGCTATAGCGGGTCACGCCCTCCTTCAGGATGTAGCACCAGCAGTTGTGGCGGGCATCATGATACCGCTTTTTCATGGCGTCGATGAAGGCACGGGCTTCCTCTTCGCTCTCCACATGCCGGACCTTGCCCAGGAAACGGGAGCGTTTTTCCACATACTCCCCCTCACCGGGGCCGGTGGGGATGTAATATTCTTCCACAAGCACACCTCCTGTGCATCCATTTGGCCGAAAAGGTCTGGGGCGCTGCTACTTAAACCAGAGCATGGCCCTTTGGCTCCGCCCCCACGGCAGCCCGCCTTGACTGGGCCCCATGGATGCCCTGAAAGTTGGTTTTCGGCAGAAAGGACAGCGCCCGGCCCGACTCCAGAGCATCCACCAGCGCTGTGACCTGCTCCGCGCACAGGGGCACCGCCTCCTGCATGGCCTCCGCGAGCTGCTGCACCGTGGGCTGCCATTTTCTGCGCCCCGGGGTCAGCCGGCGGAATTTCGCCACAAAGCGGGAGACAGCCAAAAACCATTTCACAGAGCTGGCAAACTGCGCCCCATCGGCGCTGACATACCCGATGGCCCCAGCCTGATAGATCTCGTCCTCTTTGGGCGCTTCATATGGAAGCCCCCGATCCCCTTTCGGGATCAGGGAGCGGTCAAAGGCCCCCTCAATCATCGTATGTCTCAAATGGTGGCCAGCGGCCGCCTGGTTGACAATCGGATGGCAAATCGCGTCCAAACTGTAATGGCACAGGAATCCCGCGGCATATCCCAGCGCATAGGGGCGGTTTTCCATGCCGCAAAACCGCTCCAATATGACGCCGGGGGACAGACTGTGCAGGGCATGCCCCTCCTCGGAGACCGGGTTTGCTCTCAGCGGATGATAGAAAAACAGCGGATCCGGCCCATACAGCCCGCATTTCCAGCCATCCAGCTGGGGCGCAAGCAGCTTTTGTATGCGCTCCGGCAGCGCCTGATACACCTGTTGGCCGAAGACCTGATGCGCGTAAAAATCTGGCATATCACCCTCTCCTTTCTCCAGCTGCCTTCTATTTTATCAGCATTCGCGCCCAAACTCCAGTTCAAAATTTTGGGACAGCCGGGGATCCTCCGGTAAAGCTCTACAGGAATCCTGTGGTATTTGGGCGATCTCTTTTCCCGCCTGCCCCTTGCCAAATGTTAATATTTGTAATAAACTAAAGAAAATCCTTAAAATTTTTGGAGTTCCATATGCGTATAAAATATTTGAGGCCTTTGCTGGAAACCCGCTGGCACAAGCTGCCCGCCCTGGTGCTTCCCCTTCTTCTGGCCGCTGCACTGCTCTTGTCACTGCTCTCCCTGCCCCTGTCCGGCTTTTTGGACCGTCACCTCAGCTCTCTGACGACCAGCGCCTCCCTGGAGGACGACCTGGCCGCCACCGCCGCCCTTTCCGCGCAGACCACTGCGGAGGGCGCCGTCCTGCTGGAAAACGCGGATTCCCTCCTGCCTTTGGACCCGAAAACCACGCCGGAGATCTGTCTCTTTGGTCTGGCCTCTGTTCAGCCTGTTTACGCCGACGGGCGCACAGCCGATCGAACCACACTGGCGGACAGTCTGGCCGCCGCAGGCTTTTCTGTGTACGAAGATCTACTCTCCTTCTATCAGTCTCTGGGCGACGTCACTTCGGAGCCGGACGCCAGCGCCTATGACACCGACCTTTTGAACAGCGCCCGAAGCGCCTCCGGCACCGCCATCATCGCCATTTCCCACACGGAGGACAATGAACCGATGCTTCAGGAGGAAGAGGTTGCGCTGCTTGAGTTGGTGGCCGGTCTGGACTTTGACAACGTCATTGTCCTCATCAACAGCCCCTCTGTCATGCAGCTGGATTTCCTACAGGTGGAAGCCTACGGCATTGACGCCGCCCTTTGGATCGGCGCCCCCGGGGAAGGCGGTATGGACGCCGTGGGGGAGCTGCTCAGCGGCGCCATCACCCCCTCTGGCAAGACGGCCGCCACCTACCTTTACGATGTGTCCAGCGCCCCCGCTGCCAGCAGCACGTTGGAGGGGCAGACTTCCCTCACCTCTGACACCGATGGGAACGCCCTTGCCGATTCTGAAACGACCACCATCTCCTACGACGAGGGCATCTATGTGGGCTATCGCTATTATGAAACCCGCTATGCGGGGGACGAAGAGGGATATGCCTCAGCCGTTCAATACCCCTTTGGATATGGGCTGAGCTATACCACCTTTGACAGGCAAATCACATCCTTCGCCTGTGACGGCACCACCGTCACAATGGAAGTAACCGTCACCAACACCGGAGAGGTCTCCGGCGCGGATGTGGTGGAGATTTACGCCACGCTCCCCTATAAGACCAGCGGTCTGGAAAAGGCCAGCGAAGTTCTGGTGGGCTATCAGCGAACCGAAACGCTGGAGCCGGAGGAGAGCGTGACGGTGGAAATCAGCTTCCCGCTGTCCTATATGGCCTCCTATGACACCAAAAACAACTGTTTTGCCCTGGGCAAAGGCACCTATGAAATCCAACTAAAGAGCGACGCCCACACCACGGTGGACTCCCGCACGTTGACGCTCACTGATAAATATAAATATGACACTTCCCTGGCCGATCTTTCCGGCTCCGCGCCGGAGGTCATGCTGAGCCGTTCCGACTGGACGCTGTCCTATGTGGAGGAGGAAAGCGCCGTCTCCGCCGCCACTTCCGAGACGGATTCCGCCGAAGAGGAGGAAGCGACATCCAGCGCCAAGAAGCTGTCCCAGCTCACCGGCGTCAGCTATGACGACCCGCTGTGGGACAGCCTGCTGGACAGACTCAGCGAGAAACAGCTCGCCGCCCTGACCACCTTGGCGGATGACACCATTTCGGGAATCTCCTCCATCGGGCTGGATCAGGTTCTGCTGGCAGACGGCAGCAGCGGTCTGACCGGCGACGCCCACGGGGTCAGTTATTCCGGCACGCTGCTTCCCTGCCAGCTGCTGATCGGCTCCACCTGGGATTCGGATCTGGCGGAGCGCCTTGGGGCGGCCGTGGGGCAGGAAGCGGCCGACATGGGGCTTGCCGCCATCTACGGCCCTTCCGGCGCAATCCTTCGCAACGCCTGGTGCAGCGACGCCTACTCTGAGGACAGTTTGCTCACCGGCTCCCTGCTCAGCAGCTACGCCTCCGGCGTCGAGTCCACCGGGACGCTGTGCTTTGTGACGGGCTTTGGCCTCTCAGACGCAAGCGGCGCCGCCGTGCTCTGCGGGGTTCAAGCCATGCGCGAGCTGTATCTGCGCCCCTACGAGATGTGCCTGAGCAGCGCAAGCGCCTCCGGCGTCGTCGCCGTGGAAGGCGCTGAAACCGCTGCATTTCTCACCGACCTGCTCCGCGGCGAGTGGCGCTTCAACGGCGCTGTCTTTACCGTTTCGTCGGGCACGGGGGCCGCAGCCGCCCTCAACGCCGGCGCCAGCGCTGTAATATCCAGCGCGGACGCCGATGTAACCAATGTGGATGAGGAGACGTTAAAAGAGGCCGCTCACCACATGCTGTACGTCTTGGCAAACAGCAATGCTGTGAGCGGCACCCAGTACGGGCCTCATTCTTACTGGCGGCTGGTGTTGGCCCTTATAGATCTGGCGCTGCTGGGGGCAAATGCCTTCCTGTTTTACCGCCTGTACTGGCATCGCAAGGGGCGATAAGCCCCCCTGCGCTCACCCCTTTTCGCAGGGCGGATCACAGTAATCCCGCACCCGTCCAAACACCTTGGGCGTGCAGATTGCCGTCACCCGGATGGTGTCCTCGTATTCCACACGTTCCACCTTGGCCTCCCGATAGAGCATATCCAGCAGGTCGCCTTTGGAATAGGGCAGCCTAAGGCTCACTTTTTGGGAGCCATGGTCCAGATGCCGGCGCAGAACCCGAATCAGATCGTCCACGCCCTCGCCGGTCTTGGCAGACATGGCGACCATATCCTGGCCCTGGTCCACGACCTCCAGCTCGCCGTGTTCCGCCGTGTACCGATCGCACTTATTATAAACCCGGACGCAGGGGGTTTCCGCCGCCCCCAGCTCGCGAATCAGCCGCTCCACCACGTCCGCCTGGGCGCGCCACTCCGGATTGCTGATGTCAATGACGTGCAGCAGCAAGTCGGCATATTCCAGCTCCTCCAGGGTGGCCTTAAAGGCCTCCACCAGGTGGTGGGGCAGTTTGCGGATAAACCCGACCGTATCCGAAACCAGCACCGTACAGGTGTCGGAGAGCTCCAGCATCCGGGTGGTGGTTTGCAGCGTGTCAAACAGGCGGTTGTTGGCCGGGATCTGGCTGTCCGTCAGCTGATTCAGCAGGGTGGACTTGCCCGCATTGGTGTAGCCTACGATGGCCACCACGGGGATCTCGTTTTTCCGCCGGCGGTCCCGCTGGACGGCCCGAACCCGCCGGACGTCCTTCAGCTCTTCTTCCAGCTTCTGGATTTTACGGCGAATATGGCGGCGGTCCGTCTCCAGCTGGGTTTCACCGGGGCCGCGCGTGCCAATGGGGGATTTGCCGCCGGAGGCGGTCTGGCGAACCAGGTGGGTCCACATGCCGGTCAGCCGGGGCAGCAGATATTTGTACTGGGCCAGTTCCACCTGCAACCGGCCCTCTGCCGTCTGCGCGCGCTTGGCAAAGATGTCTAAAATCAGGGCGGCCCGGTCCATGACATGCAGGCCGATCTCCTCATTCAAAACCCGAACCTGGGCCGGGGACAGTTCGTTGTCAAAGATCACCAGATCCGCCCCGTTGGCCGATGCCAGCTCCTTGATCTCCTGTACCTTGCCCTGCCCGATGAACGTGCGGGCCTCCGGGGTATCCCGGTTTTGGAGGACAACGGCGGCGGTTTCCCCGCCCGCCGTCTCCAGCAGGGCCTTCAGCTCCTCCAGCGTGACCTCGCTGGCGTTGTCGTCCCTGGACAGGCTGCGGGCGTTTAAGCCCACCAAAATCGCGCGGTTTTTCGTCTCTTCTTGGGTGAATTCAGGCATTGCACATTATTCCTTGACGTAGGCCTCCACAATCTGGCCGATATACATCGTATGCCAGTCATGGTCCGGATACCAGCGCTTGTCGATGGCTTCGCTTCCCTCTGTCAGGAACTGGGCGCTCATGGGCTGGGCGTACTGCTTTTTGCAGACCAGAACCAGCTCCGCCTCCGCAAAGTACGGCGCGCCGCATTCGGCAGCGGCCACGGTGAACCCGCACTCCTTGACCTTATCCACAGCCCGGCCGGACTTGGAGCCGCAGAACTGCAGCTCCTTGCGATATTCCTCTGGGAAGAAGGCCAGGGTGAAATATTCCTGGCTGTCCACAAAGCCCTTGGTGTACCGCTGGGGACGGATATAGCAGGTGGCCACCGGATTGCCCCACATAACCCCCATTCCGCCCCAGCTGGCGGTCATGGTGCCCAGTTTCTCAGCGGTTCCCGCCGTAATGAGCATCCACTGCTTGCCAATCTGCTGAAATGGGCTTCGGTTTAGTTCATTGACATCTATTTTTCGGAACATAAAATTGCCTCCTTGTCCGTTACAGTACCCTCATTATAATATAGTTTCCCCCAAAAGGAAAGCGATTCCCGGGAAAAAGGTTTCGACGTTCCCGCCTCAAAACAGCACCGCCGCCCCTGCCAAAGGCTCCCCTGAAGGCGAAAAAACGCTGCATCTACGGCTAGATGCAGCGTCCATTTTTTCACAAGATTACTTGAGGCCAAACTTCTTATTGAAGCGGCTGACACGACCACCGGTATCGACCATCTTTTGCTTGCCGGTGAAAAAGGGATGACATTTGGCGCAAACTTCCACGCGGATGTCCTTCTTCGTGGAGCCAGTGGGATAGACAGCGCCGCAAGCACAGCGAATCACGGTCTGCTGGTAATCGGGATGAATACCTGCCTTCATATTGTTCACCTCTTTCGAACCATTCCAAATTGAACACGCCCGACACCCACACGTCGTTAAGTGCCACGTGAACATCAGCTAGTTTACCATGTTTCCAAGGTAAATGCAACTATTTTTTCTGCAATTTTTGCGTTTTTCCCAACGGTTCCCTTGGCAGAACCGCCAAAGCCGTCCCGGTTTGGAAAAACCACAGATAGCGGCGGGCGACGGTTTTCCCGGTGATCTCCGCCAGGGCCTGGGTATACACCTCCAGCTGGGTGCGGTAGCGCTCCGCTCTGGCGGCTTCCTCCCCGGGACGGATGCGGTCCGTCTTGAAATCCACCACCGTCAGTCCCTCGTCTGTCTCAAAGCAGCAGTCAATGACGCCCTGCAGCAGCACGCTCTCCCCCTCCGGCGCCTGGGGATAGCACAGCGAGGCCCGGGTGAGGATGGAAAACTTCTCCTCCCGCTTCAGCGTATCCCGATGCGCCAGCGCCTCCTGCCCCAGGGGGGAGGACCAGAATCCGGCGATGATCTCCGGCGAGACCGCTTTCCCCTGCTCCTCGCTGAGCCACGCCCCGCTGACCAGCCGTTGAATCTCTGTACGAACGCCCGCCGCCGTTGCGGCCTTGTCCAGATCGATCAGCTGCATCACCGCGTGAACCGCAGTGCCCCTCTGAGCTCCCGTCAGGCCCCGCCGCCGTTGCATAAAGTCCGGACGGCGGAAGGCGATGGGCCGGGGGGGCTTCACCGTCTCTTCCGCGGCTTCCTCATCCAGCAGCCGGCCTTTCAACTGGGTGGCCGTCACCTTAGAGGGCATATCGGCCAGGGCCTGCCCGGGATAGCGCCAGGTGAGCCAGCTCAGATCCAGCGCCGCCTCCGCCTGTTCCGCCTGCTCCGGCTCCTTCTTTGCCGCCGTTTCAGGGGCAAAGGTCTTCTGATCTCTGCGAATCAGCCGGATATCCCAGTGGTCTTTCGCCAGCGCGTGCCGTTCCAGAACGGCGTCCCCCAGAAGGGGCTGGGCATCGTGCCGGGCCAGAACGGCCAGGAGCATACAGCTGCCCATGGAGTCCTGTTGCCGCAACACCTCCGGGTCCGGATGGGGACCGGCAAGGGCCCGGAGCTTTTCCAGCTTCTGTTCCGCTTTGGGGTAGCTCATGACCAGAATCAGCTTTTCCCTGGCCCGGGTCATGGCCACATAGAGCAGCCGCAGTTCCTCAGCCTTCATCTCCTGATCCAGCTGGAGCTGTACCGCCGTCCGGGCCAGCGTGGGATATTCCATGCGCAGTTCGGGATCCAACCGTTTGGGGCCAATCCCCAGCTTGCTGTGGAACAGCATGGGGCTTTGCTCGTCCTTCTTGTTAAACCCACGGGTCAGCCCCCCCAGCACCACCACCGGAAATTCCAGCCCTTTGGAGCGGTGGATGGACATAATGTGCACTCCGCTGCCCCCGGCTCCGGCGCTCAACTCCGGCTGTTTTCCCGTCTCCGCCAGACGGCGCAGCTCTGTCACCAGCGCAAAGACCCCTCTGCGGCCGGCGCCCTCGAACCCCCGGGCGTAGTTGTAAAAGGCCAGCAGATTTTCCTGCCTGCGTTGTCCGCCGGGCATGGCCCCAAACATGGCCCACAGCCCAAGGTCATCGTATATGCTCCACAGCAGCTGGGCGCAGGTGCTGTCCGGCATCCGGGTTCGCAGCCCGTTTAAGTCGCTCAAAAAACGACTGCAACTCTCATCTCCCCGCTCGGCTCCGGCACAGACGCAGTCATAAAAATCGCCGTCTCTCTGTTCCGCTCGCAGCAGGGCAAGGGCGTCGCCGGAGAAATGGTACACCGGGCTTCTCAGCACCGAGATCAACGGCACGTCCTGCCGGGGATTGTCCACAACCTGCAAAAAGGCCACCGCCACCTGCACTTCCGGGGTGGAAAAGCCGTCCAAGGCGCTGCCGGTCTGCCAGGGGATGTTCCAGGCATCCAGCGCCCGGGTCAAATACCGCTGCACGCTGTTTGGAGAGCGGTAGAGCAGGGCAATGTCCTCCGGCTTCACCGGCCGGGGGCCGTCCGCGCCGCTGACCATCAGCGGCTGCGTCAACAGCTCATGAACCCGCCTGGCCACAAAGCGGGCCTCAACATCGTCCCGGGGGATTTTCGCCTCTGTCTCCTCCTGCCCCATCTCGCCGCAGTCCACCAGATTCAGTTCGGTGACGTCATCCGGAAGGGGGGCGTCCTCGTAGTCCGGGTGGTTCAGGCGCTGGTCTTCATCGTAGTCCAGCTCCCCAAACTCCCGGCTCATCAGGTGGGTAAAGACGAAGTTCACGGCATCCAGCACACTCTGCCGGGAGCGGAAGTTCCGGGACAGGATCAGCTTGCGGCCCTGCCCCTCCCTGGCCTCTGCCGCCGGGCGGAAGGTTTCATATTTCCTCAAAAAAATCGTGGGGTCCGCCTGACGGAACCGGTAAATGGACTGCTTCACGTCCCCCACCTGGAAGAGATACCTGCCCCCATCGGTCAGCGCATCAAAAATGGCGTTTTGAATGCCGTTTGTGTCCTGATACTCGTCCACCATCACCTCGTCAAAGCGCGCCTGCCAGTGCCGGGCCAGCTCTGTGGGCTGACCGTCGGGGCCGCGCAGGGCAGCGGCCGTCAGATGTTCCACGTCGCTGAAATCCAGCAGTTTCCGGCGGCCCTTGGCCCCTTGGAATGCGTCCGAAAACTCCTGCACCAGCCGGAACAGGGCCTGTACCGGGCCGCGCACCTGTTCCAACTCCGCCAGCAGTTCCCCGCTGGAGGCGTCAAACCGCCCCGCCAGCCGCTTCATCCGGTCCTTGCTGTTCTGGCGGATGGTTTTGATCTGATTTTGCGCTACCTTATCCTTCACGCCCCGTTTTCGCCCCAGGGTGGGATAGTCGATCTCGCACAGCGCTCTGGCGCTGTCCCATCCCCGGTCCAGCGCCTGAAGGAAGTTGTCCATGCTGTCCAGCGTGGCGCAGATGGATTCGGAGTCGTTGGCCTGAAGGACGCTGTCCCCCTCCATAAGGTCCAGCGTCTGATAGAGCTGACGGCGCCAATAACGAACCTGCTTGCCGGCGTCCTCCAGCAGCAGCTTGCCCCATATCGTCTCCCCCACCTCCCGGACGCCGGAGAGGTCAAAGCGGGCAGCCTGTTCCCGGAGCCATCGGGCCGGGTCCTCGTGGGATTGAATCTTCTCGTGGATGTCCAGCACCATGGTGCGCAGCGTTTCATCATCCCGCCCGGCGGAAAAGGCGTCCATCAACCCGGCAAAGTCTCCGTCAATGTGCTCGTAATGCTGCTCCAGAACCCGATCCAGCGTCTGCGCCCGCAGCAGCTCCGCCTCGGTCTGATCCGCTACCCGGAAGTCGGGATCGACGTCCAGCTGGTGCCCGCTCTGGCGCAAAAAGTCCGTACAAAAGGCGTCAATGGTGGAAATTTTGGTCCGATATACCAGCCTGGTCTGCCGCCGGAGATGCCGGTCCCCCGGGTGCTCCGCCATTCGCTGATGCAGGGCGTCCAAAATCTTTTGCCGCAGTTCCAGGGCAGCGGCCTTGGTGAAGGTGATGACCAGAAAGCGGTCCAGATCCCTTCCCTCCTCCACCTTTGCCAGCAGCCGCTCCACCAGCACCCGGGTTTTCCCGGAACCGGCCGCCGCGGAGACCAGAATCTCTCCGCCCCGGTTGTGAACCGCAGCAGCCTGTTCGTCAGTCAGTTGGATTCCCATGGCGCTCCCTCCTTTCCGCTTCCGAATCCGTTCCTTTGGCGTTCTCCCAGAAGTCCTCGCCCTCCACCGAATAGAGATAGCGATAGGACTCCCCGGCCTGGCCGTCTTCAAACTGGCAGGCCGCCTGATAATCACAGTAATCGCAGGGAGAGGCCCTCCCCTTTTGATAGGGGTCAGCGGCAATGATGCCTTTAGCCATCTCCTGCCCAATTTCCCGGATGATTTCATGGACGTGGCGGTGCATAATGCCCCACTGCTCGGCGGTGGCCAGCGTCTTTCCGGTGATGACCGACTTTTTCGTGATGCGGATGGGCAGGAAGCGGCCGGAACTTCCCTCCTCCACCGTCTCCATGGCGTCCAGCACCTGACGGTCCTTGAGCAGCATGCCGGAGCGCACCAGCGCCTTGTCCGCCGCTCGCCGCCGCTCTTCCGGGGACATGTCCCGTCTTCCGGGGAGGATCATGTCCCGGGCGGGCAGATACAACACCCCTGCCGGAACGACCTCCCGGGAGCCGCGCTCCTCCCCCCGCTCTTCCAACGTGAACAGGTAGAGCAGCATCTGCATCTCCAGCCCGTGCCACACATCGGTGAGGCTGAAGGACTTTTTCCCCGTCTTATAGTCCACCACCCGGAGATACAGCCGGTCGCCCTGCACCCATCCGTCCACCCGGTCCACAAAACCGGTGATGGACAGCTTCAATCCATCCACTTCCAGCTGAACCGGCGGCATGGAGGCCCCCTCCCCATCGCCAAAGCCAAGCTCAAATGCGATCGGCTCAAATTGGGAGGCCCTCAGCTCTTCCACCACATTTTGGACAATCAGATGAACCGAGCTTTTCAGCCGCTGGAACAGGTAGCGAAACCGCTGGCTCTTGTTTTCAAAGCCGCCCAGATCCTTTGTGAGATAGGTCTCAATGGCCTGATCCGTCAGCGCACGGAGGGTTTCCTCCGTCTGCTGCCTCACCCCGCCCCTGTCTCTGGCCTCCCGGAGCACCGATTCCAGCACGGCGTGGACAAAGGTGCCCATGGCAGGGGCGTCAAAGCTCGCCGCCTTCCGGGCCTTTGCCCGTAAGCCATACTGCATAAAATAGCGAAAATGGCAGCTCTTGATCACGTCCATTCTGGAGGCGGACATGCGCACCTCCCTGCCGTAAAGGCGGCCCACCGCTTCCCGGCTCAGATGGCCCCGCCGGTGGTTGCGGGCCTGACGGATCCGGCGCACCTGCCCCTGCCAGTGGGGGTCGGCCTCCATCGCCCGCAGCGTCTCTTCCCCGCCCATCCGGGCCACTGCGTCCAGCGCCGGGATGGGGGCGGTATAGCGCAGCTGCTCCTCCGGTTCCTCTATCCTCACACCACGCAACAACAGCGCCGCCCGATTCACCATCCAGGCCGGACGGCACACGCCCCCGTCGGAAGCGGCTTCCGGCCAGCTGAGAAACAGCTTTTCCGAGGGAATCGCCACGGCGTCATGGGCCATCGTCTCCTCACGGTCCAGCCGGGCATCCGCACTGGGCGCCAGTTCACAGCCCAGCTCTGTCAGAACCTTCCGGTCCTCATCCGTGAGTAGCCCCTGGCTCTCCGTCACCATGGGGAAGTGGGCGTCGTCCACGCCCAGCAGAAAAAGCACTCTGGCCTGTTTGTGGGCAATGCGCTGCATCTCCCCCACCGCTACCCGATCCAGCGCCACCGGGATGGAACCCACGCGGTACTGGCTCAAAATCAACCGGAACAGGTTGGCGAAATCGGCCAGCTTCATCTCCTCCGGCCCCATAAGCCGGGCGCACTGCTCCATGGCATCGCATAGGACGTCCCAAATCTGCCGGTATTCCTCGGCCTGGGTCAGCTCCCCCCGCTCCTGAAGCACCGTGGCCCGCTGGGTCAGCCGTTCAGGCAGCTGAATGGCCTCCAAAAAGCGATACAGCCCTTCCGCCAGCACCCTTCCCGGGGCATCCGGATGGGACTTCAGCTCCTCCAGGGGCGCAATGATGCGCCGGCGCAGGGCGTCCAGCTGCCGCACCGTCTCCCGATGGCTGTCCTTCCACTCCAGACCGTAGCCCTCCGGGTGCCAGTCCCAATCCGCCCCCTGGCTCCAGCGGCTGCCCCGAATATCCCAGCGGAGGACATAGTTTTCCAGCCGGTCCACATCGTCCATCTCCACACCGGCCAGCCCCGTTTTCAGGTAGCGGAACATGTCGTCGTACTCATAGCCCCCGTTGACGGCCTCCAGTGCGCTGGTCAGCAGGGTCAGCACGGGCTTTTCCAGAATGTCGTCCATCCGGCCCAGAAAGACGGGAATCTCATACCGGCGAAACACCGCCTCGATCAACTCGCCATACCCTTCCATGACCCGGGCGCTGACGGCGATGTCTCGGTAACGATACCCCTGCTCCCGGACCAGGGCGCGAATCCGTCCGGCAACCATCTCCACCTCGGCATAGGGGTCTTTGGCGCGCAGCAGCCCCACGGCGTCCTGAGGCCCCTCCACCGGCCCGGCGTCCTCCTGAAACAGGCCGTTCTCCAGCGCCGCCAGCGCCTGGGGCGCGCCATCTTTCCGCCCGGTCAGGAAGCGGTAATCCGCCCCCGCCCCGCACTTCCGGGCCATCTCCAGCAGTCCAAAGGCCGTGCGGCGGTAGGGCGCGTAAACGGGAAGCCCATCGGTCTCCAGCGTGTCGCAGGTCAGGACAACCGTGACGCTGTGCCCCTGCTTCAGCAGCCTTTCCAGCACACCCTTCTGCTGCGGCGTAAAATCGGTAAAGCAGTCCAGATAAAAGTCCTTGCCCCTGGCCCAGCTGCACGTCCCCAGCTTGGCGGCGACCCGCGTCAGCAAGTCCCTGGGGTCGGCGGCCCGCTCTGACACCAGCGCGTCATATGTTCCCAGAATCAGGCCCAGGTCATGCAGCCGCTCCCCGTCCTCCCCGGACTGCCCGGCGCTGGCGGAGAGCAGCTGCTCCGGCGGGACACAGTAGCTTTTCAGCTCATCTGCCGTGGCCAGCAGCTGCTGGAGAAACGGGACCTTCTGGGAGGGCTTTGCATAGACCGACAGGGCGCCGGAGGCGGCCTTCACCGCCTCATGCATCAGCAGCAGCCGTCCGCCCCCGTCCAGCACCGGCTCTGCAAGTCCCCCCGCCTCGGTCAGCACACGGTTGGCCAGACGGGTAAAGGAGAGAACCTCGCAGCCTGCGGCCTTTTGATTGCCCTGCTCCCGGCAGAGCCGTTGCTCCGTCTCGTGCGAATACTGCTCCGGAACAATCAAAATTTGCGGTCGTTTCCCGCTGTTGTCCCCGATTTGGGCAAGAATCTCCGTTGTCTTTCCCGTTTTGGAGGTTCCCAGGAGCAAATGCAGCATACCCCTTCCACCTTTCTCCGCCTTGGCGGTATCAATTTCTTTTACCCTGATGGTATCACATTTTTCGCCCGAGGAACAGCTTTTTTGTGCGCGCTCCTTTCCGATTCCCTATGGACGCACTGCTTGCTTCTTCCGGTATTCTGTGCTATGCTAAGCAAAACCTGCCAAAAGCAGTCCGGCTGAATCCGAACTGCATCTACTGGAATGTGAGGGATTTATGAACCACACCTTATATCTGGAATGTAGCTCCGGCATCAGCGGCGATATGACAGTGGCCTCTCTGCTGGACCTTGGCGCAGACCAGAGCGTCTTAGAGGCCGCCCTTGCCAGTCTGCCTGTCACAGGTTATGAGATCAAAATCAGCCGGGTCAAAAAATCCGGGCTGGACGCCTGCGACTTTGATGTACAGCTGGATGCGGAACACGAAAACCACGACCACGACATGGAGTACCTCCACGGGACCCGGGGACACGTACATCACCACCATCATCACGGAAGCGGGCACCATTCTTCTGAGGCCGGGCACCACAGCCACACCCACCGGGGCCTGCCGGAGATCCTGTCCATCCTGGATCAGGGCGCATTGACCCCCCGTGCCCGTGAACTGGCCCGGAAGATTTTCACCATTTTGGCGGAAGCTGAGGCGAAAGCCCACGGCACCACCCCGGAGGAGGTTCATTTTCACGAGGTGGGGGCGGTCGATTCCATTGTCGACATCGTCTCCGCGGCGGTGTGTCTGGACAATCTGGACATCACCGATGTGATTATCCCCTGTTTGAACGAGGGCTACGGCTTTATCCAGTGCCAGCACGGCTCCATGCCCGTCCCTGTGCCCGCCACATTAAATATCGTCAACGCCTATGGGCTGCCCCTGCACCTGACCAACATAGAGGGCGAGCTGGTGACCCCAACCGGCGCCGCCATTGCCGCCGCCATCCAGACATCCGACCATCTGCCCAGCCGTTTTCGCGTGGTCAGGACGGGCATCGGCGCGGGGAAGCGCCTCTATGAGCGCCCCAGCCTGCTGCGCGCCATGTTGATTGAAGGCACCACCGGCCAGACGGAGGGTGTCTGGAAGTTGGAGAGCGATCTGGACGACTGCACCGGGGAGACGTTGGGCTTTGTCATGGAGCAGCTGCTGGAGGCCGGAGCCAGAGATGTCCATTATACGCCGATTTTCATGAAGAAGAACCGCCCCGCCTGGGAGATCACCGTCCTGTGCGACGAGGACAAGCGCCCCCTGCTGGAGGAAATCCTCTTCCGGGAGACCACCACCATCGGGGTTCGCCGGAGCTGGATGGAGCGCTCCGTCCTGCCCCGCGCCCTTCGCCAGGTGGAGACGCCCTGGGGCAGCGCCCAGGTGAAGGTCTGCTCCCTGCCCGGCGGGCAGCGTGCCTATCCGGAGTATGAGAGCGTCGCCGCATTGGCCCGGAAGAGCGGCCGCCCCTATCAGGAGATTTATCAAACCGTTCAGGCAGCTGCCAACTGCCAGCCCTGAATATGGCAACGGGAGGGATGTGTGAGCGCACATCCCTCTTTTCTTTTGCCGCCTCCCCGTTTCCCTGCCAAGGCCGGCTGGAAGGAGATGGCAGAATAGGCGGCTTTGAAACCGGAAATAGTAGCACGGAAGGGCCCTTCTGGTTCAAAACAGGCGGGAGAACGTTGCCCCCAAAGCGGAATTTTGTCAGGATTCACAAACCGTTTACAAACTCAGCTATTGACAATTTTGGGACTTGGTGCTATATTAGCTTTAGCACTTAGGAAGTGTGAGTGCTAAAACATATCCGGAGGTGAACGCGATGGAACTGACCCTCAGACGGCAGCGCATTCTCCGCGCCATCGTGGAACAATATATCGCGACCGCTGAACCGGTGAGTTCCAAGGAGGTTGCCAAGCTGGCGAACCTGACCTGCAGCTCTGCCACCATCCGCAACGATATGGCGGCGCTGGAAAAGCTGGGCTATCTGGAACAGCCCCACACCTCTGCCGGGCGGATTCCCTCCTCCAAGGGCTATCGCTTTTATGTAAACGAGCTGATGGAGGAACATAAGCTCTCCGTTCAGGAGACGGAACGAATCAACGCGTCCCTCCAGTTGAAAATGCAGGAGCTGGATAAGGTGATTGACCGGGCCGGACGGATGGTCAGCCAACTCACCAATTATCCCGCTTTTTCGCTGACTGCCGGAAATCAGCGTGTGACCATTGCCCGGTATGATCTGCTGATGATCGATTCCAACTCCTTTATCGTCGTCGTGATGACCGACGCCCAGTCGATCAAAAACAAGCTGATTCACCTGCCAACGGAGATCACGGAGCC
This sequence comes from uncultured Oscillospiraceae bacterium, assembly GCA_964456525.1. Taxonomy (GTDB): domain Bacteria; phylum Bacillota; class Clostridia; order Oscillospirales; family Oscillospiraceae; genus Onthomonas. Next base: position 70,862 of record CAYWAP010000002.1, read on the forward strand.
GCAGTTGCAGATGCTGAACGCACTGCTGAACACCTCCTTCACCGGTAAAACTCTGAAAGAGCTAAGCCCGGACCTGATGGAGACGGCGCGCAAGGCGGCAGGCAGTTCCTACGGGCTGATTTCCCTGGTCGTATCCTTTGCCATGGATGTGCTGAAGGATGCCGAGCATTCCAGTCTCCACACCGCCGGCGCCGGCCATTTGCTGGAGCAGCCGGAATATCAGGACGTGGACAAAGCGCACAAACTGCTCAATTACATGGCAGACGACGCCTTTTCCGCCATGATTCCGTTGCCCAATTCGGACGGCAGCGCCAGCACCAAGGTGTTGATCGGCCCGGAAAATGTGGCGGATGAGCTGAAAGATACCAGCGTCGTCCTGGCCAGCTATGACATCGGCGACGGGATGAAGGGCGTCATCGGCGTGGTGGGTCCCACCCGTATGGATTACGCCAAGATCACCGCCAAGCTGAGCTATATGGCGGACAATCTCAGCAAACTCTTTGGAAACAATGCCCCTCAGCTGCATGGCGGCAGCGCGGACATCAAAGGGCTGAACCCGCCAAAAGAGGATTCAGATGACTGCTAGATGGATAAAAAACGCAAATTCCCCCCGTTAGGAGGTATAAGATGGATAACAATACAGAAAAAACCGAAAAAAAGCCGGTAGAGGAACTGCCGCAGGATACTCCCCCAGAGGAGACTGCCGAAACCCCTCAAGAGGCCACCGGGGAAACGGCACAGCCGGATGCCCTTGCCGAGGCACAAAAAGCGCTGGAACAGAAGGAAAAAGATTACCTCTATCTCCGCGCTGAGTACGACAACTTCCGGCGCCGCAGCGCCAGGGAAAAAGCCGACGCCTATTCCAATGCCAAGGCTGACGCCGCCCAGGCATTTCTCCCGGTTTACGACAACCTGGAGCGCGCCCTTCAGCAGGGCACGGAGGACGAGGCCTTCCTCAAGGGCGTTGAGATGACCATGACGCAGCTCAAGCAGGTGCTGGAATCCCTCAACATTAAGCCCATCGAGTGCGTGGGCCAGCCCTTTGACCCCAAATTCCATAACGCAGTCATGCATGTGGAGGACCCTGAGCTGGGCGAAAATGTGGTAAAAGCCTGTTTCCAGACCGGCTTTATCATGGGTGAAAAAGTCATCCGCTTTGCTATGGTTCAGGTGGCCAACTGATTGCGCCCCTTTCGGGATCCGCAGCCGGTCAATCTCCCCTTTCTTTGTTAATCATTATCTTTTATATATTTTAGGAGGCTAACATTATGTCTAAAATCATTGGTATCGATCTGGGTACAACCAACTCCTGTGTCGCCGTCATGGAGGGCGGCGAGCCGGTCGTAATCGCAAATGCCGAGGGCAACCGCACCACCCCTTCCGTCGTCGCCTTTTCCAAAGACGGTGAGCGTATGGTGGGCCAGGTTGCAAAACGTCAGGCCATTACCAACCCGGACCGCACGGTGATCTCCATCAAGCGCCACATGGGTTCCGATTACAGGGTTGCCATTGATTCCAAGCGCTATACCCCTCAGGAAATCTCCGCTATGATCCTGCAAAAGCTGAAAGCGGATGCAGAGTCCTATCTGGGCGAGAAGGTCACAGAGGCCGTCATCACCGTCCCTGCCTACTTCAACGACGCGCAGCGTCAGGCCACGAAGGACGCAGGCAAGATCGCCGGTTTGGACGTGAAGCGTATCATCAACGAGCCCACCGCAGCCGCACTGGCCTATGGTGTGGATAAGGAAGAGGCCCAGAAGATCCTGGTCTATGACCTGGGCGGCGGCACGTTCGACGTCTCCATCCTGGACATTGACGAGGGCGTCATTGAGGTTCTGGCAACCTCCGGCAACACCCATCTGGGCGGCGACGACTTTGACAAGGCCATCATCGACTATCTGGCCGCTGAGTTCAAGCGTGAAAACGGCATTGACCTGACGGGTGACAAAGTCGCCATGCAGCGCCTGAAGGAGGCTGCGGAGAAGGCCAAGATCGAGCTGTCCGGCGTGACCACTTCCAACATCAACCTGCCCTATATCACCGCTGACGCCACCGGCCCCAAGCATCTGGACATCACCCTGACCCGTGCAAAGTTTGATCAGCTGACCAACCATCTGGTTCAGGCCACAATGGGTCCCGTCCGTCAGGCTCTGTCCGACGCCGGTCTGTCCGCTTCCGAGCTGAACAAGATCCTGCTGGTGGGCGGCTCCTCCCGTATCCCGGCCGTTCAGGACGCTGTCAAGAAGATCACCGGCAAAGACGGCTTCAAGGGCATCAACCCCGACGAGTGCGTCGCCGTGGGCGCGGCCATTCAGGGTGGCGTTCTGGGCGGCGATGTCAAGGGCATGCTGCTGCTGGACGTCACCCCCCTGTCTCTGGGCATTGAGACGATGGGCGGCGTGTTCACCAAGCTGATTGAGCGCAACACCACCATCCCCGTCAAGAAGAGCCAGATCTTCTCCACCGCGGCTGACAACCAGCCCTCGGTTGAAGTTCACGTCCTCCAGGGTGAGCGCGAGATGGCCGCTTACAACAAGACCCTGGGCAAATTCCAGCTGGACGGCATTGCCCCCGCCCGCCGCGGCGTGCCCCAGATCGAGGTCACCTTTGACATCGACGCAAACGGCATTGTCAACGTCTCCGCACAGGACAAGGGAACCGGCCGTGAGCAGCACATCACCATCACCGCCTCCTCCAACCTGTCCAAGGAAGATATCGATCGTGCAGTCAAAGAGGCGGAGCAGTTCGCCGCAGAGGACGCCAAGCGTAAGGAAGAGGTGGACGCCCGCAACCAGGCTGACCAGCTGGTTTACCAGGCTGAGCAGTTCCTGAGCGAAAACGGCGACAAGCTGGATTCCGCTGACAAGTCCGCCGTGGAAAGTGGCAAGGGCAAGGTTCAGGACGCGCTGAAGGGCACCGATGTGGAGGCCATCAAGACGGCGACCGAGGAATTGACCAAGACCTTCTATGACATCTCTGCCAAGCTGTATCAGCAGAGCAATCCTCAGGGCAATCCCCAGGGGGCTCAGGGCAGCACCGGCGCTGACTATCAGCAGAGCACTACCGGCGATACGGATTATCAGGATGCTGACTATGAGGTCGTGGACGACGACCAGTAATCCGGGTCAACGCAGTACGCAATACCATGCGGAGCCTGGGCAGTAAATCAAGGTAAATCTACGACAATGGGGCGGGGCCGCATGCCTCGTCCCATGTTTGAGCGATTATGGAAGGCGGAGACGCGACGGAAAGAGGCGGATCTGCCCGAATGGGGAGATGCCCGGAATCCCAGGGGGCTCCACGGAGCATGGCCCCTCGCATAAGCGCATATAATTGATTTACATCTCCTTTTTGAAAGGATTTTGAGTATGGCAGAAGAAAAACGCGATTATTATGAGGTACTGGGCGTCAACAAATCCGCCTCTCAGGACCAGATCAAGCGGGCTTACCGCAAACTGGCCAAAAAGTACCATCCCGATATGAACCCCGGCGACAAGGATGCCGAGGCTAAATTCAAAGAAGTCAACGAGGCCTATGAAATTCTATCCGATGAGGAAAAGAAGGCCCGTTATGACCAGTTCGGCTTCGCCGGCGTCGATCCCAACTACGGAGCGGGCGCAGGGGGCGCCGGCTTTGACGGTTTTGACATGGGAGACATCTTCTCCAGCATCTTCGGCGGGGGAAGCGGTTTTGGCGGCTTCGGCGGCTTTGGCGGCGGCCGGCAGCGCAACCCCAACGCCCCCCAGCAGGGCAACAGCCTGCGCACGGAAGTGACCATCGATTTCCAGGAGTCCATCACCGGCACAGAAAAAGAGGTAGAAATCCGTCATCTGGAGAACTGCCCCGAGTGCAAAGGCACCGGCTGCGCCAACGACTCCACCCCCCAGACCTGTCCGGACTGCCACGGCTCCGGTGTGGTCACGGTGCAGCAGCGCACGGCCTTCGGCGTCATGTCCACCCAGCGCACCTGCTCCCGCTGCGGCGGCAGCGGCCAGATCATTCAGGATCCCTGCCGCTCCTGCCGGGGAAAAGGGCTTGTCTACAAACGGAAAAAGATCAAGATCACCATTCCCGCCGGCATTGACAACGGCCAGCGCATCAAAAAACCCGGCGCCGGAGACGCGGGCAAAAATGGCGGCCCCAACGGCGATCTGTTTGTGGTGGTCAATGTCCGTCCGGATTCCCGCTTTGAGCGCGACGGCTATGACATTCACTACCGCCATCCCGTTTCCTTTGTGGACGCCGCTCTGGGCGCGGAGCTGGAAATCCCCACCGTTCACGGCAAGGTCAAATACAAGCTGCCCGCCGGCACCCAGTCCGGCACCCAGTTCCGTCTGCGCGGTCAGGGCGTGCCCAGAATCCACAGCGACAGCCGGGGCGATCAGTGGGTCACGGTGCAGGTGCAGGTGCCGACGAATTTGAACAACGCCCAAAAGGACGCCCTGCGCGCCTTTGACGATGCAATGCATGGCAAAGTTCCCAAGGGCAAAAAGAAAAAACTGTTTTAAGTCAAGTGCCGAAATCCAAAGCGGATTCCGGCACTTTTTTCAGAGGTTGGGCCGCTCCTGATTCCTTGCCCCACCGGCCTCCCGCCACAGCGGGGAAAGGCTTGACGCATTTCTCCCATTCCGGTAAAATGAGAAGGAAGATTTTGAGAAAGAAGCGACCCATATGCGCCTGATCGACACCCATATGCACTCCACCGTCTCCTTTGACGGGCACGACAGCCGGAAACACATGGCGGAGGCCTCCGCAAAGGCCGGGCTTTCCACCATCTGCTTCACCGACCACTACGACGTGATCGACACAGCGGGAAATTGGCAGCTGACCTATGATTGGACGCCGGCCCGCAGGGAACACCGGGCAATCGGCGCCATTCCCGGCCTGGAGGTGCTGTACGGCATTGAATTGGGAAATGGGCCTGCAAACACCTCCGCGGCAGAGTCGGTGTTGGAAGAGCCCGGGCTGGACTGCGTCATCGGCTCCATTCACAACGCTTCGATGGCCCTGGGCGGACAGGATTACTACTATGTGGACTACGCAAACTATCCGGAGCTGTGCCGCCCCCATCTGGAAGACTATTTACAGCAGGAGTATGCTCTGGTAAAATGGGGCAAATTCGACACATTGGGGCATTTGCCCTACCCGCTGCGCTACATGCGCGACAAATGCGGTCAGCCCGTCTCGTTGGCAGCCTATGGGGATCAAATCACCCCCATTTTGCGGGAAGCTGCCCAGCAGGGCAAGGCCATCGAGGTGAACACCAACCGCGCCCAAACGCCCTTGGACGACTATTTGCCCCTCCTGAAGGAATTTCACGCCCTTGGCGGAGATTTTGTCACCGTGGGCGCGGACGCCCACCAAAAGGAGCACCCCGGACTGGGGATCCCCGATGCCTATGCGCTGATTTCCGAATGCGGTTTCCGCTATGTGACGTATTTTAAAGACCGGAAGCCGGTTCCCGTGAAACTGTAAAACCGTAATGGCTATTTGAAGCAAGATAAGGAGGGTTCCTCCCATGCGAGAGATTTCCTGTAGCGACATCACCAAAACCGTCCGCGACCTGTGCATCCAGGCCAACTGCAGCCTGCCCCAGGACGTCCGCGACCAGATCTGCGCCGCCTGCCAGTCGGAGATCTCCCCGGTGGGACAGGGGATTCTCCACGACATTGTGGAGAATTTCACCTATGCCGGGGAAAAGGGACTGCCGATCTGTCAGGATACCGGCATGGCCATCGTCTTTATCGACCTGGGCCAGGATGTACACATCACCGGCGGCCTGCTGGAAGACGCGGTCAATGCCGGCGTGGCCCAGGGCTACACCGAGGGTTTCCTGCGCAAGAGCATCGTCCGCGACCCGTTGGATCGGGTCAACACCGAGGACAACACCCCCGCCATCCTGCACCTGCGAATGGTGGAGGGGGACAAAATGACGATCATCGTGGCGCCCAAGGGCGCCGGCAGCGAGAACATGACCAGTCTGCACATGCTCAAGCCCTCCTGCACCCAGGAACAGGTGGAGGACGCCATTGTCCAGGCCGTGTCGGACGCAGGCTCCAACCCCTGCCCCCCTGTGGTGGTGGGCGTCGGACTGGGCGGGAACGCGGAAACGGCGGCCATTTTGGCCAAGCGGGCGCTGCTGCGCCCGCTGGACGAGGAAAACCCGGCGCCCCGATATGCCGAGATGGAGCGCCGCATCCTGGAGCGCGTCAACCGTCTGGGCATTGGGCCTCAGGGGCTGGGCGGCAGCGTCACCGCACTGGCCGTATCCATCCTCCCCCACCCCACCCACATCGCACAGATGCCCTGCTGCGTAAATCTGTGCTGCCACGTCTGCCGCCACGCCCAGGCGGTTCTGTAAGGGCGTTTTGGAAAATTTGAGAGTTTCAACCGCTTTTCCGGCTGCCATTCGCGCAAAAAGCTCTGCCTCCCCAATGGGCGGCAGAGCCTTTTTTGATATATAATGCCTTACAGCACACCTGCTGCAATCTTTTCCATGGCCTCCAGCAGCGTTTCACAGCAGCCGTCATAGAGCTGCGCGATTTCCTCGTCCGGCTGACGCAGATCCGGAATCATAATGGTCCGGCAGCCTGCGGCGTGTCCGGCCCGGACGCCATTAAAGCTGTCCTCAAAGACATAGCACTCCTCCGGGGCGAGACCCAGCTGTTCTGCCGCCGCCCGGAAAATTGCCGGATCCGGCTTGCCGCAGACCACGTCCTCCCCGGAGACCACCGCGTCAAAGTAATCGGTCAGACCGGCACGCGCCAGATTGAGACGGATCTGCTCCCGACGGGAGCTGCTGGCCACCGCCATCCGCACTCCACGCTCCTTGAAAAACCCCAGAATCTCGCGGACGCCGGGCTTTTCCGGCAGACAGCGGGCCTGCTCCTCATGACAGATTTGAAAGAGCCGGCGGATGTAGGCTTTGGCGTCAATGTTGGGGAAATAGGTATGGACAATCCGCTCCATACCGGGGCCGCTGGAGCCGCTGACCGCAGTACAAAACTCCCGGGGAACGGCGAAGCCCATCTCCTTCCCGGCGGCAACCCAGGAACGGGCGTAGAGGACTTCCGTGTCAAACAGCAATCCATCCTGATCAAAAATAGCACCTGGGAGCATAGGTCACCCTTCCTCTGTGTGCAGGCTCTTCGGCCCGAAGCCGTAGGGCAGCAGATCCGAAAGGGTGAGCTTCACATAGGTGTGATCCTGCCGCGCCACCAGCACAATCAGGTCGGGCGCGAATTCATAGAGCATTTGACGGCACGCGCCGCAGGGCCAGCAGTAATCCGGCCCCAGACCGGCGATGGCAAGCCGCCGAAAGCTCTGATGCCCCTCGCTGACCGCCTTCACAAGAGCCGTCCGCTCGGCGCAGATGGTCGAACCGAAGGCGGAGTTTTCCACATTGCAGCCTGTATAAATGGAGCCGTCCGCACACTCCAGTGCGGCCCCCACGGGAAAATGGGAATAGGGGACATAGGAATAACGGTGCATCGAAAAGGCCCGTTCCACCAGTTCCTGATCCGTCATAAACACACTTCCTTCCATGTTTTGTGCCGCCGCTTACAGCGTGCCCGCCTCCAGCGCCTCCGGATGGAGATCAAAGTAATAGGCCACCAGTAAATCCACGCACTTTCCATAGCTGGCCAGCCCATCGCTCTGGCCATAGCTGTCCAAAAAGCTGGTGTAGACTGTTTTCGAAGCCGTTTCCACCGACGATTCAAAGCTGGCCCAATAGGCGTTGTTATAGCTGATGTCCGCCAGAACCTGCTCATTCAGGTGGGCTTTGGCCTCGCTGTACAGCTCCGAATCCGCCTTGTATAGGGCGTTGGAGACATGGATGTACCCCAACAGCGCCGAGGAATAGGCATATTCCGCGTCCCCGCTGTGAATCCCGGCCAGGATGGCAATGAAGTTGCACTCCGCTTCACTGGCCACGTCACACTGATGCGCCAGCTCATGGAGGGCTGTGGAGGGCACCAGACAACCCGGAGCGTCCACATTGACCAGCGACTCCCCGGTAAACGGGAACAGGAACCCGGTAAACCCGGTGTAACTGACCAGCCGGGAGAAGCGCATGGCTCTGGCATTGGTGACGTTCCCGGCCAGGCAGGAAAATTCCTCCTGCACCGCCGCGAAGACCTGGCTGCTCCGGGAGAGCAACGAATCGGCGTCGATCTCCATCACGCCGTCCTCATTGCGCGTCACGCTGTCCGACAGGTTCGAGCTGTACTCCGCCAGCGCCACGGCCAGCTCGTACAGTTCCTCCGTCTGGCAGCCCCGGGAGGTGATGCCGCTCAGGTCGGAAAAGCTGTCCCCATAGTAGTGGACGCCCCAGAGGAAACAGTAGCCACAGTATACAATCAGGCAGGCGGAGCAGGCCGCCATCACACGGACAAGCAGCCGCTTCAGGCGGTGCTTGCGCGTTATCAGCAGAAATACCGTCCGAACGAGAAAGATCACCGCCACGACAGCTGCCAACAGCCAGACGATTTCCGCAACATTCCAGGGAAGATGGGAAAACAGGGCGGAAAGCCCATGCTTCACAGGGGAGGAGACGTACCGGATGAAGGCATTGATCAGGTTCTTATGTGACCGGGCCGCCCAAAACGCCGCCAGACAGAGCAGCGGACACACACACCACAGAACCGGGGCAATCAGCCATTTCATATCCCGTTTCCGGGGATGTGTGATGATATCATACACATTTTTGCGAAAGATCATTGGGATCGTCCTCCATTATCATTAGAATCATCATACCACAGTTCCAGAAACTCCACAAGTCAGGAAAAACGAAATGTTTTCCTCCCCCGTTAAGGCTCCCGGCCCCTGTCCCCCTGCACAAAGGCGCTCCCTGCTCCCTCATGGAAACAAAAACATCCAGCTTGTGCCGGATGTTTTTGATCGTCTGCGCGCTGGTCTCTCTGCCAGCACTGTTTTTATGTCTCTTTCAGCCATCGCCATATGTGTCCCAAATTTCCAGCACCGCCTTTGTGATGGCCTTGGCATAGGCGCTCTGGTTCTCTTCAAACAGGCTGTTGTCCTCATCGCTGGTGATAAATCCCATTTCAATGAGCACCGCTGGCATCTGGGTCAGGCGGCACACCGCATAGTCCTCCGAAGTATCTCCCTGGCTTCCGCTGCGGCAGCCCCGGCTTTGGGAAACACCCGCATCCACCAGCTGCTGCTCCAGCGCTTCAGCCAGCGCATAGGTAACTTCGCTCCCCGAGCTGGAAGTCCACAGCTCAATACCGCTGGCGTCACCAGACTCCACAGCGTTCCGGTGAATGGAGATAAAATAATCCGCGCCTGCCTCGTTGGCAATGGCGGCGCGCTCGTCCAGCGCCACATAAGTGTCATCCGCACGGGTCATCACCACCGTGATTCCCCGCTTCTCCATGGCATCCCGAACGGCCAGCGCCAACGCCAGGGTCTGCTCCGACTCCTTCAGCTCTCCGTTAGAACATCCCTCGTCGTAGCCCCCATGTCCCGGATCCAGACAGACCACCATCCCGGCGCCGCTCTCCCGGAGAGCCCGCACCCAGACGACGCCGGCACACACCAGCGCGGCCAATACCAGCACACCGGCCCTCAGCAGCCAGCCGCTTCGTGTTCGACTTTTTACCTTCATAAGCGCTCTTTCCCAATTGACCGGCAAGAGGGTATCCCCCTGACTCTGATGGAACAATATCATTGTAAGGTGGGACGGCAACGCTGTCAATGAAGATTCCCAAAGGGTTGGTTGAAACTTTTTTCCTGCCGCCCCTCGGCGGATGGCGGGCGGGAATCACGCCGGGGCGTCCTCCTGCTCTCGTCTCCTCCATGTCAGCAAAAAGGCCGAATTGATAATGACCAAAACGGAACCGGCGTTATGAACCAGCGCACCGGCAACCGGATTCAAGATCCCCGTAATGGCCAGGGCAATGGCTACAAAATTTAACGTCATCGAAAAGGTCAAATTGTATTTGATGGTCCGCATCATTCGTTTGGACAGCTGCAGCAGGTGGGGAAGTTCCTCGATATTGTCATTGACCAGCACAATATCGGCCGCATCCACCGCGATGTCACTTCCCACGCCACCCATGGCGATGCCGACATAGGCCTTTTTCAATGCGGGAGCGTCGTTGATTCCGTCTCCAACCATGCAGACCTGCCGTCCCCCTCGCTGCGCAGTTTCAATATAGTCCAGTTTATTCTCCGGCAGGCAGTTGGCCTTCAGCTCCGTTATGGAGAGCTGCCCGGCAATATGTCTGGCGGCGTTCTCATGGTCGCCAGTGAGCAGAACCGGGGTCACGCCGGTCTGTTTTACCCGGGAGATCGTTTGTTGCGCATCCTCCCGGAGTGTATCCGCCAGGGCGATCAACCCGGCCAGCGCGCCGTTGACGGCCACATAGACCACCGTGCAGCCCTGGTCGATATACGGACCGGCGGCTTCGGATGCGGACAGCTCAACGCCCTTTTCCCGCAGCAGCTCGGGGTTGCCAGCCAAAATCAGGTTCCCATCCAGCTTCGCCTGAACCCCCCGCCCGGGCAACATTGCAAACTCCTCCGGCATCGCGGCATCTTGACCGGCCTTCTGCTGATAGCAGCGCACAATCGCTTTTCCCAGGGGATGTTCCGAGCGCTTTTCCGCGCTGGCAACGAACCCATAAATATCCGCCTCGGAAAGGGTATCCGAAAAGCTCTTGACGGCGACCACTTCCGGCGTCCCGTGGGTCAGCGTGCCCGTTTTATCAAAGGTAATGCTGCAAACCTTTGCCAGCCGCTCCAGCGCGTCCCCCTCCCGCACCAGAAAACCGTGCTTTGCGGCATTTCCGATGGCCGCCATGATCGCGGTGGGCGTGGCAAGCACCAGCGCGCAGGGACAGAACACCACCAGAATCGTCACGGCCCGGATCACTTCCCCGGTAATGAACCAGGTCAGCGCCGCGGCGGTCAGGGCAAGGACGACAATCCAGGTGGCCCAGCGGTCGGCCAGGCCGACGATCTTCGCCTTCCCCGCATCCGCGGACTGAACCAGGCGAATCATCCGCTGAATCGAGCTGTCCTCGCCCACCTTGACCGCTTCCATATCAAAGGAACCAAACTGGTTGACGGTACCGCTGGACACCTCATCCCCCGGCCCCTTATCGACGGGCATCGATTCCCCCGTCATAACCGACTGGTTGATGGCGGTCTCTCCCGCGATGATCTTGCCGTCCACCGGGACAGTCTCTCCCGGCAGAACCCGGAGCAGATCTCCGACCTGAACCTGTTCCGCCGGAACCACCCGTTCCTTTCCATTTTCAACCACTCTTGCCGTCTGGGGCGTCAGATGAACCAGTTTTTCGATGCCGGCTCTCGCCCTTGCCACCGTCAATTCCTCCAGCAGTCCGCCCAGCTGCATGATAAACGCCACTTCACCGGCGGCAAAGGTCTCCCCGATGACGACAGAGGCGATGAGGGCGATGGAAACCAACACATCCGCCTTGATGTCAAATTCGGTCACCACCCCGATAATGGCCTCCAAAAGAATGGGCACGCCGCAGAGAATGATGGCAATCCACGCTGGTTGGAAGGGCAACGGCACCTGAAAAATACTGAGCAACAGGGCCACCCCCGAAATGACTAAAAAGAGGATGTCTCGCTTTGTCCCTCCCCACTGGGAGATCTGTTTCAGCAACTTCATCCAATATACCTCCTCCTGTCAAATGGCTACAGCCGCATTATACCCATAGGGGTATAGGTTTGTCAAGGGTAATAAAAAATCAGCCGGTTGCTCCGGCTGACTTTTCCCTTTCTTATCCCATATTGGAAAACCGCTCTACCGCCTTTGTAAAATCGGCGATGGTCTTGTCGGCGTCGCCATGCTCAATGCCGTCTCGGACACAATGCTGGATATGCCCCTCCAAAACCACTTGGCCGCACCTGTGGAGCGCAGACTTCGCTGCATTGATCTGTGACAAAATGTCTTCGCAGGGAATGTCCTCATCAATCATGCGGTCAATGGCCTGCACCTGACCAATGATTTTCCTGAGCCGGCGGTGTAAGTTGTCCGTATCCATACATTGTATCATCCAATCACCTTCTATACGTTTGCCCTGATGGAACATAAGAAATATGACCAATCTCAAACAGGGCCTGTGGGGATACGCCTATTATCACGATCTCCAGCGCTTTTGTCAAGCTGTTTTTTCTTCGGCCCGGAGCAGCGGATTCCTCTGATCCTGGTTTTTGGCGGAAATTGCCCGACTTTTTCCCCTGTCTGCTGCATAATTTACGTTATCCGAACTCCGTCCGTGTGTATGGCGCAGCCTGCCGCGCCTGATGCGCGGTCTGCAAAGGGAATCGATGGAACCACGGCTTCCATCTGCGGCCGCCCACGGGCCGAAGCAGCGGTTTCTCCTACAGGAAAAGAGGGGGCTTTCTATGAAAAAATATTTCCCTGTCTGTGCGATTGCCCTGGCATTGGCAATCGCCGGCTGCGGCGTCATTTTGTTCCGATCCAAATCCAACGCCGGGGACGCGCTGGGGGACACGAACTTCTCCGAGATCTCCTACCAGCCCTTTGACCCCGCAGAGCTGGACGCCATGATCGAAGAGGCCGAAGGGCTGCTGTCCGACGGGGAAAATGCCCAGACCCTTCTGGCGCTCTTTGAAGATATTCTGGAGCAATACGCCCAGCTGGAGCTCTCCTATACCATGGCGTCCATTTACAACGCCTTGGATACCACCGCCCCCGTATATCAGGAGGCCCTTACTTACGCCGACGAGCTGGTCACCAGCGAAAGCGACGCCATCTCCTGCCTGGGCAAGGCCATCCTCAACTCCCCCTGCGGCGACCTGGCCCGGGAAACCTGGCAGGAGGAGGAAGTGGAATACTATGAGGAATACGTCGAAATGACCGAGGAGCAAAAGGCCCTCTACAGCCAGGAGCAGGCGCTGATCGTCCAGTACCGCGAGGCCTCCACCCGGGAGTACACCGTCACCGTCAACGGCAAATCCTACACCGCCGATGCGCTGGAGGAAGACGCCGCCCTCTCCTACCTCGACTACTATGCGGCGTACAGCGAGCTGGCCAAAACAAAAAATGAGGTGCTGGGCAGTCTATATGTAGATCTGGTCAAGGTTCGCCAGCAGTTGGCGGACTCTTACGGCTATGATTCCTACGCGGATTACTGCTATGAGTCCGTCTATCAGCGGGATTACACCGTGGAGGAGGTGGACGCCCTGTGCACGCAGGTCAAGCAGTCCCTGGTCTATCCCAATCTGCTGCTGTGGTACAGCTATGACTTCAGCCTGGGCGGGGAACTGGATGACGCAATTGCCGCCATGCCGGTTTCCGACCAGATGGAACAGGTAAAATCCTATCTGGAGCAGATTGATCCGGCTCTGACGGACAGCTTCACCTTTATGGAAGACCATGGGCTTTACCATCTGGAGTACAGCGAACATAAGATGAACGCCGGTTTTACCACCTTCCTCAGCGTCTACCGGGAGCCGTTCCTCTTCAACCAGCCCAGCGGCAACTTCTACGACATCATGTCCCTGGTCCACGAATTCGGGCACTTCCACTCCTTTTGCGTCAACGCCGGGACAGTCGGGACAGCCCGCTGCCTGGATTTGGCCGAAATCCACTCCCAGGGGCTGGAGTGTCTCTACACGCATTTTTACACGGACATGTTGGGCGAGGAATACGGCGATAGCGCCATCGACTACACCATTCTTCAAAAATTAAACGCCGTCATCAGCGGCTGTCTATACGACGAGTTTCAACGGCAGGTCTATGATCTGGAAGACCCGACACTGGAGGAGATCAACGCGATTTTCGAGCAGCTGTCCTATCAGTACGGCCTGGGCGGCTTCTCCCTGGGCGAACCCGGCTACGGCTGGGTGGAGGTTTCCCACAACTTTACCAATCCGCTGTATTATATCAGCTATGCCGTCTCCGCCCTCCCCGCCTTTGAGATCTGGGAAATCTCTCTGGAGGACTTCAGCGCCGCTTGCCAGATCTATCTGCAAGTTCTCTCCTTCGGCCAGAGCGAGACATACAAGGAGGTTCTTTCCCAGTGCCATCTCCGCTCCCCCTTTGAGGAGGGCTACATCGAGGAATTGGTTGACACCCTCAACGACTATTACCATCTGGACGACCTGGCCGCCGCTCTGGCCTCCTGAGCCGTCATCTTGCCGGTGAACCGGCTGTCACCCACGGTCTGGGCCGGAAAAGATGCCGCCGGCGGGAAGAACGCTTCCTCCCTTCCCCCGGCGGCGAGCCATATGCAGAAAAGCCGGACAAATGGATTCAGAGAACCCCACGGGAGTATGATCCCGAGCGCTCCCTGCCGCGAGCCAGCGTCAGGCCGCAGACCTCCGCAGCGCCAGCGTCCATCAACACCTTAGCGGCCTCCTCCATGGTGGCCCCGGTGGTAATCAGATCATCCACAAGCAGAATCCGCTTTCCCCTGACGGAGACGCCGTCCCGCAAAATAAAGGCCCCTTTTACGTTCCTCTGGCGCTGAGCGGCATCTTTCAGCCGGGACTGGGCCTGAATGTTCTTCCGCTTCTTCAGCGTGGGCACCAACTTCCGATCCAAATACCGGGCAACCGGCTTTGCCAGCAGTTTGGTCTGATCGTACCCCCGGCAAAGCAGGCGCACACGGTTCAGGGGAATCCATGTCACCAAGTCATATGTACGTTTCCGTGCCCTCTCCCCGAGGCATTGGAGCATCCACCGGCTGTAAACCCTGCTGTACTGCCACTGCCCCTCAAATTTGTAGCGCTGAAACGACCGCCGAAGCGCCCCCTGATAGTGCAGGGGCGACAGGCAATCGTAAAAATAGACGCCGTACTGCCTGCAGCTGTATCCGTCCGTGCGGGGCAGGCTGACTTTGCAGTGAGGGCACAGCGGCCCCTCCTCCCCGTTCAGATACGCTCCGCACAGCGGACATTTCAACGGGTAGACCAGATCCAACAGACCACTGAGAAACCGGTTCGGCTTCTGCACCTCAATGCTTGCGCGCTCCCTCATATCTCTTTCTCCAGAGGGCCTTGCCGTAACCGGCAAAGCCCCAAGCCGTGTCAGCAGCTCATGGCAGAGTATTTCTGATACGCCTGACTCACCTGCGCCGCGTCAGCCGGTGTGGTTTTGTACCATCCGCGGCTCTGGGCGGCGTGAAACAGTTCCGTCTGCGTATTATGACCGCCCCGAATCATGTTCACAAAGGCATCCCGCAGCTGGGTGTTGACGCACTCCGAGGCAAATATGCCGTAATTGGTGGACATCTTCTTTTCTGTCAGCAGCAGATCGGTGATGCGCTCCTGGTCGTTCATATCCCACTCCCCCTCACTTTAAGAACGTCAGCAGCGTATTAAAGTTCTGCTGATGCTGGTTGGCAAACTGGTTAAAACAGCCCTTTAGCGCCTGCTCCGTGGTCTCCGCCGAGGCGGCCTTGTACTTGGCCACGCAGACCTGCTCAAAATCCAGCTGGTCCTCCAGGGCGGACAGCTCTTTGCTCGTAAGATTTGCCATTGGAAACATCTCCTTGATACAAGTGATAGTTCCAGTATGTTCTTTGGGAGGAAAATTATGCACCCCAATGCAAAACTTTGACCGGGCAGCCGGCTGCAACCGGCCCCTCATCCATTCCACATCGGAATAAATTCGATAAAAACTACAGGTTGGAATCGCTCTCACTTCCCAGACGCTGGGCAGGGTGTCCCCACGGGCGGGGCGCTGCTTCTCCGGCCGGTCTGCAACCGGTTCGATCTCCCTCTTTCATTGGGGCCATTGAGCTGCGGCGCTGTCACAAATTGTCGATTTATGTTGTTATTATATTCTACCTTCTTCCAGATGGCAAGGCTCGATTCCCCGCCAGCAAGCATTTGAAACCAGACAGTGCGTCCCCGGCAACCCATCCCAAAAGCCGCCGGGAAAGCGGGAATTGGATTGACAACAGAACCAAAAATAGTATAATGAAAAAAGTGATTCGACACATCGTGCAAAGTGCAAAGTTTACCAAAAAGATGGCGGTTCCCACTTTTCGCATAAGTGCAAAAATCACCTGAATTGTGACGGCAATGGCATGTCTTGAGAGGAACTGTGCCCGCTATGACGTGAGGGGGATGGAGGAACTGTCCCCCTCACTTTCCCATTGCCTTCTTCTGCGCCGCGATGTAAGATAGATATACGGCCAATCTCCTGAGCGGAATCCGCAACGGAGGTTCCCCATCCTACAAACCACAAATGGCTCCCGCCCGGGGCGCCATACTCCATGGTTCTCTGAAATGGAACGGAAGGTGACTACAACTGTGGCTGAAATGAACAATAGCCAAACGAAACAGGAAAACAAAGCGGCTTCTGCTTTTCAGTCGTTGGACACGCTGATTCAACGATGGAAAGAAGGGACGTTTGGTGAGATCCTTGATGACTGGAGATGGATCTTTTCCTATAGCAAGCGATACAAGGGAGCGATTGTGTTCTACACATTGTTGGGCATCATCAGCACCTCCCTGGGGCTGGTCAGCAGTGTTGCCAGCAAGTATTTGATCGACATTGTGACAGGCTACCAGACGGATAAGCTGGCGCTGCTGATTATTATCATGGTGGGAAGTTCCCTGGTCAGTCTTTTGTTTAGCAGCGTCATCAGCCGGATATCAGCCCGGCTCAGCATTTTTATCAACAACGATATTCAGGCGGATATTTTTGACAAGATCATTGACGCCGATTGGCTATCGGTGAGCAATTATTCCAATGGCGATATTTTGAACCGGTTTAACAGTGACGTCAGCACCGTCAGCAGCAATGCCATCAGCTGGCTGCCCACCATTGTCATCGCCGTTTACAACTTCATCGCCACCTTTTTAGTGATCTGGCACTACAACCGCGTGATGGCGCTGCTCGCCTTTGCCAGCGCCCCCTTTATGCTGGCGATGTCCAAGGTTCTGATTCGGAAACAAAGGGAATACCGGAAAAAAGTTCGCGAGATGAACAGTCAGATGGTCACCTTCGAAGTGGAGACCTTTTACAACTTTGACACCATTAAATCCTTTGGTATTTCCGACCAATACGGGCAGAAAATGCGGAATTGGCAGGGCAAATATAAGGACGTTTCCCTACAGTACAATGTCTTCACCATTAAAACCAATATTTTTATGTCCCTCATGGGCCTGCTGGTGCAGATGGCAGCGTTTCTGTACTGTCTGTTTCTTCTATGGACCAATACCATCACCTATGGCACCATGTCGTTATTCCTGACGCAGCGGGCCAATCTGTCCTCCGCGTTCAGCAATGTCGTCAGCATTATCCCCTCCTTCCTAAACAGTTCCGTATCTGCCCGGAGAATCCGGGAGCTGGTGGAGCTGCCCAAAGAGGTCCACATCCCGGAGAGCAGCACAATCGATCTGTACATGGATCAGGGCTATACGGTGGAAATGAAGGGCGTAGATTTCCATTACCTGGAGAACAATGCGGTCATTCGGGATTCCGCCTTTGTCGCCAGACCGGGAGAGATCGTGGCCCTTGTCGGCCCCTCCGGCGAGGGAAAGACGACGATGATCCGCCTGATTCTGGGCCTGATTCGTCCCCAGGACGGCAATGTGAAGATTGCGGCCCAAAACGGCGCATCCATCGAGGCCAACGCGGACACGAGACATCTCTTTGCCTATGTCCCTCAGGGGAATACCATCCTTTCGGGCACGATAGCGGAAAATATGCGCATGGTGAAAGAGGACGCCACCGATGAGGAGATTATCGAGGCGTTAAAAATCGGATGTGCCTGGGATTTTGTACAAAAGCTCCCCGACGGCATTGATTCTATGGTACGGGAACGCGGCCGCGGCCTTTCCGAGGGACAGGCCCAGCGAATTGCCATATCCAGAGCCATTCTTCGGGACGCCCCCATCCTGCTGCTGGACGAAGCAACCTCCGCGCTGGACGTCACCACGGAGCGCAGGGTTCTGAAAAATATTATGCAGCAGCGGCCAAACAAAACCTGCATTGTCACCACCCACCGCCCCAGCGTCCTCAATCTGTGCCAGCGGATCTACCGCGTGGTGGATGGCAAGGTAACGGAGCTGGACGAGGGAGAATCCAGCCGGCTGTCAATGGACTTTTAAATGGGGAAAATTTCCCCCGCAGGGGGACAAAAGACCGAGCATCCCGATGACACACTCCCGCAAAATCAAAGAACTTTACCACCTGACCGGCAGAAATCTGCCGGTCAGGCGCCAGACAGTCAAAAAACCTGCTGTAGCCTGATTGCCACAGCAGGTTTTTCGACTAGCCGGGCCGCCCCGTAAGGGGCGGCAACCGTCACACAATCAGCGCCAGAACAAGCGCAACGAGGGCGCCAATGACGCCAGCAAATCCGAGGGTGTAAAGCAGACAGCCGGGCAGACAACACCCTCCATACGGTCTGCGCGGTGGATGTGGGGGATGTCTATGGAATCCCCGTCCACCAGGGCCTCCGGGGCCGCCATGGGGACCTCCTGGTCCTCCTGGGCCGCCTGGCCCGCCTGGTCTTGGCATAAAACTTCCTCCTTCCACAATTTTGATTTGTAGCTATTTTATCAGATTTTACCGGGTAAAGCAAGCCCGCATCAGGGGAAGTTGTGAAATGGGGACGCCGCACAAAGCGGATAAAGGTTATTCTCCAGCGCGTATGAATGGGAAATCCGTCTGCACCAAAGCGATTGCATCGGGATCACCCTCTTCCCTTTCCATAGTATGATAGTATAGTGGGAGTGTTCGCCATTATGCGTAAATTACATATAAAACACAATGTGATCCGGCCCAAAGAAAGAATTTTTTAGTTCAAATTCCCGTATATAAATTTTGAACTTGACTAATTGAGGAAACTACGTTATTATATGATTGAACGAGTAGCTGAAACGGCGTAAATCCAGTTTTCAGCTGCTCGTTTTTACTCTACCCGTTTTTTATCAAGCATAGGAGGTATGATATGCATAATCAGTACATCTTAACCGCAATCTCTGCGCTGATGGTTTGTCTTTTGGTCACGGGCTGCACGGAATCGGGGGATTCCACCACGCAAGATGCCGCCTCGTCCATTGCAGTTGAATCTTCCCAGACGGAAGACAGTCTCCTTGAGGAAGAGGCAGCGGCAATATCCCAAACAGAAGATCAGGCTGAACAAGCGAATGACGCGGCAGAAACCGAGGAGGATGAGACCACGGTAACATCCCAAACAGAGGATCAGACTGAACAAGCGGACGAAACAGTAGAAACCGAGGAGGAATCTGAGGCAATCACATCGGATGCGGCCGAAAAGATTGCACTAGATCATTTGGGAATCGACAGGGAGGATGTGAAATATATCCACTCCTATGAGGAGCATGACGGAGGTACCATGGTGGCCTGGTGTGTGGAATTTGAGGTGCAGAACACACAGTATAACTACTACGTGGATATGGCCACAGGGGAAATATTGAGGGTGTATGAGGAAACACACAATTAGACCTTGTTTGACCGCCGCAGCACCCTCCCTTCACACATTTGCAGACAAAAAATTCCGAGGCCCGCGGACCTCGGAATTTTGCATGTGGAAGCGGCGCAGCAGCCGCCCGTATCACAACCGCAGCTTTGGGGTTCCCCCTCAAAACGCCTTCAGCTCCACACCGGCGGCGGGCAGGGCGGCGTGGAGCCTCTTGACAAAGGCCAGCGCCTTGGGGCCGTCGCCGTGGACACAGACAGAATCCGCCTGCAGCACCAGGGTGCTGCCGTCATTGGCGGCGACACAGCCCTCTTTTGCCATGCGCAGCACCCTCTCCACGGCCTCATCCTCGTCCTCAATCAGGGCGCCGGGGGTGCCCCGCGGCACCAGCGTGCCGTCCGGACGGTATCCCCGGTCGGCAAACACTTCCCGGGCCACCGGCAAGCCGATGGCCTCGGCAGCGGCCACCATCTGGCTGCCGGACAGGGCCAACAGCACAGCCCCCGGCACAACCTGCTGCACCACCTGGCAAATGGCGTCGGCCAGGGCCCGATCCTTGGCGGCCATATTATACAGCGCGCCGTGGGGCTTGACGTGGTGCAGCGGCACGCCCATCTCGTCACAGAAGGCTCTCAGCGCGCCGATCTGATAGGCCACGCAGTCGGCGGCCTCATCGGGCGAGATTTCCATCACATGCCGCCCAAAGCCGACCAGGTCGTTCAGGCCGGGATGCGCCCCCACCTGCACGCCGTACTGCTGGCACAGGGCCACGCTGCGGTGCATGACAGTGGGGTCTCCGGCATGGTAGCCGCAGGCAATGTTGGCCGAGGTAATATAAGGGATGATCTCCTCATCGTTTCCGATGGTATATGCACCAAAACTTTCGCCCAGGTCACAGTTCAAGTCAATGGATGGCACAGTCATGCACTCCTTTCACAGTTTCAGCACCGCATTTTTTACGTCGGTAATCAGCATATGCCCCGGCGCGTGGGTGATGCAGAAATCCGGTTTGGAGGCCATCACCGCCGCCTGAGGGGTGACGCCGCAGGGCCAGAACACCGGCACCTCGCCCTCCCGGATGGTGACCGGGTCGCCGTAATCGGGGTGCGCCAGATCGCAGATGCCGATGGCTCCTGGAAAACCGATCTGCACCGGCGCGCCGTGAACCCGGGGCATCTCCGCCGTGACGGCCACCGCCGCCGGAACCAGATGGTGGGGAATGGGCCGCATGCTGACCACCATGTTGCCGTGGAACATGCCCGCCGGTTGGCAGGGGATGTTGGTGTTGTACATGGGCACGTTGACGCCCTCTTCGATCTGGCGTACCGGGATGCCGCTCTCCAGCAGAGCGGTCTCAAAGGAAAAGCTGCACCCGATCAGAAAGCTGACCAGATCCTGCCGGGCGTCAAAATAGCGGGCCACATCGGTGGGTTCCTCCACCAGCTCACCGTGGTCGTAGACGCGGTAACGGGGGATATCCGAAGCGATGTCGCCCCCGCGGGCGAACTGGTCAAAGCTGCGTTCGCCGGCGTCGGCCACCTCCAAAAGCGGGCAGGCCCTGGGGTTGCGCTGACAGAACAACAAAAAATCCCAGGCCAACGCCTTGGGCAGCACCACCAGATTGCCTTGGGCATACCCGGCGCAGAACCCGGTGGTGGGGCCGGTGATCTCGCCCCGGCGGATGGCCGCACGGGCTTGGGCGGGAGTCAGAGCGGCGGGGTCAAATGTGGTATTCACGGGAAATTCCTCCTCGAGCGCGTACAAAACAGATTTCAACCGCCCAACCGGGCCTGCACGTTCCGCAGGCATTCGGCCTGGGCGCGGGCGGCGGCTACGGCCTGGGCCGGGTTCGTCAGGGTAAACATCACCTGCTGCCCCGGGCGCAGCTGGGCCAGAGCGGGCAGGTCGGCGCTGATGACAGTGGCAATTTTGGCGTAGCCGCCGGTGGTCTGGTGATCGGCCAGCATGACGATGGGCTGTCCGTTTCCGGACACCTGCACAGAGCCTTCCACAATGCCGTCGGACAAAATGTCCGCCCCATTCGCCGTCTCGATGGCAGGCCCCTTCAGCTTGCAGGCCATGCGGTCGCAATCGGCGGTCAGTTCATAAATGCCACGGGTGAAGGCCTGTTGCCCTGCCGGCGTGAATGCCTCCCACTGAGGCCCCGGAACCGCCCGCAAAAGGGGAAACATGTACTTCCCCCTCCAGCGCCACTGCCGGATGCCAATCCGGGCGATGAGATCCCCCAGCGGCTGGTTGGCGCCTTTGCGGCAGATCTTCCGCCACCAGGCAGAGGCCGCCCTTCCAGACCGGGCGGTTGGCAGCACGTCGTCCTTGCGCAGCGCCCGGCCGTGGAAGCCACCCATATGGCAGGCCAGATCGGTGGAGCGGCTGCCCCACACCGGGTCAACGGAAATGCCGCCCCACACGGCCAGATAGCTGCGCAGTCCCCCCTGCGCGATGTCCACTTTCAGCACGCTGCCCGCCGGGGCAAACAGCGGCGCATAAAACGGCACCGGCGTCCCATCCAGCACAGCAGGGGCCTGGGCGCCGGTCAGGGAAAAAACAGCGGCCCGCTCAAATTGCAGCTCGGGGCCGCGCAGCGTGGTCTCCAGCACGGCCTCGCCGGGGGCGTTGCCCACCAGCAGGTTGGCCAGCTGGGCGGAATACTGATCCACCGCGCCGCAGGTGCGGCAGCCCTGGGCGCTATAGCCGGTGCGGCCCAGATCCTGCACGGTGGTCAGCGGGCCGCCGTTCAAGATGCGAATGCTCATGCCGTCCCCTCCTTTTCAGCCAGCTGGGCAAACTCCCCCGGTGTGATGGCGGTGAACCGGATCCGGTCACCGGCGGCATAGCGCAAAGGCCGCTTGGGGTCAAACAGGCACAGCGGCGTGCGGCCGATCAGCTGCCAGCCGCCGGGGGAGGAAACCGGATAGACGCCGGTCTGTTCCCCACCGATGCCCACCGATCCCGCCGGAATGGCCGTGCGGGGGGTTTGCAGCCGGGGAGTCACCAGCGCCGGGTCCAGCCCCCCCAGGTAGGGGAAGCCGGGCAGAAATCCCAGCATATAGATGCGGTATGTGCGCCCCGTATGGCAGCGGATGACCTCCTCTTCGGTCAGACCGGCGTGCCCGGCCACAAAGGCCAAGTCAGGGCCGTACTCGCCGCCGTAGCACACCGGGATGGTCACCAGTTGCCCGGCGTCGGTCCGGGGCGGGGGCAGGTGTTCCGCCAGCGCCGAGACAGCATCGGCCACCGCATCATAATCGGCAGACAGCGGGTCATAGCGGATCAGCAGCGACGCAAAGGCGGGAACCATCTCCCCCACGCCGGGAATCTGGGCGGCGCGGACAGCATCGGCCAAGGCTGTCACCTGGGCGCTCACCTCCTCCGCAATGCGCTGTTCAAACACGGCCAACACGCCGGTATCCCCCACAGGGGTCAGAGTCATGGGCATGCCGGAACCTCCCTTCGTAAAATGGGAACGGGGAGCGCTGGAGCCGGGGCGGGCAGCGGACAGAATCAGAAGCCCCAGGCTCTCAGCCCCTCACTCCCCCTGAAAAAAGCCTTTCTCCAGCACGGGGTGGAACCAGCGCTCGCTCTCGTGGGAGCGCCGGACGGCGTAGGCGGTACACTGACGCATCAGGCTGACAACGCCCACGTTCATCCGGGTGCTGAAGCCATCCACACCGGGCAACAGCGAACCGGTCATGTCGATAAAGCCGTTGCGGGCGGCCACCCGCATGACCTCCGACTCCATATCCTCGTGGTGTAAAATCTCCATATCCTTTTTGAGATAGGACAGCGCGGCAATCAAGCCATAGCAGCCCCAGTCGGAGCAGGTGGCGGTGATGATGTGATCGGCGGTGGTGGCACTGAGGATGCCGCCGCCGCAGCCGCAGGCGCACTCACCCGGTGCGGTATAGGGCACATAGCGCATGATGTGATCGGCAATGGCGTGCATGCCGATCTCGTTGCCCAGGTCGCCGATGGCGATGTTGGGCACGCCCCTGGCCCGCAGCAGCTTCCACAGCGCCTCACTCTTGGCCTGCAGTTCTGTCACATCCTGCCCGGCCGAGTTGTGGTAAATCCCCAGGGCATTCGCCCCCGCCGCCTCGATGGAGACAACGGCGGCGGGATCGGTCTCGTCGGCCAGCGCTTTGGCCTGAATGGGCCCTTCCGCCGGGTCCTTCGTAAAGGCCACCACCCCCATGCTCAGGGGCAGCGCCTTGACGGCGTCCAGATCGTCGTAACAGTGCAGCCCCACCACGGCGGCGCAGCGGCGGATGGCCTCCACGCTGTCAGACGGGCAGACAATCACCGGCTTGGCGCCGAAGGCTCTCACCAGCGCCCGCGCCAACAGCATGGAGCTGACGGTGCCGTCCATTTCCGGAACCTTATGGGGCAGCAGCACAAACCCGGTCAGGATGATAACAACATCCCCCGGTTTGACCGCCTTGCACAGCACTTCGGCGGCGTGCATGGTCAGCGGCCCGCCGGTAAAGGTCCGCGCCCCCGCGTACAGAATGCGGCAGACGCCGTAGCCTCGGGGGTCCAGCGTCATCAGGGCGTCCAGGTTTTCGCCTACGTTACTTTTTTCCAGCTCGTCTCGTGTCATCACCGTCACCTCAGTCCATCACCGACGTCTTCCCTGTGTAGTCAAAGTATTCCTGCAGCACCGCGTCCTGGATGGCCTTAAGCGTGGCAGGATCCTTGCCGCCCACGGGCTGGCCGTCCAGCTCATTGGCGTGCAGGCAGAAGTTGGAGGAGCTGGTGACGATGATCTCATCGGCATCCCGGAGCTGATCCAGAGTGAAGGGCTTTTCCATCACCGTAATGCCCAGCCGGTAGCAGGCCTGAATCATATGGGTCTTGGCGATGCCCCGCAAAATCAGCTCGTCGTTGGGGTGGGAGTAAAACACCCCGTCCTTCAGAATCGACACGTTGGAATGGGCGCACTCGGTGACAACCCCATTCCGGTGGAGCACGGTCTCCTGGGCGCCGCAGCGCTTGGCATGCTCTGAGGCCATGACGCTGGGGATCAGGTTCAATGTCTTGATGTTGCAGTGGTAAAAGCGGGTGTCCGGCTCGGTGACCAGTTTGATGGGCACATCGGGGTCATTTAAGCGGTTGGGCCGGATCAGCACCCACAACTTGCCCGGCATGTTCTCCTCATAGACGTGGTTGCGGGCGCTGATGCCCCGGGTAACCTGCCAGTATACAAAGTGCGTGCTGCCCTCCACGCGGGAGAGCAGATCGGTGAGCAGCTTGCCCAATTCATCCTTTTCCATGGGGATGTGGATGTCCAGCGCCTTGGCGCTGGAGTAAAAACGGTCCAGATGATCCTGCAACAGATACACCTTGCCATTGGCGCCCACAGTGGCGTCATAGACGCCGTCGCCGAAAAAGTGGACACGGTCGTTGAAGGGCACCTTCACTTCCTCAGGCGTGCCGTACACGCCATCATAATATGCAAGCTCCCGGAACAACATAGTTTTTCCTCCCAATTTATAATTTGTACCGATCATTCCGCCGTCCTGCGGCTCTGGCGCAGGAAAGCGCAGGTACAGATATTTCTCAATCAGGGCAGCGGTGTCCTGACAGAGGTGGTAAATCGGACAGCTCTCTCCTGCCCGGCCGGGGACATCGCCCCTCCAGCATATGGGCCAGCTTCAGATTCATACCCCTGCCAGACTTGATCTTGGGCAGACCGCGCCCCCGTTCAGCCGTCCCCCGGCCGGAAAACCGTGAAAGGGTCACACGCCGCTCTCTCCTTTGTGTTGGGTCTGTGGCGCGGCGGGGGCGTCCTCCAGCATCAGGTGCAGGATCTCTGTGTCCGTGGCGCGCATTCCCACCCGGGCCATGTGGCCGTAGGTGGCAATGGTCCGGTCCGCATTCTCTTTGACCAGCCCCTCGCCCCGATGGAAGACGCGGCCGTGGACCGCCATCTCGTGGGCCAGAAAACCGGCCTCTACCGCCGTGGCAATCTTGGCCGCACAGGAGGCCTTGGCGCCGTCGCACACCATGCCGGACACATTGGCAATGGTGTTGACGACGGTATCCTCAATCACCGGCAGAGGGTCGCCGTTTAAAAAGGCAATCCCCGCCGCGCTGCCTGCCGCCGCGCTCACCGCGCCGCAATAGGCCGACAGCTTGCCGATGTAAGATTTCTGAAACAGCGCCACCAGATTGCCAAGGGCCAGCGCCCGCAGCAGCGCTTCCTCCGGCAGGCGTTTTTCCTCGGCAAAGCAGATGATGGGCAGCGAGACGGTGATGCCCTGGTTTCCGCTGCCGGAATTGATGACCACGGGCATGGGACAGCCGCCCATGCGCGCATCAGAGCCGGCGGCCGCCAGAGCGGCGGCCCGGGCGGGCAGGCTGGTAGCCACATTCATCAGCGTTTTGCCCACTTGGGCCCCCCACTCTCCGCGCAGCCCTTCGACGGCAATGGCGCGGTTGTACTGAATCTGGGGTCGCAGGATGGGCGCAATCTCCCCCAGCGGCACATGGGAGGCGAAGGCGTAAATCTCCGCCATGTCCATCGGGCAGTCGGGTATCACGTCGCCAGCCTCTTCCTCCGGCGCGGCAAACAGAACCTGCCCGTTGCGCTCCTCCCGCACGACGTTGGTGTGGGCATCCCGAATCTCCACCAGAGCGGTATGGCCGCCGCCCGCCAGTTCTATGATAATGTGCAGGCTGGCCGGGCTTTGCAGGGGCGTGACCTGGCAAAAGCCGGCGCTGCGCAGGCGCTGCGCCTTGTCGGTATCCTCTGGCGTAACCCGCGCCAGCACCTCCATGCCCAGGTCCGCGTCACCGGCCAGCGCCCCCAGAATCGCGCTGATGTCAATGCCGTGGAGCCCCGGCGTGCCGGGTACGGTAACGCTCTGGGTGTTCTTGATCACGTTTCCACTGCACCGCACCGTCATGGCAGTTGGCGTACAGCCCAACAGCCGCCTGGCCCGGGCAGCCGCGTAGGCAATCGCGATGGGTTCCGTGCAGCCCATGGCAGGCACCAGTTCCCGCCGCAACAGCGCCAGGTATGCCTGCGTCTGTGTCGCCGTCATGGCGACGCCCCCTTTCGCAGCTAACAGCCCCGTAACAGCGCGGCAGACGCACGGCTGCGCCCCACGCCGCCGCTGATTCGGGAACCATTGCTCTATTTTGTGCATATATGTAATCACCATTAAAAAAGAAAGGGCGCACAGCTCCTGTTTCCAGGGCTACACGCCTTTGTGCCGCTCGCATCCGGTTAAGTTGTCGGGCGGCCGGGCGTCCTGGACAACCGCATAAACCAAAAAGAGACCACGTGCCGCTTTTAGCACCGTGACCTCCTTGTCCCGCTTTGCGCTGTAATGATGATACCTGCATTATATCAGCGCCCCCATGTAAATGCAAGTGTTTTTTCATACAACGTCAAATCTCGTCGGGCCGTCCAGCAAATGAGAGCCAAAAATGCACCGGTTTTTTCGCCTGTATGCCAAAAGGAACCCTGTCCCGGGGCGGAGGCTCCGGCTCCCAAAACGGCGTGCGCCGCGGCGCATCCACCGCAGATGATGTACTCCCCCGAAACACAATGGTCTTTGGCCCCCGCATCAGGGAAAAACTGCAAAATAACCCGCACTTTTGGCGCTTTGCCGGTTGACACCGCCGGAAAAGTAAGATAAAATGGCGTCGATTACAACGGAATACTTGTTCGGATGAGGGAATCGAGAGAGACTGTCACAGTGACAGCGCCGAAGGGGCAGCAAAAACTCTCAGGCAAATGGGATCGGTTTCTGACGACGCTCTGGAGAGCAATGATGCACCGAAGAAGCAATCCGCTAAGCGGAGAATCTTTCAGGTTTTATTACAGAGGCACAAATGACGGGACTTCCCGCCATTTGTGCCTTTTTTCTGTTGTAATGCGGACAGATACTATAATATTAGAAAGAAGGAGATTCCATGGAATTGAAAACCCCCCTTTACGATACCCATGTGGCAGAGGGCGGAAAGATCGTCCCCTTTGCCGGATATCTGCTTCCGGTTCAGTATGCTGCCGGCGTGGTCAAAGAGCACATGGCCGTCCGGCAGCAGGCGGGGCTGTTCGACGTCTCCCATATGGGCGAGATTGTCCTGAGCGGCCCCACCGCCCTTGACTCCCTCAACCATCTGATGACCAACGACTTCACCAATATGGCGGTGGGGCGCGTGCGCTACAGCGTCATGTGCAACGAAGCCGGCGGCTGCATCGACGATCTGGTGGTCTACAAATTTGGAGACGAATCCTATCTGGTGGTCGTCAATGCCGCCAACCGGTCGAAAGACTTTGCCCATATTGCGGCAAATGTGCTGCCCGGCACAAAGGCCGAGGACATCTCCGACTCCGTGGCGCAGCTGGCGCTGCAGGGGCCGAAAGCGCCGGCGATTCTGGCAAAGCTCCTGCCCCCCGAGCAGATTCCGCAGAAATATTACACCGCCGTCCGTGAGGTATCGCTGGAGGGCATCCCCTGCATGATTTCCCGCACCGGCTACACCGGTGAGCTGGGCTATGAGATCTACACCGCCGCCGCCAACGGCGAGGCCCTCTGGAAACTCCTGCGCCGGGCCGGTGAGGAGGAGGGGCTGATCCCCTGCGGTCTGGGCGCCCGGGACACCCTCCGCCTGGAGGCGGCCATGCCCCTTTACGGCCACGAGATGGACGAGGCGGTTTCTCCCCTTGAGGCCGGGCTGGACTTCGCGGTGAAGCTGGGCAAGAGCGATTTTATCGGAAAAGATGCGCTGGTGGCAGCCGGTCAGCCCAAGCGCGTGCGCGTGGGCCTTGCCGTCACCGGCCGGGGCATTATCCGCGAGCATCAGGACATTTATATCGGTGAGCGGAAAATCGGCCAGTCCACATCCGGCACGCACTGCCCGTATCTGGGCAAGGCCGTTGCCATGGCAATGGTGGACGCAGCAGATGCCGCCGTCGGCACTGCCGTGGAGGCAGACGTGCGCGGCCGCCGGGTTGCAGCCGAAATTGTGCCGCTGCCGTTTTATAAAAGAGGTTAAATTCCAATCAAATTCCAATTAAAATTCAGGAGGACATCATCATGGCAAACTTTCCCGCAGAACTGCAGTACACCAAATCCCACGAATGGATCAAAGAAGAGGACGGCCTGTACGTCATCGGTCTGAGCGACTATGCCCAGGAGGCGCTGGGCGACGTCGTCTTCGTCAACCTGCCGGAAGAGGGCGACAGCGTCACGGCAGGGGACTCCTTTGCCGATGTGGAGTCGGTCAAAGCGGTTTCCGACGTGTTCAGCCCGGTGAGCGGAACCGTTGCCGCCGTCAACGAAGATCTGCTGGACGATCCGGCACTGATCAACGAGGATCCCTACGAAGCGTGGCTGATCAAGGTTTCCGATGTGACGGAAACGGAAGAATTGCTGAACGCCGCTGCCTATGAGGAGCTGTGCGCCGCAGAGGAGGGCTGATGCATGGGCAGCTATATTCCCGCCACCACGGATGAGCAGCAGAAGATGCTGTCGGCCCTGGGGCTGACCAGCACAGAGGAGCTGTTTGCCGCCGTGCCGGAAGAGGTCCGCGTCCATGGGCTGGATCTCCCGGACGGCATGAGCGAGCTGGAGGTTGCCCAGGCAGTCTCCGCCCTGGCCGATCGAAACACCCGCTTTACCAGCGTGTTTCGCGGTGCGGGGGCATACCGGCACTTTATCCCGGCCATCGTCAAATCCGTCACGTCCAAAGAGGAATTTGTGACGGCCTATACCCCCTATCAGGCCGAGATCAGCCAGGGCGTGCTGCAATCCATCTTTGAATACCAGACCCAAATGTGCGAGCTGACCGGGATGGACGCCTCCAACGCCTCGGTCTATGACGGCGCGGTGGCCGCCGCAGAGGCGGTCTTTATGTGCCAGGAGCGAAAGCGCAGCGGCGTCATCTTTTCCGGCGCAACTGACCCCCAGGTGATCTCGGTTGTCCGGACATACTGCGAGAGCCGGGGCGTGCCGGTGACGGTGCTGCCGGTTTCCGACTGCGCAACCAGCGTTGCAGATCTGAAGGCGGCGCTCACCCAAACCACGGCCAGCGTGTACATCCAGAGCCCGAACTACTACGGCGTGATCGAAGATGTGGACGCTCTGGCAGAGGCCGCCCATGAGGCCGGTGCCAAGGTGATTATGGGTTTTAACCCGATCTCGCTGGGCCTGCTGAAACCCCCCGGAGAATACGGCGCGGACATTGCAGTGGGCGAAGGGCAGCCCCTGGGCCTTCCGATGGCCTTCGGCGGCCCGTATCTGGGCATCATGACCTGCAAAGGGGCCATGACGCGCAAGCTGCCCGGCCGCATCGTGGGCGAGACCACCGACCATCAGGGCCGCCGCGCGTTTGTGCTGACCTTGCAGGCGCGTGAGCAGCACATCCGCCGTGAAAAGGCCTCGTCCAACATCTGCTCAAATGAAGCGCTGTGCGCAATGACCGCATCGGTCTATCTGGCCGCCGTCGGCCCCCAAGGACTGCGTCAGGCGGCGGAGAGCTGCGCGGCCAACGCACACTATCTGGCCAGCCGTCTGGCTGAGCTGCCCGGCTTTGGCCTGCGCACGGACAAGCCGTTCTTCCATGAGTTCCTGACCGACTGCCCGATGGAGCCGGAATCCCTCTGCCGCGCCCTTGAGGCCCGCGGCATTCTGGGCGGACTGCCGGTGGAGGGCGGACTGCTCTGGTGCTGCACCGAGCTCAACCGCCGCGCCGACGTGGACCGGCTGATCGAGACCCTGAAGGAGGTGTGCGCAAAATGAAACTGCTCTTTGAACGCAGCCGCTCTGGCCGGGGCCAGACGCTGCTCCCTCCCTGCGATGTCCCCACTGTGGGCTATGACTCCCACATGCTGCGGCAGAGTGCGCCCCGCCTGCCGGAGATCTCCGAAGTTGACCTCAGCCGGCACTATACCGAGCTGGCCGGTCAGACCCACGGCGTCAACGACGGCTTTTATCCGCTTGGCTCATGCACCATGAAATACAATCCCCAGGTCAACGAGACGATGGCGGCGCTGCCGGGCTTTACCGATATTCACCCCCTCCAGCCGGCCGGCACTGTGCAGGGGTGCCTGGAAGTGCTGCATCGCTCGGAAAAACTCCTGTGCGAGATCACCGGCATGGACGGCATGTCCTTCCAGCCGGCAGCCGGCGCCCACGGCGAGTATACCGGTCTGCTCCTGATCCGGCGCTATCACCACGCCCGCGGCGATCGGAAGCGCACCAAAATCCTTGTGCCCGACTCCGCCCACGGCACCAATCCCGCCTCGGCGGTGATGGCGGGCTTTACGGTGGTTTCCGTGGCCTCCAATGCGGAGGGCGGCGTGGATCTCGACGCGCTGCGCGCCGCAGTGGGCGAGGATACGGCCGGCCTGATGCTGACCAACCCGAACACGCTGGGCCTCTTCGACCCCAATATTTTGGAGATCACAAAGATCATTCACGACGCTGGCGGCCTGTGCTACTATGACGGGGCAAACCTCAACGCGATTATGGGCCATGTGCGCCCCGGCGATATGGGCTTTGACTGCGTCCATCTGAATTTGCACAAGACGTTCTCCACCCCCCACGGCGGCGGCGGCCCCGGCAGCGGCCCTGTGGGCTGCAAAGCCTTCCTGGAGCCGTTCCTCCCGGCCCCCCGCGTCAAAGAGGAGGGCGGCGTCTACACCCTCTATGCGCCGGAGCAGACGGTGGGACAGGTGCGCTCCTTCTATGGCAACTTCCTGGTCATCGTCCGCGCGCTGACCTACATCCTGACCCTTGGCAAGGAGGGAATCCCGGCGGCATCGGCCGGCGCGGTGCTCAACGCCAACTATCTGATGCGCCGTCTTGCCGACGGCGGCTATGACATGGCCTATGACACGGCGTGCATGCATGAATTTGTCATGACCCTGGAGCCCCTCAAGCACGAGACGGGCGTGAGCGCAATGGACGTGGCCAAGCGGCTCCTGGACTTCGACATCCATCCCCCCACCATGTACTTCCCGCTGATCGTCCACGAGGCGCTGATGGTCGAGCCCACCGAGACGGAAAGCCCCGAGACCCTTGACGAGGCGGCAGAGATCTTCCTGCGCATTCTGGGCGAGGCCAAATCGGACGCCGCCCTGCTGCACGCCGCCCCCCACGAGTGCGCCATCGGCCGGCCTGACGAGGTCAAGGCAGCCCGTAAGCCGCGGGTGCGGTACACCGATGCGTGAGCCGGTCCGGTCGCTGTACCTGCTGCGCACGGAGCAGACCGACCCATATCACAATCTGGCGCTGGAGGCGGTGCTCCTGCGCCACGTGCAGCCGGGGGCGTGCATCCTCTACCTGTGGCAGAACCAGCGCACAGTCGTCATCGGCCGGAACCAGAACGCCGAAAATGAGTGCCGCATCCAGGCCCTTGAGGGGGAGGGCGGCCATCTGGCCCGCCGTCTCTCCGGCGGCGGCGCCGTCTACCACGACCTCGGAAACCTGAATTTTACCTTTTTGACGCCCAGCGCCAGCTACGATGTGGCCCAGCAGACGGCTGTAATCCTGCAGGCGGTCCAGCGTGTGGGCATCCGGGCGGAAAAAAACGGCCGAAATGATTTGACTGTTGACGGCCGGAAGTTCTCCGGCCACGCCTATTATCACACCGGGGGCAAGAGCTACCACCACGGGACGCTGATGGTGGATGTGGACAAGGCCCCTCTGGAGCGGTATTTAAACGTGTCCCCCCTCAAGCTCCAATCAAAGGGGGTGGCCTCTGTCCGCTCGCGGGTGGCCAATCTGGTCGAATTTGCGCCGGAACTGACCATCGCGCAGCTCTCCGACGCCCTTGCAGCCGCCTTTGGGGACATCTACGGCCTGCCGGTGCAGACTTTGGAGGAATCGGCCCTGGATACAGCTGAGATTGCCGCCCAGCAGGAGCGGTTTGCCTCCCCGTCCTGGAAATACGGCCGAACCCGTCCGCTGGACCAGAGCCGGGAGGCGCGCTTCGGCTGGGGCACCGTCCGGCTGGACTTTTCGGAGGCGGAGGGCGCCGTCACGGACGCGGTACTCTGGTCCGACGGGTTGGACGCCGACTTCCTCGAGCAGGCGCCCGTTCAGCTGCGCGGCTGCCCGCTGGAGGCAGAGGCAATCCGGGCACGGCTCAGCGCAGTGCCCGATGCGCCGGAGGCGGTCGTGGCAGACCTGGTCTCCATTCTATGTTCGAAATGAGGTGTCATTGATGCACTATGATATTGCCGTCATCGGCGGCGGCCCGGGCGGATACACAGCCGCCGCAAAAGCCGCCGGGGCGGGCTTTTCTGTCGTCCTGTTTGAGAAAGACGAGCTGGGCGGAACCTGCCTGAACCGGGGCTGTATGCCCACCAAGGCGCTGCTGCACGGGGCTGAGGTCTACGCCGCGGCCCGCGACGGCGCGAAGCTGGGGATTCAGGCGGACCATCTGACCTATGACTTCGCCGCCATGCACCGGCGGAAAAACGAGGTCGTTGCCGCGCTGCGTCAGGGCGTGGAGCGGCTGATGAAGGCCGGAAAGGTGCAGGTCGTCCACGGCGCGGCCCAAATCACCGGCCCGGGCGCCATTGCCTGTAACGGCGAGACTTACAGCGCTACAAACATCATTGTGGCCACCGGCTCCGTGCCCGCCTGCCCGCCCATTCCGGGGCGTGAGCTGCCGGGGGTATACACCAGTGACGATCTGCTTGAGGGGGAGGGAAAGGCCCTTTCCTCCCTCGTGATCATTGGCGGCGGCGTCATTGGCGTCGAGTGCGCGTCGATCTACCTGCCCCTTGGCTGCCAGGTCACCATCGTGGAGGCCATGGATCACATCCTGCCCCAGATGGATCGGGAGATTGCCCAGCGGCTGACCATGCTGCTGAAAAAGCAGGGGGCGGCGGTTGCCGACAAAGCCAGCGTGCAGCAGATTACCGGCGTCCCCGGCGAGATGTGCGTCACCTATCTGGATAAAAAGGGCGCAGAGAAAACCCTCTGTGCGGAGGGCGTGTTGATGGCCACCGGCCGCCGCGCCAATTTGGAGGGGCTGTTTGCAGACGGCGCCGCCCCGGAACTGGTTCGCGGCGCCATTCAGGCCGACCGGGACGGATGCACCAGCGTGCCCGGCCTGTACGTCATTGGGGACGCAAAGGCCGGCACCATCCAGCTCGCCCACTCGGCCACCGCACAGGCGGCCAATGTGGTCGCCGTCATCGCGGGAAAAGAGCCCCCCGTGGATGTATCCCTGGTGCCCAGCTGCGTCTACACGGCGCCGGAGATCGCCTCTGTCGGCATGACGGAGCAGGAGGTCAAGGCCGCAGGCCGTCCGGTGAAAACGGGCAAGTGCCTGACCGGCGCAAATGGTAAGTGCCTGATCGAGGACGCCCCGAGCGGCTATGTCAAGCTGGTTGCAGACGGTGAAAGCGGTCAGCTTCTGGGCGCGCAGCTCGTTTGCCCCCGCGCCACCGACCTGATCGGCGAGCTGGCGCTGGCTGTCCAGAAGGGCATCACAGTGGATGGCCTCCTTGCCGTCATCCATCCGCACCCAACGTTCTGCGAGATGATCGCCGAGGCGGCGGAAAATCTGCGGTGAACTTCCACGAAATCCGCCCCCGTGTCTGGCAGATCGAGGAGCACTACCGCGTCTACTGCACGCTGGTGCAGGGGGAGACGATGGCCCTTCTCTGGGACACGGGGTTGGGCGGAACGTCCCTGCGCGATTTTGTGGAGCAATCCGTCCGCGCCCCCTATTTGGTGCTGCACAGCCACGGCCACAGGGATCACACCGGCGGCGACAGGGCCTTCCCCCAAGCCTGCCTGAACCGGGCCGACTGGCCGGAGAATCCGGCCTCCTTTGCCCCCTGTGTGCTGCGGGATCTTGCGCCGGGGACGGACTTTGATCTGGGCGGTCTCCACGCCCGGGCGGTTCCGCTGCCGGGGCACACCATGGGGTCCATGGGCCTGCTGCTGGAGGAGGAACGGCTGCTGCTGGCGGGGGACGCCCTCAGCCCGGTTTTGTTCCTCGGCGATCCCCGGGCCGCCCCCCTTCCGGTTCTGCGCCAGACGCTGACGCAGGCCCTTGGGCTGCCCTTCGATACCTTTCTGGCCAGTCACCAGCCGGGGGAGCTGCCAAAGCGGCAGATTGAGGTTCATCTTGCCCATTTGGAGCATCTTTCGCTGGACGCCAGCGCGGTTCGGATGCTCTACGGCGTCCGGGTTGTGCAGAGCACCTGGCGCGCCGATGGCCTGCGTTCGGTATTCTATCTTCCGGCAAATTCATCTTAATCTAAAATAAAACGGGCGTATCCAGCGGATGCACCCGTTTTTTATCTGCTTTTATCCTCGAACCACCCGGCCAAACCTGCCGGCTTTTTATGGAGCGCTTTCCACTTTTAAAAACATTCTATCACGCCGTCAGAAACTCAGTCCATATCCCATCCCACTGGGCCGGAGCGGAAGGGCAGCAGTGTGGGTGAGACGCAATATTTCCCTCGAAAAAGAAAATGCCGTCGCGGACGGTCACGTCCACAACGGCATGGTGCCGGTGGTGGGAGTCGAACCCACACGCCATCGCTGGCAATGGATTTTGAG
>CAYWAP010000003.1:0-77254 GCA_964456525.1 uncultured Oscillospiraceae bacterium
CAACCGCCTCCCTTGAAATACCATCAAAAGTATGATAGAGTAAATTACCATCCGAATTTTATCCTGATTTTATTTTTTAAGTGACCACGGCGGAACCCGCCGTGTGAAATTTGAGGTTATCCCATGCGAAAAAACAGCAAAAAGTCAACGTCTCAAAAACCAACCGCCCAAACCAGCAACGTTCTCGGCCTGCGGGCGGAGGTGCTGGAGCAGCCCATCACGGAAACGCTGGAAGTCAACTATATGCCCTACGCCATGAGCGTGATCGTCTCCCGGGCCATCCCGGAAATTGACGGCTTCAAGCCCAGCCACCGCAAGCTGCTCTACACGATGTACCAGATGCGCCTGCTCAACGGCAACCGCACCAAGAGCGCCAACGTGGTGGGCGCCACCATGAAGCTCAACCCCCACGGCGACGCCGCCATCTATGACACGATGGTCCGCCTGTCCAGGGGCTACGGCGCGCTGCTCCACCCGCCGGTGGACTCCAAGGGCAACTTTGGCAAGGTCTTCTCCCGGGACATGGCCTGCGCCGCCAGCCGTTATACGGAAGTCCGTCTGGAATCGATCTGTCAGGAGTTTTTCCGGGATATTGACAAGGATACGGTGGATTTTGTCCCCAATTACGACGGCACCATCCCGGAGCCGACGCTGCTGCCCACCACCTTCCCCAACGTATTGGTGGCCGCCAATCAGGGAATTGCCGTTGGCATGGCCTCCAACCTGTGCGGCTTTCATCTGGGGGAGGTCTGTGACGCGACCATCGCCCGCATCCGCGGCAAAGCGGCTGACAAAGACGCCGAACTGATGGAACTCATCAAAGGCCCCGACTTCCCCACCGGCGGCCAGCTCCTTTACGACGAGGCGGCCATCCGCGAGGTCTTTACCACCGGCCGGGGCAGCTTAAAGGTGCGGGGGCGCTGGCGCTATGTGAAGGAAGAAAATCTGGTTGAGATTTACGAGATCCCCTACTCCACCACGGTGGAGGCCATTATGGACAAGGTGACCGACCTCGTCAAGGCGGGAAAACTGAAAGAGATTTCCGACATGCGGGACGAGACAGACTTGTCCGGCCTGAAACTGGCTATCGACTTGAAGCGCGGCGTCGATCCGCAGAAGCTGATGCTCAAGCTCTGCCGTCTGACGCCCTTGGAAGACTCTTTTGCCTGCAACTTTAATATCCTCATCAACGGGATGCCCAAGGTGCTGGGTGTGGGCCAGATCCTGGACGAGTGGATCGCCTGGCGCATGGGCTGCGTCCGCCGCCGGGTTCAATTTGACCTGAATAAGAAAAAAGAGCGGCTGCACCTGTTGCTGGGTCTGGAGAAAATCCTGCTGGACATCGACCAGGCAATCCGGATCATTCGGGAGACGGAAACCGAGGCGGAGGTCGTGCCCAACCTGATGATCGGCTTTGGCATCGATCAGGTTCAGGCGGAATACGTGGCGGAAATCAAGCTGCGCAATATCAACCGGGAATATATCCTCAAGCGCATTGCGGACGTGAAAGATCTGCAAAAGGAAATTGCCGACCTGGAGGACATCGTAGCCCGTCCCAGCCGCATCAAGTCCCTGATCGTCTCCGAGCTGCGGGACGTGAAGAAAAAGTACGCCGTCCCCCGCCGGACGGAGGTCGTCTACGACTTTGCCGACAGCATTGAGGAAGAGGACCAGGCGGCGCCCGCCTATCCGGTTCACGTATTTCTCTCCAGAGAGGGCTATTTTAAGAAGATTACCCCCCTCTCCCTGCGCATGTCCGGCGAGCAGAAGTATAAGGAAGGGGACGGCCCCGCTCAGAATTGGGAGCCGTCCTGGGAGGTCATGTCCAGCGACGAGCTTATGGTTCTCACCAACCAGCAGCGCTGCTATAAGGTTCGCATCGACGCCTTTAAGGACACCAAAGCCAGCGTATTGGGCGAGTATCTGCCCTCTAAGCTGGGCATGGAAGAGGGAGAGACGATTGTCTGGGCCTGCTTCCCCGGGGATTACGCCGGCAGCCTGCTCTTCTTCTTTGAGAACGGCAAGGCCGCCCGTGTGGACCTGAACCGCTACCAGACGCTGACCAACCGGCGCAAGCTCACCGGCGCTTACTCGGATAAGAGCCCGCTGCGCACCGTCCTCCGGGTAAAAGAGGAGGCGGAAATCGCGGTCTTTTCCAGCGAAAACCGCGCGCTGATCTTCCACTCCGCTGCGCTGACGCCCAAAGCCACCCGGACCACCATCGGCGTCAGTGTCATGACGCTGAAACCCAGACGCTATCTGGATCATGCCGCCTTTCTGGAGGACACGACCATCGTCAACAAGGCCCGGTATCGCGCCCGCAGCCTTCCCGCCGCCGGGGCGCTGCTCAAGCCCGAGGACAAGGGCGAGGAACAGTTGACGCTGTAAGAACCAGCTGCCGTTATAATGCAGCAACCCACATCAAGGGAGGTCGATCAGATGAGACGAAATCAGGATGATCTCTGGTTCTCCGGTTACGACGGGGGAGATCCCTGGAGCGACCAGGATTCTTCCCAGCCCAAAGAGAACAAAAAAGAAAAGAAGTCCGAACGCAAGCGCCCCGCCGCCAGGCGCCGGGCGGAGAAGCGCTCTTCCAGGGAGGGCGGTTCCACAGCCCCGGCGGCGGGAAATTCCCCGCCCCCCTCTGGCAACCCCGCGCCCAATTTCCGGGGCTATGTCCCCCGCTCCGATCGGGAGCTGCACAGAAGGCGCCAATCGTCCATACTGCCCTTTTTCATTGTCGCCCTTGTGGTCGTGACGTTCCTGTTCTTTGCCGTTGGCAGCGTGTACAGCCAGTTGTCCAGCATAGGGCGCTGGAGCGTCGTGCTCCCCTGGCGGGACGGCAGCGACGGGGATGAGGACGCGGCGGACAACTGGGATGTGGAGACCAACGAGGAATCCGACGACTCCTATTCCATCGCCCCCTATGAGGGGGACACCAGCACGCTGAGCATCACCCTGGTCTCAAAGGAGGGAAAGACCGCGCTGGATTATGAGGAGCTTTACGAACAGTGCCTGCCCTATACGGCCAGCATTACCGTATACGCCGGCAGCAGCGCCGCCTATGGCTCCGGTGTGGTGCTGACACAGGACGGGTTTATCCTGACCTGTGCCCACGTGATCGACGATATGGAATCCGCCACCGTCACCGTCTATGACGGCAACACCTATGACGCCCTCCTGGTGGGCAGCGATGCACAGACGGATCTGGCCATTTTGAAGATCGAGGCGGAAGACCTGGTTCCCGCCGAATTTGGCGACTCCAGCGAGCTGCAAATCGGGGAGACGGTCTGCGCCATCGGCGACTCCCTGGGCGTTCAGTTCCAGAGCACCCTTTCCGAGGGCATTGTCTCCGGCCTGAACCGGGAAGTATCCTCCAATGGCTACTCCATGGTGCTGCTCCAGACCACAGCGGCGGTCAACTCCGGCAACTCCGGCGGCCCCCTCCTGAACGAGTTCGGCCAGGTCGTCGGCATTGTCAACATGAAAATGTCCAGCTCCAGCTCCTCCGGCCCCACCGTTGACAACATGGGCTTCGCCATTCCCTCCGCCACCGTGAAGGACATTGTGGAGGGCCTTGCCTCCAACGGCAGCATTGACCGGGCCGTGCTGGGCATCTCCTGCTATGGCATCGACGCCACCTCCTCCGTGATGAGCGGCCTGCCGGAGGGCCTGTGGGTCACGAGCATTCAGTCCGGCTCCCTCTGCGGTGAGGGCGGCCTGCTGGAAGGGGATATTATCACGGCGGTCAATGGCGAGGCTGTGAACAGCGTCGCCGACTTCCAGAGCGTCACCTACGGCTATCAGCCCGGCGACACCGTCACCCTGACGATCTGGCGGGATGAGGATCTCACAGCGCGCATTGCCGCGGCAGACGCCAGCTTTGACAGCGCCACCGAGGATGAGAGCACCAGCGAGTACAATTTCACCCTTTACGGCGACATCGAAGTGGAGCTGGTTTCCAGCAGCGATTTGGGCCAGTAAACGGAAGGGGATGTGAGGCATATGGCGCAGCGGGCGCATTACACCAAGTACCGGACGGGGGACGCCCTGCGGCTTCAGTGGGAGCTGGTGGTGGACCCGGAAATCCGGCGGATTTTGACATTGGATCAGATGCTCACCGTCTTTCGGCGAACCATTCGCCCGGAACGGTTCACCTTTGCGCGCACCGAGGAGACCCTCGAAGATGCCGGCCAGCTGCTGATTGGCTACAGCGGGGAGGCCTGCTGCCAGAGCTGCCAGGGCGTGTGGAGCCGCGACGGCCACACCGTCGCCTTCTATCTGGACGACGCAGTGGAAAACAACCCGGACCGCACCGTCTCCGCCGCCTGTCTCTGGTGGGAAGTGGAGGAGGAGGACGCCGTGGTCGAGGGTTGGTTCCAGGAACTGGCCCAGGCCCTGGACGACGCCGAGGAAAACCTGGTTCTGTTTGGCAAAATCAACTAACCGGAATAACCTCCCTTTTTATGGGCACCCTAGCTATAGGGACAAGGTTCTTGTCCCATGCTTGTCCCGGCCCATCGGCCGGGAACCTGCGATCTGAGCGAAAGGGCGGTTTTCCATATGCAAATTCAGGAACTGATGACCCGCAGGGTCGTATCCATCACCCCGGAGGAGAGCGCCGCGCTGGCGGCCCGGCTGCTCTCCCGGCACTCGCTGGGCGCACTGCCTGTGTGCGACTACGACGGCCGTCTTCTGGGCATCGTCACCGACCGGGATATTGTCACCCGGTGTATTGCAGCCGATCAGGACCCCAAGCGGGTGCCGGTGCAGGACATCATGAGCCGGGATGTAGAAACTGTCTCCCCGGAGGACAGCATTCACGACGTCTCCCGGCGGATGGGGGCCTGCCAAATCCGCCGGCTGCCCGTTGTACGGGAGGGGCAGGTCGTCGGCATGGTCTCCCTGGGAGATCTGGCAACCAGCCGAAAGTGTGAAATGGAGGCGGCTGAGGCGCTGGGGGAGATTTCCGCCAACGTCAGGCACAAATAAGGCCGCCGAGGGCCAGCACGCAGAGTGCTGCCCTGTCTGGCGCCAATGAAACCCGCCTGCCGGTTGTTTCTCCGGCAGGCGGGTTTTTGTTACCTTTATGATTGGATCGCGTTCGGTCAGTCCTCCGCTTTGGGCATCTCCTTATAAACTTTTGCGCAGCGGGGGCACAGCTCGGGAACGTCCACGTCCAGACCAATTCCCCCATCGTGCTTCCAGCAGCGGGGACACTTGGGCGCTTCGTGGACAGACACCTGAACGGTCATCCCCTCCAGATGGCCGGCAGCAACCCCTTCGCCTTCGCCCTGAACAGCCTCCACCTGGGAGACGATGAACAAATCAGCCAGGTCAGTCAGGTTCTTCACGGACTGGTACTGTGCATAGGCCTCATCGGAGAAGTACAGCGTCAGCTTGGCATCCGTGCTCTTTTTGCAGAACTTGGCGCTGCGGGCCTGCTCCAGAGCCTGGTTGACGTCCGCTTTCATCGCCAGCAGGATGTCCCAACCGGCGGCCTTTTCCTCATCCATGGTCCACTCCGCCTTGACTGCGGGCATCTCATTGAGCAAAACGGCCTCTGCGTCGTCGGCTGCGGTGTGCGGCATCGCCTGCCAGATCTCCTCGGAGGTAAACGCCAGGATGGGGGCCAGCATGCGAACCAGCCCGTCCAAAATCAGGTAAATGGCGCTCTGGGCACTGCGGCGCTCAAAGGAACCAATTCCCTCGCAATACAGCCGGTCTTTGATGATATCCAGATAGAAGTTGGACATCTCAACCACGCAGAAGTTATAGACCTCGCGATAAACGGTGTGGAACTCATAGCCGTCATAGGCGGCGCGGACCTTCTTTACCAGCTTATTCAGCGCGGAGACCGCCCACTGATCCAGCTCCATCATGTCGCCATAGGCCTCCAGATCGGTGTTGGGATCAAATCCGTTCAGATTTCCCAAAATATACCGGGAGGTGTTGCGGATCTTCAGATAGGTGTCCGAGAGCTGCTTTAAAATCGCCTTGCTCAGGCGCATATCCTGGGTGTAATCCGCAGAGGAAACCCACAGGCGGAAAATATCCGCGCCATATTCCTTAATGGTGTCCTGGGGGCTGATGGCGTTGCCCAGAGATTTGTGCATAACCTTGCCCTGGCCATCCACCGTCCAGCCGTGGGTGAGGATCTCCTTATAGGGGGCCATGCCGTTGACCGCGATAGAGGTCAGCATGGAAGACTGGAACCAGCCGCGGTACTGGTCGCCGCCCTCCAGATACATATCGGCGGGATAGCACAGCTCCTCCCGCTCCTCGCAGACGGCCTTCCAGGTGGAGCCGGAGTCGAACCAGACGTCCAGAATGTCCTTTTCCTTCCGGAACCGGGTGCAGCCGCAGGCGCATTTGGCCCCTTCGGGCATCAGCTCTTCCTCGCTTCTGGCCCACCAGGCGTTGGAACCTTCCTCCTTGAAAATGGCGGAAACTTTGGCAATCGACTCCTCGGTGCAGTACGGCTTTCCGCATTCCTGGCAGAAGAACATGGGGATGGGGACGCCCCAGGTGCGCTGGCGGGAAATGCACCAGTCCGAGCGCTCCCGGATCATGGAAATCATGCGCTCCTTGCCCCATTCCGGCTTCCAGGAAATGCCGTCGCAAGCCTCAACGGCCTGCTCCTTAATGGCGTCCACCGAGGCGAACCATTGCTGGGTGGCGCGGAAAATCACCGGCTTTTTGCAGCGCCAGCAGTGGGGATAGCTATGCGTAATATCCTTGGAGGACAGCAGCGCGCCGCTTTCCACCAGATCTTTGTAGATCACGGGATGGGCCTTCTGGACGTGGAGCCCGGCATAAGGGCCGGCAAACTCGTTCAGATAGCCCTGAGCGTCCACCGAAACCTCCATGGTAATATCCGTGGGAATCTCCTCATAGCGCTGGCAGACATAGAAGTCGTCCAGACCAAAGGCGGGGGCGGTGTGGACGCAGCCGGAACCGGCCTCCAGCGTCACGTGATCGCCCAGAATAATCAGGGAATCCCGGTTCATGAAGGGGTGATAGGCGGTCATATACTCAAACTCGTCGCCAAACAGGGTGGCAACCGTCTCGTAATCGGAAATGCCGCTCTCCTTCATCACGGAAGATACCAGCTCCGTGGCCACAATCAGGATTTCTCCGGTGGAGATCTTCACCAGGGAGTACTTCAGCTGGGGGTTCAGGCAGATGGCCATGTTGCCGGGCAGGGTCCATGTGGTGGTGGTCCAGATGACAAAGTACATCTGGTTCAAATCGCCATACTGGGCCAGCTTGCCCTTGTCGTCATGGACTTTGAACTTGACGAAAATGGTGGTGACGGGATCTTCCGCGTACTCCACCTCTGCCTCGGCCAGCGCCGTCTCGCAGGTGGGGCACCAGTAGGTGGGCTTGAGCCCCTGATAGATCAATCCCTTCTGGGCCATCGCCCCAAAGACTTCCACCTGTTTTGCCTCGAATTCAGGCTCCAGGGTGACATAGGGGTGATCCCAGTCGCCGATGACGCCAAGGCGCTTGAAGCTCTCCCGCTGGCGATCCATCTGCTTGCGGGCAAAGGCCCGGCACTTATCCCGGAATTCGGGAACCGGCATCTCATTGCGCTTGACGCCCTGCTTCTGGACCGCCGTCTCGATGGGCATCCCGTGGGTGTCCCATCCGGGGATATAAGGCGCCTGGAAGCCCGCCATATTCTTATAGCGGACGATGAAGTCCTTCAGAACCTTGTTCATGGCGGTGCCAATGTGGATGTCCCCGTTGGCATAGGGAGGGCCGTCATGGAGAATATACTGGGGCTTTCCCGCGTTTTTCTCCATCAGCTTTTGATAAATATCCTTGCGGTACATTTCCTCCAACATGCCCGGCTCGCGCTTGGCCAGCGCTGCCCGCATGGGGAAATCCGTCTTTGGCAAATTGATTGTCTTGTTAAAATCAGGCATTGGTCTTTTTACTCCCTCATTCTCCCCGCCGCCGCGGAGAGCAAAATCATATCTGTTTGGCCAGGGCTGTTTTCCACGCTCTGTATTCCCGCTTACATGTTGTAATCCTGGTCCGCGGCGTTTTCCCCCAGGTCAATCACCCGGGTTGGCTCGCCATCGTCGTTCAGGTCAGGGATCTCCTGGGCATAGGCAGCTTCCGGAGCGGCCTCGGCGGCAGCGGCAGCTGCGCGCATGCTCTCAGCCACGTCTTCCCCGACCATGCTGCTGAGCGAATGATCGATGGCGGCAGCAGTCTCCGCCACCGGGTCCGCCGTTTCCGGCTTCTCCTCCGCCTCAATCTCAGGCAGTTTTTCCAGAAAATCAACCTGCTGCTGCACCAGGGCGCGCATGCCCTTGACAAAATTCTGCGTGGACAGCTTGGCGGCCTCCAGCTGGGCCTCGGCGTCGGCAATCTCCTTGCGCAGCTCTGCCCGGCGATCCGCCACCTCATCCTCTACGGCAGCCAGCCGCGCAAGACGCTCCCGCTCGGCGCTGGCGATTTTCTCATCCGCCTGCTCCCGCGCCCGCAGCTGCAAAACCCGCATGTCCTCCTCAGTCGCCCGATATTCGCTGATCTTGTCCACCAGGACCTTGATCTTGCTCTTGAGGATGGCATTCTCTTTGTACAGATTCGTGTAATCCTCTGTCAGGCGGTCCATGAAAAGGTCCACCTCTTCATTGCTATATCCATTAAAGCGCTTTGTGTTAAAGGTGCGCTCGGCCACATCGCTGGGTGTCAGCATAGCAGAAATCCCTCCGTTCTCTCTCTGTCGCCTCCCACCTCACCGGTGGGATACTTTGTCAAACAGGATTCAGTTTCTCTGGTCAAAAGTGGATACCATTGTTTTCCAGCTCGTCTACCAGATCCCCAATCACATCCACATTATAGGGGGTGATGACATAAATTCCCTCTGCAACCTTTTGAATCTTGCCCTCCTGCGCGTAGGTTACGCCGGACAGGAAGTCCAGCAGACGGGTCTGGGCATCTCCAGCAGCTTCCAAATTCATCACCACGGTGCGCTTATCCCGCAAATGATCGGCAATGATAGAGGCATCGTTAAACTCGACCGGCTTAACCAGCACAACCTTCAGCTGGGTTGTGGTGTGAATATTCACGACCTTATCCTTTGCCCCATAGCGGGAGGAGGACGGTTTCACGCTGGTGAAGTCTGCGTCTGCGACGTGTCTGCTTCTTCTGCGCTCCTCGTCCAGAGAAGGGGTCTTCTCCTCCTCTTCATACATCTCATCATCTTCCTCATCCTCATAGGGACGCGTCAGGCGTTTGAGTTCATCGATAATGCTCATAATGGTAGCCCTCCTTGTCTAATGATCTCGGTCTATGTAGCAACCATCTTGTCTTCGGCACGCATCTTTATCCATTTTTGCGCATGGGCGGACGTTGCCCAAAGATCGCCGTGCCGACACGAACCTGGGTAGCGCCTTCTGCAATGGCGTCTGGGAAATCCCCGCTCATACCCATGGACAGAATGTCGATACAGCTCTTATTATCGGCCAATTTCTCCCTCATGTCAACAAAAAGCTGATACATTTTCCGAAAATAAGGCCGGTTTCCCTCTGGACCGGCGGCCACAGGAGGGATTGCCATCAGACCTCTGGGCCTGACGCCGGGCAATTGTGCGGCCAGTTTCATCAGTCCCTCCACCTCGTCCACGCAGACGCCGGACTTGGACGCCTCGCCGCCGATGTTGACCTCAATGAGGATATCCTGCACCACGCCCTGCCGCTCTGCCCGGGCGGAGATGAGCCGGATCAGCTCTTCCGAGTCCACGGACTCGATGAGATCGACCTTGCCCACCAGATATT
The DNA here is from genome assembly GCA_964456525.1 of uncultured Oscillospiraceae bacterium. Lineage (GTDB taxonomy): Bacteria > Bacillota > Clostridia > Oscillospirales > Oscillospiraceae > Onthomonas. The sequence continues at coordinate 9,795 of CAYWAP010000003.1, forward strand.
TGACCTTATTTTTCTGGAGGTGTCCAATAAAGTGAACCGCTGCACCCTCATAGGCGCCGTCTTTCCAATGCTCGTTCAGCTCCTGCACCCGGTTTTCTCCACAGACCCGAATGCCCGCTGCAATGGCCTCCCGAATGGTGTCGCTGCTCTGAACCTTGGTGGCGGCCACCAGGGTCACCTCCTCCGGATTGCGTCCGGCGTCCAGCGCCGCCTGGCGCACCTGGGCCTGAACCTTTGCTACACATTCCTGAACTGACATAAAGCTCCCTCCGTTTTTCTATCCAGAGCAATCGATCCGTTGCCGGTCACTCCAACACTTTTCCGTCGTACAGCCCGGTGCCGGAGACAATGATCTCTGCGCCGGCGCGCAGCTGCTTGGCCGTCTCCAGATCCGTCAACGCGATCTCGTTTCCGTCCTCGTCGTACTGGGTGGCCTGCTGGATGAGATAATAGTCCTCGCCTTCCCACAGCAGCTCCACATCCACCCATACAGCCTGTCCGCCGTAGACCCGGTAGACCCCGGGCTGGCCGGTGCTGCTGTCCACATAGATGGCGGATTTATCCACGCGATAGCCGGTCACCGTCTCGTAGATAATTTCCACCGTCTGATTGCGCAGCATGGTCAGCTCCGACAGGTAGCGGTTGCTGGAGAACACCACGCATACATCCCCGTCCTCCGCCGCCGAGACGGACTCCACATCCACAGTAAATTCCCGGTCCATGCCGCTAAAGCGCAGGGTCGCCGTCCCCCCTTCATACAGGGAATCCGCGTCTTCCTCCGCCATTTCCACCGCACAGTACCAGGTGTCGTCCGTGATGATCTTGCCAATGGCGGCGGACGCTTCGGTCTCCTGGCTCGTCAGTTCCTGCAACTCGGAGACGGTCAGGCCGGCCACGCTCTCCGCCGTCAAAATGGCCTCATATCCGTCCACCACACTGGAGAAAATACCGCTGACGGGCGCGGTAATCTCCTGTGTGGCGTCCTCGTTTTGCGCTTGCAGCGTCTCGATCTCCTCGGTCAACTGGCTGATCTCGTCCGAAAGGGCGCTGTTGCTGTTGTAGGTGTAGTCCCGGCGGAAGAGCAGGTTTTTCAGCGACTCCGAAATCTCCGCCAGATCGGAGAGATCCCGCTCCGCCGCCATCCCACGGATTGTGGTGATGGTGTCGATGATGTCCTGATTCAACGTGGCGTCATCCAGCTCATCTCCCTGGTTCAGAAGATACGTCAGGACTTCCAGACGGTTTTCCAGCTCCGAGAGCGCTTCGCCCCGCTCCAGAGCCTCCTCATCGTCATAACTGATGGCGATGACGTCGCCCTTCGCCACGTTTTCTCCCTCTCCGACAACGACCTCTTCCAGCTCATTTGCGTCCTCCAGGACGGTTTCGCTCCGGAAAAAATACCCGTTGCCCTCGGCAGTGTCCTCGGCGGTATAGGAATAAAGCACCTCGGTTTCATAACTTTGAAACAGCATGTGGTAGGCATAAAATGCAAAATAGACAGCAATGCCTGCAAACAAAACCCACATGACAAGTTTGATAATAAAATTTCCAGGCTTCATGGTCGGCTCCCGATTCTATTTCTCTGCTGGAGGATGTAGCTTATCCTCTTGTGCCGTATCGGACACTGTCAGGTTCCGGCCCACGCAGTTCCACCGGCCGCTCGGGCACGATGGTGGATATGGCGTGCTTATAGATCACCTGCTGCTTGCCTTCGGTCTGCAAAATCACCACAAAGGCGTCATACCCGGTGACAATGCCCCGCATCTGAAATCCGTTCATAAGGAACATGGTGACATTCGCCTTCTGGCGGCGAATCTGGGCCAGAAACCCATCCTGTAAATTGTTTGTCTTCTGCATATTCTAGCACTTCCTTCTGTTTTTTCAAGGACTAGCCGGAATCTGCAGCTGAATTTTTACAGAGAGGCTCGTCCTCGCTGTAAGTATATTCCATTTTCTTCCAATTTTTCTGTCGTAAACCGGGTGAGAGCCGAAAAATCTGGCTCATGCCCCCAACGAAACCAGTTCGTGGCCCGGTTTCGGCGAAACCAGGTCAGCTGCCGCTTGGCATATTGCCGGGAGCGCAGCTTCACCTCCGCCGCCGCTTCGCTCAAATCCCCGCCCCCTTCAAGGGCATGGACAAACTCCTTGTAGCCAATGGCCTGCATCGCGGTGCAGTCCGCCGGGACCCCGGAGGCCAGCAGGGCGCGGATCTCCTCCACCAGTCCCTGCTCCAGCATCTGATCCACACGCCTGTCAATGCGCGCCCACAGATCCTGCCGGCAGGTGAAATTCAATCCGATGGTCACCGCCTCGTACCGGGGCGGGCGGGAACGGGTTTCCACATTGTGCTGGGTGATGGTCTTGCCGGTTTCGTGCCAAACCTCCAGCGCCCGAATCACCCGCTTTTCGTCCGACGGGTGAATCCGCCCGGCCGCCTCCGGGTCCACCTGCTCCAGCTCCGCCCAAAGAGGGCCGATGCCCTCCTGGGCGCACCGCTCCTGGAGCCGCGCCCGCCAGCCGGTGGACTGCACCGCAAAGGTCCGCCCGGAGATCAGGGAGTCCACATACAGCCCGGTGCCGCCCACCAGAATGGGCAGCTTCCCCCGGGACAGGATGTCGTCTACGCATTGGGCGGCCTGGTGTACATACCGGGCGACGGACCAGTTCTCCTCCGGCTCTGCCACATCAATCATGTGGTGTACAATCCCATCCATCTCCTCCGGCGTGGGTTTGGCAGTGCCGATGTCCATTCGGCGGTAAATCTGCATGGAGTCGGCACTGACCACCTCCCCATCATAGCCCTTTGCCAGCTCCACGCCCAGTTTGGTCTTGCCGCTGGCCGTTGGCCCAACCACAGATATGATTTTGGGGGGCATTGTTTCACCTCGTTTCCTTTGTGGGCGCACGCGGGGCATAGCCTCCGGCAGAGGATTCCCCCGGATTTCCCGGAGCGCCGCCCTCGCATTCATTCGCATTTATTACAAATAGGTTTTCATCCACTCATTCAGCTGGATGAGATAGGCAATCATCTGAGGCCCTGCCATCAACTGGCCAAACCAGGCCTTGCCGTAGTCCCCGGCCCCCTTCAGCAGCCCGCTGCGCAGCGCGCCCTCGTCCACAATGGAGAGCAGGGGACTGGTTCGGTCATCCAGAATTTCCGTGAGCTTTTCCCCGGCCAACCGCTCAAAGAGGGGATTGTGGGTTTTCGGATAGGGAGATTTGGGGCGGTTGCGCACGTCCTCCGGGAGGATTCCCTGAGCAGCATCCCGCAGAACCTGCTTTCGCACGCCGCCGCGGCTCTTCATCTCCCAGGGGATGTTCCAAACATACTCCACCAGGTGGTGGTCACAGAAGGGAACCCGGATTTCCAACCCGGTGGCCATGCTGATGCGGTCCTTCCGGTCCAGCAGGTTGGTCATAAACCAGTTCAGATTCAGCCAGCCGATCTCCCGGCGCCGGCGGTCGTCCCCCGTCTCCCCATCCAGATAAGGGGTCTGGGCCACTGACGCCCGATAGCGCTGCCGGACCGCCTCCTCTAAGTCCAGGCGCTTGACCACCTCCGGCCGCAAAACCCCCGTCCGCGGGGACAGATCCATGCACCACGGGAAGGTGTCCGCTTCCAGCATGTCTTTGCGGTGGAACCAGGGATAACCGCCAAAAATCTCGTCCGAGCACTCGCCGGAGATGGCGACGATATGCCGTTTTCGTATATTTCTACAAAAATATAACAGAGAGGAATCACAATCAGCCATGCCGGGAAAGTCTTTTGCCCGCATGGCCTCCCCCAAAAGGTTTACCAATGTCCGTTGGTCACAGGTCAAAACCCTGTGGTTCGTGGCAAAGGCCCGGCTCATGCGCTCCACCCAGGGCCAATCGGCATCCGGCTGGAAGGCAGACGCTTGGAAGTACTTGTCGTTATCGGTGTAATCGAAAGAGTACGTCTCCAGCGGCGGCATGCCATCGGCCTGATAGGCCCTGGCGGCCACAGCCGTGATAAAGGACGAGTCCAGCCCACCGGAGAGCAGGGTGCAAAGGGGCACATCGCTGACCAGCTGGCGCTGAATGGCCGCGCACAGCAGCGTCCGGACATGTTCCACCGTCTCCTCGTAGGACTCCCGATGCTCCCGGCTCTCCAGCGCCCAATACCGGGACAGATGCAGCCCCTCCCGGTCCAGCCGCAGGCAGTGGGCAGGGGGCAGCTCCTTCATTCCCTTGAACACGCCGCTTCCGGGCGTCCGCGCCGGACAAATGCCAAGCACCTCCCGCCAGGTGTCATCATCCGTCTCCGGCGTCACAGCCGGATGGGCAAACAGCGCCTTCAGCTCTGAGCCGAAGAGGAACAGCCCGCCCTGAACCGTGTAGAAAAAGGGCTTGACACCAAACCGGTCCCGGCAGCAGAAGAGGGTCTCCCGCTTCCCATCCCAGATGGCAAAGGCATAGATGCCCTCCAAATGGTCGCCCACTCTCTCCCCGTATTCCCGGTAGGCCTCCAGCACCACTTCCGTATCCGTGCGGGTGGAAAAGATATGTCCCTTTTGCTCCAGATCCCAGCGCAAATCCGGGGTGTTGTATAGCTCACCGTTATAGACCATGACGCAATTGCCCCGCATCATGGGCTGCGCCCCGCCGGCGGGGTCAATGACTGCCAGCCGCCGGTGGGCCAGGGCGCAGGCCCCATTCAGCCACACACCGGCGTCGTCCGGCCCCCGGTGTCCCAGGGTATCCCCCATCTTTTGCACAATTTCCCCGCTCTCCGGAAAGGGCAGGGGCCGGTCAAACCGGCAAAAGCCTGTAATGCCGCACATGCACAGATACCTCCTTTGAATCTCTCAAAGGCAGACTATGCCGTTTTGGGGAAGGGTGTGCCCCCTTCCGCGCCGCGCCTTACGTCCTTTTAAATTGTTTTTCCAGCTGTTTCCGGGTCATCTCAATGGCCACGGGGCGGCCGTGGGGACAGTATTTGACCTGCCCGGACATCACCGCCTTCGCCACCGCCTCCAGCTCCTTCACGCTGTTTTTCCAGCCGCCCTTGATGGCCGATTTGCAGGCCATGGTGTGCAGCACCTCATCCCGGGCGGCAGCCGGGTCAGCCGTGCCTGTAACCAGCAGCTTCCCGGCCAGCTCATTCAGCGTCGGTTCAATTTCCCCCTGGGTCAGGTAATCCGGCGCCTGACGCACCAGCAGCGCCCCGCCGAAATCCTCCACCTCAAAGCCGAAGCGAGCCAGCAAATCCAGATGGGCCAACAGCGCGGCGGCCTCCTCCGGAATGAGGTTTAACACCATAGGGGTCAGCAAAACCTGGCTCATCGGCTGATAATCCCGAGCTTTCAACCTGTCAAAGTTCATACGCTCATGGGCAGCGTGCTTGTCAATGAGGAAAATGCTCTCCCCCTGCTCCACAATGATATAGGTGTCCAGCACTTCGCCCGCAATGCGCCACACCGCTTCCGTCTCCGGGAAAAAGCTCTCCTGTTTTACCTCTTCCGGTTCCGCCGTCTCCGCCTTTTGCCCTCCGGAATCTTTTTGCGGCGGGGCTGGCGCCCTCTTCTCCAAAGCCGCCGATGGTTCGGCGGGCAGCGCCTCCTGGGCCGGGGCAGGGGATTCCTGGGCCGGTTCTGTTGGCTCCTTCTCCGGCAAACGCTCCAGATCGGCAAACCGTCGGGGCACCACATAGGGCGGCCTGGGCTTTGCAGACGGCTTGGCCGCCGTCTCCCCCTCCGCCTCTGCCAGGGCGGACACAGGGGCCTTTTCGCCCTGCCAGTTCCCCGTCTGCGCCGCCATGCGCTGGGCCACTGTGGGAGCATCGTCCCGCAGGTCGCCGACTCGATACGCCTCCGCCGTCATGGTGCGGAAAAAGTTCGGCGCGGCCTTGACCGTCTCCTGATTCACCGGCTTGGGCTTGGGTTTTTCCAGCTCCGCCTGGGGGTGTTTGCGCTCTGCCCCCAGGGCAGAAGCAACCGCATAATACACCGCGTCAAAGAGCTTCCGCTCGTTGGTAAATTTCACCTCGGTCTTGGCGGGGTGGACGTTGACATCCACCGCATTCAGGCGGCTGGTAATATGCAGCACACATCCGGGGAATTTTCCCACCATCTTGGTGTTCTTATACGCCTCTTCCAGAGCGGCGGTCATGGTCCGGCTCTTGACGTAACGGCCATTGACAAAGAAATTCTGATACCCTCTGGTGCCGCGGCAGCAGACCGGGGAGGACACAAAGCCCTCCACACACAGATCCTCCCCGCTGCCCTTACAGGGCAGGAACCCCAAGGCGATGTCCCGGCCCAGAACAGCGTACATGGCGGACTTCAGCTGGCTGTCCCCGGGGGTCAGCAGCTCCTGCTTTCCCTCCCGAAGGAAGCGGAAGGAAACCTCCGGATGGCTCAGCGCCGCGTGCTGCACCGCCGCATAAACCGCCGCGCCCTCCGCCGTATCCCGCTTCATAAACTTCAGCCGGGCGGGGGTATTGTAAAACAGATCCCGGACGATCATGGTCGTGCCCTCCGGGCAGCCCACTTCCTCCCGGCTGCGCTTGACGCCGCCGTCCAGAAGCAGCGCCGTGCCGAAGTTGCTCTCTCGGGTTCTGGTCATAATCTCCACGTGGGACACAGCCGAAATCGCGGCCAGCGCCTCCCCCCGGAAGCCCAGAGTGCCGATGGCCTCCAGATCGTACTCGCTGCGGATTTTGCTGGTGGCATGGCGCAGGAAGGCCGTTTCCACGTCCTCCGGCGGAATGCCGCTGCCGTTGTCGGAGACCCGGATATAGCTCATGCCGCCCCGCTGAATCTCTACGGTGATCACAGATGCGCCTGCATCAATGGCGTTTTCGATTAACTCCTTGACCACGCTTGCCGGGCGTTCGACCACCTCTCCGGCGGCAATCAAGTCCGCCACATGGGGGTCAAGGCACTGAATTTTGGACATTGGGATCACCACAACTTTCTAAGGGCCGCCGGTGGAACCGGCGGTTTGATCGATTGTTCTCACGGGCAGACCTGCGGCGCTTAAAAAATAAACACAAGCAGGAGCGCCATCACGGCGACAATGACGCAGTTACAGGTCACCTCAAAGCAGTATTCGCTGAAATTGTCTTTGTGCTTGCGCAGGGACACGGTAGAGCGCCAGTACAGCAAGACAGCCAGCACCACAAATGCAACATGCAAAAATGTAATCAACATCCTGATAACCTCCTCACGCTCGTCCGGGCCGTGTTCCAACCGGCCCGGAACCCTTCTCACCCTCTCACCCGGCAGAGGCCGGGGATTCTTCTCTTCCTCTCGTCAGATCTCAGAACACACATACCCTTCGGCCAGCACCAGCCAGGCGCCGCCGCGGCTCTTGAGCAAGTAAAGCTCGCTGTCCTTGAGCCGCGCCTCCAGAGCATCCTGATCCCGCTGGCAATCCGGCTCCCGCTCCCTTTGGCGCCGCTTGCGGTTTCGCTCCAGCAGCTTGCGCTTCTGCTTTTTGCCGGACACTTTGTAAAAGCCCATCTGTTCCCCGCCGCCGGTGTCGAAGAAGTTCATGGAAAATTCCAAGGCGGTCATCCCCCGGAACGTCAACAGCAGCGCGGTCTTCTCCCCCTCTTCCAGCACTTCCAGACGGAAGGCGCATCCCGGATGCCGGATATCCGGCACGACGGTCACCTCGGTCAATTCTCCGTGAAACATGTGGTGCAACAAACGCGTTCTCTGCATGCGGAATCTCCTTTCCTCATCTGCGTCCCGTCACAGCTTTTGCTTCCACTGATAAATCAGGTTCATGGCCTCAATGGGAGTGAGGGTGTTGATGTCCACGTTGCGCAGCTCCTCCGCCACCTCAAATACCCGAATATCCCCGAAACAGCACTGTTCCTCCATGGGCGGTTGAGACCGGGCCGCGGACAGGACGGACTCCCCGGTGTCCTCCCCGCCTTCCAGCTCCGCCAGAATGGTGCGGGCCCGGGTGATGACCCGGGTGGGAACCCCGGCCAGTTTGGCCACTTCAATGCCATAGCTCTGGTCTGCCCCGCCGCGCACAATTTTTCTCAGGAAAATAATGTCGTCCGCCCGTTTTTTGGCGGCGATGTTATAATTTTTCACGCCTTTGATTTGACCTTCCAGCACCGTCAGCTCATGGTAGTGGGTGGCAAACAGGGTCTTGGCCCCCAGCCGCTTCCGATCCACACAGTATTCCAGCACCGCCCGGGCAATGCTCATGCCGTCATACGTGGAGGTGCCCCGGCCGATCTCATCCAAAATCAGCAGGGAGCGGGAGGTGGCATTTTTCAGGATATCCGCCACTTCCGCCATCTCCACCATGAAGGTGGACTGCCCGGAGGACAGGTCATCGCTGGCGCCGATTCTGGTAAAAATGCGATCCAGAACGCCAATCCGGGCCTGCCGGGCGGGCACGAAGCTGCCCACCTGCGCCATCAGGCAGATCAGCGCCACCTGACGCATATAGGTGGACTTGCCCGCCATGTTGGGGCCTGTGATGATCGCCAGCGCGTTGGCCTCACAGTCCATCATGGTGTCATTGGGGACAAACATGGCGTTTTTCAGCACCTTTTCCACCACGGGGTGGCGGCCGTCCTTGATCTGGATGACGCGGGAGTCATCCACCTCCGGCCGGCAATAGCCATTTGCCACAGCCACCGCCGCCAGGGAACAGAGGACGTCTGCCTCTGCAATGGCCTGGGCGGTCTGCTGCACCTGCTCCACCTGCGCCGCGGCCTGCTGTCGCAGCTCGGTAAAGAGTTGATACTCAATCCCGGTGATCTTGTCCTGGGCGGACAAAATGGTGTGCTCCAGATCCTTCAACTCCTGATTGATGAAGCGTTCGCTGTTCACCGTGGTCTGTTTGCGCACCCAGTCCGCCGGAACCAGATTCGCCTGTCCTTTGGAGACCTCGATAAAGTAGCCGAAAACTTTGTTGTATTTGACCCTCAGGTTCTTAATGCCGCACTTCTCTTTGGTTTTGTTTTCAATGTCGGCCACCATGCTCTTGCCGTTGGTCATCACATTGCGCAGGTAGTCCACATCCTCGCTGTAGCCGTCGCGAATGATGCCGCCCTCCCGGACGGTAAAGGGCGGTTCGTCCACAACGGCCCGGTCGATTTGCCCGGTCAGCGCGTCCAGACCGTCCAGCCGCTGGCAAATCCCCCTCAGCATCGGCGCCTTGCAGTCCTCCAACTGTTTTCGCAGCAGCGGCACTTTGTGCAGCCCCGCCGACAGCGCTACCAGATCACGGCCGTTGGCGGAGCCGTACACAATCCGGGAGATCAGGCGCTCCAGATCCGTGATCTCCTTCAGGATATGAACCGCCTCTTCCCGGAGAACCGTGTTGTCCACCAGCTCCTCCACGGCGGACAGCCGGTGCTCGATGTCCACCGGGCTCAGCAGCGGCTTTTCCAGCCAGGAGCGCAGCAGCCGCCCGCCCATGGCTGTCCTGGTCTGATCCAGCACCCACAGCAAACTTCCCCGCTTTTCCTTGCTCCGGAGGGTCTCCGTCAGCTCCAAATTCCGCCGGGCCGTCAGATCCAGCTCCATAAACCGCCCGGTGCTGTAATAGTGCAGCGTGCGCAAGTGGGGCAGGCTGTTCTTCTGGGTCTCGTAGAGGTAGGACAGCAGCGCGCCCACAGACCGGGCCGCCTCTCCCTGGCTCTGGGGGATGATTTCGGCATTTTCAAACTGCTTTTCAATGATTTCCCAGGCGGTTTCCAGCTTAAACCGGCGCTCGGGGCTTCGCTCAATCTTACAGTCCAGCCGGTCCACCAGCACCTGCACCAGCGCCGCCTCCTCGGCGGCCCCCTCAGAGAGCACCGCCTCCCTGGGGTGGAACCGGCCAAATTCATTCATCAGGTGCTGCACTGTCTCCTCCCCGGAAAAGCCGGTACAGGACACTTCCCCGGTGGAGACGTCGCAAAAGCAGACGCCCCCCTGGTTGGCCGCCAGATACACAGCGGCAATATAGTTGTTCCGCCCCTCCTCCAGCATGGAGGCGTCCACCACCGTGCCGGGGGTGACAATGCGGATCACGTCACGCTCCACCACCGTACCCTGGGCGGCGGCAGGGTCCTCCATCTGCTCACAAATGGCAACCTTGTAGCCTTTTGCCACCAGACGGGCCAGATAGGCCTCATAGGAGTGGTAGGGGACACCGCACATGGGAACCCGCTGCTCAGGGGGGATGTTCTTGTTGCGGTCACGGGTGGTCAGCGTCAGATCCAGCTCTTTGGAGGCGATCTTCGCATCCTCATCAAACATCTCATAAAAGTCGCCCAACCGGAAAAACAGCAGACAGTCCGGGTACTTTTCCTTGGTTTCCAAATATTGTTTTCGCATGGGAGTGAGTTCTGCCATGGGAATCTCTCTTTCTAATGGTTGATTTTCAACTCTTGCTTGAGAATGTAAACAATGCCTGCTTATTCCCCTGCAAGCTCGCCAAACAGCGCCCAGGTGGAGGCTTTCACAATGTTCGCCTGCTGCCAGGTGCCAATGAGGGAGACATCTCCGTTCAGATGAACCAGCCGGCCGCCGTCGGTCCGGGCGGTCAGATTGTGATTCTTATCCTGGGTGTTCCGGCCATCCACCAGCACCCGAACCGTCTGCCCCACATAGGCGGCATGCTTTTCGGCGGAAATGCGGTTTTGCACGTCCAGCAGCGCCTGGAAGTTCTTCTTTTTCTGCTCCATGGGCATGGGGTCGTCAAAGGTGGCGGCAGGGGTGCCCGTGCGCGGGGAGTAGATAAAGGTGAAGAGGGCGTCAAAACGAACCTCCTCGATCAGAGACAGGGTCTCCTCAAACTCCTCCTGGGTTTCACCCGGGAAGCCCACAATGACGTCAGAGGTCAGGACAATATCCGGAATCTGCTCCCGCAGGCGGCGCACTTCGTCCAAATACATCTCCCGCGTATAGCGCCGGTTCATGGTCTTCAGCACCCGGCTGGAGCCGGACTGGAAGGGCAGGTGCAGCTGCGGGGCGACCTTTTCGCACTGCGCCATGGTCTCAAAGAGCTTCTGGGAGGCGTCCTTGGGGTGGCTGCTCATGAAGCGCACCAGAAACTCTCCGGGAATGGCGTTGACCTGTTTCAACAGATCGGCAAAGTCGATTTGCAGTCCCAGATCTTTGCCATAGCTGTTGACGTTCTGGCCCAGCAGCGTAATGTCCTTGTACCCCTCCGCCACCAACTGGCGGACTTCCTCCAGAATCTTCTCCGGCTGCCGGCTGCGTTCCCGGCCCCGGACGTGGGGGACAATGCAATACGTACAGAAATTATTGCACCCGTACATAATGGACACCCAGGCTTTCAGATCCCCCTTACGGGAGACCGGAATCCCCTCGGCAATGAAGCCGTCCTCATCGGGGGTCTCAAAGACCCGCTTTTTTTCGTGGAGCACGTTGCTGAACAGCTCCGGGAACCGGTACAGGGCGTGGGGGCCAAAGACCATATCCACATGGCGGAAGGATTTTTTGATCTTTTCGGCCATATGGGGCTCCTGCATGGCGCAGCCGCACAGGGCAATGATCTGGCTGGGCTTTTGCTTTTTGGTGTGGCTCAGCGCGCCCACGTTGCCCAGAACCCGCAGCTCCGCGTGCTCGCGCACGGCACAGGTGTTGATAACGATCACGTCCGCACGCGCTTCATCCTCCGTAAAGTCATAACCCATGCGGCGAAACATGCCCCGAATCTGTTCCGAATCCGCCTCATTTTGCTGGCAGCCGTAGGTGTCCACCATGGCAAGGGGTTTTTCCGGCCGCGAGGCCATCTCTGCAGCGATGGCATCACACAGCGCCATCTGGCGGTCAATCTCTTCCTGAGATATCAGTATATCTTTGCGTTTCAACTGGATATTCCTCCACAAAGGCGGCGTTCCCGTGCTGCCGCCGTTTTTTCATCGCATCCGTTCCTCCGAGGCGCCCTCCACAGACGAAAAGCGGGCAAATCCCCCTTTCCGTCCGTCAGCGCCCAAAAGAACCCGATTTTATTACATTTTATTATACCATTTGATGGTACGAATGACAACGTAGTTTTTCCCTTTCCCCGGAAAATTCGCCCGGGAAAGGAAAACTCCCACCTCCAGAAGAGATGGGAGCAAAGGACAGACTGGGCAAAACGCCTGTCCGGGACAGAGCGGACGGCCTTCCCCCGAACGATTCAGATGGCCAAAACCTCCGTGATGGCCTTTGCGCTCGCGGCCAGATCCGCCTGTTCGGCCTCCTCGACCTTGCCCGCGTCCACCGCCTGGGCCAGAGCGGGGTCCATCGGCAGCTGCGCCAACACCGGGATGTGATGTTCCGCGGCAACCTGCTGAATGTGACTTTTTCCAAAAATGGCGTGGCGTTTTCCGCAGTCAGGGCACTGGAAGTAGCTGTAATTCTCCACCAGACCCAGCACAGGGACCTGCATCATCCCGGCCATGTTGATGGCCTTGGTCACAATCATGCTGACCAGATCCTGGGGGGAGGTGACGACCACAATGCCGTCCACCGGCAGGGACTGGAACACCGTCAGCGGTACATCCCCCGTTCCCGGCGGCATGTCTACAAACAGATAGTCCACATCGCCCCAGAACACGTCGGTCCAGAACTGCTTGACCACACCGGCGATGACAGGCCCCCGCCAGATGACAGGGTCTGTCTCATGATCGGTCAGCAGGTTTAAAGACATGAGTTTCACGCCGCCTTTGGTGACGGCGGGCAGAATCCCCGCCTCGCCAGCCATGGCCCGCTCGTGAATGCCAAAGCTCTTGGGGATGGAGGGGCCGGTGATGTCGGCATCCAAAATGCCCACCCGGTATCCCAGTTTGGCGGTGGCAACGGCCAGCATGCTGGTGACCAGGCTCTTTCCCACGCCCCCCTTGCCGCTCATAATGGCAATGACGTGCTTGACGTGGGAAGCGGGGTTGCATGGTTCTTTCTGAATGGTGTTTTGACGGGAGCTGCAGCTTGCGCCGCAGCTGGAACAGTCATGGGTACACGCTTCGGCCATGAAAAACTCTCCTTTTCAGCGCCCGAAATCCCCAGACCGGCTGAGCCTGGGAGGGGCTCAAACAGTGATTCGCACAGCGGGCGAAAACAGCCCACTTTTCCGCCACGCGGAGTTATTCGGCGGCATCGCCGCCCAGAATCCCCTGGGCGCTGGCGGCCAGTCCGGCGAGGCTCTGGATTTCCGAGGGGATGATGATCTTCGTCGCCTTGCCATCCGCAGCCGCCTGGAAACTTTCCAGCGCCTTGAGCTTGACGACCTGATCGTTGGGAGCCGCCTCATTCAACATCTTCAGCGCCCGGGCCTGGGCCTCCTGCACCTTCAAAACGGCCTGGGCCTCTGCCTCTGCCTCCAGCAGCTTCGCCTCCTTGGCCGCCTGGGCCTTCAGAACCAGCGATTCCTTTTCGCCCTGGGCAACCAGAATCTGAGACTGTTTTCTGCCCTCGGCAATCAGAATCTGTTCCCGGCGCTCACGCTCCGCCTTCATCTGGCGCTCCATGGCGTCCTGAATCTCCCTGGGCGGCGTAATGTTTTTCAGCTCAACCCGGTTGACCTTAATGCCCCAGGGGTCGGTGGCCTCGTCCAGAATGGCGCGCATCTTGGTGTTGATGACGTCGCGGCTGGTCAGGGACGCATCCAGATCCAACTCGCCAATGATGTTCCGCAGCGTGGTGGCCGTCAGGTTTTCAATGGCCTTCATGGGCCGCTCCACGCCGTAAGTGGCCCGCTTCGGGTCCGTGATCTGATAGTAGAGCACCGTATCGATCTGCATGGTGACGTTATCCTTTGTGATAACGGGCTGCGGGTCAAAGTCGGCAACCCGCTCTTTCAAAGAGATCTTCGTGGCGACCCGGTCCACAAAGGGGATTAAAAAGTGAATGCCCACGCCCCACACCGCGTAAAAGGCCCCCAGCCGCTCCACGACAAAAGCCTGGGACTGACGAACAATGACGATGGTGCTGGACACCAGCAGAATCACAAGCACCACCAGAACAAGGACAATGATAATTGGTATCATATACATCCATTCCTTTCCTGTTTTAAACCGATTTCACCGTCTGCACAAAGAGCCGGACTCCCTCAATGCGCACCGCCGTAACGGTCGTCCCCTCCGGAATCCGCTCGCCGGAATCGCTGCGGGCGGTCCAGATCTGACTTGCGATTTTTACCTGTCCGGTTCCGGCCAAATTGTCGATGGTCTCCAGGACGATGCCCTCCCTGCCGATCAGGCTGTCCGCATTGGTTCGGGCATGATCTTTCGGCCGAAACCACTTGGCGGCCACAGGCCGCACCAGCAGCAGCGTCACAAGGGATACGCCGACAAAGAAACCTGCCTGCACCCAGAAATTGGAGCACACCAGGCTGACCAGCAGCGCCACCACCGCCCCGGCGGCAAACCAAATCGAGGTCAAGCCCACCGTGGCCGCTTCGGCCAGCCCAAAAACCACAATCAATACCAGCCACAAAAGGGGCATCGATATTTGCATCATCGCCGTTGACATGTGCATCGCCTCCTTCTCCATGTTGGGTTCATCTTATCACGTTCGAAGCGAAAAGTCTAGAATGACTCTGTGAATTGACGATTGCGCATCCACTGTTTTTTCAGTATAATGAAATTCATTCAGAAAAATACACATTCCCCCGCCGTTTCCTCCCCCTTTTTCACAGGGGCGCGGCGTCTGTCCGCTCATCTACCATCCTGATAACCCCCGGAGGTTTTTATGCGTCCTTATCAATACGAAATCCCCTGCCTGATGGGCCTGGAAAAACTGGTGGCCGACGAGGTCAAGCGCCTTGGTCTGGAGGATGTCCGCGCCGAAAACGGCCGCGTCCTCTGCCGCGGCGAGCTGGCCGATCTGCCCCGGCTGAATCTCAATTTGCGCTGCGGCGCCCGGGTGCTCCTGCTGCTGAGCCAGTTCCCCGCCTCCACCTTTGAAGAGCTCTTTCAGGGCGTCCGGGCCATCCCCTGGCAGAACTGGATTCCCAAAGACGGCCAGTTCCCCGTCAAGGGCTACTCCATCTCCTCCCAGCTTCACTCCGTCCCCGCCTGCCAGTCCATCGTGAAAAAGGCGGCTGCCGCCAAGCTGGGCCAGGTGTATGGAACCCAGTGGCTGCCGGAAACGGGTGAACTCTATCAGATTCAATTCTCCATCTTAAAAGATCAGGTCCACATCTGCATCGACACCTCTGGCGAGGGGCTGTACAAGCGGGGCTATCGCGCCGCCAACAACGGCGCGCCCCTCCGGGAGACCTTGGCCGCCGCCATGGTGCTGCTGTCCCATTACAAGGGGCTGGACCCCTTCTGCGACCCCTTCTGCGGCTCCGGCACCATCCCCATCGAGGCCGCCCTGATCGCCAAGAACCGCGCCCCCGGCTTAAACCGTGAATTTTCCGCTGAAAACTGGGGATTTTTGAAAAAATCACTGTGGACAGACGCGGCCACCGAGGCCATGGACCGGGAATACAACCGCGTTTACGACATCTGGGGCGGCGACATCAATCCGGACTGCGTGGCCCTGTCCCAGGCCAACGCCCGCCTGGCCGGCGTGGAGGACACGGTTCACTTTGAACAGTACGATGCCCGCCGTTTTTACTCCACCGAGGAGTACGGCCGCCTGGTCACCAATCCCCCTTACGGCGAGCGCATGATGGCCCAGGACGAAGTCGCCCAGCTCTACAAAGCCTTCGGCCACGCCGTCTCCCTGCTCCCGGAGGGCTGGCGGGTCAGCATCCTCTCCAGCCACACCGAATTTGAGACGCTCTTCGGCCGCCGGGCCAGGAAAAAACGCAAGCTCTATAACGGCATGATCAAGTGCGACCTGTTCTGTTACGGCAAAGTCTGACGGCTCCAGAACCCCGGATCAGTTGGATTCTCTCCTGTTTTATCCCGGTCATTGCCGTCTGCGGGGGCAGTTTCGGTCTTTTCCCGGAGAATACGCCAACTCTTTTACCTGCTAACGCTTGAAAGCGTCCAGATTCTATCGTATAATACCTGTAATTCTAACTCCCTTTCCCTTCGATGATGGCCCCCAAGGAACAAAACCGGCGAAATGCCGCGGCGCCGCATCGAAAGACCCTGACAAAGGAGCCTTTGCCATGACAAACATTGGATTTATCGGCTGCGGCAGCATGGGCGGCGCCATCGCCCGGGCGGTTTGCAGCGCCGCCGCCCCGGAACACGTCACCCTCGCCAACCGAACCGCCAGCAAGGCGGAGGCCCTGGCCGGGGAACTGGGCTGCCATTGGGGCGGGAATGAAGCCGTCGCCAGAGAGAGCCATCTGCTTTTTCTCGGCGTAAAGCCACAGATGATGGCCGGCATGCTGGCCGGCATCCGGGAGATTCTCGCCGGGCGCACCGACCGCTTTTTGCTCATCTCCATGGCCGCCGGGATGTCCATCGCCCAAATCCGCTCCCTGGCCGGGGGCGATTACCCGGTCATCCGCATAATGCCAAACACCCCGGTTTCCATCGGCATGGGCATGATCCAGTATTGCGCGGACGGCGTGACAGGGGAGGAAGAGGCCGCCTTTGCCGCCGTGATGGCCAAGGCCGGCCTTCTGGACAAAATCCCCGAGGGGCAGATGGACGCGGCCAGCGCCGTCTCCGGCTGCGGCCCCGCCTGGGCGTATCAGTTCATCGAGGCTCTGGCGGACGGCGGCGTCGCCTGCGGGCTGCCCCGGGCAAAGGCCCTGCAATATGCCGCTCAGATGCTGGCGGGCAGCGCCGGGCTGGTTCTCCAGAGCGGCAGCCACCCCGGCGCCCTGAAGGACGCGGTCTGTTCCCCCGGCGGCTCCACCATTCAGGGCCTGCGCGTTCTGGAAGAGCGCGCCTTCCGCGGCGCCGTTATGGACGCCGTCATCGCGGCATACGAAAAGACAAAGACGTTGGGATAATGGGGCCCTTTCCCCCCAGTTGCTGCACGCCGCAGCAACCTATCCCCAAATTCCCTTTATATTAGGAAGGATCCTCAACCATGATGAGAATTGTTGTCAAAGTGGGCACCTCTACCCTGGCCCATTCCACCGGCCGGCTGAACATCCGCCAGGTGGAGGAGCTGGTCAAGGTTCTCAGCGACCTGAAAAATATGGGCCATGAGATCATACTCGTCTCCTCCGGCGCCATCGGCATGGGCGTGGGAAAGCTGTCCCTGTCCAAAAAGCCCAACGATATCCCCACCAAGCAGGCTGCGGCCGCCATCGGTCAATGCGAGCTCATGTATACCTATGACAAGCTCTTCACCGAATATAACCACATTGTGGCGCAGATCCTGCTGACCGGTTCGGATTTTTCCCACGATGGCCGCCGGCGCAATTTTATGAACACCCTGCTTCGCCTGCTGGAACTGGGCGCGCTTCCCATCATCAACGAGAACGACTCCGTCGCCACAGACGAAATTGCCCTGGGCGACAACGACAAACTCTCTGCCATGGTTGCCATCTCCGCCCAGGCCGACCTGCTGGTGCTGCTCAGCGATATTGACGGGCTTTACACCGCCGACCCCCACACCCATAACAACGCACGGCTGATCGACACCGTGATTGCCATCACGCCGGAAATTGAGGCTCTGGCAGGCGACAAAGGCTCGGAGCTTTCCACCGGCGGCATGCAGTCCAAGCTGCACGCCGCCAAAATGACCACGGAGCACGGGGTTGACATGGTGATTGCCAACGGCTCCAAGGCCCGAGTGTTATATGATATTCTGGCGGGAAAACCCGTCGGAACCCGATTTATCGGCAAGCTAACAGACGATTCACGAAAGGAGAGTTCCCCATGACCACCCATGAAATCCTTCTGGGCGCCAAAAGCGCCAAGACGGCTCTGGCGCTGGCCAGCACAGAACTGCGCAACCAGGCGCTGCTCGCCATGGCCGACGCTCTGATCGACGCCACCCCCGCCATTCTGGCCCAGAATCAGCTGGATCAGGATGCCGCCCGCGACCGCGTGACCACGGTGATGCTGGATCGGCTCGCTCTGGACGAGAGCCGCATTCAGGGCATGGCCCAGGGCATTCGGGAAGTGGTGGCCCTTCCTGACCCGGTGGGCGAAGTTCTGGACCACATCGAGCGCCCCAACGGCCTGATCATTGAGAAGATCGCCTTCCCCATGGGCGTTGTCGCCATTATTTACGAGAGCCGCCCCAACGTCACCAGTGACGCCGCTGCCCTGGCCGTCAAAAGCGGCAACGCCTGCGTCCTCCGCTGCGGCAAAGACGCATGGCGCAGCTGCAACGCCATTGTCACCGCCATGCGCAGCGGTCTGGCCGCCGTGGGGCTGCCGGAGACCTGCGTCAACCTGATTCAGGACACCTCCCACGCCAGCGCCAATGCCCTGATGACCGCCGTTGGCGATGTAGACCTGCTGATCCCCCGGGGCGGCGCCGGACTGATCCGCGCCTGTGTGGAAAACGCCAAGGTTCCCTGCATTCAAACCGGCACCGGCATCTGTCACGTCTATGTGGACGCCACCGCCGACCAGGAGATGGCCCTGAACATCATCGAAAACGCCAAGACCAGCCGCCCCAGCGTCTGCAACGCCGAAGAGGTCTGCCTGGTACACCGGGAGATTGCCGGCCAGTTCCTGCCCAAACTGAAGCAGCGTCTGGTAGACAGCCGCGCCGCCAAGGGCCTGCCCCCTGTGGAGCTGCGTTTGGACCCCCGGGCCGCGGCCATCATTCCCGGCACCCCTGCCGGGGAGCAGGACTTTGACACGGAGTTTTTGAACTATATTCTGGCCGTGGGCATTGTGGACAGCGCGGACGACGCCATCACCCACATCGGCCTGCACTCCACCGGCCACAGCGACGCCATTGTCACCGGCGATGACGCCATCGCCGCCAAATTTGTGGCCACCGTGGACAGTTCCTCGGTCTATGTCAACTGTTCCACCCGTTTCACGGACGGTGGGGAATTTGGCCTGGGTTGTGAGATCGGCATTTCTACCCAGAAGCTCCACGCCAGAGGCCCCATGGGCCTTCGGGAGCTTTGCACCCACAAGTATGTGATCCGGGGCAACGGACAAATCCGGTAACCCCGGCGGCCGGGCGGGGGAGCGGTCATTGGATGACGTCTGCAAACTGTCCGCCCACCAGCTCACAGAGGGCGTTTGGCTCTACCAGAACCTGAAAGCCGATTTTCCCCGCGGAAATGGCAATCGCATCGTAGAGAATGGCCGTCTCGTGGATGGTGGTGAAAAACGGCTTCTTCATGCCGATCGGGGAGCAGCCGCCCCGGACATACCCGGTCAGCGGCAGCAGCTCTGCGGGGCGGATCATGGCGATATGTTTCTCGTTTACGGCTTTGGCGGCCTTTTTCAAGTCCAGTTCTCCGGACACCGGCACATCAAAGACATAGTACGCGCCGCTGGCCCCCCGGGTCACCAGCGTTTTGAACACACAATCCGGGTCCTGCCCCAGCGCCGCCGCCACGTGCTTCCCATCTACGGCGACGCCCTCCTCGTGGGGATAGGTTCTGGCCTCATAGGCAATCCCCTTTTGCTCCAAAATCCGCATGACGTTGGTCTTGCCGTCCTGCTGTCTCTGTTTCTTTTTCATCCCATTCCATCGCTTTCGTAAAAATGATACCCCTTCGGCCTCTCCACAGGGCGAAGGGGTTCCCGCCCCCATTTCGCCGGAGCCGCCGCCCCGATGGACGCCATCTGTATCGGAGCATGCCCATCTGTTTCTGTAAAAACCGGCGGCGCCCCGCCCTCCCACAAAACGGCTGCAAATCCCAAAACTTCCATTTGACTTTGCAGAAAAAACGCATATACTATATCATAACAACCATCTTGAGGGGAACGGAGGCGTACACGCATGAAAATTGAATTGACCACCAAACAGTATCGCCGTTTGCTGGACATGGCTTATATCGGAAACTGGGTGCTGAACTCCACCCGGGGCGATGAGCGCTTCAAAGATTATGATGAGGTGGAGTCCCTGTTGTTCTCCAAGGCCGACAGCCAGGGCATGAAGGGTCTGGCCGAGCGCTGGAACGGCGAAATCGTTCCCAGCCACGCCTTCGTCGCCGGCGGCATCCACGAAGCCATCGCCTGCTATGAGGATTCCGTCTTTTTTGACATCCTGGCAGAGGAGCTGGCCCGCCGCGATATGCATGACGCCCCCATTGACGAGACGAATTATGACGAGCTGACCCGCCGCATTGACGCATACATGGCCGAGTTTGAACTCCACGGAACGGATCACGTCCAGGTGGAGACGGAAAATTAAACGCAGCTGCCCTGTGGCTCGGGGATAAAACCGGGCTTTAGAGCAATCCCAAAAACACCCGCTGAACCCTGAGGAACTGCGGGTGTTTTTTATCTTTGTGCACCGGTCCGGCGGTCGGCAGCCCCTTGGGAATCAATCCCTTTCATCCCAGATCAGCGTTGCAAAATAGTCTTCCGGCGTCTCCCCGCGGCGCATCATCCGAACCGCTCCGTCCTCTTGCAGCAAAAGCTCGGCAGAGCGCAGCCGCCCATTGTAGTTATATCCCATGGAGAACCCGTGGGCGCCGGTGTCGTGGATGACCAACAGATCGCCTCTGTCAATCTTCGGCAGCATGCGGTCCACCGCGAACTTGTCGCAGTTTTCGCACAGGGAGCCAACCACATCATATCGATGATCGCAGGGCGCGTTCTCCTTGCCCATGACCGTGATGTGATGGTAGGCTCCGTAGATGGCAGGGCGCATCAGGTTGGCCGCGCAGGCGTCCACGCCGATATACTCCTTATAGGTGTGCTTCTCGTGGATGGCGCGGGTGACCAGATGGCCGTGGGGGGCCAGCATATAGCGGCCCATCTCGGTACACAGGCGGACATCGCCCATGCCGGCGGGAACCAGAATCTCATCAAATTTTCTGTGTACGCCCTCACCGATCACGGCAATGTCGTTTTCCGGCTGTTCCGGGCGGTAGGGGACTCCCACGCCGCCGGACAGATTGATAAAGCGAATATCCGCCCCCGTCTCCCGCTTCAGCTCCACCGCCAGCTCAAACAACTGGCCCGCCAGCGTGGGATAGTACTCGTTGGAGAGGGTATTGGAGGCCAGGAAGGCGTGAATGCCAAACGATTTGGCCCCCATCGCCTTCAGTCGTTTGAACGCCTCAAAGAGCTGGGGACGGGTCATGCCGTATTTGGCCTCACCGGGGTTGTCCATCACCTGGAACCCCTCCTCGCTCTCTCCCAGCTGGTAGACGCCGCCGGGATTGAACCGGCAGGAGATGGTCTCCGGGATATAGCCGAGGACATCCTTCAGAAAGTCAATATGGGTAATGTCGTCCAGGTTGATGATGGCTCCCAGCTCCGCCGCCTTGACATACTCCTCCGCAGGCGTCTCGTTGGAGGAGAACATGATCTCCTCCCCCCGGATTCCGCAGCGGTCGCTCATCATCAGCTCGGTCAGAGAGGAACAGTCCATCCCGCACCCCTCTTCATGCAGGATTTTCAGAATCTGAGGGGTTGGCGTCGCTTTCACGGCGAAGTACTCGCGAAAGCCCTTGTTCCAGGAAAAGGCGGCGTTCACCGCCCGGGCCGTCTCCCGGATGCCCTTCTCATCGTAAATGTGGAACGGGGTTGGATATTGCTGACAGATTTCTTCCAGCTGATCTTTGGTCACAAAGGGAATTTTCATGGCATTGGCTCCTGTCTATGAAAGAATGCAATTTGTAGATTGCCCGTCATACTTTGTTGAATTCTTTCCCTATTCTAACGAAATTTGCCCTTTTCTGCAAGATATAAATGGAATCTTTTGCAAAAAACACGTTTCGGCCCCTCTCCGCAGCGCCCGGAACCCTGGGACAGAGGGCGCTTGTCGACCCCATCTCTCATAAAATAACAAAAAACGAACCATTTCATTCCCGTTTTTTATGGAAAATCCCAAACCTCCCGCAGCCGGGAAAAGTTTGACCCGTTCCGGCCAGACGTCTCCCGCCTTTTCCCCGCCTTTCCAGCTCAATTTCCTCTTGTCTGCTTTTTTTGCGGATGCTATAATGAGAGGGCGAAATAAAACAAACTTTCGATTTTATTGTCCATCCATTTTCACAAAGGAGAATCCATGATGACGTATAAAGAGGAATTCATCACCTTTATGGTGCGCGCCGGCGTTTTGACCTTTGGCGACTTTACCACCAAATCCGGACGCAAAACCCCTTACTTTATCAACACGGGCAACTACAAAACCGGCGCCCAGGCGGCCCAGCTGGGGGACTACTATGCCGCCTGCATGCGGGAGCACCTGGGGGAGGACGTCACCGCCCTCTTCGGCCCCGCCTACAAGGGGATTCCTCTGGCGGTCACCAGCGCCGCCTCCCTGTTTCGCAACTACGGCGTGGATTTGCCCTACTGCTTCAACCGCAAGGAGGTCAAAGACCACGGCGAAGGCGGCTCCATGGTGGGCTACAAGCCCCAGGACGGGGATGTCATCGCCATTGTGGAGGACGTTGTCACCGCGGGCACCGCTGTTCGGGAGAGCATTGCGCTGTTTGAGCACATCGCCCGGGTGAAAATCGCCTATCTCTTTGTCTCTGTAGACCGCATGGAGCGGGGCACCCGGGATTGCTCCACACTGGACGAACTGCGCCAGGATTACGGCATCCAGGTTTGCCCCATCGTCACCGTTCGTGAAATCATCTCCTTCCTGCACAACCGTCCCATTGACGGCAAGGTCTACATCGACGACGAGATGAAGGACAAAATGGAGGCCTATCTGGCCCAATACGGCGCGAAGAATCAGGCCCTGTGAGCGCCCATTCGGATTGTTTCCCGTCCGATCGGATAAAATATGGAAAGGAGTCCCCCCTGTGGAGAAAGAACCCAACCTCCATGCCGGCCACCGCCAGCGGATGAAGGCACGTTTTCTGGAACAGGGGAGCGGCGCCTTTTCCGATCATCAGCTGTTGGAAATGCTGCTGTTTTACTCCGTCCCCCGGAGAGACACCAATCCGCTGGCCCACCGCCTGATGAACACGTTTCACACCCTGTCCGGCGTGCTGAACGCCTCCGTGGAGGAGTTGACCGCAGTGGACGGCGTCTCAGAGCACACCGCCATTTTGATTCACCTGTCCCTCCAGATCTTTCAGCGTTACCGAACCCAGATCAGCGACGGCGGGCAGCACGCATTTTCCATTGAGGACGTGGCGGAATATCTGCGTCCCTACTTTTTCGGCGCCCGGAACGAACGGATTTTTCTGGTTTCTCTGGACAGCGCAGACCGCATTTTGGGCTGCGACTGCCTGAACGAGGGCGAGATCAACTACGCCTGGCTGGACTCCCGGACGCTGGTTTCCCACGCCCTGCGCAGCAAGGCCGCCGGCGTTGTTCTGGCCCACTGCCACCCGCTGGGTTCTCCGGAGCCCTCCGATGCGGATTGCCTGACCACCCGGCACTGCAAGAAAATCCTTCAGGCGCTGAACATTCGGCTGATCGATCATCTGGTGTTTGCCGACGACCAATGGGTGTCCATGGCCAAACTCAATCTGATCGATTAGTATAGAGGTGGAGATGTATGCCAGAATTTAAAGTTGTCAGTCCCTATACCCCCTCCGGCGACCAACCCGCCGCCATTGAGGCCCTTGCCCGAGGCGTGGAGCTGGGGCTGGATGAGCAGACCCTGCTGGGCGTCACCGGCAGCGGCAAGACCTTCACAATGGCCAAGGTCATTGAAAAAGTCCAGCGGCCCACGCTGGTGCTGGCCCACAACAAAACCCTGGCCGCCCAGCTCTGCGCCGAGTTCAAGGAGTTTTTCCCCAACAATGCGGTGGAGTATTTCGTCTCCTACTACGATTACTATCAGCCGGAGGCCTACATTCCCCACACGGACACCTTCATCGAAAAGGATGCCAGCACCAACGACGAAATTGACCGTCTGCGTCTGGCCGCCACGGCCTCCCTGCTGGAGCGCCGGGACGTCATCGTTGTGGCCTCCGTCTCCTGCATCTACGGTCTGGGCGAACCGGAGGATTTCGCCGCCATGATGGTGGCCCTCCGGACCGGTATGGAAATCGACATGCACGAGCTGATGGCCCAGCTCGTCTCCATCCGCTACGAGCGCAACGACATCGCCTTTGCCCGCAACACCTTCCGCGTCCGGGGCGATACCATTGACATCTGGCCCGCTTACTGGAAGGACACTGCCATCCGTGTGGAGTTTTTCGGGGACGAAATCGACCGCATCAGCGAGGTCAATACCGTCACCGGCAATCCCATGCGCCGCCTGAACGCCATCCCCATCTGGCCCGCCACCCACTATGTCACCCCGAAAGAGAAGCTGGACAGGGCGGTTGTGGAAATTCGCAGAGAAATGGATGAGCGCGTGGCCTTTTTTGAATCCCAGGACAAGTGGGTGGAGGCCCAGCGCATCCGTCAGCGCACGGAGTACGACATTGAGATGATTCAGGAGCTTGGCTACTGCTCCGGAATTGAGAACTACTCCCGGGTCATTGAGGGCCGCCCGGTTGGCTCGCCCCCACACACCCTGATTGACTACTTTCCAAAGGACTTTTTGCTGTTTATCGACGAGAGCCATGTCACCCTGCCCCAGGTTCACGCCATGTACAACGGCGATCACGCCCGAAAGCGCACCCTGATCGACTACGGCTTCCGCCTGCCCTGCGCCTATGACAACCGGCCGCTGAAGTTTGAGGAATTTGAAGATCGTCTGAATCAGGTCATCTATGTCTCCGCCACGCCGGGCCAGTATGAGCAGTCTCGCAGCGGCCAGATCGTCGAGCAGGTCATCCGTCCCACCGGCCTTCTGGATCCAAAGGTGGAAGTCCGCCCCGTCACCGGGCAGATCGACGACCTGGTGGGCGAGATTCACACCCGGATGGAGCGGCGGGAACGGGTTCTCGTCACCACGCTGACCATCAAAATGGCGGAAGACCTGACGGAATACCTCCGCAAAAGCGGCATCAAAGCCAAGTATATGCACCATTCCATTGAGACGATTGAGCGGACAGAAATCATCCGCGACCTGCGTCTGGGCGTCTTTGATGTGCTGGTGGGAATCAACCTGCTGCGCGAGGGTCTGGACATGCCAGAAGTCTCACTGGTCGCCATTCTGGACGCGGACAAGGAGGGCTTCCTGCGCTCGGAAACGTCCCTGATTCAGACCATTGGCCGGGCCGCCCGAAACGCGGACGGCAGGGTGATCCTGTACGGCGACAAGATCACCCCCTCCATGCGCGCCGCCATAGAGGAGACAGAGCGCCGGCGGGAAAAGCAGGACGCTTACAACAAAGCCCACGGAATTGTCCCCAAGACCATTCAAAAGGACATCCGCGATCTGCTGGAGGCCACCGAGGCGATGGAGGGCGCCGACGACTTCCAGGGCAGGCAAATGACCCAGGCGGAGCGGAAGGCCCACATCGAAAAGCTGGAAAAGGAAATGAAAAAGGCCGCTTCCCGGCTGGAGTTCGAGTTGGCCGCGGCCCTGCGGGATCAGATTATCTCCCTGAAGGGCGGGAAATCTTACGAAAAAACCCATTTGTCCGACCTGTGACCCCCTGCCCGGGAGGGCGGGCTTTGAAACCGCGCCATCCTCCCCCCGGGCAGAGGCCCGGAGCAGGGGAACATGGTATTGCTACAGGCAGGATGAAAAGGAGTGGAAATTCTCTTGCAGGATCACATTTATGTCAAAGGCGCACGCGCCCATAACCTGAAAAACATTGATATCTCCATCCCCCGCGACAAACTGGTGGTGCTCACCGGCCTGTCCGGTTCCGGGAAATCTTCTCTGGCCTTTGACACGATCTACGCCGAGGGGCAGCGCCGCTATGTGGAAAGCCTTTCCTCCTACGCCCGGATGTTCCTGGGCCAGATGGAAAAGCCGGACGTCGATTATATTGACGGACTTTCCCCCGCCATCTCCATCGACCAGAAAACCACCAGCCATAACCCCCGTTCCACCGTGGGCACTGTCACCGAGATTTACGACTATCTCCGCCTGCTGTGGGCCAGGATTGGCACGCCCCACTGCCCCAACTGCGGCAAGGAAATTCATCAGCAGACCATTGACCAGATTGTAGATCAGGTCATGGAGCTGCCCGCCGGAACCCGCATCCAGATTCTGGCCCCCGTCATCCGGGGCAAAAAGGGAGAGCACGCCAAGATCTTCGAGGACGCCCGGAAATCCGGCTATGTCCGTGTCCGGGTGGACGGCAGCCTCTTCGATCTGTCCGAAGAAATCCCGCTGAATAAGAACGTCAAGCACAATATCGAGGTGGTTGTGGACCGTCTGGTCATCCGGGAGGACATTGTCCGCCGTCTGACCGACTCCTGTGAGGTCGCCAGCAAGCTCTCCGGCGGTCTGGTGATTGTGGAGCTTCCCCGGGAAAACCGGGAACTGTCCTTTTCCCAGAACTACGCCTGTGAGGACTGCGGCATCTCCATCGAAGAGCTGTCCCCCCGCTCCTTTTCCTTCAACAACCCCTATGGCGCCTGCCCCAAATGCACCGGTCTGGGCAGCCAGTTGAAAATCGACCCTGAACTTGTCATCCCCGACAGGAAACGTTCCATTCTGGATGGCGCCATTCAGGCCACCGGCTGGCACAATGTCAAATCCGACGGCATCAGCCGCATGTACTTTGAGGCTCTGGCCAAAAAATATCATTTCAAGCTGGACACCCCAGTGGAGCAGCTCCCCCGGGAGGTCATGGACGTCATTCTCTACGGAACCCGCGGGGAAAAGCTGACGCTGCACTACGATCAGCCCAGGGGCCGCGGAACCCTTTACCAGCCCTTTGAGGGCGTCATCAACAATCTGGAGCGCCGCTATCAGGAGACCCAGTCGGAGTCCGCCAAGCGGGATTTAGAGGACTGCATGTCCGAGCGGCCCTGCCCGGTCTGTGGCGGACGCCGCCTGCGCAAGGAGGTTCTGGCGGTCACGGTGGGCGGAAAAAACATCTACGACTTTTGCGATCTGCCCATCCATCAGGCGCTGGATTTTGTGGACCATCTGGAGTTGACCCCCCAACAGCATCTGATCGGCGATCTGGTGCTGAAAGAGGTCCGCACCCGCCTGAGTTTTTTGCAGTCGGTTGGGCTGAGCTATCTGACCTTGAACCGAAAAGCGGGAACTCTGTCCGGCGGGGAGAGCCAGCGCATTCGTCTGGCCACCCAGATCGGCTCTTCCCTGATGGGGGTGCTCTATATTCTGGATGAGCCATCCATTGGCCTGCACCAGCGGGACAACGACAAGCTGCTGAAAACCCTGAAGGATTTGCGAGATCTGGGCAACACGCTAATCGTCGTGGAGCACGATGAGGACACCATGCGCGCCGCCGACTATCTGGTGGACATCGGCCCCGGCGCGGGCATTCACGGCGGCCATGTGGTCGCGGCGGGCACCCCGGAGGAGGTCATGAACACCCCGGGGAGCCTGACGGGGGACTATCTGTCCGGACGCAAACGGATTCCCGTCCCCCCCGCCAGACGCCCGGGAAATGGCAAATTTTTAAAGGTCATTGGCGCCTATGAGAACAATTTAAACTATATCGACGTGTCCATCCCTCTGGGCACCTTTACCGCCGTCACCGGCGTCTCCGGCAGCGGCAAGTCTTCTCTGGTCAACGA
This sequence comes from uncultured Oscillospiraceae bacterium, assembly GCA_964456525.1. Classification (GTDB taxonomy): domain Bacteria; phylum Bacillota; class Clostridia; order Oscillospirales; family Oscillospiraceae; genus Onthomonas. Next base: position 37,324 of record CAYWAP010000003.1, read on the forward strand.
AATCCTCTATAAGCGTCTGGCGGCTGACCTGAACCGGGCAAAATGCCGGGCCGGACGCCACAACGGCCTGGAAGGGGAGGAGTATCTGGACAAGGTCATCTGCATCGATCAAAGCCCCATTGGCCGGACGCCCAAATCCAATCCGGCCACTTACACCGGCCTGTTCAACGACATCCGCGACCTGTTCTCCAAGACCCCGGACGCCAGAAGCCACGGCTACGGCCCGGGCCGCTTTTCCTTCAATGTCCGGGGCGGGCGCTGCGAGGCCTGCGCCGGAGACGGTTTGATCAAAATTGAGATGAACTTCCTGCCCGACATCTATGTCCCCTGCGAGGTGTGCAAGGGCAAGCGCTATAATCGGGAGACGCTGGAGATCAAATACAAGGGCAAGAGCATCTGGGATGTGCTGGATATGACGGTGGAGGAGGCCCTTCCCTTCTTCGCCCCGCTGCCCAAAATCCATGACCGGCTCCAGACCCTCTACGACGTGGGGCTGGGGTATGTCAAGCTGGGGCAGCCCAGCACCACCCTCTCCGGCGGGGAGGCCCAGCGCGTCAAGCTGGCCACGGAACTGTCCAAACGCTCCACCGGCAACACCTTCTATATTCTGGATGAGCCCACCACCGGCCTGCACACAGACGACGTGCGCCGCCTGATCGACGTGCTTCAGCGGCTGGTGGACGGGGGCAACACCGTGCTGGTCATTGAACACAATCTGGACGTGATCAAAACGGCGGACTATCTCATTGACCTCGGCCCCGAGGGCGGCTCCGGCGGCGGCAATGTGGTCTGTGCCGGCACGCCGGAAACGGTGGCCCTGTGCCAGGCGTCCTTTACCGGGCAGTATTTGAAGCCCCTGCTGCCCGCCCTGTCCTCTGAGGCGTAACACGATCACCGGAAGAACATTCAGCCCTTTATCACCTCACCGGTTCTATGTGCATAAAATGGGTCGAGGTGATGAGGATGCTGACGATTTTCCTTGCGGCGCTGGCGGCCCTTGGGCTTGGAACCATATTCTGGCTGATTTGGGGCCTGTTTCTGATTCCGGTGGGAACCATCGGGACGGTACATATTCGGGTGCTGGCCAGCGGAGACGCCCAGACGCTGGAGCACACCCTGTCCGGCCTGCTCTGGCTGCAACGCTCCGGCCTGCTGGAGGCGCAAATTGACATTGTGGACGCGGGACTGGACGAAGCGGGGCGAACCTGCGCCATACGGCTGGTACATGTGCATCCGGGAACCCGGCTGCTGTGTCCAGACACATGGGATGAAATGACCTGTAAATAGGGCTGTTTGAGGAGGAAAAAGAGATGAAATCCACTCGCTATCACAAGCTCGTCCGGGATGGCATCCCGGACATCATTCGAGCTTCCGGCCAATCCTGCGTCACCAGAATTCTCTCCGATTCGGACTACCTGACGATGCTGGACGCCAAGCTGACGGAAGAGCTGAAGGAGTATCAGGAGAGCAAATCCCTGGAGGAGCTGGCGGATTTGCTGGAAGTGATGCAGGCCGTGGTAAAAGCCCGGGGGTATACGCTGGAAGAGCTGGAACAGGTTCGGGCCGAAAAAGCGGCCCGGCGCGGAGGATTTTCCAAAAAGATTCTATTGGAGGAAGTTCTGGAGGACGCCCCGGACGGCGGCCAACCGTCCTGATGCCCCACGCATTGACGCCATGATGGAGGAGGATGCCCTGTGGCAACTGAACAGGAAACAATCGAAGGCTCCGTCACGGCGGTGATCTTCCAAAACGAGGAGAACGGCTACACCGTTTTGCGCCTGAAGCACGCCGGTGACTCGATCACCGCTGTGGGAACCATGCCCGGCGTCTGCACCGGGGAAAAGCTGCTGATGCGGGGCAGGTGGTCCAGCCACCCCACCTACGGCAGGCAGTTCAAGGCGGAGCATGTGGAGCAATATCTGCCCACGGAGACGGAGTCGATCTACGATTACCTCGCCGCCGGCGTCATCAAAGGCATTGGCCCCAAGCTGGCGCGGCGGCTGGTGGACCGCTATGGCCCCAAGACCTTTGAAATTCTGGAGTCTGCCCCGGAAAAACTGGCGGAGATGAAGGGCCTCTCCCTGAAAAAAGCCCGGGCCATTCAAACCGAGTTCTTACAGCGCGCCGGGATGCGCGCTCTGCTGGAGTTTTTATCCGCCCACTCCATGCCGCCGGAAATCGGCTTAAAACTGTGGCGCATCTATGGGAGGACGGCGCTTGACCAGATTCGCAACGACCCCTATTTGCTGGTGGACCCGGAGCTGAACATCCGGTTTCAGGATGCGGACCACCTGGCCCACGATCTGGGGCTGTTTTCCGACGACCCCCGGCGAATCGAGGCGGGGCTTTATTACGTCCTGACCCATAACATGGATCTGGGACACGTCTTCCTGCCCCGGCAGAAGCTCCTGGAGGCCGCTGTCCGGCTGCTGTACACGCCAGAGACGGTACTGACCAAAGGGCTGCTGGACGAGGGGCTGGAGGCCCTGCAACGGCAGGGGAAAATCCAGTGCGAGCCGGTGGCCGGGGTGGACGCCGTCTACCGCAGCGACCTCTATGACGCGGAGGTGACGGTTGCTGACCGCATTCTGGAGCTATCCCAGCGGGAACTTCTCCCCCCTAAAAATCTGGAAGGAATGATTCGCCAGATGGAGCGGGAACAGGGAATCACCTATGCACAGGGGCAGCGGGAGTCCGTCGCGCTGGCCGCAAGGGTACAGGTGATGCTGCTGACCGGCGGCCCCGGCACCGGCAAAACCACCTCCCTCCGGGGGATTTTAAACCTGTTTGACGCACTGGGGCTGAAAACCGCCCTGGCTGCGCCCACCGGGCGGGCCGCCAAACGCCTGAGCGAGCTGTGCGGCACCGAGGCCACCACCATCCACCGCCTGCTGGAAGCGGGCTACGACAACGGCGCCGGTGATCTGGTCTTCTCCAAAGACGCGGAGGAGCCGCTGGATGCCGATGCCGTCATTGTGGACGAGGTATCCATGGTGGACATCTCCCTGATGGCCGCCCTGTTGTCCGCCCTGAAAAACGACTGCCGTCTGGTGCTGGTGGGCGATCCGGACCAGCTGCCCAGTGTGGGGCCGGGGCAGGTTTTTGACCACTTAATCCGCTCCGGCGCCGTCCCGACGGTGCGCCTGACGGAGATTTTCCGCCAGGCCCGGCAGTCAGCCATTGTCATGGGCGCCCACGCCGTGAATCAGGGGGAGCTGCCGCCGCTGCAAAACCATTCAAAGGATTTCTTCTTCCTGCGCCGTCTGGATGGAGAGCAGGCAGTGGAGACCATTGTGGATTTGTGCCAGCGCAGGCTGCCCCAGCACATGGGTATTTCCCCGGAAAACATTCAGGTGCTCTCTCCCACACGAAAGTACATCACCGGCACAGCCAGCTTGAACAAGGCCCTCCAGGCCGCGCTAAACCCGCCCTCCCCGGAAAAACAGGAGAAGAAGTTCGGTTCCCTGCTCTTTCGCCAGGGGGACCGGGTCATGCAGATTCACAACAACTATGACGTGATGTGGCGCGAGGCCGATTCTCTGACCGGGGGCATGGGTATTTTTAACGGCGACACCGGCGTCATTGAGTCCATCGACGCAGACGGCGTCATGACAGTGAATTTTGACGGGCGTCTCGTGGAGTACACCTCCGACATGCTCTCTGAGCTGGAGCCGGCCTTTGCCATGACGGTTCACAAGGCCCAGGGCAGTGAATACTCCGCCGTAATCCTGGCCGCCGTCAGCGGCGCCCCCATGCTGCTGACCCGGGAGGTGCTGTATACGGCGATCACCCGGGCAAAGGATCTGTTCATTGTGGTGGGGGATGAGAGTGTCATCGGGCGGATGGTGGCCAACCACCGCCAGAGCCGGCGCTACAGCGGCCTGCGATTCCGGCTGATGGGCGCGAACCCGCCGGATTTCTCCCAGAACGGGTCTCATTGAGCTGGTTTCGGCGGGAGGGCGTCGAAAGCCGTCCCGCCGTGATCCTGTCCCGGCCCGGTAAAAAGCGGGTTGGGACGGCTTTGTCCGCCGCCCCCGATAAATTCTCCTGAATTTGTTTGACAAGAAAAGCGGTTATCGGTATAATGAAGTAAATTTACAAACAGGCTGTGATGGACAGCAGTACGCAGTGTTCTGACGCAAAGAGAGGGGCCGGTGGGTGCAAGGCCTCGGGAAGACCTGCCGAACCCGGTTCGGAGCTGTGCGGGGAGGATGTTTGCCATAAACCCGCACCGGGCGCGCCCGTTAACGCGCAGGGGTATGATAAACATACCCGCTAAGGCTCCTGCCGTGAGACAGGGGTGAATTAAGGTGGTAGCACGAAGCATTCGCTCTCGTCCTTATGTGACGGGGGGAAGGCTTTTTTTCTTCCCCTGAAAAGGGCTCCCGCTCGAAGCGCCCCATGGCGGGACGCGAAAAACAGCCTTTGGCGGCCTGGGACAGGCCCCGACTACGAAAACGGAAGGATGAATTTCTATGGCAAAACAGAAAAAGCAGGTGACGGCGATCACTTCCATGGGCGAGGACTTCGCCAAGTGGTATACCGACATCTGCCTGAAAGCCGAGCTGGTGGATTACGCCAGCGTCAAGGGCTTTATGATTATGCGGCCCTATGGCTATGCCATCTGGGAGAATATGGTGGACATTATGGACGGCATGTTTAAGAAAACCGGCCATGTCAACGTGGCGATGCCCGTCCTCATGCCGGAGAGCCTGCTGCGCAAGGAAGGCGAGCTGGTGCAGGGCTTTGCCCCCGAGGTGGCCTGGGTCACGATGGGCGGGGAGAGCAAGCTGGAGGAACGGCTGTGCGTCCGCCCCACCTCTGAGACGCTGTTTTGCGACCACTGGTCCCATATCCTGCAAACCTACAAGCAGCTGCCCATGCTGTACAACCAGTGGTGCTCTGTGGTCCGCTGGGAGAAAACCACCCGTCCGTTCCTGCGCTCCCGTGAGTTCTGGTGGCAGGAGGGCCACACCCTCCACGAGACCGCCGCAGAGGCGGAGGCGGAGACGGAACAGCAGCTCTGGTGCTACTTCGATTTCTGTAGGGACGCCCTGGCAATCCCCGTCGTGGCAGGCCGCAAGACCGATAAGGAGAAGTTTGCCGGCGCAGAGGCCACATACACCATCGAGGCCATGATGAAGGACGGCAAGGCATTGCAGACCGCCACCTCCCATTTCTTTGGCGATAAGTTCTCCCGGGCCTATGATGTGACCTTCACTGGCCGGGACAACACGCTGCAATATCCCTTCCAGACCTCCTGGGGTTCCACCACCCGCATGATCGGCGCCGTCATTATGACCCACGGCGACGACAACGGCCTGGTTCTGCCCCCTCCGATCGCCCCCATCCAGGTGGTCGTCATCCCCGTGGCCATGCACAAAGCCGGCGTTCAGGAGGCCGCTCTGGCTCTGGAGGCGCGGATTCAGGCGCTGGGCCTGCGCACCAAGACCGACATCTCCGACCAGTCCCCCGGCTGGAAGTACTCGGAGTACGAGATGAAAGGGGTGCCGCTGCGGGTGGAAATCGGCCCCAAGGACATGGAGAAGGGCCAGTGCGTCATCGCCCGCCGGGACACCGGTGAGAAGTATTTTGTGCCGCTGGACGAGCTGGAGACCCAGGTTCCGGCCCTGCTGAAGGCGGTTCACGACAACCTGTACGCCTCCGCCAAGCAGCGCATGGAGGACAACACCTTTGCCTTTGGCAGCGTAGAGGATGTAAAGGCCGCGGTGGAGAAGCACACCTGCTTTGCCAAAACCCGCTGGTGCGGCAACGAGGCCTGTGAGATCGCCATGAAAGAGCTGGCCGGTGTGTCCAGCCGGTGTATCCCCTTCGATCAGACGGCCACCCCGGAGGAGGAGGCAGCCATGGGCGACGTCTGCCCGGTCTGCGGGAAACCGTCCAAGAAAATTATTTACTGGGGCGTGGCATACTAAGAGAGATTTCCTGACAATGAAAAAGGGGAGCGCCGCCTCGGCCCCCCTTTACCCGGCTTCTGAGAGGTACTGTTATGATTCAAACCTGCAAACGTCTGCTCCGGGAGCACGGGGGAGAGCTGTGTTTTTTCTGTGCCTGGCTGATTTTTCTTTACGACCGCTATGCCAGAATCCTCTACCGGCACCAGGTTCCCCTCCAGGGACAGATGCGGCGGATGATCTATGTGCTGCTGGCGGCAAAGGTGATCTGTGATCTCCTGCGGGACCGGCGCGTCCACTGGCGGGACGGCGCGGCGGTTGCCTTTGCCGTGCTGGGGCTTGTGGTGGCGAATACCTCCGGGGTGGGTCCCTGGGGGCTGTATATCCCGGTTTTACTGGTGCTCAGCGCCCGGAATATCAATTTGCGCCATGTCTTTTTTGTCACGCTGTGCGTCTCCATGGCCTTTCTCGCCTACACCTTGCTGAACATCTATATCGGCCGGATGGAAGATGTGGTTTACGTCACCAACGGCGGCACAAGGGTCCGGCACTATCTGGGCTTCTACTCCAATTATATCGCGTCCTATCTTGTCGAGTTCGCCACGGTGTTTTACTTTGCCCTGCGCCGCCGCGTCACCTGGATTGAGGCGGCCCTCTGGCTGGCCGCCAACGCGGTCGTCTATTTCTTCACCCAGAGCCGCTGCCCGTTTTTTACGTCCATTCTGCTGTGCGTAGGCGGCTATCTGTTTTGCCGCAGCAAAAAGCCCATGACAGAGAGCCGCTTCTGCCGCTGGATTCTGCCTTACGCCAGCCTGCTCTGCGGCGGCGCCGCCACGCTGGCCGTGGCCTTCTATGACCCGGACAACCCGATCCTCTCCAAAATCAACGATTTGCTGACCCAGCGCCTTCGCCTGGGCCACGAGGCCATGGAGGCGGTCACACCCAACCTGTTTGGCCAGCTCATTGAATGGCGCACCGGGGAGGATATCTGGGGGACGTCGGAATACTTTTACGCGGACATTTCCTATGTGAAATATCTGCTGATGTACGGCATTGTGTTTATGGTTCTGCTGCACATCGGCTTTGTCCTGGTCAGCCGCCGCTTTGTCCTGGAAAATGACCGGTCCATGATGGTCGCCACGCTGCTCCTGCTTGTCATCTCCATGTCCGATTCCATGCTGACCTCCCTGTACGTTCAGCCCGTCATCATGGTGACTGCCATGGCCTTTGACCCCAACACCCAGCTCAGCTTGCTGCCGGTTCCCAAGACCGCCAACCCTCACCCCCGGCCATAACGATTGACGAAAAAGGGGCTGCCTCATATCCCTATGAGACAGCCCCTTGTGTGCTTTTGCCTTTAGCGCTCTGCCTTCAGCAGCGAGTGAATCCGCTGCAGCAGGCTCTTTTCTCTCCCATCCTGGAGCAGCAGTGCGCCGTAATTGTCTGCGTGCATCCATGCGGGAATGGAACGCTCCGTGACATTGTTCATCGTCGTCATCCCGGAAACCATAATCATAATCAATACCTCCCTGATATAAATTAAGACCACGTTTTAAATGACTTGTGTGGTAATTTGTCTTTCTGATATTAGGATAGCAGATTTTTCCGCTTTTGCAATGTGTGTCAGTTACAAACATTTCGCTATTTCTTGTGCTCTCAGCACAAATCCGTTAAAAAGTACGAAAATCATCTGAAAAGAGGGGTTATATGGCACTTACAATGGGTCAATTGGTGGAGCAAGTCCGGGATAAATTTGGTCTGAAAATCCTCGCCAGTCCGTCACACATGGATCATATTGTGACGTGGGTGCACATGACGGAGGACGCCAGCATCGCCTCCTTTTTCTGGGGAAACGAGCTGGTGGTCACCAGCGGCTACGCCATGCGCAGCGACGACGATCTCAAGCACTTTATCGAGGTCATGATCGAGCAGCACTGCGCCGGCATTGTCATCAACATCGGCCAGCATCTCACAAGCGTCCCGCAGATGGTCATCGACTATTGCCAGGAACAGCACTTCCCCCTGCTCACCATGCCATGGGATATGTATATCACCGAATTTGTGCGGGTATGCTGTTCCCTGATCAACAAGAGCACCCGGGACGAGCACGACCTGGCGGAGGCCGCCATGCACATCATCAACAACCCCCAGGCCTCCGGCCCCGACCAGGAGCGTCTGGACGAGATTTTTCAGGAGGAAAACGGGTTCCAGCTGCTGGCCGTCCGCGCCGCCTTCAGCAAGATGTTTCAAAACGTCATGGATCACCGGAGCAACCTGCGGCTGCACACGGCGGTGCGTCCCTTTCACGTCCCCTATCTGGTGTTTCGTCAGGAAAAGCGCTCCTTTGTTCTATTGAACCGGAAGGACCGGCAGCTGGCGGATGATGTGGCCCGGCACATTCTGGAGATGACCCACGAAACCTTTCCCACCCTTCCGATTTCCATCGGCATTGGCGAGCCGGTGGACTCCTATGAGCAGCTGGCGGACAGCTTTCACACGGCGGTTTCCGCCTGCCGCCGGGCAGCCACCCAGAAACTGGATGCCGTCCGGTTCAAAGACATGGGGTTTTACAAGCTGCTCTACTCCGTCCCAAACGATGATTTGCTGTACAACTACTACGAAGAGGTCATGGGCCCTCTGCTGAAACACGACAAAAAGTACAACAGCGCATACACAGAAACCCTGTTTCGCTATCTGCTCTCCGACGGCAGCTTGCAGGAAGTTGCCGCGGCCATGTTCACCCATCGCAACACCGTAAACTACCGCATGGGAAAAATCCGTGATATTTTGGGCTGTTCCCTGGATTGCCAGGAGGAGAAACTGCCCTATCTGCTGGCATATCACGTGGGGGTTGTGCTGCGCCTGATTCCGGACTTGGAACACGGAACCGCATAGGCTTTGTTGAAAGAACATCAACATGCCCAAGCGGCGGGCCTTTCTGCCTGACGCCCTTCCCTGAATTTTCCTGTATTCTTTCCCGGATTTTCCACATCCTAGCTCTAGCAAGGAGGAAATCGGGATGAAACACTTTTTGATTGCTCTATTGGCCGCCGCCCTGTTCACCGCACCGGCAGCGGCAGCAGGACCAGAAAACATTTCCGCTAAATCGGTGGTTTTGATGGATCAGGCCACCGGAACCGTCATCTACGAGGAAAATCAGGACGAGCAGCTGGAACCGGCCTCCGTCACCAAGGTCATGACCATGCTGCTGGTGGCCGAGGCGCTGGATAACGGCGTCATCTCCATGGAGGACATCGTCACCGTCTCGGCTTACGCGGCCTCCATGGGCGGCAGCCAGGTCTTTTTGGAGGAAGGGGAGCAGATCTCCGTGGAAGACCTGCTCAAATCTGTGGCAGTGGCCTCCGGCAACGACGCGGCAGTGGCTCTGGCGGAGTATGTCGCCGGTTCTGAGAGCGCCTTTGTGGACCGGATGAACCAGCGCGCTCAGGAACTCGGCATGAACAACACCCATTTTTTGAACTGCGACGGCCTTCCCGCAGAGGGGCACCTCACCACCGCCTATGACATTGCGCTGATGAGCCGGGAACTTCTAAACCACGATGTCATTCGGGACTATGTGACCATTTGGATGGATTCCATCCGGGACGGCGAATTTCAGCTGTCCAACACCAACAAGCTGATTCGTTACTATGACGGCGCCACCGGCCTGAAAACCGGCTCCACCAGCACCGCCGGCTTCTGCATCTCCGCCAGCGCCCAGCGGGACGATCTGGAGCTGATTGCCGTGGTTCTGGGCAGCGACACCTCTGCGGAGCGCTTTAACACCGCGAAAAGCCTGCTGGATTACGGCTTCAACCAATACACTCTGGTGGATGCCACGCCCGCTGACCTGCCGGAAGTCCCGGTCAAGCTGGGGGAGACCAGCACTGTGCAGGTGGCGGTGGAGGGCAACTGCCTGGTGCTGGTGCGCAAGGACCAGGTAGAGGCGGTGGAAGCGGAGATCTCCACCGTTTCCGGGCTTGACGCCCCTGTGACCAGCGGCGCCTCCCTTGGCAGCGTGAAAATCAAGGTGGATGGAACCACAGTCAAAACCATTCCTCTGGTGGCGGCGCAGGACGTGGAAAAGCTGGATTTCGGCGGCATTTTCCGGCGTATCTGGGGCCAAATCGCAATGCAGTAAATCCAATTTGACAATGAAAAACTCCTGGCCCAAAGGGGTCAGGAGTTTTGTGCCGTTGCGGTACGGATGCTCTCAGTCCTCCGCCGTCAGGTATCGCGCCAGCGGCTTTGCCAGAAAGACGAACGCCACCAACGTGATCAAAATATTGGGGCCCATATAGACGATGTTGTAGAGGGCCGAGTAAAACCAGGGGCTGGCCATCTGCAGGCCCAGGAAGGTGTCCGGCATGTAGTCCGCCCAAATCGTGGCGCCCACCACAAAATGAACCAGATAACGGGCGATGCCCCCGATAAGGGTACCGGTGAAAAGGGCGCCGCGCTTGCCATGCATCACGCCGGCAAGGCCCAGGACGGTAAAGGCCAACAGGTAATCTCCAATGATCGACTGCCAACCGATGGCAAAGCCGCCGTCAAACATAAATTGCAGCACGCCAAGGACCAATCCGATCAGCAACCCGGGAAATAGCCCCCAACGGACGCAGAAAATAATAACGGGGATCATGGCCAACGTAACCGAGCCGCCCCAGGGCATTTCCCACAGCTTCACCATGCTGAGAACCTGGGCGGCAGCCACCAGAAGGCCCCCCTCACAGATCATACGGGTACGATTATGGGATTTCATCATATAACCTCCAAACATATCCCCCCAGCCAGACCCTGTTGGAGCGCCGGAAATGTGACCGGCGGCGGGGAATGGTTTCACCGGACAGGGCCCAGAATAGGGGGAATGTAAACCGGATCTCCCGGAATATGGCCGGGGAATCGCGGCCTTGTTTTACCGCTTATCCCGGGACAGGAGCCGCCCTGTTCACCCGTCAATGAGGCGGCGGCGCGCCAAACTGCCCCGCAAATTTCATGAAAAGAGCACCACCCAAAGGTAGGTGATGCTCTTTGGATTTTGTGATCGATCTTTTTCTTTAACCAAAGACCGCCAGCAGGAAACCAGCAGCAACCGCAGAGCCAATCACGCCAGCCACATTGGGGCCCATGGCGTGCATCAGCAGGAAGTTGGAGGGGTTGTCCTTCTGACCCTGTACCTGGGAGACACGGGCAGCCATCGGAACGGCGGACACACCTGCGCTGCCGATCAACGGGTTGATTCTGCCGCCGGTGAGGGCGCACATAATGCGGCCGACCACCAGACCGCCAATGGTGGCAAAGCAGAAGGCAGCCAGGCCCAGAATGATGATCTCAATGGTTTCAGCAGACAGGAACTGATCCGCGGTTGCAGTCGCGCCCACAGAGATGCCCAAGAAAACGGTGATGGTGTTCATCAGCGCGTTCTGGACGGTGTCGGACAGGCGGTCACACACGCCGCAGGTGGACCACAGGTTGCCCAGCATCAGGCAGCCCAGCAGCGCGGCCACAGAGGGCAGAAGCAGGCAGCAGACGATGGTAACCACGATGGGGAAGATGACCTTCTCGGTCTGAGAGACGTTGCGCAGCTGCTCCATCTTGATCTGGCGCTCTTTCTTGGGCACCAGCAGCTTCATAAAGGGCGGCTGGATCAGCGGAATCAGCGCCATATAGGAGTAAGCGGCGATGGCGATGGGGCCCAGATAGTTGGGAGCCAGCTTTGATGTCAGCCAGATGGCAGTGGGGCCGTCCGCACCGCCGATGATGCCGATGGAAGCCGCAACCTCTCCGGAGAAGCCCAGAATGATCGCTCCCAGCATGGCGGCATAGACGCCAAACTGAGCGGCGGCGCCCAGCAGCAGAGACTTCGGGTTGGAAATCAGGGGACCAAAGTCGGTCATCGCGCCAACGCCCATGAAAATCAGGGACGGATAGATGCCCAGCTTCACGCCTAAGTACAAAATGTCAAGGAAACCGCCCTCATGCAGCACGGCGCTGAAATCGATGTTGGTTCCTGAACCGGCGTACCACAGATCGGCGTGGTAAATGTCAGCGCCGGGCAGATTGGTCAGCAACATGCCAAATGCAATGCCCACCAGCAGCAGCGGCTCGAACTTTTTGGCAATGCCGAGGTACAGCAGCACGCAGGCGATCAACAGCATGATAACCGTCTTCAGCGCGGACAAACCGCCGTTTTCAAACATGCTGTAAAAGCCCGTCTGTACCGCCAGATTGTAGAAGATATTACTGATAAATTCCATATCGGGACCCCCTTAAGCCAGGATCACCAGGGGATCACCAGTCTTGACGGCGGCTCCCTGAGAGACGACAACCTGTGCCACAGTGCCGTCCTTCGGAGCGAGGACTTCGTTCTCCATCTTCATTGCCTCAATCACAGCCAGCAGTTCGCCGCCCTTGACCGTCTGGCCGGTAGTGACCTTGACGGCGACAACCGTGCCGGGCAGGGGAGCGTTGACCGGATCACCGGCGGCGGTGACGGCGGGAGCGGCAGCGGGGGCCGGAGCAGCAGGAGCGGCAGCGGGGGCGGCAGCCGGAGCAGGAGCGGCAGCGGGGGCGGCGGCAGCGGGGGCCATTGCCTCATATTCGTCCGCCAGAATCGCCTGTCCCTTTTCCACAATCACCTCATAGGTCTTGTCATTCAGTGTGACTTTATATTTCATATCACTTTACCTCCTTGATAGAAATAAATCTCAGCTCATTCAGAGGTGTTTTCAATTCATCTGCAACGATGGCCATCACCATCGCAGCCGTGCGGTCGGGCACGTCGTGGAGCATGACAGGGCCGCAGGAACCTCTGGCAACCGGGGCGGGGGCCGCCACGGGCGCGGCCGGAGCCGGCGTGGCAACGGGCGCATTGGCAGCCGCCTTTTTCGCCTCCATGGAGGAGACGATCTTGCTTTCAACGGCAATGATAATCCACAGCAAAATGAGCGTCAAAAAGACCACAATCATACCCAGGAGAACGACGCCCAGGGCCTCGACAATGGTAATATCACTATTCATACGTCATTCCTCCCGCGCTCACTCTTCCTCGCAGGCTTCCATGGTGTACTTGCAGGTACGCTCTTCCTTTTCCTTCCGAGCGATAAAGTAATCCTTTGCCTGCTTGGGGAAACAGATATAGCTCATGATGTCCTCTTCGCTGCGGGCCAGTTCGCCCAGCTCCTCAGCTGCCTTCTTAAACTCCTCACCGGTGCGCTTCTGATCCTCAATCCGGCAGTCCGTGGGCTTGCCGCCCTCGCCGAGGATCTGGGCCTCCAGAACCTGGTTGACCGGGGCGGGCGCGATGCCGTACTCCCCTTTGAAGTAGTTCTTGACCTCTGTGGAGATGTTCTTATAGCGCGCGCCCACCAGGACGTTCGTCACGGCCTGGTTGCCCACCATCTGGGACAGGGGCGTCACCAGAGGAGGATAGCCCATGTCGGCCCGGACGGCGGGGATCTCCGCCAGCGCTTCCTCAAACTTATCCATAGCGCCCATATCGGTCAGGTTTGCAATCATGTTGGACAGCATGCCGCCGGGAACCTTGTAAACCAGCGCCTGGGCGTCGGTTCCCATGCTCTTGGGGTTGATCAGGCCGCTGTCGATGTACTTCTGCTTGATGGGCTTGAAATAATCGTTGACCTCATTGATGACCTTCTCGTTCAGGCCGGTCTCAATGCCGTACTGGGACAGTGCATAGAACATCGTCTCCGTTGCGGGCTGGGAGGTGCCGTTGGAGAAGCAGGACGTGGCGGTGTCAATGACATCGATCCCGGATTCCACCGCCTTGGTCACCGTCTGATAGGCCATGCCGGTGGTGCAGTGGGTGTGCAGGATCAGGGGCATATCGCCCAGAGCATCCTTAATGCCCTTAATCAGGTGCTCTGCCTCATAGGGGCTCATCGTCCCGGCCATATCCTTCAGGCAGATGGTGTCAAAGCCCATGGACTTGAGCTCTTTGCACATCTCGACGTATTTCTCAACGGTGTGGACGGGGGACTGGGTATAGGAAATGCAGCCGGATGCCACTGTCTTTTCCGTGGCATACTTTTTGGTCGCCTCCAGAGCCGTCCGGATATTGCGGAAATCGTTCAGCGCGTCAAAGATACGCAGGATATCGATGCCGTTTTTGATGGACAGCTCGACGAACTTCTCGACCACATCGTCATGATAGTGCTTATAACCCAGCAGATTCTGGCCGCGCAGCAGCATCTGCAGCCGGGTATTGGGCATTTTCTCGCGGATATTGCGCAGACGCTCCCACGGATCCTCACCCAGATAACGCAGGCAGGAGTCAAACGTGGCGCCCCCCCAGCACTCAACGGAATAGTAGCCAGCCTTGTCCATGGTGGACAGGATGTCTTCATAATCCGAGTAGGGCAGGCGGGTCGCCATCAGAGACTGGTTTGCATCACGCAATACGGTTTCAGTAAATTGAACTCGCATACGTACACCTCCATAATGTTTAAAATGAGCCTGACATAAAACCCTTCAAGCTGATTTTCATTTTCTTCCGCATCTATATTACAACAAAAGGCTGTAGATTGTAAAGTAGAAATCCAAAAAAGCACAATTCTAAAAGTCTTATTTGGAACGAAATTCCGGATTTCCACAGTGAGTTCGGTACTTTTCGGCCCAGTTGCCGGAACGCCCTCCATCGGGAGAGGGCGCTTTCCCGCGCAAAAGAAGGGCCATGCAGAACCCTGCCCGCATCAGGACAAATCCGCCAGGTCCAAATACAGATGTCCCTGCTGGGCGATGTGAGCCTTGCGCCCGGACAGGTTGTCCCCCAGCAGCAGGTCAAAGACCCTGGCCGTGTTCTCCACATCCTCCGGCATGACCTTGATCAACCGGCGTGTCTGGGGATTCATCGTGGTCAGCCACATCATATCCGGTTCGTTCTCGCCCAGACCTTTGGAGCGCTGGATGGAGCACTTCTTCCCCTTCAAATCCCCCTCCAGAATGTCATTCTTCTCTTTATCCGAATAGGCAAACCAGGTCTTATCCTTCCAGGTGATCTCATACAGGGGGGACTCGGCAATATAGACATATCCCTCTTTGATGAGCGTCGGCGTCAAACGGTAGAGCATGGTCAGCAGCAGCGTGCGGATCTGATAGCCATCCACGTCGGCATCGGTACACAGGATGATCTTGCTCCAGAGCAGATTTTTCAGGTCAAAGGCGTTTAAATCTTTCGCCGTTTTCCTGCCGCCGGTCAGCTCCACGCCGCATCCTATGACGCGCAGCAGGTCCGTAATGACATCGCTTTTAAAAATCCGGGGATAGTCCGCTTTCAGACAGTTCAGAATTTTGCCGCGGATGGGCATAATCCCCTGAAATTCCGCGTCGCGGCTCAGTTTACAGGCGCCCAGCGCGGAGTCTCCCTCCACAATATACAGCTCCCGGCGGCTGACGTCCTTTGTGCGGCAGTCCACAAATTTCTGCACCCGGTTGGAGATGTCCATGCTGCCCGACAGCTTTTTCTTGATGTTCAGCCGGGTCTTTTCCGCCGTCTCCCGGCTGCGCTTGTTCACCAGCACCTGACCGGCGATCTTCTCCGCGTCCATGGGATTTTCCTGGAAGTAGACCTCCAGCTGCCCCTTCAGGAACGCCTGCATGGCGTCCTTGATGAATTTGTTGGAGATGGACTTTTTCGTCTGGTTTTCATAGCTGGCCCGGGTGGAAAAGTTGTTGGATACAAAGATCAGACAGTCCTGAATATCGCTCCAGGTGACCCGGTTCTCATTTTTGTTGTATTTTCCGTGCTGCTTCAAGTAGGCGTCCACGGCGGAGACAAACGCCAGACTCATGGCCTTCTCCGGCGAGCCGCCATGCTCCAGCCAGGAGGAGTTATGATAGTGCTCAATGCGGTTGACGGTGTTGGAGAAGGCAAAGGCAAAGGACAGCTTGACCTTGTAATCCGGCTGATCGGCGCGGTCACGGCCCACCCGCTCGGTCTGGGCAAAGTAGGGGGTAGTCATGGCGCTCTCCCCCGCCAGTTCAGCCACATAGTCGGTAATGCCGTTTTTGTAGCAAAACTCTGTGACCTCAAATTTGCCGTTTACCTGGTTGCGGAACCGGAAGGTGACCCCGGCGTTGACCACAGCCTGCCGCTTCATCACGTCGGTAAAATAGTCCGCCGGAATGTCAATGTCCGTAAAGACCTCCAGGTCGGGCTTCCAGCGGAATTTGGAACCACTCTTGTGGCGCATGGGCTCTTTGTGCAGCCCGCCGATGTTTTCGCCCTTTTCAAAATGCAGGGTGTAGCGAAAGCCGTCCCGGTAGATGGTCGCGTCAAAAAATTCAGAGGCGTACTGCGTCGCGCAGCTTCCCAGGCCGTTCAGGCCCAACGAGTACTCATAGTTGTCGCCCTCGTTGTCGTATTTTCCGCCCGCGTACAGCTCACAGAAAACCAGTTCCCAGTTATAACGCCCCTCTGCCTTATTCCAGTCCACCGGACAGCCCCGGCCAAAGTCCTCGACCTCAATAGACTGGTCAGCATAGCGGGTGACGATGATCAGATCGCCATATCCCTCCTTTGCCTCGTCAATGGCGTTGGAGAGAATCTCAAAGACCGCGTGCTCACAGCCCTCCAGTGTGTTCGAGCCAAAAATCACGCCCGGACGGGCCCGGACCCGTTCCGCGCCCTTCAGCTGGGAAATCGCTTCGTTGTCATAGGTGGTTTTGCGTTTAGCCATAAAGAACCTTCCTGAAAATCGAAATATATGCGTAGAATCCGGCTGAACAGGCAAAAATACCCACTTCAGCCGAAGGAAAACGTAAGATGGCTTTTATTCTACCCATTTTCCGGCCCGGTGTCAACCGGCGGCGCGCTTTGCCCGCACCGTCTCCGGGCCTGAAACATTCTGTTGCCCATTTTGCAAAAAGATAGTATAATAACTGTGTTCTCTGATCCGGGAAGGAAGATCGTCCGCAGAGCAGCGGCATCCTTCAGACGCCCGCCGGACTTTTCCCGGCAAAACGGGCGCCGTCATGCCCGCCTCCCCTCCGCCAGAAGGGGAGAGCTGCGGCACAGCTTAAAAAAACAGGCAACACCCTTGGAGCGGCCAGCAGACAGGTTTCCATGGAGGCGCCTGGAATCTGAATCAAGGGGGATACTATGAGCAAGGTTGATGAAAACAAGAAACAAAAAAAGGAGCGTCTGCTAAACACCGCGTTCCAGCTGTTCACCACACAAGGGATGAGCAAAACCTCCATCTCTGACATTGCCACGGCGGCTGGCGTGGCAAAAGGCACGTTTTATCTATACTTTAAGGACAAGGCCGACATTCAATCCGCTCTGATTGCCCGAAAGGCCAACGCCCTCTTCCGCCGCTCCCTTGAGCGCATTCCCGAGGAGATGACCCGGACAGAGGACCGCCTGATCTTCATCATAGACGACCTGCTCAATCAGTTGCAGGACAACGCGCTGCTGCTTCGGTTCATCAACAAAAACCTGAGCTGGGGGCTGTTCCACCGCGCGCTGGAGCGCTATGCCGAGCAGGACGATCTGGATTTCATGGAAAGATGCTACCACCTTCTGCAAGATCGGGAGACCCAATGGGACCGCCCGGATATCATGCTTTTTACCATCATTGAGCTGGTCAGCAGCACCGCTTACAGCGTCATTCTGGAGCACAACCCGGCAGACTTGAACGTCTACAAGCCCTACCTGTACCGGAGCATCCGCGCCATTATGGAATGCCACCGCAGGGGAGAACGGCCCCGTGATTGACGCGCCCCTGTCCGGCGCCGCCTTGCCTGCCCAGACCTCTCCCGCCATATCAACAGCAACCCCCGGCTCGAAAGCCGGGGGTTGAATTTCTCTCTACTCAGGGAGTTCTATCAGCACTTTTCAAAAATGGTAGCCACACCCTGGCCGCCGCCAATGCAGAGGGTCGCCAGACCTCTCTTGGCTTCGGGACGCTTCTGCATCTCGTGCAGCAGGGTCACGATGATCCGCGCGCCGGAAGCGCCCACCGGATGGCCCAGCGCCAGCGCGCCGCCGTTTACGTTGACCTTGCTCATATCGAAGTGCAGTTCCCGGGCAACAGCGATGGACTGGGCTGCAAAGGCCTCATTTGCCTCCACCAGGTCGATATCATCGATGGTCAGTCCAGCCTTAGCCATGGCATTGCGGGAGGCGGGAACGGGGCCGGTGCCCATGATCTTGGGATCCACGCCGCCCTGGCCATAGGAAACCAGCTTGGCCATAGGCTTCAGGCCGTATTTCTCAACCGCTTCAGCAGAGGCCAGGACAATGGCTGCCGCGCCGTCGTTGATGCCGGAGGCGTTACCGGCCGTGACACGGCCCTTGCCGACGTTCTCGGGCATGTCTTTCATCTCGGTGGCCTCAAAGGTCATCTCCACCTTGTCCAGAGAGCCGTCCGGCGTGGTGGGGAAGCAGGGTTTCAGCTTGCCCAGCGTCTCAACCGTGGTGCCTGCACGGGGGAACTCGTCCACCTTGAACTCCACGATCTGCCGTTTGACCTTGACGGGGACGGGCACGATCTCGTCCTCGAACTTGCCGGCCTTCTGGGCCGCTTCACACTTCTGCTGAGAGGCAGCGGCGAACTCGTCCAGATCTTCCCGGGTGATGCCCCAAATATCGCAGATGTTTTCAGCCGTGGAACCCATGTGGTAGCCGTTAAACGCATCCCACAGGCCATCATTGACCATGGTGTCAACCATGGTGCTGTTGAACATGCGGGCGCCCCAACGGGCAGCGGGCATAGCATAGGGGGCTGCGGACATGACCTCCGTGCCGCCGGCGACGACGATCTCCGCGTCGCCGCTGCCAATTGCACGGGCGGCCTCGATGACGGACTTCATGCCGGAGCCGCAGACCATGCCGACGGTGTAAGCGGGAACGGACAGCGGCAGCCCGGCCTTGACGCCGACCTGGCGGGCCACGTTCTGACCCTGAGCGGCCGTCAAGATGCAGCCGAACATCAGCTCATCAACGTTTTCCGGGGCAACATTTGCGCGTTTCAGGGCGTCTTTGACGACAATCGCACCCAGATCCGCAGGGGAAAGGTCCTTCAGCGAGCCGCCGAATTTTCCCAGCGCAGTGCGGCAGCAGTTGACAACGTAAATGTCTTTCATGAATAAAAACCTCCTGTGTTTTGCTGGCTCAGCCAGTCCCATGAGTCGCAACAGTGCACGTTTGTGTTTTTTTTAACAATGTTATTATAGAGCGGGCGTGCAGAAATGTCAACGCCCACGGCCCCATATAATTAATATTTTTATCGCAATCGTTTTGCCCGACCCATTGTCCAATTGACAACCTTGTGTCCGGGCAGTAGAATGGCCCCAAAGTCCCCGGGCCTGTTTGCCAAACAGGCCCAGAAGCCGCCATCCCCCCTGTGAAAGGAGATCTGACCATGTCTGTTTTATTCATCGCCTATCCCAAATGCTCCACCTGTCAGAAGGCCAGGAAATTTTTGCAGGCCATCGGCGCAGACTTTGCGGAGCGCCACATCAAAGAGGAAAACCCAACCGCCCAGGAGCTTATGGCCTGGCACCAGATGAGCGGGCTGCCCATGAAACGCTTTGTGAACACCTCGGGCATGCTCTACCGCTCCATGAATCTAAAAGAAAAACTCCCCTCCATGAGCGAGGCGGAAATTTGCGCCCTGCTGGCCACCGACGGCATGTTGGTCAAGCGGCCTCTGCTCATCGGAGAGGATTTTGTGCTCACCGGCTTTCGGGAGGGGGAGTGGCGTGAGGCACTGGGGGCAGTGTAACCCGGAACCCATGCTGCGAAGGGGGCGGGGGAACCCCTGCGCCCCGGCGGAAGCCCCCCGCTGCCGCCTGCGGGCCGGTTACACCGATTCCACCAAAATCCCGCAGCCGGGCGGCAGCGTCAGGCGCAGTTCGCCTTTCTCCGCCTGATAAACCTGACCGCTCAGGATGTCCCGTGCGGCGCGGTTCTCCCAGGGGAGCACCACCGTCTCCGTCTCCAGCCCGGGGTTGACCGCAGCGGCCGCCTCGTCCCCATCCAGAGCGCGGGCAAAGGACAGCACCCGCTTTCCACAGGTTCCCCAGCGCAGATCGCCCCTGCGCAGGGGCTGACACCGCTTGCGGAAATTGCCGAGACGTTTAAAATACGCCACCAACTCCTGATCTTCCCGGCCCCAGGGGTACGTCTGCCGGTTAAAGGGGTCTTCAAAGCCGGTCATGCCTGCCTCGTCCCCATAAAAGATGGTGGGTGCTCCGGGGAAGGCAAACAGCACAATGGCCCCCAGCTTCAACAGGGCACAGCCCCGCTTGTGCTCACTGTCGGTCATCTGATAGGCCGCCCGCCAGTCCCGGGTCTGGTCACGGCGCTCGCTGCCGACCCCCAGATACGTCAGCACCCGCAGGGTGTCGTGGGTGCCCAGGGCGTTCATCGCGGAATAGAAGGCGGACTTGGGGTAATTCTCCCGCAGGGTCTCCATGCTGTCCCGGAACTGCACGCCGGTATCCCCGAGCAGGAACTTCAGCAGCGCGGTGCGGAAGGGATAGTTCATCAGGCCGTCCAAATGGTTGCCCAAAAGGTGCTTTCTGCGGACTCCATAGGCAATCTTGGTGGACCCGTCCTCCCAGACCTCGCCCAGGACGAAGGCATCCGGGTTCTCCTCCCGGGCCGCCTCATGAATGCCGCGGACGAAGTCGTCCGGCAGCTCGTCTGCCACATCCAGCCGCCATGCGTCCGCACCGGCCCGAAGCCAGCGGCGGATCACAGAATCTTTGTCATCAAAAATAAAGTTGCGGTAACCTTCATTCCACTTGTTGACGGCGGGCAGGGAGTAAATTCCCCACCAGCTTTCATAACTGTCGGGCCAGTGCTTCCAGGAAAACCAGTCATAATAGGGGCTTTCCTGGGACTGGGAGGCGCCGACGGTATCATAAAAGCCGTCGCCGTTGAAATAACGGGAGACATATCCGGTATGGTTGAACACCCCGTCCAGCATCACTTTCATTCCGCGCCTATGGGCTTCCTCACACAGGTGGGTGAAGTCCTCATTTTCGCCCAGCATGGGGTCCACGCGGCTATAGTCCGCCGTGCCGTAGCGGTGGTTTTCCGAACCTTCAAAGATAGGGCAGAAGTAAATGGTCTCCACGCCGAGGGAGGCGATATAGTCCAGCTTTTCCTCTACCCCTTTCAGGTTCCCGCCAAAAAAGTCCCGGTTGTAAATGTCCTGTCCCTGACGGGTTTTCCCCATCGGCTGATACAGGGGCATTTCGTCCCAGTTTTCGTGGACCCTTCGGTCCCCCACCAGCCCGGCGGGATCCGGAACTTTCGTGCGGGAAAAGCGGTCTGGAAAGATCTGGTAGCACATACCGGCGCCAAACCAGTCCGGCACCTTGTCTGCGCCGTCGTAGACCGTGAGCTGATAAGGCCCCAAATCGCAGCAGCGGCCATCCAGCGCCTCCAAATGGAAGGTGTACCAGATCAGACCGATATAACTGCCGGTGTCCAGCTCACCGGTGAATACATCGGTGACGAAGTCGGTATCGATCCAGGGCATCACAACACTGACCGTCCGATCGTGATCAAACTCCAGGCGGGCGTATAGCGTGACATGGGAAAACCCCTCTGCCCGGGTGGGACGAACGGTAAAGCGCACCTTCGTCCCGGCAGCGACCGCACCATAAGGATCCTTATAGCGCAGGTCACGGGAATCATAGATTGGTGGAGTGGACAAAAACATCAAGCCTCTCTTTTACTGGAGTGGAGCCTGTATACACAGGCGAGGGGTTTTCGCTGGGCACAAACGCTTGCGCTCAGCCGCTGTAGCTTGATCCGGTGGAGGGTTTCTCAGTGAAGCAGCGAGTTTTCCGCCTCTATGCGCTCCAATGTCGCCTCTTCGCTGAAATAATATTCCATAATCGCCGCAGTGATGGCTGCGGTGGACGCGCCGGAGGACGCCTTCTCCACCACGGTGCAGATGGCAATTTGAGGATCATCAATGGGGGCGAAGGAGACAAACAGACCGTTATACAGCCCGGTGCTGCCCAGCTGCGCGGTACCCGTTTTACAGGCGACCTCAATTCCCTGTTCATAGAGGGCGTCAAAGTCGGTAATATCATCCGCCGCAATGACTTCCCCCATACCCGCTGTAATTGCCTCATAGGTGGCGTCGGATATGGTGACCTCATTCATCACAGGATCCTCCACCACGTCGGCGTATTCGCAGATAATGGTGCTGTTGTCGCTGCTCTTTACGTTTTTCAGCAGATGGGCGTAATAATGGGTGCCGCCGTTGGCAAAGGTGGCAATATAATTGGCCAGCTGCAGGGGCGTGAACTGGTTATCGGACTGGCCGATCGCCGCGGACAACACGTCGCCCGCATACCAGGTGGCGCCCAGGGATTCACTGTAAGCCGGTCCGGCGTTGACGCCGGTGCTCTCCGACAGTTCGATTCCGGTGCTCACGCCCAGTCCATAGGCTTGGGCCATCTCCGTCTGTGCGTCAATGCCCAGCGCCGCGCCATACGTGTAGAAATAAACGTTACAGGAGTCCCGAACGGCATCCTGCATATTCTCAGTGCCGTGGCCGGAGTGATTCCAGCAGCGGAAGGTGGTATCTCCATACGTCAGGGAGCCAGTACAGCTGACGGTGTTAGAGGGTGAGGCGATGCCATAGTTTGCGATGGCAGCGGCTGTGCAGATCTTATAGGTGGAACCTGGCGCGTAGGTGCCGAGTAATGCCCGGTTATACAGCGGGTTCCGCTCATCTTCCAGCAGGTCGTTGTAGTCCTCCAGATAGGTGGCGGCGCTGTAGGTCGGATAGGAAGCCATAGCCAGAACCTCGCCGCTGTTGACGTCAATCACCACCGCAGCGCTGCCGCCTGCTCCGTCGTTGATCTCGTCGGTCAGCTCGGCCAGCGCCTCTTCCACAGCCGCCTGCAGGCCAATATCCAGCGTAGTGGTCGTATTATACCCCGCTGCCGGTTCTTCTGTATACTCCTCGCTCACCAAATTGCCGGAGGAGTCATAGGTTTTGAGCAGCGTGCCGTCCGTGCCCTGCAGGTATTCCTCAAAGGCGGCTTCTATGCCGGACAGCCCGATCGTATCATCCATGTCATACCCTTCGTCCTGCAAGGTCTCCCACATTTCCGCGGAAATGGAACCGGTCTGGCCCAGCAAAACCGCCGCGTAGTCCGTGTTGTACTGCCGGACCGTGGTCGCCTCAATGCTGACGCCGGCGAGATCCTCCTCTTTCACCACGCTGATAAAGTCAATATCCACGTCTTCGGCGAAATAGTAGTAGGTCCAGACAATTTCATCTTTCCGGAGATAACAGGAGTACAGCACGCCCAGAATCTGGCGCACCTCAGTCTCCGTGAGATCCGTATCATCCAGCTGGAAAAATTTCTTCATATTGCTGACGAGCCTGCTGGCACTGGTCGATGTGGTGCCCCAGCCCTCTTCCTCAACGACTTGCCCCAGACGGGTCGTGGCGGTGGTTCCGTCGTCGTATGTGACCTGGTAGGGGTTCTCCGTCGTAAATTCATAGGATCCGTTGTCCTCGCTGACGGGGAACTCACTGTCCGTCCACTCGATCCCCTGCTCGGTGCAGATTTCAATCAACCGTTGAACCACGGCAACCTGATCCGCTTCATCTCCCATGGCTTCCACGTCCAGCGTAACCACATATTCCGTCTTATTGGTCACAAGGACGTTGCCATAACGGTCTGTGATCTCGCCTCGGGCTGCGGAGACGGTCTCTGTCGTGGTAATCAGATTCACCCGGTTGGATTCACTCTGGTCAATGGCATTGTTCACCGTGGCATCATAGGCCAGGCACCAGAAATATCCGCTCAGGATGACCACAATCAGCGCAATCACAGCGATACGGAAATAAAACGACATCTTTGTTTCTTTCATGTTCAACTCCTTGTCTGTGAGATTACAGTTCCATATCGGTACGGTAACGCCGGTAAACCGCCCAAAACAGGGCATACACCGGCAGGGCAAATACCAGGGAATAGATCCCCTCCGGAATGGCAATCGAGCACAGCGTACCCAGCGGATTGCCGCCGAAAAAATAGTAGTAGCTCACCCTGGCGGACTCCAGAAGCGCCACGCCGAAAAGGCTGCAAATTACCATCCCAAAGGGAGTCCGGCCAATCTGCCGCCCGGCGGTAAAGCCTGCGCAAATCCCCAGCACGGTACACACGGGGATCATAATGGCCCCGGAGCGGTAGTAAACCGCATTGCAGAAAAAGCCGACGCACAGCCCGTAAATCGCGCCGCTGCGCCCCCCTTCCAGGCACCCCACCGCGATGACGGCCAGCGGCGCCAGTTCCGGCACGGCATGCGCGATGGGAATGCGGTTGAGCACACAGATTTTGACAAAAAACACCAGCAAAAAAGCCGCCGCGTACAGACCCCACTTGATCTGGCTTCCTAAATTTCGTTTCATAGCCCACTACCTCAGTCAAAGCTGGTGATAACGAAGACCATGCTGAGATCATCCAGATCCACTGCCGGCTCGATGATTGCATACTGTTCGTTGCCGCTGGGATCCATTTCCACGCTTTCCACCGTGCCAATGACAATACCGGCAGGGTAAACGCCGCCCTTGCCGGAGGTGAGAACCTCATCGCCCTGGATCAACGTGACCTCGGAGTCCAGATAGCTCAGCCTGCACCGTCCCTCCAGCATCAACGTCAGAGTTCCCTCCAGAATGGCGTCGTCATCCGTGCGGTAGACCACCGCGCCCATGGAAATATCGGGGTCAATCAGGGTAATCACCGTTGCCCAGTTGAGCCCTACCTGCTTCACGACCCCCACCAGGTTGCCGGTGCCGGTGATGACGCAGTCGCCCTCTTCAATGCCATCCGACGAGCCCTTGCTGATGGTCAGCGTGGACTCATAGCTGGTGGTGCTGCGGGCGGTAATTTTGACATCCTCCACGACCCATTCCGTTTGTTCCTCGGTCAGATCCAGCAGGTCGCGAAGTTCCTCATTTTCCTCCAGCGCGGTCTGCGCCTCCCGATTCTGCTCCCGCAGCTCGGCCAATTCCTCTTCCAGCTCTTCCACTTTTTCCTGGAGCTGCTGATACCGAAAGGCATAGTCGTATATATCTTCCACCCAGCCGGTGAAAGCGCTCACTGCCGTCTGGAATGGCGAGGTCACAATTCCGATGGCGTTTCTCAGGGGAGAGACCGCGTCGGGAAACAGGGCGGACCCCATACTGACCGCCGCCGTCAGCAGCAGTGCAACAATCAGCACCCAGATTCCATTGTCATTCAGAAATTTCTTCAAAACAAATTCATTCCTCCGGTCAGATTCTTATCGGATTCTCGGAAAAAATGTCGATGGCCTGTGAATTATCCCATACAACAGACGCCAAAACCAGCCAGCATCCGGCTGAGACGGCAGATGGGAAGGCCTACCACATTATAAAAGTCTCCCTGGATGCTGTCAACCAAAAGGGCCCCGCGGCCCTGGATTCCATAGGCCCCGGCCTTGTCCATGGGCTCACCGGTGGCGATGTACGCGAGAATTTCCTTCTCCGTCAGGGCACAAAAGTGAACCTTTGTGGCCTCGTGCCCCAACATTTGCCGCTCCCCCCGTATCAGGGCAATGCCGGTATAGACCGTATGACGGCAGCCGGAGAGCTTGGACAGCATCTGGAAGGCATGCGCCTCATTTCTCGGCTTGCCCAGCACTTCCCCCTGAAAGGCCACAACGGTATCCGCCCCAATCACAAGCGCCTCCGGGTCATTCACCTGTGCGGCAACCTCTTTCGCTTTGTGCAGCGCCAACTGCTCCACATACTTCTCCGGCGGGAGGGAGGCATCCGCCTGTTCCTCGCCCTGGGCGGGAAGGATCTCAAAGTGCTCAAATCCCATCTGCTCCAACAGCTCACGCCGCCGGGGGGACTGGGATGCAAGAATGATTCTGCTCATGCTGATCGTACTCCTTTTTCTGACAATTGACGAAGGGGTCTGCCCCATCACGTTCCGGTGGAACCAAACCCGCCCGTTCCCCGCTCTGTGGCGTCCAGCGTATCCACCTGCTCAATGTCCGCCTGAATCACAGGCATGACCGCCATCTGGGCAATGCGCTCACCGGGCTGAACCGTATAGGCCGCCTGACCGGCGTTGGTCAAGCCCACCATAATTTCGCCCCGGTAGTCGCTGTCGATGACGCCTACTCCATTGGACAGGCTGATTCCCTTCCGAACCCCCAGTCCGCTGCGGGCAAACACCAGGGCAACATACTCCGCTCCGGGCAGGGCGATGGCAATTCCGGTGGGAATCACGGCCCGCCCGCCGGGCTCCAGCGTGACCGGCGCATCCAGACAGGCGTGCAAATCCATGGCGGCAGCGCCTGGGCTGGCATAATAGGGGAATGGAATCTGCGTTCCAATCTTCGGGGAAACGGGTTTGATTTTCAACTTCATAGCTTAGGTACCTTTCATTATAGCAAGTACAGAGGACGATTTTTGACGAAAGCGGTTCACAAACCCCGCCCCGGCAAAATCCCGCCTTCTACTCGACCTCTCTGAAATACAGCCCTCTCGTAAACTTCTCCGGGGCCTTGCCCTCGCCGCTGATATAACCGGCCAGGATGCGGGCGCACTCCCCGGGGCGTTCAAAGGTGAACTGGAGACGGGCCGCCCAAATGCCGCTCCTCTGCCAGACATCCCCCTTGTCCGCCAGCCAGAGCGGCGCGGAGTTGAAGATCTCGTTCCGGCAGCCGTAGGCGTGATCCACCGGGAACGCGGCATGGATTCGGTCGATGAGGTGCCGCTCCTGACCGGTCTTCCACCGGCAGGTACACTTGCCGCCGCGCTTTCGCAGAATGCAATTTTCCGTAATCATCAGGGGGAACCGGCCGTACACCAGCAGTTCGGTGTCCAGCGGCTTGGACAGGTCGCGGATTCGCTGGCTCTTTAACTCAAAGGAAATCACTGCGGACTCCAGCCCCAATTCCTTCAGGGCGCGCAGCGCTCCGCTGTTCATCACGCCCAGGCCAAAGTCACCCCGGACGGTCAGCCCTGCCTCCTCCGCCAGACGAATTCCGGACAGCGTGGATGCATAGGCGGCGCTGACCCCCAGATCCCGAAGCTGCTTCAGCGCCTTTTGGACGATGGAGCGCTCCCGATCCCAGAGCACACGGGGCAATGTGACGGCGCACTCGATTCCGAACTGTAATATTTTCTCAATAATATCCGAATTGTATTGTAATTCCTCCAGCGGAAGCGCCACGGACACCGGACGGCACCGGAGCAGCTCGTCTGTGAGCTGGCTCGCCGCGTGGAGGGAGACGGTATAAACGGGAGCCTCGGTCCGGTTGGGCACGGCAGGCAGGGGCAGCGCCGGGCGCTCCCGGCGGCGCGGAGCGGCGACCCGCTTCTCCGACAGCTTTTTCAGCGCCTCTCTGCGCAGCCCGTTTATGCAGGACAGCGGCAGCGACAGCCCCTCGCCCACATCGACGGCGCACTGGGTGCAGAAATAGGGCGTCCCGCCCATCTTGACAACCTGCTTTTCCACCTGCTCCTTCGTGACCGCCCGGCTTCGGGCCGGTTCCGGCACAGAGCCGGTCACGGAGACGCTGTGTCCGTCCTCGTCGGCCAGGGACACTTTGACCGGCTCCCCGGCCCGGACGGCCATGGAAACCGCCACCGGCACCCTGGGGTGCTCCCGGCCATACTCCCGCCTGACCTCGGCAAACAGCTTGTCCGGCAGTGGCGTCTTCTCATGAACCCCGAACATCTCCGGCCCGGTTTGGTCCAAAAAGTAGCCGTCTGTAAAGCCCTGTCTGGAGAAGGCAAGGCGCAGCTTCTCCAGCTCCTCCGCCGTGGGTTCCCGGCGCTCTTTCAGCGCATCGGCATAGACCTTGGTCACAATGGCCACGTACTCCGGGCGCTTCATCCGCCCTTCCAGTTTGATGCAGGCCACTCCCATGTCGTCCAGTTCCCGCAGGTGCCCGGCAAGGCTCATATCTTTCAGGCTGAGCAGCGGCCGGCTAGCCGTGCCATCCAGACGGTAATTCAACCGGCAGGGCTGGGCGCACATGCCCCGGTTGCCGCTTCGCCCGCCGATCACCGAGGAGAAAAAGCACTGCCCCGAGTAACACATACACAGCGCGCCGTGGGCAAACACCTCAATTTCCACCGGCGAGTGGGCGCAGATGTAACCGATCTGGTCCCGGGAAAGCTCCCGGGAGAGCACCACCCGGGTGATTCCAAGATCCGCCGCCATTTTGACCCCTTCCAGGTCGTGAATGGTCATCTGGGTGGAGGCATGGAGGGGCAGATCCGGAACGATCTGCCTGGCCAGAGCCAGGACGCCCAAATCCTGAACCAGCAGGGCGTCCACGCCAATGGCGCTGGCATAGCGGAGCAGGTCGGCCGCCTGTTCCATTTCCCGGTCATAGAGCAGGGTGTTCACCGTCAAATAGACCTTGACGCCCCGCAGGTGACAGTCTTCCACCGTAATTTTCAGCGTTTCCCGGTCAAAATTGGCGGCATTCCGGCGGGCATTGAAGTTTTCCGCCCCCAAATAAATGGCGTCCGCCCCGGACTGAACCGCGGCCCGGGCCGCTTCCGGAGAGCCAGCCGGTGCAAGCAATTCCATCATGAGTTCAGCGCTTGCCCTGCGACAGGCGGAAGTTTTCCCGCTTCAAGTCGGAAATTTCATTCTTGAGCCTGTTGGCGTCGTCCAGCGCGTCCTTCAACTGTTTGCGCAGGTTCTCCGACGCCCTGCGTTCCCTGAAATAATTGTCGGCGATGTTCATCGCTGCCATGGTGGCTGCGTCAATGGCCGAGACGCGGATGCCGTTTTTCACCGCATCAATCTGCCCTTCCACATAGCTGGCAACCTGTTCCATATACGGCGTGGCACTGTCCGTACTGGCCAGCGTGTACTCACGGCCATCAACGGTCACAGTAACTTTGGTTTTCATTCTTTTCCCTCCAGGCAGTCTTTCACACTCACACAGTGTATAGATAGTGAAATTATATCACAAACAATTGCCGCATAAAACCGTTTTCCGACGGATTTCTTCAAATTTTCTGTGACGGAAAGGGCCTGGCATTCACCAGGCCCTCCCTTATGGAACTGTTTTTGCCCCCCGGATGCCAAAAAGGCACGCCGGGAGCGGCCGGAGAAACCGGATTTTGGTCCCCTCCGGCGCGGCAGCATCATTCTGCCAGATAGAAAAAGACGTTTTCCCCCTGCAACAGCGACTTCCCGGCAGCCGGGCTCTGGGAGATCACATGGTCGGATTCCACCGTGCTGCTGCTCTGATAGTCAAAGGTATATGTCAGCCCCAGGCTTACCAGCGTGTTCGCGGCCTCTATGCGGCTCATCCCGGTCAAATCGGGAACGTCAATCCGGCTTTCTCCCATGCTGAGAATCAGCAAGACCGACTCACCGGCCTCCAATTTGCTGCCCGCCGCAGGCTCCTGATAGACCACCGAGCCTTCCGTTTCGTCCTCATAGGCCCACCGGATGCTCACCTGGTATCCAGCCGCCTCCAGCGTCTGCCGGGCGGTTTCCTGATCCTCTCCGACCACGTCGGGCACTGCGTCCTCTTCCGCCCCCTTGCTGACATCCAACTGTATCGTGTCGCCGGGGAAGGCCGCGTCCCCGCTCTGGATGGATTGGGAGAGCACTTCTCCTATGAGCGCCGTCTCGCTGTAGCTCTCCGTGATCTCGACTACCAGACCCCGGTTGTTCAGGATCTCCTGTGCCTCTTCCACGTCCAGCCCAACCACATCGTCCACCGGCACCGGCTCCTCTCCCAGACTGACGGAAATCGTAACCGCCGTGCTGCGAGAGCCACGGTCACCGGCCAGAACGGA
The DNA here is from genome assembly GCA_964456525.1 of uncultured Oscillospiraceae bacterium. Taxonomy (GTDB): domain Bacteria; phylum Bacillota; class Clostridia; order Oscillospirales; family Oscillospiraceae; genus Onthomonas. The sequence continues at coordinate 67,049 of CAYWAP010000003.1, forward strand.
CTGCGCAAACACCGCTCCGGCTTCTGCGCTGTCATGATAGTATTCCTTCGTCTCAACCTGGAATCCCAGCGCCTCCAAAGCCGCTATGGCGCGCTCCTGTCCCATGCCAACCACATCGGGAACGGTGGGATGGCTCCACCGATAGAAGCCCGTTCCCCCCACCGCCAGGACGATGAGCAGCAAAACCGCAAAGACCGGAGCCAGACAGCCCCTTTTGCGCCGCTTCCGCGCCGGTTCTTCTGCGGCTGCGGGCCCGGGCGTCCACTCCCGCGCAGCATCCGTCTGCTGGGGCCCGGAGGCGGCAGCCACTTCTTTCTCAGCCGTCGCCGCTGGCGCCTCGCTGGTGTCCGCTTCGGTCACCCCAATCAGCACCGCCGCGACGCCGCCCTGACCGCCCTGCGCCAGCGCCAGATCCACCAGCGCCTTACAGCTTCCGGACAGATCACCGTCCCCGGAGACGGTATGCAGAATCTGCTCCTCGGAGACAGCGCCGCTCAGGCCGGGGCTGCACAGGAGATAAACGTCTCCCTGGGCCGCGGCTCCTGCGCCGTTGGGGCTGATCTGCACCATTTCGCCTTGCCGTATCCGGTAGACTCGTCCGGCGCCCTCCCTGACCACGCGCACCGCATGGCCGCTGAGGGACAGGCTGGCAAACCCTGCCCCCACTTTCCCGCCGTCAGCAGGCTGGGGCTGCCGGTTGAGGTCGTCCCATTGTCTCAAGGTCTCCAAAACGATCTCCGGGACAGCTTCCTCCTTCACATCGCCCACCAACGAAAAAACCGGTTCTGATTGTTCCGTTTCCCCGCTGAGCCCGCACAGACCATCCCCAAGCGGTCTGGTCTCTCCAGCCAGAAAAAAATACCCTTGATGTCCTTCCCGGGCCTTTCCATCGGCCGTATAGGCTGTATATCTTGTCTTCATAAGCGTAATTCCTGTTCTGGTTCTCCCCAAATTTCACTTCGCTCCCACGAAAGGGAATCAAATGTCTACGATACACCGTCTTAGTCGCGGTTTTTATCAAAACGGCCCGCCTGGACGGCAGGCCGTCTGGTAAGCAGTCTGACACAGTCCTCTCCCCCTCTTCGGGGCAAAGCCTTCCCCCGCAGCGACCGGTTACTTGTTGCTGCGTCTCCAGATGTGCTGCTTTTCGGCAGCGGCAATCAGGGATTCCCGGAAATCGGGATGGGCAATGGAGATCAATGCCTCGGCGCGCTGCCAGGAGGACAGCCCCTTCAGGTTGACCATGCCATACTCCGTGACCACATACATGGTGTTGGCGCGGGTGTCCGTGACGATGGAGCCGCTGTCCAGAGTGGGTTTAATCCGGCTGTGCAAAACGCCGTCGCGGCTCTGGAAGGTAGAGGACATGCAGATAAAGCTCTTGCCCCCCTTGGAGAGGTACGCCCCCATCACAAAGTCCAGCTGTCCGCCTGCGCCGGAGATGTGCTTAATGCCCGCGGACTCCGCGTTCACCTGGCCGTAAAGATCCACGTCCACCGCGTTATTGATGGAGATAAAGTTGTCGATGGAGGCAATCACCCGTACATCGTTGGTATAATCCACCGGCGCGGACATGCATTCCGGGTTATTGTCCAGATAGTCGTACATCTTCTTGGTTCCCGCCCCAAAGGCATAGACTTGACGGCCCTTGTCAATGTTCTTCCGGGCGCCGGTGATTTTGCCCGCCTTTGCGATATCCACAAACGCGTCTACATACATCTCGGTATGTACGCCCAGATCCTTCAAATCGGACTGGGCAATGAGGGAGCCCACCGCGTTGGGCATGCCGCCGATTCCCAGCTGCAAGCACGCCCCGTCCGGAATCTGCTCCACGATCAGCTTTGCAACCGCCTCGTCCACCGGCGTGATTGCGCCGCTGCCCATCTCGCCAATGGGTGGGTTATCGCCCTCCACGACCATGGTGGCCTGGGAGATGTGGATGCCGTCCTGGAAGCCGCCCAGGCAGCGGGGCATATTCTGATTCACCTCCAGGATGATGATCTCAGCCCGCTCGCAGACCGCCGCCATATGGGAGGCGCTGGGGCCAAAGCTGAAATACCCATGTTCATCCATGGGAGAGACCTGCATCATGGCCACCCGGCTGGGGCAGTCCAGCTCCCGGTTGTATCGGGGCAGCTCGGAATAGCGGATCGGCGCATAGAACGCAAACCCCCGGCTCGCCGCTTTGCGCTCAATGCCCCCCATGTGCCAGCTGTTCCAGCAAATATGGGCTGCGGGATCGTCGATTTTAAAAATTTCCGGCTCCCACATGAGAATTCCGCCCCGGAATTTCACGTCCGTCAGCGCAGGGAGCCGCTTTGCCAACGCCTTGTCCAGCGCCACCGGGGTGGTGACCGTCCAGCCGAAGTCCACCCAGTCCCCGCTGCGGACGCATTCGACCGCCTCGTCTGCGCTTGTGAGCTTGCTCTGATACAGTGCCTGGTAATCCATGTTTTGTACCTCCTGATTTCTCATTTATGAAGAAGTATGTGCCAACGCGTTTTCATGGTTCATAGGATAAGATACAGTTTCATTATAGCGCAATTTACCCGTGATGGAAAGACCTGCCTGTTATTTTTTTCACAAAAAAGAATGGCAGACTTTTTTGTAAAATTCGACATTTGACTTGAGACAATCGCCAATTTTTGCTATACTCAACTGACGCCGGGTGTTTCCCGAAAAACGGGACACCCTAAGGAAGGACAAAGACGTTCTCTGTGTTGACCGGCGAGCTGATTGCTGCCCCGGCTCCCCCTCTCCCATACACCGCCCCTTTGGGCGGATACAGCCGTCTTTTCCAGCCAACGATCCTTATTTTCCGGTCATGAGGCGATCAACCCGGTTGACCCATGGCCTCAGCAGCGCAAGAAATAGATAGAACGCAGAGCGGCGGAGGGCCTATGGGTGTTTTTGTAATTTCCGGAGAATCGTATTTTGATGTTATTTCTCAACCAGTTTTGATGACGCGCAGCGGAACCATTGCATACATGAACGACGCCGCCCGGGCCGCCATTTCGTCCCTGTCCGTTGGGGACACGCTTCCCAGCGTATTTCCCCCCCAGCCCGATTCCATCGCCCAGGTCACGCTGGAACACCGGCAATGGCAAATCCGCTCCTTTGCCGTGGACGGGGGCATCCTGTATCAGCTTTCCGCCGTGGAAAAGCATGCCCTCACCGCGGAAGACTCCTATTCCTTCTCCATCGGCACAAAAACCGCCATGACCTCCATGCTCACGGCGCTGGAGGCGCTGCAAAATGAGCTCGCCGAGACGGAACTGGAGCGAAACCGCAGCCGGTTTGCCGCTTTGAACCAGAGTTATTACAAACTGCTCCACGCCGTCGACAGCCTCTCCTTCTACAGCCTTGCCGCCATTGGCGCGGAAAATCTGTTCCATCCGGAGGTTCTGAACCTGACCCGGTTCTGCCGGGAGATGGCGGACGATCTGTCCCCTCTGGTGGAGCTGACGGGCCATCGGCTGACATTGGAAAACGCAGCCCAGCCCCTGTTTATCCGGGGCGACCGGCGGTTGCTGGAGCGGCTCCTCTGCCAGCTCTGTGCAAACGCCGTGAAGGCCGGGGGAGACATCCAAATCCATTTGACCCGGCAGCAGCAGCTCGCCCGTCTGACGGTGTCGGACAATGGCCGGGGCATCAGTGATCAGATGCTGAATCACGCCTTTACCGCCAAAACGTCGTATTTGAGCCGCTATCCCACCGGCGTGGGCTTCGGTCTGGCCATTTGTCAGGAGATTTCCCGCCTCCATGGCGGCGCCATGATGATCTCCCGCCAGAAGCAGGGCACCCAGGCCGTCATCTCCCTCCCCCTCCTGGAGGAGGACGTTTTGAACACGCCTTTGCAGAGCAAAGGGCCGGCGATTTCCGGCGGCCTGTCCCAGGCCCTTCTGGAGATGAGCGATGTGCTGCCGCCCAGCTGCTATGATCCCGCAGCCATTTTATAACAATCCTGTGATCGCAAAAAGAGGCCGCCCCCTGCGGGGCAGCCTCTTCGTCTATTATCGCTGATATTCGAACTGCAAATCATACATGACAACGGTGTCCCCGTCCTGGACCCCCATTGCCTCCATTTTGTCAAACAGGCCAGATGCGCGCAGCTGTTTATCAAACCAGTTGCGGCTCTCAAAGTCGCTGAAGGTGGTGCAGGCCACCAGGTGCTGCAACCATGGCCCCTCCACAAACCAGGTGCCGTCATCCACCTCAATGGAAACTTCACCCGAGGTGTCAATCACCGGAGGTTTGGGCACATAATTGGCCTCAAAGACCTTCACCGGGGGCAGGGTGGAAAGGGCCTCTGCGATCTTCTTCACCAGGGGCTGGACGCCGGCATGGGTCGCCGCGGACAGCTCAAAATACGGATAGCCCAGGGCCTCCACATGGGCCTTCAGGCGCTCCACATTTTCCCGGTCATAGCACAGGTCGGTCTTGTTCCCGCACACGATCATGGGGCGCTTCGCCAATTCCTCGGAATACTGCTCCAGCTCGGCCGTAATGGCGTCGAAATCCTCCACAGGATCCCGGCCCTCGCTGCCCGAGACGTCCACCAGGTGGACCAGCAACCGGCAGCGGTCAATATGGCGCAGGAAATCATGGCCCAGCCCCGCGCCCTCGCTGGCGCCCTCAATAATGCCGGGGATGTCTGCCATGACAAAGCTGACGCCCTCCTCCACATACACCACGCCCAGATTGGGCATCAGGGTGGTGAAGTGATAGTTGGCGATCTTGGGATGGGCCTTGGAAACCACGCTGAGCAGGGTGCTCTTGCCCACGTTGGGGAACCCGACCAGACCGACGTCGGCCAGCAGCTTCAGCTCCAGCGTAATGTCCCGCTCCTCGCCGGGGAGCCCGGCCTTGGCAAACCGGGGGGCCTGACGGGTGGCGGTGGCAAAGTGTTGATTGCCCCAGCCGCCCCGGCCCCCTCGGGCCAGAACAAACCGTTTCACGCCGGACATGTCCTGGATGATCTCGCCGGAGGCGGTGTCGCGGACCACCGTGCCCTCTGGCACTTTGATCACCAGATCCTTGCCGTCTCTGCCTGTCTTTTTGGCGCCCGAGCCGTCCATTCCCGGTTCGGCCACATACTTGCGCTTATAGCGGAAGTCCATCAGGGTGGACATGTTGGAATCGGGCACCAGAACGACATTGCCGCCCCGGCCGCCGTCGCCGCCGTCCGGGCCGCCGTTTGCCACATATTTTTCCCGGTGAAACGCCACTGCGCCGTTGCCGCCGTGGCCGGCGCGCACCAGGATTCTTGCCGTATCTACAAAGGCTGCTGCCATGGGTTTTCTCCTTTGGTCTGCCAAATGCGCCGTGCATTTGGCGGGAATGGTATGAAAAACGCACCGAACCGCCTGTCCGGTGCGCCTTTATGTGGTCAGATTACAGCTGCGCCTGCTCGACGATGGAGACCTTTTTGCGGTCACGGCCGAGGCGCTCAAACTTGACGGTGCCGTCCTTCAGGGCAAACAACGTGTCGTCCTTGCCCTTGCCGACATTGACGCCGGGGTGGATCTTGGTGCCGCGCTGGCGAACCAGAATATTCCCCGCCAGAACGAACTGTCCGTCGCCGCGCTTGACGCCCAGACGCTTGGACTCAGAGTCACGGCCATTGCGGGTGGAGCCAACGCCCTTTTTGTGGGCGAAATACTGGATGGAAATCAGCATAGGTGTTACACCTCCATTAGTCAAAGATGGGCAGAGTATCTTCTTCCTCATCGAGATCCTCTGCCAGAACCTCGACAAAATCGGGATACTCCTGGTGGAGGTCGGAGAGATAGACCATCATACCGGCCAGAAGGTTCTGGCAGGTCGCTTCATCTGTCTCCGAAAGACCTCCGGGTAAACGGAAGGAGAGGGACCCTGTTTCGGGTTCCAATTTCACAGCGGCTGCCAGCCCCAGCACGTCGTTCACGGTGGCATTCACCAGATTGACCGCGCTGGAAACGGACGCACAGACGATATCTGCGCCGGCCTCGGCATAGCCGGAGTGTCCGCGAATCTCAAAGCTGAAAATCCGCTCTCCCTCCAAATGAAACGTCACTGTGGTCATCAGCCAACGGTGATTTTGCCGATGGTCACCTTGGTGTAGGGCTGACGATGGCCCTGACGCTTGCGATAACCCTTCTTAGGCTTATATTTGAACACGCGGATCTTCTTGCCCTTGCCGTTCTTGACGACGCTGGCCTCGACCTTGGCGCCGGTCACAACGGGCGTGCCGAAGGTGGCGCTCTCGCCATCGATCACAGCCAGCACCTGGTCAAACGTCACGCTGTCCCCAGCTTCCACAGGCAGCTTTTCAATGAACAGGGTGTCGCCCTCTGCCACTTTGTACTGCTTGCCGCCGGTCACAATAATTGCGGTCATGCTACTTGCACCTCTTTCCTCTATTACGGGCTCGCTCTCGCAGGCGTTGAGGGGCGCCTCACGTTCGTCAGGGCATACCTCACCCTTATAACCTGCTCAATGCGGCTTTCATAGTTTATCAAACCTTTCCGGGCTTGTCAACGTTTTTTGAGGTTTTTTCCCGCAAAGGGCGCCCTTTTGGTCCCCAACAGGCCCTCTATCTGACCCGCTCCCCGTTGATCCAGACGCCCAGAATCCGGCCCTCCAGCGACAGGGGATTGCCCTCCCACAGGGTGAAGTCGGCGTCCTTGCCCACTTTCAGCGAGCCGACCCGGTGGTCAATCTCCCCAATCTTTGCCGCGTCGATGGTGATGGCCCGCAGCGCGGCCTCCTCCTCCAGCCCCGCCCGGCAGGCCACCCCCGCCGCCAGGGGAAGATATTGAATGGGATTTTCCGGGTGATCGGTACATATGGCGATGGGAACGCCAGACCGGGCCAGTTTTGCGGCGTTTTCCACCTGCTGGTTGGCCAGTTCCGGCTTGCCCCGGTCGCCAATGATGGGGCCGGTCACCACCCGAACCCCCTTGGCCGCCAGCAAGTCGGCCACCAGATGGCCCTCTGTGCCGTGGATGATGACGTAATCCAGCCCAAATTCCCCGGCAATGCGAATGGCCGTAGCGATGTCATCCGCCCGGTGCGCGTGAAAGTGGGCCGGCAGCTTCCCCTCCACCACGGGGACGAGGGCCTCCATCTTGGCGTCAAAATCGGGGGGGGCGTGGTCGGAACCGGAGGCCGCCTCCTCCTGCCTGCGCCGGTACTCCTGGGCCTTGGCCAGCTGTTCCCGGATCAGGGCGGCGGTGGCCATGCGCGTCATGGGCGTCTCCTTCTTCTCCCCATAGGCTCCCTTTGGATTTTCGCCCAGGGCGAACTTCATGCAGGCGGGGGCCTTGACGATCATTTCATCCACCCACCGCCCCGCCGTCTTAACGGCGGCAAACTGCCCGCCAATGGGGTTGGCGCTGCCCGGCCCGGTCAAAACAGTGGTGACGCCGCCCTCCCGGGCCTCCCGGAAGCAGCGGTCCAGGGGATACAGCGCGTCAATGGCCCGCAAATGGGGGGTCACAGGGTCGCTCTCCTCGTTGCAGTCGTCCTGATCGTAGGGAAGGCCGTCCGCCAGCAGCCCCAGATGGCAGTGGATGTCCACAAAGCCCGGGTAGAGGGCCTTCCCCTGGCCGTCCACATCCCCCTGGGAAACCGCCGGACAGCGTTCCATGGGGCCCATGGCGGCAATTTTGCCGTCCTGCGTCTGGACAAACCCAAAAAAGGTTCCGATTTCTTCCATCGTATGGATTTCAACGTTATAAATCAACATAATTTGTTCCTTTTCGTCAAAAGTAGTGTTTGACTTTTCCCCGCCATATTACTATGATAGAGGTGCAGCTCATCCAATATGCAGATGCGGTCCCGGCACCGGGACCCGGGCCCTCAGGGTCCACTCCAACTCCCTTGCGCCCCGGATTCTCGGGGCGCTTTTTTTCACAGCATACCACATCCGCCCCCCAAAAACAAGAACCGCCCGCCGGGTCAAATCCGCCTTTGCCGGGCAAAGCTCTCCCCAGGAAAATCCGGTTGCTGTTTCCATAGGAAGGCCGTATAATGATGTATAGTCAGGCCGGTTCCCTCCCGGCGGCCCTCCGGAACTTTGCCCTCCGGCGGCCTCTGGGGCAATGGGCGGCCATTTCGGCGCGCCGGGCAGCACTGGCCGCCGCGCGTTCCATATCAAATCTGTACGAGGAGGCCAGACCATGCCCAAGTCCGTCTCCCAAAGGGGAAAATTGCTCGTCCTGCTGCGTATTTTTCAGCAGGAAACCGACGAACAGCATCCGCTGAGCGTCCCTGCGCTGGTGAACCGCCTCGCGGCCAACGGGGTCAGCGCCGAGCGCAAAAGCCTTTACGAAAACATCAACACCCTGCGCGAGGAGGGCTATGACATCGAGCTGGACCGGGGCCGGGGCTACTATCTGGCAGACCGGGACTTTGAGCTGCCCGAGCTGAAACTGCTGGTGGACGCCGTGCAGGCCAGCAAATTTATCACCGACCGCAAATGCAGCAACCTCATCTCCAAGCTGGCGCAGCAGACCTCCACCTATCAGGCGCGCGCCCTCCAACGCCAGCTCTATGTAGCCGGGCGGGTGCGGAGCATGAACGAGACCATCTATTACTCCATCGACGCCATCTACGAGGCCCTCCGCCAAAACCGCCAGATCTCCTTCTCCTACTTTGACTACAATGTGCAGCGGGAAAAGGTATACCGCCACAACCATCAGGCTTACACCGTCAGCCCCTGGGCCCTCATGCGGGACAACGAAAACTATTACCTGGTGGCCTATGACGCCGGCGCGGAGGCCCTCAGACATTACCGCGTGGACAAGATGGATCAGATTTCCATCACCCAGCTCCCCCGGCAGGGACGCTCGGCCTTTGAGGCCGCCGACCCCGCCACCTATGCCGACCACCACTTCGGCATGTTCCGCGGGGAGGAGACCAACGTCCTCCTCCGGTGCCGGAACTGGATGGCCCATGTTTTAATCGACCGCTTCGGCGATGGGGTCATCATGTCCTCGGAAACGGACGAGACCTTTACCGCCACGGTCCGCGTGGCGGTCAGCCCCCAGTTTTTCGGCTGGATTTTCGGCTTAAACGGCGGCGCAGTGATCCTCGGCCCGGAGCCTGTCCGCCGGGCGATGGAGGAGCAGCTTCGCAGCTTGCTTGCGGATTTTGAGCTCCCCTCAGAGAAAAAAGAAAAACCTTTGTGATAAGTCACCAAACAGCCTTGCATTTCCCCGCTCGGAGTGTTAAATTATTATATGAAAATTGTATGATGTATGTGATTGAATTCCGTCGTTCACATATATTGAGGAGGTATTATATTATGTCTACATTTGGTTTTGGCGGCATGATCCAGAAGCTGAAGGATTCTCCTAAGACCATTGTGTTCACGGAGGGCACGGATCCCCGCATTCTGGAGGCTTCCTCCCGGCTGCTGGCCAGCACCTTCCTGACCCCTATTCTGATCGGGAACCCGGACGACGTCTTCTCCGCTGCGGAGGAGGCCGGTTACAACGTCCGCGGCGCCCGGATCATCGACCCCATGGAGTACGAACATTTTGACGAGATGGTAGACCTGTTCTGCGAGCTGCGCAAGAGCAAGGGCATGACCCGTGAGAAGGCCATCCCGCTGCTGCAGCAGGGCAATTATTTCGGCACCATGCTGGTCAAGATGGGGGTTGCCGACTCCCTGCTGGGCGGCGCCACCTATTCCACTGCCGACACGGTCCGGCCCGCACTGCAGATCATCCGGACCAAGCCCGGCTACAAGAGCGTCTCCTCCTGCTTCATTCTGGTCCGTCCCTCCGCTTCTGGGGAGAATGAGGTGCTGGCGTTTGGCGACTGCGCCATCAACATCCACCCCTCTGCGGAGCAGATCGCGGAGACCGGCGTATACTGCGCCGAGTGCGGCAAGATCTTCGGCATTGACCCCAAGGTCGCGTTCCTGAGCTTCTCCACCCAGGGATCCGGCAAGGATGCCGATGTGGACAAGATGCGGGAGGCCGCCAGGATCGCCAAAGAGCTGGCGCCCAACCTGGTTATGGACGGCGAACTGCAGTTTGACGCCGCCGTATCCCCCGCCGTGGCCCACACCAAGTGTCCGGATTCCCCGGTGGCCGGCCACGCCAACGTCTTTGTCTTCCCCGACATCAACGCCGGCAACATCGGCTACAAGATCGCCCAGCGCCTGGGCAAGTTCGACGCATACGGCCCCATCCTGCTGGGCCTGAACGCCCCCAT
>CAYWAP010000004.1:0-16806 GCA_964456525.1 uncultured Oscillospiraceae bacterium
CGTTTTTCCCCTCTCCGGCTTGACCGTTTCAAAATCTTGATATAGACTACAACTATGGGAATCAGGCGTCCGGCCCTTGTTTGAACATGGGAAATGTGTCCAATGGCGAGGAATTTTTTCGCCAGCAAGGGAATTTGACGCCCCAATCCCTGGCGTATGCCAGGGAAAATCAACGCCCTGCGGCGGAAAAAGCCCCGACATAGGGTATGTTGACCTCTTTCAAACAAGGCCCGGCCAGCACGGTAACCGGAATCCGTTCCCATCCGCTGCGTTTCCCGATTTCACAGACGATCCAAATCTGAAAGGAGGGAGGACAAAATGATTGAAATTTCCTCTTTCACCAAAAAGTTCGGCCCGAAAACCGCCTTGGACGCCATCACCTTCCACATTGCCGAGGGCAGCATCTTTGGCCTGATCGGCCCCAATGGCGCGGGCAAAACAACCCTTTTGCGCTCGCTTTGCGGCATCTACCGCCCCGACGGCGGCGCCATCCTGATTCATGATAAGTCCCCCTATGAGCATCCCGACGTCAAGTCCCGCATCTGTTTTGTACCGGACGCCCCCTGTTCCCTCCCCCACGCCTCTCTCACCGCCATGGCCGGTCTGTACCGCCGGATGTACCGCACCTGGAATCAGGAATTCTATCTCCAGCTGTGCCACAGCTTCCAGCTCAACCCCAAGCAGAAGCTGCGCAACCTGCCCAAGGGCATGCAGCGCCTGGGAAACCTGATCTGCGCTCTGGCCACCATGCCCGACGTTTTGCTTCTGGACGAAGTCTTTGAGGGACTGGACCCGGTCATACGGCAGCTGCTCAGGCGTCTCATCTCCGACCAGGTCGCCGAGCGGAAGATGACCGTGGTCATCGCCTCCCACAACCTGCGCGAGCTGGAGGATTTCTGCGACCATGTGAGCCTGCTGCATCAGGGGAAACTCCTCTTTGAGCAGGAACTGGACGCTTGCAAGCAGGGTTTTCACAAGGTACAAGCCCTTTTCCAGCCCCCGCTGGACGAGCCGGATCTGGTGACCCTTCGCGCCAATCTCCCCATTGTCCGCCTGACCCAGCAGGGCTCTGTGGTCACCTTTGTAACCCGGGCAGATATGAGCACAATCACGCCAATTCTGGAGGAATACCGTCCGGTCTTCCATGAGACAATCCCCCTCTCTCTGGAGGAGAGCTTTATCAGTGAAATGGAGGTGGCAGGCTATGACCTCGACCAGATCTTCTCGTGAAGAACGTCAACACAACCCCTTCCGCCGGGTATTTTTCTGGCAGCTGAGGGCCAACCGAATCGGCGCGCTCTGTTTCACGCTGTGCCTGCTGATCGCCCTCCCGGCGATGCAGCTCATGACGGCATATTTCGGGGGCGAATTCGGTCTGCCCCTGCCGGCTGCGGTGGAGAGCAGCGCCTCAGCGTCCGCGCTGGACTCCCTTTCGGCCCAGATGGCAAAGACTTTACATTTCCAGCTGCTATGCTGTCTGCTGCCCCTGTCCATCGCGTTTATCCTGTTCTACTGCATCTCCGCCTTCGGTTTCATGCACCGCCGCGGCAGCGTAGACCTGTTCCACTCCCTGCCCGTCCGCCGGACGCCCCTTCTCATGGGCAGCTTTGTCGCCGGTCTTGTGTATCTGTATGTCCCCATCATCCTGAGCTTGGCCCTTTGCCAGTGCATCGGGCTTTACTACGGCCTGAGCGCCCCTTATAACACCACATGGGTCTTGGAGAGTTTTCTCCTCTGCCTGCTGATGCTCACAGCCATTTACACCTCCAGCCTGTTCTTCTGCGTCGTCAGCGGCGCACTGGCGGACGCCGCCATTTCCATTCTGGCCCTGAACCTGGGCTGGCCCCTTCTCTGTGTCTGCGTCTACCAGATCATTTGCAGGACGCTGCCCGAAGCGGCGAATTCCTTTTCTCTCACACTTGCAACCGCCTTTGCGCCCTATCTGGCCGCCTTTGTCCCCCTCATCGACTCCAATTATCTCTTCGATCCGGCCATTTCCACGTTTATCCTCTGGTGGGCTGCCCTCATCGTGGTGTTCCTCCTGGGCTCCATCTTCTTCTACAGACGCCGGAAGAGCGAATGCGCGGAGAGTCACCTCGCCTTCCCCGTCATCCGCGGAGTTCTGCGTCTCCTCATCTCCGCAGCCTCCGGCCTGGCGCTGGGCCTGGTTCTGGGCCGCCTGCTAAACTCCAATCTGCTCTTCCTGACCGGCGTCGTCGCCGGCAGCGCCATCGCCCACACGGTCAGCCAGCTGATCTGGACCCGCAGCTTCCGCCGTTTTTGGACAACCATCCCCGCATATGTCCTCACGCTGTGCTGTCTCTTCGCCTTCCTGTTTGTCCCGGCCTGCTTGAGCTGATCTACTTCACCTCTCTAAACGCACCACCCCCCGGTATACCAGCGTATACCGGGGGTTTCGTCTTCACCGCAGTATCGGTGCAGTCTCCTGAAAGTACCGTCTCGTCTGTTCTGCGTTGCGCATCACTTCTGCCGTCAGCGCCTCCACGCTGGCAAACTTCCGCTCGCCGCGAAGATGCCGGTAAAATTCCAGGCGGAGGGTCTGTCCATACAGATCGCCGGAATAATCCAGGATATACCCTTCCACATTGGCCTGGTCAGTGTCCTCCACGGTGGGCCGGACGCCCACATTGGTGACGGCGATCTCCGCCCCCTGCTCCAGCAAAACCCGGGTGGCATAGACGCCATAGGCCGGAACCAGCACATGGGGCGCAAAAACCAGATTGACGGTGGGAAATCCCAGGGTGCGGCCCAGGTGTTTTCCCCGGCTCACGGTCTGGCTCAGCACATGGGGATGGCCCAAATAGCGATTGGCCTTTTCCATCTCACCTTTGGAGATCAGATCGCGGATGATGGTGGAATGGACCGGAACCCCGTCCAGCTCCACCATGCCAACAATTTCCACGCCAATGCCCAGTTCCCGGCATTTCTGCTGGAGCCGCTCCGCATTGCCCTCTCCCCGCGCGCCAAAGCGGTTATCGCTGCCCGCCACAATATACACAGCGCCCAGTTCCCCCACCAGATAACCGGCGATATAATCCTGCCAGGACATATTCTGCATTTGGCTGTCAAAGCGGGCGAGAATCACATCCTCAATCCCATAATAGTGCTTCATCAGCCAGATTCGGTCCTCATTCGAGTTGATCAGGGGAACCGGATGCCCCCCCAGCACCTGGCTGGGATGGGTGTCCAGGGACACCACAGCGGGGACGGCGTCCAACTCCTTCGCCCGCTTCACCACCGTTTTCAGCAGCTCGCCATGGCCCAAATGAACCCCGTCAAAAAATCCGATGGCGACAACACGCCGTTTTTGCTCTTCCATGGTGGGCACCTCTTAAAAGAAATTCTTCACAGTCCGCATTTCTCCGCCTCTCCGCTGTCCCAGCATCAAAAATGTGCCGTCAGCGGCATAGACCCGGTAAAAGCCGTCCCCGCCCTGACTGTGAAAGGGGTTGCCGTTGCGGCAGAGACGCTCCTGAGTTCCCGAGACGCGCAGGGCCGGATAGCCGCGGAACAGTGAATCCACCGGCCGCAGCAGGGTGTCCACAGTCCCCTCTTCCACGGCCTGGGCAACCTGGTCCAGCGTGACACACTCCGAGATCCGATACCCCGCCGCCATCGTCCGGCGCAGGGACGCCATCACGCCGCCGCAGCCCAGCACTTCCCCAATGTCGTGGCACAGGGTTCGGATATAGGTCCCCTTGGAGCAGCGGACTCGCAGCATATAGTCCGTTTCCGAAAGCGCCTCTCCCAGCTCCAGCTCATAAATGATAATCTGGCGGGCCTTGCGCTCCACCGTTTTGCCCGCTCTGGCCAAATCGTAGAGCTTTTTCCCATTCACCTTCAGCGCGGAATACATGGGGGGAACCTGCTGGATTTCCCCGCGAAAACGGGGCAAAACCCCCTCGATCTCCGCCCTGCCGCAACGTACCGGCCGCTTTTCGAGGACGGTACCGGTGATATCCTGGGTATCCGTATCCACTCCCAGACGCAAGGTGGCAAGATACTCCTTCTCCCCGGACTCGGCAAACTGTACCGCACGGGTTGCCCGCCCCACAAAGACGGTCAGCACTCCCGTGGCCATAGGGTCCAGCGTCCCGGCGTGACCCACCCGCTTTTCCTTTAGCAGGCCCCGCAGCTTGGCGCACACATCCATGCTGGTCCAATCCTGGGGCTTGTCAATGAGAATCATTCCGTTTGGCATGTGCTGTCCTTCTTCTCTGTCTGATTTCGCGAGGGCATCTGGTTGCCGTCCAGCTGCAAACCCAGATCGTTCAGCAGATCGCGCAGCTGGGCGTGAATGCGCGGATGGATCTGCTCGTCCTCCGGAGGGTTCTCCCGTCCCAGCTGGGAAAAGGGGTTCTCATAGTCTTTCCTGTCTGCCATGTTTACACCTCACTGCCGGAAGCTGGGACGTCCATCCGCCCCATGTCCAGCGCCTGCATAATACTGTCATAGACGGCCTCTCGCGCCTGCGCCTCCGTTCCGGAAACACGTCCGCCCGCCGCCGCCACATGGCCGCCGCCTCCCAGCAGGCCGCAAATGCGGTTGGCGTCGTACTTTTGTCCATCCGTCCGCAGACTGATTTTCCACTCGCCCGGGGAGAGTTCCTTCAGGGTGGCGGCGCACTTGACCCCCTCGATTTGAGCGGCAAAGGCGGCAATCTCCTCGCAGTCCTGCTCGCTGGCGCCGATGCTCTCCCGGTCCGAGAGGGACAGCCTGCCGATGCAGATTTCCCCGTCCCCAAAGAACGCCTCCGAGGCCATCAGCGCCGCCTCCACCTGAAGGCGTTTCCGGCTTTTCGTCTGGAAAAAGTGCTTATTGATGGGCCTTACGTCCACAATTTCCAAGAGTTCCGCCGCAATTCTGTGGGTTTCCGGCGTGGTGTTGGAGTAGGCAAAGCAGCCGCAGTCGGTGGAAATCGCCACATACAGCGCCCGGGCAATGGGTTCCGACAAAACGCCCCACCGCTTGCACAATCGGTAAATGATCTCACCGCAGGCGGCGGCGCTGGCGTCCAGACACAGCCCACGGGCATAGTGGGTATTGCTGGGATGGTGGTCAATGCACAGCGCACTTTTGCCGATATACTTCTGCTGTTCCCCCTCGGGAAACAGATTTTCGGTGGCAATATCCACCGCCACCACGTGATCCGGAGCATACCCCTCCGGCGCCCACTGGAAGTCCAGAAAGCCCTCATACGTGGGCGTCAGACCGGGGTTGGGCAACGTATAGGCCGTCTTTCCCATGGCCTGCAGCGCCAGACACAGTGCGGTGGCGCAGCCCAACGTATCGCCGTCCGGCCGTATATGGGTCAGGACCAGAAAGCGGTCCCTGCTGGTAAACCAGCTGATTACTTCTTGTTCTGTCATTTTTTCTTCCATCCTATACCACCCAGGATATTTCTACACAAGTCCTACTCCAATTCGTTCATCAGCTTGATAATTTTAGCGCCCTCGTCAATGGAGTGGTCCTCAATAAAGGTCAGCTCCGGCGTATAGCGCAGTTTCATGCGGCGTCCCAGCTCCCGGCGCATAAAGCCAGAGGCGGATTTCAGGCCGCGAATAGCGTCGGCCATATCTGCCTTGTCCAAAGCGGAGACATAAATCTTGCAATAGCGCAGGTCTGCGGTGGTGTCCACACGCGTGACGGAAATCATGCCGTGAACCCGCGGATCTTTCAGCGCGGGGATCATGGCTGCGATTTCCCGCTTGATGTCGTCATTGATGCGTTCCAGACGGTAACTGGGCATAGCGAACCTCCCGTTCCAATATTGGCAAGGAGCGCAGAACACAGAACCTGATCTGTCTGCATCCTGCGCCCCTGTTCTCTTTGATTCTGTTGCGTCCCCTTCAGCCCCGGCGGGCAAGGGGCGGCAGCGCCATTCAGCGCGCCACTTCCTCCATCTTAAAGCACTCGAAGATGTCTCCCACTTTGATATCGGAGAACTTCTCCAGCGTGACGCCGCACTCATACCCGGCAGCCACTTCTTTGACCGAGTCCTTGAAGCGCTGCAAGGTGGCGATTGCGCCCTCGTAAATGACGATGCCGTCACGGACCAGCCGCAGCTGGGCGTCCCGGGTGACCTTGCCCTCCAGGACATAGCTGCCAGCTACAATGCCGACGTTGGAGATCTTATAGACCTGGCGGACCTCCACGCGGCCCAGTTCCACCTCCCGGAACTCAGGTGCCAGCAGGCCCTTCATAGCCGCCTCAATTTCGTCCATGCACTCGTAGATCACGCGATACATGCGCATATCCACCTTATCCCGCTCGGCACGGGACTTGGCCATGGCGTCCGGACGTACATTAAAGCCCACAATGATGGCGTTGGAGGTGGCGGCCAGCATGACGTCGCTCTCGTTGATGGCGCCCACGCCGCCGTGAATCACGCGCACCCGGACTTCCTCATTCGAGAGTTTCTCCAGGTTCTGCTTCACCGCCTCAACGGAGCCCTGAACATCGGCTTTGACGATGATGTCCAGCTCCTTGACCTCTCCCTCCTTGATCTGGGAGAACAGGTCATCCAGGCTGACCTTCTTGGCCACCGGCGCGTTGGCGGCGGCTTTCTTCTCCGCCTTGCGCTGCTCGGCCAGCTCACGGGCCATACGCTCATCGGCCACGGCATAGAAGTCGTCTCCCGCATCGGGAACCTCCGACATACCCGTGATCTCCACCGGGACGGAGGGGCCTGCGTTCTTCAGCCGTCTGCCGCGATAATCGGTCATGGCGCGGACACGGCCCACAGCGGTGCCGGCAATGATGACATCGCCCACCTTCAGCGTGCCATTTTGAATCAGCAGCGTGGCGACCGGGCCGCGGCCCTTGTCCAGGCGGGCCTCTACCACGGCGCCCTTCGCCGCCCGGTTGGGGTTGGCCTTCAGCTCGGCCATCTCGGCGACCAGCAGGACGCTCTCCAGCAGCTCGTCAATGCCCTCTCCGGTCTTGGCCGAAATGGGGCAGACAATGGTGTCGCCGCCCCAGTCCTCGGCCAGCAGATCGTATTTGGTCAGCTCCTGCTTGACCTTCTCCGCGTCGGCTCCGGGCAGATCCATCTTGTTGACCGCCACGACGATGGGAATCTTGGCGGCCTTTGCATGGTTGATCGCCTCAACCGTCTGGGGCATAATGCCGTCGTTCCCGGCCACCACCAGAATGGCAATGTCGGTGACCATGGCGCCCCGGGCGCGCATGGCGGTGAAGGCCTCATGGCCGGGCGTATCCAGGAAGGTGACGAGTTTATCGCCGTTGACTTTCACCTGATAGGCGCCAATGGCCTGGGTAATGCCGCCGGCCTCCCCGGCGGCCACGCTGGAGTTGCGGATATAGTCCAGCAGGGAGGTTTTTCCGTGGTCAACATGGCCCATGACCACGATGACCGGGGCGCGAGGCTCCAGATCTTCCTCCCGGTCCTCTGCGGTGTCAATCAGCTTCTCTTCGATGGTGACGACGACCTCATGCTCCACCTTGCATCCCAATTCCTCCGCCACAATGGCTGCGGTATCGAAATCAATGGTGTCGCTCATGGCGGCCATCACGCCGTCCATCATCAGCCGTTTTACCACCTCAGCGCCGGTCTTCTTCATCCGGGAGGCCAGCTCGCCCACCGTGATCTCGTCCGGGATCTGCACCTTGACCGGCGCCTTCCGGGCGGCCTCCTGCTGGAGCCGGCGCATCTTCCGCTGCTGCTCCTCCTGGCGGCGGCGGTTGGACTGCTTGCCGCTGCGCTGCTGCTGAGAGCGCTTGGAGGGAATCTTCTGCTTGCCGCGCTGCAGCTTATCGCTGTTGTCCGGCGCCAGATCATCCAGATGGGAGTCATACCGGTCCAGATTCACGTCCACATTGGAGCGGGTATTGACCACCTTCTTTTGGGGAACCCGGCTTCTGGGCTGCTGGGCCGGTGCGCTTTGCTGCTCCTTAGGAGATCCAGCCTTTTGCTCATCGCCCTTGCGGCTGTTGGTCTGGGGCTTGCCATCTCCCTGGGCCTTTTGGGCATTTTTGGCGTCCTTCCCCTTGGGCTGGGAGGAATTGCCCGCTTTTCCCTTCCCCTTAGGCGCGCTGGGCGCACCGGCGCCCTTGGGCTCCTGATAGCTTTCGGAATAGACTTCCTCCAGACTCTTGATCTGGTGGGTCTGGGTCAGATAATCAAAGATGACGGACAGCTCTTCGTCGCTCAGGGCCGCCATGGTACTGCTCGGCGCTTTCAGATATTTGGTCAAAATCTCCGTGATCTTCTTGTTGCCGACTGCCTTACCTCCCAGCTGGAAATCCTTGGCGACTTCCCGCACTCTGTACTTCATCTCTAAACTCATATATCGGCCACCTCCTAATTAGGTCATCGCGCCCGGATGTCCTGGCCATCCCAGGGCACAGTTGTTTCTACATACTTATTTCTTTCTGGGCTTTTCTTTTTTTCTGCGGAGCGCCTTTTCCTGCCGCCGCTGCAGCTCTTCTGCAACGGCAGCGTACTCAGGATGCCCCTGTGCGGCCACCGCCGCGGACTTGGCCGCAAGGCCCAAATCCGTGAACGCACACGCCGCGCAGCTCTCCCGGCCCAGAGCGCCGCCCAGTTCGGCGCGGCTGACCGGAATCCCAAGTACGGGTGCCCGGTCCCCCGCACGGTTGCGAACCCGCCGGGCCGTCCCCTCTGAGGCGTCCTCCGCCAGCAGGATCAGCCGGGCCTTGTGGTTCTTGACCGCTTCCTCCACCGAATCTTCGCCCATTGCCAGACGTCCGGCCCGCTTTGCCAGACCGGCCAGATGGAGCAGTTCTCTCATAACGATTCCCCCTGCTCCATCTGCGCCTCCAGCGCCTCATAGATCTCATCCGGGATTTTCATGCTGAAGGCCCGGCCCAATGCGTTGGACTTGCGCGCCCGCTTCAGGCATTCCACGCAGGGGCAGACATAAGCGCCGCGCCCCGGCTTTTTTCCCCGGAAGTCCAGCGACAGCTCCCCCTCCGGCGAGCGAACCACGCGGATCAGTTCCCGTTTGGCTTTCATCTCCCGGCAGCCAACGCACTGGCGCATGGGAATTCTTTTTGGCATGATAATCCCTCCCGGTGGAGTTTATTCCTCTTCTGCAAAGAGGTCGTCGTCCGTAAATTCCTCGTCGGCCATCTCTGCCTGCTCCGCCTCCGCTGCGGCGGCGGAAGCGCTCTTGATGTCGATCTTATAACCGGTCAGTTTGGCCGCCAGACGTGCGTTCTGGCCCTCTTTGCCGATGGCCAGCGACAGCTGATCGTCCGCGACGACGACGCGGCAGGTCTTCTGCTCCTCGTCCGGCTCCACGCTGATGACGTCGGCGGGGGCCAGGGCAGCGGCAATGTAGACGGCCGGCTCTTCGCTGTACTTGATGATGTCAATCTTCTCGCCATGCAGTTCTTCCACAATGGCGTTCACCCGGGCGCCCCGGGTGCCGACACAGGCGCCAATGGGGTCCACGCTCTCGTCGTTGGACCAGACGGCAATCTTGGTCCGGCTGCCCGCCTCCCGGGCAATGGACTTGACCTCCACAACCCCGTCAAAGATTTCGGGAACCTCCATCTCAAACAGGCGGCGGACCAGACCATGGTGCGTCCGGGAGATCACAACCTGCGTGCCCCGGGTTCCCTTGCGCACGTCAACCACATAGACCTTCAGGCGGTCTCCCTCATGGTAGACCTCGCCCCGGGTCTGGTCGTTCACGCCCAGCAGCGCCTCGGTCGTCTCTCCCCCAGCCGTCAGCTTAATATAGAGCGCGCCGGAGCGGGGATCGATCCGGGAGACCACACCCGTCATCAGCTCCTGGGTCTTGGTGCTGAACTGGTCGTAGACCATGTTGCGCTCGGCCTCACGGATTCCCTGAATGATGACCTGCCGCGCCGTCTGCGCCGCAATGCGGCCAAAGTTCCTGGTCTTCAGCTCCCGGCTGACCACATCCCCCAGCTGTGCGTTGGGCAGCGTCTTACGGACCTCCTCCAGGGAGATCTCCGTGTCGGGGTTATCGACCTCTTCCACCACCTCGCGCTTGACAATCATGCGGATGGAAGCCTTCTCCTCATCGGCGATGACAACCACGTTGTCCTCCCCGATTCTCTCGTGATCCCGCTTGTAGGCGGAGACCAGAGCCTGGGTGATTTTCTCCAGCATATATTCGCGTTTAATGCCCTTTTCCTTTTCAATCAGATCCAGAGCGGCAAAAAACTCCCGCGCATCCTCTTCCGGGGTGGGGCTTTTCTTTTTCATTCTTCTAGCCATGTCACAGCTTCACTCCATTCTGTTATTTGCATCCGTTTGCCCAACGGAATTGGCATCTGCCGGGCGGGCCGTCCTTCCGGCGGCCATCCCGCAGATTTCTTCCTCACATGTGTCCCTTACCGGTCCGGCTCAAAATTCCAGGTACATCCGAACCGCAGCGATTTCCTTCCTGGAAAAGGTCATCGGTTCGCCGTCCTCCGCCAGAATCGTCACATCGCCGTTTTCATAGCCGGTCAGCTCGCCGTGAAACTGCTTGTTTCCATCCTTGGGGCGATACAGGCGAACCTCCACCGTTTCTCCCATGCAGGCGTCGAAATGCTCCGGCTTTTTCAGCGCCCGGTCCGCACCGGCGCTGCCCACTTCCAGCGTATAGCTGCCTTCAATGGGGTCTATCTCGTCCAGCTTGTCGCTGAGCGCGCGGCTGATGGTCTCGCACTGGTCGATCCGAACCCCGCCCTCGCAGTCAATCAGGACGCGCAGATACCACGTGCCCGCCTCCCGGACATATTCCACATCCCAGAGCGTACAGCCCGCCTCCTCCACAAAGGGCAGGGCCAGTTGGGCGGTCAATTCCGCTACTTTTTTCATATGATCCTCCTGAACAGCCCGGCTGCAAATGACCGGGCCGCACAAAAAAGAGCGGGGCGCTGGCCCCACTCCAATGGTTGACTCTATCTTACTGTCCTTATAGTATCACTCTGCCATAAAGAAATCAAGTTCTTTTTCGGAAAGGGGAAGAACTTTCTCCCTTTTTTCTCCTGCGGACGGAGGGAATCCGGCCTTCCTTGTCCATTTTGACAGAAACAGGTTGTCCGGTCTCCCTCACAATTCTCCCAGTACCCGCTCCAGAACGCGCCGGGACGACTGGCCATCCTCCAGAGGATTGAATTTCTCCTGAAAGGCCCGGTATTTCTCATCCGGGACAAACGGGCCGCTTTGGGCTCGAATCGCCTGAATCAGCCCCTCCTCCGTCTCCACAATGGGGCCGGGCAGCTCCGAAAGCTCCAGATAAAATCCGCGAATATCGTCCCGATAATCGGCCAGATCGTACATATAAAACACCATGGGGCGGTTCAGGTTGGCATAGTCAAAGAGCACCGAGGAGTAATCTGTCACCAGAAGATCCGACGCAATATACAGATCGTTGATGTCGGGATAATCGGAGACATCCCGGACAAACCCCTGATATCTGGCAAAGTCAAATTGACTGGCCACCAGATAATGCGCCCGAAACAGGATAATGGTATCCTCTCCCAGCGCTTCTTGCAGCCGGTCAAAGTCCACCCCCAGCGCATAGGTGTAGCCCAATTTCGCGTCGTGCTGGTTGTCCCGCCAGGTGGGGGCGTAGAGCACCACTTTTTTCCCGCCGGTCTCCTCCGGCGTGATGTGCAGCCGCTCCAAAATGGCCTGCCGGTCGGCATCCGTGTAGTTCAGCAGGAAATCGTTCCGCGGATACCCCGCCTCCAGAACGGCCTTTTCCTTCCGCCATGCGGGCAGGTTCCATGCGGAGGTAAAGACCCGGGTGCAAAAGGGCGAGGGGGACAGAATCCACCGAAATTTGGCGGCGTCCAGATCGTATTTCTGATGAATCTCCCGGATGGAATTCATGGCGTTGCCGTTCTCTTCCAAATCGTATCCCAGCCGCTTCAGCGGTGTGCCGTGCCAGCACTCCACATAGGTCTGATCCGCCTTGGGCCAAATATAGTCCGCCACCCGGAAATTCTGAATCCAATAGCCGGCGGCGGCCATCTCCCGTTCAAAGGCGGCGCTGCCGTATTTTACCAGCGTGGTGCGCCCATGCTCCCCCACCGCTGCAAACCGCTCCGGGTCCCGAAACGCCCACACAAACCGGTAGGCCCGGTATTCCTCCCGGTCCCGCATATATTCATAGATGGCCCGGGGGCTGTCGGAATACCCCTTTCCGGCAAAGGTGCAAAAGAGGATGGTGGTTTTCCGGGTTTTCACCCCTCTGGTGCGCAAATGGTACCGCGCCCGCTTCACCGCGTTGACGCCATCCCTGGCCAGCGTCCGGCTGGCCGGATGGGATAAAACCAGCTCCATCAGCCGCTTTTTGATGCCAGCCATAGAGAGTTATTCCTCCAGAATGACGTCCAGCACCCGTTTGGAGGACTCTGCGTCGTCCAGCGGGTTGAACTTTTCGTGGAACGCTTTGTACTTCTCGTCGTAGACAAAATGATCCTTCAGGTCCCGGATGGCCTGGATAAAGTCGTCCTCCGTTTGAACGATCGGCCCGGGCAATTCCTCCAGCCCGAAGTAGAAGCCCCGGATATCGTCCTTGTACATCTCCAGATCGTACATGTAGAAGACAATGGGCCGCTTCAAATTTGCATAGTCAAAGAAAACGGAGGAATAGTCGGTGGCCAGCATGTCGGCCACAATATACAGATCGGCGATGTCGGGATAATAGGAGGCATTGCAGACGAAGCCCTCATATTTGGCAAAATCGAATTTGCTTGCCACCATATGGTGGGCGCGGAACAGGATGACAAAGTCGTCCCCCAGCTCCCGCTGCAGGCGGTCAAAATCTACCCCCAGCTCATAGGTGTAGCCCACACCATCTTTGTACTGGTTGTCCCGCCAGGTGGGGGCGTACAGCAGGATTTTCTTGTCCCCGATTTGGGTCAGTCCCAGCTTTTCCAGCACATTTTGCCGGTATGCCTCGTCATAGGAGAACAAAATGTCGTTGCGGGGATACCCCTCTTCCACAATGACGTCCTCCTTGCCATACTGTTTCAGCGCCCAGGCAGAGGTAAACTTCTCCGTGGCAAAGGGTGAGGGTGAAATCAGATACTTCATCTTTTGGGTGTCCATGGCATACTTTTTGCACAGGCTGTCCAGACTGCGGACCGCGTTGTCAAAATGGGCCAGATCGAAGCCCAGCCGCTTCAGGGGCGTGCCGTGCCAGCACTCCACATACACCTGATCTTCACGGGGCCAGATGTGGTCCCCCACCCGGAAGTTGTGGAACCAGTATTTTGCCCTGGCCGTTGCCCGCAGGTAGGCAAGGGAGTTGTGCTTCACCACCGTAGTGCGCGGATTTTCGGTCAGATAGCTGTAATCCTTCACATGCTTAAAGGACCAGACAAAGCGGTAATCCCCATACTTCTCCTCATGGGCCAGCATATACTCGTACAGTGCCCGGGGGGTATCGCCATAGCTCTTCCCCAAAAAAGTACAGAATACAATCAGATGATCGTCCGTCTTTTCCTCTCTGGAGATCTTGTCATATTTGTGTTTTCGGTAAATATAAAGGGCCTTCTCCATCGCCGGATGCCGCTTGGAAAGGCGTTTATACGTACTTTTTATCTTCTTTTTTGTCTTTTTTACAACACGCATACTCAAAATCCTCCCTTTTTAAACAGATGCCGGAGCAGCAGGCGCCACAGGAAGCTTTTCCAGCAAAAAATCTACAATGGTCTCTGTATTATTGGTATCTGCCGTTGTAATATACCGGCGGCGGAAGCGCTCCAGCGCCTCCAGATCATAAGGGGCGCTCAGCTTTTCCACCATAGACGCCGCATCCATGGCGCAGGCGCCGGGCATCTCCCGGGCCGGGTCGATGTTCAGGCCCTGGTTGCGGCGATAGGTCTCATAGTCAAACAGATAAAAGTAAACCGGCTTGTGCAGCAGACTGGTCTCCAGCGAAGCGGCGGAGTAATCGGTGATGACGCCGTCGCAAACCTTCATCAGGTCGTAGGTGGACCAGCCCTCCCCCGGCTGATGCTCCGGCGGAACGACAAATTGGGAGAGGGGATGGGGCTTTACCAGAATGTGAAAGTCCTCATGTCCCTGGGCCGCCCACAGCAACCGGCGAACCCCCTCATCCACGCCTTCCCGGAAGGTGGGCAGATAGAGCAGGAGCCTTTTCCCCTCCAACTGGGGATGGCGCTCCAAAAAACGCTCCCGAAGCCCGTCGTCGATCTGCTGTATGTAGTCCACCCGCGGCATGCCTTTGACCAGAATTTTCTCCGGCTGGGTGTGGAATGCCTCCACATAAATCCGCCTGGTCGCCTCAGAGGTGCAAAAGATGTAATCATAATTTTTATGCATACACATCCGCTCTGCCATCTTCACCGAGTGGCCGTTTTCCCGATCCAGGCACTGATAGCTGAACCGTTTTACCGCGCCGATGGCATGCCACACCTGCACCACGGTCTGCCCCTTCTTTTTGGGCAGGATGCACAGCTGAATGGAATATGTATCCGTCACAGCCAGCGAAGCGGTGGCCAAATGGTACAAACTGCGCAGCACCATCCAGCAGTAGGAGGGAATGTTGACATCTTTTGTCATTTTTCGACAAAAATATACGATTTCGGTCTCTGGAGAGCGGCGGCGCAGCTCCTTCTCCAGCAGTACAAAGTCCAGCGGAGGGGTATCCGACTCCCGGGAGAACATGACCACCTTGTTCCCCAGCTTCAACGGCCAGAAGGGCAGATAGAGCATCCGCAGCGTCAACTTTGCAATTGTGAGAAAGAATGCCATAGCATCTCACCTTTCCGAAAACAGTCCGTCCGGCGGGGCCTCCCCTCCGAACCGCGGCGTTCACTCAAAACAGCTGTATTATCCACAATTCCGCCGTTTCTGTCAATTGAATTTGTGGGTATTTCGGGAAAAAATTGCGAATTTGCGCAAAAATACCCGCTCCGGCCTGAGGTCATGTGAGGTCATGTTTGGAAATTAAACATGTGACCAATGGCGAGGAATTTTTTCGCCAGACAAGGCGATTTTGGCACATTTGGCATGTCTCAAGCAGGGCCTAGAGAAAGATGACAATCACGCTCAGCGCAGTGCCGCCCAGCAGCATGATCCAGAACCAGACGGACATCAGACAGGCACGTATCTTTTCCTCTTTTTTAAAGGGCAGCGGCCCTGGCTCCATGTGATACCGGCCTATGCTTTTCACCAGAAAATACGGCACGCTCAAAATGCACACCAGCAAAACAAAGCCGACGATGATCCAGTAGATATCCGGGCCGTCCACTTCAAACAACAGGCTGAACCCATTCACCAGCATGTGCAGCAAGATCGCGTCCCGGATGGACCCCGTCAGCAAGACGACGCAGCCAAACACCAGCCCGGCAAAAAAAGCGTACAATATTTGATACAGATTCATATGGAACAGGGCAAAGGCCAGGGCAGTCAGCAGCACTGCCGCGCTATCCCCCAGAGCGCGCAGGGGCTCAAGCATCAGCTTTCGGAAAATCAGCTCTTCACAAACCGGCGCAACCAGAACCATCGCCACAATGACCAGCCATTCCGGGAGCCCACTGCTGAAACTCTCCAGCACATTGCTGCTCTCCATCCCGGTGGAATCTTCCAAAAAATAGACCAGAAGCGTCGTCAGCCCGGAAAAAAGGTACGCCGTTCCCACGGAAAACATCGCCGCCTGCACAAATTCCCCCAGCGTCAGCCGGTCCACCGGCATCTTGGGCGCCCTCGGCAGTTTGCGCAGCAACAGCGGCACCAGCACGAACCCGGGGAGGTAAACGGCAATATCATTGATGACCACCTGTATGATGGGGTACCAACTGGCATCGCTCAAATAGTCCGGCAGGAAGCGCACCGCACCCAACACCAGCAGAATAGCACACCCCTCAATGGCCGCCAGATACAAAATCACGGCAATTGAAAACCGGCTATAGCACTTTCGCATGTCCCGCCGGGACAGTGTCTCAACGGTATATTTCATAACATCACCTGCTCAACAATTTTCATCGGATTCCAGGTCTTTTTCCCCAGACAAGGGAATTTGACGCCCCAATCCTCTTGTGGATTGCAGGGAACATCAACGCCCCATGGCGGAAAAAGGCCCGGTATTTTGGCATGCTGACTCTTTTCAAACAATGCCTCGCTCCCATTATAACAGTTGTTGGCTTCCCTGACAACGGCAGATGATGGACGCCATCCAGGGCACAGCGCTCAGATAAATTCAATCGCGCCGTTTTTCATGCTCTTAATCCGGGCCAGAGACTCCACCCGGATTCCCTTGCTCCGGATGCGCTCGCCGCCGGGCTGGAAACTCTTTTCCACGGCGATTCCTGCCCCCACCAGCGTGGCGCCGGATTGCCGCACCAGGTCCACCAGCCCCTCCAGGGCCGCCCCGTTGGCCAGGAAATCGTCAATGAGCAGAACCCGGTCCTCCGGGCGCAAAAACTGCTTGGAGACGATGACCGTGCTCACATTGCCATGGGTGAAGGATTTCACCTGGGCGGAATAGACCTCGCCGTTGATGTTCCGGGTCCTGGTCTTCTTGGCAAAAATCACCGGACAGCCAAACTGCTCCGCCGCGATGCAGGCAATGCCAATGCCGCTGGCCTCAATGGTCAGAATCTTGGTGACATTGTCAGCGCCAAACAGTCTGGCCCACTCCTTCCCCATCTCCATGAACAGTCTGACGTCCATCTGATGGTTCAAAAAGCGGTCCACTTTCAAAATCTCGTCGTCCACGACTACGCCATCCTTGAGAATGCGCTCCTCTAACAGTTTCATTCCTACCCGTCCTTCCTTTTCCTCAAAATCACCGGCCCGCC
>CAYWAP010000004.1:16906-75631 GCA_964456525.1 uncultured Oscillospiraceae bacterium
TCTAACAGTTTCATTCCTACCCGTCCTTCCTTTTCCTCAAAATCACCGGCCCGCCTGTGCTGCCGCTCCCGCGGCTCAGGGGAATTCGTACCGCCGCAGCTGGCAGTTTTCCAGATAGAAGTCGAAAAAATGTCCCTTCCAGGTGTCAAAAAAATACGTGTGCAACGCCTGCTCCGCCAGTTCCCTGGCCTGAGCAAGGCCCCTCTCGGTCAGCGGAAGATCCGTCCGGCCGCAAACCGCGTTCCGTGCGTTCCAGGCAGTCTGCCCGTGCCTGGCAACATACAATGTCATCTCCGGGCCTCCGCCTTCAGTGCGGCGTACTTGGCGCGAACTTCCGCCATCTTGCCGCAGGTCATTTTGCCCTCGGTGCAGCGCCCGCAGGCGACGCAGCTGGGGCCGGCGTCCTCAAACAGCGCCGGGGCAATGGGATAGACCAGCTGAAACATCTTTTCCGCCAGCGCGCGGATCTCCCACTGGGCCCGGTTGCAGCAGCGCAGGGCAAAGAAATGGTGTAAACTTCGCGCATTCATCGTGACGACCATCTTGGTCTCACAGGCATTGGGCAGCACAAAGCGCGCGTCCTCGTTGGCCAGCTTCTCCGCTTTGCGAGCCGCCTCCTCTTCCGACAGGCCCTGTGCCATCCCCTCGCGGGTGTGCTTCTCCTGAAGGGCGGCCGCCAGCGCCAAATACTCCTCCCCCTGCTTCTTCATGGCCTGTAAAAACAGCGCCTTGCTGGAGGGGTCCCCTTCGATTTCCGGCGGGATGACAAATTGAAAGTCATCCAGACGGACATAGCGCTGACTTTGCACGGAAAAGGAGGCAATGCGGTGGCGGGTGATCTGCGCCAGCAGGGAGCGGCTGACCCCCTCAATGCCAAAGGTAAAAGAAACGTGCTCAATGGGGCTTTGATGGCCCATAGAAGCCAACATTCGAACCAGTTTTGCAGCCTTTTCCGGCGTCAGGTCCTCCAGCAGCTCCTCCACGCCGGAGGCGGAATAGCACAGCTTGGCGGCGGCGGCCACCACCTTCTCCGGTTCCGGCGTATAGGTAATCAGGGTGACATACATAATGGTCTCCTTCTCTCATCAACAGGCTCGGGCCTTATTTCTCGCCCGGGCACTTCTCAGCCCGGATGGCCCCTTCCAACTGCAACAGCGCCCGTTCCAGCGTCTTGCGGGGGCAGGCCAGCACAAAGCGCTGGAACAGCTCTGCGTTGCCGCCAAAGATGTGGCCGCCGTCCAGCCAGAGCTTTGCCCGGTTGATAATCAAGTCGTTCAGCGCGTCCTTGTCCAGCCCCAGAGCGCTGAAATCCACCCAGGCGAAGTACGTCCCCTCCGGCTCCACCAGCTTCAGCTCCGGCAGACGCTCTGCCAGGAAGCGGCGCATGAAATCCAAATTCCCGCGGAGATAGGCCTTGCACTGCTCCAGCCACTCGCCCCCCTGCTCATAGGCGGCCTGACAGCCGACCAGCCCCATCAAATTGGGGCCGCCAACCCCTTCCCGGCCCATTTCCTCCTGGAAGCTCCGGCGCAAACCGGCATTGGGAATCCAGATGTTGGAGGTTTGCAGCCCTGCCAGATTAAAGGTCTTGCTGGGCGCCGTACAGACCAGAGCCTGCTCCGCCATATCGGGATTGGCCTTCAAAAAGACCGTGTGGGGATGGCCGGGCATGGTAAAATCACAGTGAATTTCATCGGAGACCACAATCACACCATGGCGCTTACAGATCTCTCCCAGGGTTTGCAGTTCCTCCTCCGTCCAAACCCGGCCCACCGGGTTGTGCGGGCTGCACAGCAGGAAGAGCTTCACATCGTTTTCCCGAATCTTTTCTTCAAAGTCCCGAAAATCCATGCTGTACCGCCCATTTTCCAGGCGCAGCGGGCTTTCCACCAGTTTCCGGCCGTTTCTCTCCACCGCGCTGAAGAAGGGATAGTACACCGGCGGCGTAATCAGCACCGCCTCTCCCGGCTCGGTAAGGGCGCGGATCGCCGTCGTAAAGGCGTAGACCACCCCGGGCGTTTTCACCAGCCAGTCCGGTTCCGGCTTCCAGCCAAAATGCCCCTCAAACCAGCGGATGAGGGCCTCTGCATAGGGGGCCTTGACGCCGCTATAGCCAAAAATACCGTGGGACACGGCCTTTTGCAACGCCTCCAGCACCGGCTCCGGCGCGGGAAAATCCATGTCCGCCACCCACATAGGCAGCACATCGGCGGGCAGACCGTGTTCCACAGCGAAGTCGTATTTCAGGCTATTGGTGCCGCTGCGGTCGATTACCTTGTCAAACTCATATTGTTTCATGTCAGTTTCTCCTTTTGTCTCTCGGAAATCACCGGAGGGAACCGCTCCCCTCGATCGCGGCCTCCCCAGGCCCCTTTTGCGCCACGCCGGCTGCCTCTCCCGTCTCATTTGACGCCTTGCAGCGGCTCTGCTACAATATAGGAAATTCGGATCAAAAACCGTTATGGAAGGAAGCCCTATGAATAAAAACGAACGGATCGCCCGCCTTGCCAGCTCCCCGGAGGAGCGCCATCTCCTCAGCCACACCATGGATCAGATTCAGGCCGTCCAGCGCCGCAATGTACCGGCTCACACCTGGTTCCTCACCCCGGCGGAGGCCCTGGTCGTCCAGTCGCTGATCGCCGATCTGGGGAATCCCGGCCATGTGTTCACCGGCGGCTTTGCGGGGGCTGAGCGCCAGCTCTGCGTCTTTCTTCCCGACTGGATGGAGGAGGACATGCTGGACCCTTCCGAGTACATCACCGCCCTTCGGGCCGCATGGTACGCGGAAGAGACGCTGACCCACCGGGACTTTCTGGGCGCCTTGATGGGTATGGGCATCCGCCGGGAGACGGTAGGGGACATTCTCGTGAGCCGGGGGAACTGCGATCTGCTGCTCCTGCCCGAGGTGGCGCCCTTCCTGCGCGCCTCTCTGGAGCGGGCAGGCCGCAGCAAACTGCATCTGCAAGAGGTGGCCCTCTCAGACCTGCACTTCCCGGAAGCGCGCACCAAAGCTATCCACGGCACAGTCCCCGCCATGCGGCTGGACGCCGTGGCCTCCACTGGCTTTTCCCTCTCCCGCTCCAAAATGGCCGAAGCCATCTCCGCCGGGCGGGTTACGCTGAACTGGCGCGCCATCACCCGTCCCGACGCCCCCGTCCACCCAGGGGACGTCATCGCCTGCCGGGGGCTGGGAAAATGCAAGGTGCTGGAAGCCGGCGCTCGCAGCCGAAAGGGCCGGCTCTCCATCGATCTGGAGCGCTACTTATAAGGCGGCGCGGCTTCCGTTCCGGCGGTCGGGAAAGCCCTCCCCGGGGACAAATCCCCGCTCCACCTGCCGGTTCCAAGCCAGGTTTACAATCTCCATGACCTCGTCCGGAGAGTCCTGAACCCAGGGGCAGGACTTTCCATATTTCAGCTTATAAAAGAAGAACACCTTCTCCGGCCCCTCAAAAGTGCTGCCCGCAATGAGCTTCATCAATTCCGCATACAGATTTTGATGATCCTGCCCCTCCCGCTCTCTGGCAAAGGCGGCGGCCTGGGGCGAGAGCGCGTCCTGATAGGCCGCGTCTATGGCATCATAATTCACCGGGGGTCTGGCGTGGGCGTCAATAAAATGGGTCAGGCATTTGAACTCCTCCGTCATGGCTCCACGCTGCTGGGGGGTCATGGTCTTCCAAATGGTGTTCAATGCCTGCCATTCTTTGGTCTGTTTCAATTCATCTCGTGTCATGGGGCGGCCTCCTCATCTCTCGGAACCATTGTAACACGGAAAAAAGGCTGGATACAACAGTTTTTTCAAGGCCCAAGGGGCGTTTCCCGCCCAAAACCCGACCCACATACCCCATCTACAAAGGAGCAAACGAAAATCATGAAATTTAGAGGCATTCAAAAACGTTTGGAGGGGCGCTTTATCACCCGCTATGACCTCCAGTACGAGACGGCCGACGGCAGGGAGAAAACCTATGAGATCATCAGCCGCAACAAAAACCTCACCTCATTTAGCGATTTGCACAATCAGCAGGCGGAAGCCGTCGTCCTGATCCTTCACGACGAGAGCGGCCAGCGAATTCTGCTCAACCGGGAATACCGCATGGCAATGGGCTGCTGGATTTACAATTTCCCCGCCGGTTTGATCGATCCCGGGGAGTCCCCAGACGCCGCCGCCAAGCGGGAGCTTTGGGAGGAAACCGGCCTGACCCTGACCTCCATTCAGGGGCATCTGAACAATTCCTACAGCGCCATCGGCTTTTCCAATGAAAAGACCAGCTGCGTCATCGGCACGGCCACCGGCGAATTTGCCCCCAGCACCTCCTCGGAAGAGGAAATCGAAGCCGGCTGGTACACCCGATCACAGGTTCTTGACCTGCTCGCCCGGGACGCCGCCTTTGCCGCCAGAACCCAGGCCTACTGCTATGTCTGGGCCAATCAGAAGTAATTTACAGCGGCTTTCGCCCCAGCGGCAAGCCTCTAAAAATCCGCGCAAAAAAGGGGGCCGCCCCATCGGGACGGCCTCTTGTCTTTTTGATTAATAACCCATTTCAGGATTGGGTGCAGCAACCGGTGCGGGAGGCTCGGGCTTATCAACCACACATGCCTCCGTGGTCAGCAGGATTGCGCAGACCGAGGAAGCGCTCTCCAGAGCGGTGCGGGTGACCTTCGTGGGGTCAACAATACCGCTGGGGATCATCTCGCAATAGACCTCGTGATAAGCGTCAAAGCCGTAGCCGACCTTGCCAGAGTTCATAATGCGGTCCAGAACCACAGAGCCATCGATGCCTGCGTTCTCAGAAATCTGCTTGACGGGAGCGGTCAGCGCCTTGGCAATAATCTGTGCGCCGGTCTTCTCGTCGCCCTCCAGGGTGTCGATCAGCTGATTGACAGCGGAAATCGCGTTGACATAAGCGGTGCCGCCGCCGGCAACAATGCCCTCTTCAACAGCCGCACGGGTGGCGTTCAGCGCGTCCTCGACGCGGAGCTTCTTCTCCTTCATCTCGGCCTCAGTGGCAGCGCCGACCTTGATGACAGCCACGCCGCCAGCCATCTTCGCCAGACGCTCCTGGCTCTTCTCCCGGTCATAGTCGGAAGTGGTGTTGGCGATCTGGCTGCGGATCTGAGCCACACGGGCGCGGATGGCGTCGGGATTGCCCTGGCCGTCCACGATGATCGTGTTCTCTTTGGAGACCTTCACCTGGCGGGCCTGACCCAGCTGGGACAGCTGCGTATCCTTCAGCTCCAGACCGGTATCTGCGGAAATCACCTGGCCGCCCGTCAGCGTGGCGATGTCGATCAGCATTTCCTTGCGGCGATCGCCAAAGCCGGGGGCCTTGACGCAGCAGACCTTCAACGTGCCGCGCAGCGTGTTGACAATCAGCGTGGACAGGGCCTCGCCCTCCACGTCCTCTGCAATCACCAGCAGCGGACGGCCCATCTTTGCAATCTGCTCCAGAACGGGCAGCAGATCCTGAATGACGGAAATCTTCTTGTCATAGATCAGGATGAAGGGATCATCCAGCACCGCTTCCATTTTCTCGGTGTCCGTGACCATATAGGGGGTCACATAGCCGCGGTCAAACTGCATACCCTCGACCACCTCGGAATAGGTCTCAGCGGTCTTGGACTCCTCCACGGTGATCACGCCGTCTGCGGAAACCTTCTCCATGGCCTCGGCAATCAGCTTGCCGATGGTGTCGTCACCGGAAGAGATGGCGCCCACCCGGGCAATATCGTCCGTGCCGGAAACCGGCTGGCTGTTCGCCTTAATGGCCTCAATGGCGGTGTCGGTGGCCTTGGCCATGCCCTTCTTCATCACCATGGGGTTGGCGCCGGCAGCCAGGTTCTTCATGCCCTCCGTGATGATGGCCTGAGCCAGCAGGGTTGCCGTGGTGGTGCCGTCACCGGCCACATCGTTGGTCTTGGTCGCCACTTCCTTGACAAGAGCAGCGCCCATGTTCTCAAAGGGATCCTCCAGCTCGATCTCCTTGGCAATGGTCACGCCGTCATTGGTGATGAGGGGGCTGCCAAACTTCTTGCCCAGGACAACGTTGCGGCCCTTGGGACCCATGGTGATTTTAACGGCATTTGCCATCTGGTCCACACCAGACTGGAGAGAGCGGCGAGCTTCCTCGCCAAAGTTAATCATTTTAGCCATAATTTAATTACCTCCGAAAATTGGAAAACAGGACGTGAGAAACCAAGTGGGTTTCTTATTCGACGATTGCCAGAATGTCATTCTGACGGACAATGGTCAGCTCTTCGCCATCGACCTTGACCTGCGTGCCGGAATACTTGCTGGTAATCACCTTGTCGCCGACTTTGATGGTCATGACAACCTCGTTGCCATCTACCATGCCGCCGGGGCCAACGGCAACGACCTCAGCCACTTCTGGCTTCTCTTTGGCGCTGCCGGTCAGAATAATGCCACCCTTTGTGGTCTCTTCCGCCTCAACCATTTTCAGGACAACGCGGTCAGTCAAGGGTTTCAGTTTCATGGAAATTGCCTCCTTATGGAAAAGTAAACTTTGATAAACACAGTTAAGCAGCCCGGGCTCCGGATGAACTCCAAAAACCCAGAAATTAGCACTCATGTTTTTCGACTGCTAACAGCTATATCATAAATCACATTGCCAGATTTTGCAACCCCTTATTTTTAAAAAATCTATGAATTTTCCTGCGCACTTCGAAAGGAAATCGTCTTTTTTGCCAAAAAACAGAAAAAAGTCCCCTGTTTCCTCCATATTCGGGAAAACAGGGGACAAATTCTCTTTCGAAGCCGCTCACCATGTCATCTGCCGGCCCGCAGCCAGCGGAAAGCGTCCCTTACGCACCCGCCCGGAAGGAGAATATCGCTTCCCTCGAGGGCGAAATTCACATTCCGCCCCTTTTGGCGCTTCCCCGCCCAGTGTGCGCAAGGCACATGGCCGCGGCCGCCCGTCAGGGGCGCCGGAGCGCGAATATGTACGCCGGACAGGCTGCACAAGTCCGCGCCGCCACAGCAGCGGAAAGAGCACTCAAGCGAATGCCCTTAGCCGCGTTTTCAGGATGGGTCGGAAGCGCCGCCGTCAGAGTTCGGCGCATCCCCCTGAGCCTCGCCCTCGGACGGCTCATCCGTCTCCGGACGGGGCGTCACCACCGGCTCATCCAGCATATGAACATGCTTTGCAGCCGGTTCAATGCCGTCCGTGTGCATGGGCTGAGCCGTCTTGGCCCTGGGGTTTGTGCCGTAGTTGTCGCACAGCTCAGGATCCCGGCCCTCCAGAATGGCCATCATCTCCTGCCCGGTGATGGTTTCCTTTTGAAGCAGATATTCCGCAATGCGGTCCATCGACTCCCGGTTATCACGCAGCAGCTGCTTTGCTTCCTCATAGCACTGCGTCAGAATCTTATAAATCTCCCGGTCGGCGCGAGCCGCGGTCTCCTGGGCGCAGTCCATCCCATACGTCCCTTCCAGATACTGGCTGCGAACCGTTGCCAGACCCATGACGCCAAAGGTGTCGCTCATGCCGTACATCGTCACCATCTTGCGAGCCAGATCCGTTCCCCGCTCAATGTCGTTGGCCGCTCCGGTTGTAGCCGTATGGAACACGACCTCCTCTGCCGCACGGCCGCCCAGCAGGGTGCGCAGCTGGCTGTAGAGTTCATCCCGGTCATTGAGGAACTTCTCCTCTTCCGGGGTTTGCATCGTGTAGCCCAGCGCCCCCTGTGTGTGGGGAACGATGGTGATTTTGGAGACGGGTTCCGTCCCCTTTTGCTTGGCAGCCACCAGCGCATGCCCCACCTCATGATAGGCAACCATGCGCTTTTCCTTCTCCGTCAGCACCGTTCCCTTTTTCTCCGTGCCCGCAATGACGACCTCAAAGGAAACCAGCAGATCGTTTTGGTTGACCGCCTGACGGCCCATCCGGACGGCCCGCAGCGCCGCTTCGTTGACCAGGTTGGCAAGGTCGGCGCCCACGCATCCGGCGGTGGCCTGGGCAATCTTGTTCAAATCCACATCGGAGTCCAGGCGGATCTTGCGGGTATGCACCTGCAACGTCGCCAGACGGCCAGCCAGGTTCGGACGGTCCACAATGATCCGGCGGTCAAACCGGCCCGGGCGCAGCAGCGCCTTGTCCAGAACCTCCGGCCGGTTGGTTGCCCCCAGAACGATCACGCCCTTGGTGGGGTCAAATCCATCCAGTTCCGCCAGCAGCTGGTTCAGGGTCTGCTCCCGTTCGTCGTTGCCGCCCATGCGGTTGTCGCGGCTCTTGCCGATGGTATCAATCTCATCGATGAAGATAATGCAGGGGGCCATTTTGCTCGCTTCCTTGAACAGGTCGCGGACACGGCTTGCGCCCACGCCCACAAACATCTCCACAAAGTCGGAGCCGGAGATGGAGAAAAAGGGCACTTTGGCCTCCCCGGCGACGGCCTTGGCCAGCAGCGTCTTACCAGTACCGGGAGAGCCCACCAGCAGCGCGCCTTTGGGCAGCTTTGCCCCGATGGCGGTGTACTTGCCGGGGTTGTGGAGGAAGTCAATGATCTCCTCCAGCGATTCCTTGGCCTCGTCCTGACCGGCCACGTCCCGGAAGGTCACGCCCGTTTCCTTTTCCACATACATCTTGGCGTTGGACTTGCCCACGCTGCCAATGCCGCCGCCCATCCGGGAGCCCATCATGCGGAAGACCAGCAGCATGGCTCCAACCATAATCGCCATGGGCAGAATATAGTTCAGCAAGAACACGGTGATGGCGCTCTCCTGCTGATACTCCGTGCCATAGGTGACGTTGTGCTCCTCCAGCAGCAGAGCCAAGTCCGGATAGGAGACCGGCGCCGTGTACAAAGTCGGCATCTCCACCTCGTCCAGGTTCACCGAGTCGTCATCCGCGTAGTACTCCGCCAGCCATTGCTCCTGGGCCTCTTCGGTCAGTTCAAAACTGTATTTACCGGACTCCAAAACGACCTCAGTCACCTCATCGGACTTGACCATCTCGATAAACTCGCTGAACTTGACCTCCACGCTTCCGCTCATAGAGGCAGACGAGAAAATATAATTCAGCCCCGCCGTAATAATCATGGCCCAGATCAGCAGCGTAACAAGTCCCAGAACATTGCTTTTGGGATTCTTGCCGTTCTTATTGGGTTTTTGTTCGTTCTTTTTCAAATGGAAACCTTCTTCCAAACATCGTGGTATACAGCCGGGCACCGAAATGCGGCCATATGCTGTCATGTGTTACTGCTTTAGTAATATACCACACCATTTCCCCAATTACAAGAAACGGGAGTGAACATTTTGTAAAAAATTCAATGAAACAAATTGAAATTGTGATCATTTTCCATCTCTTTGCAACTTGTCCGGCCAGTGCCCCTCCGCAGACGGAGGAGAATATAGGGAAATTTTTTGCCATTTTCCTTTTTTATACGGGGAAAGTGTGTTATACTGTTTTTTGTATTGGCATACACGCCGCTATGAGTATGAAGAAAAGGAACCATCCCCGAATGAGTCAAACAAAGAAATATGAAGGCTTCCGTCCCGGCAACGGCGGCCGGGAGGAACGCCGCCGAAAAGCGCCCCGAAACGCCCGCCCGGAGGCGGACGCCATGGCAGACGGCATGATTGAAGGGCGCAACGCCGTAACCGAAGCCCTGCGGGCAGGCACTGCCATAGACAAAGTTTACATCGCCAAGGGAGATACGGATGCCACACTGGGCCACATTGCCGCCGCCGCCCGGGCCTCCGGCGCCGTGGTGGTGGATGTGGACCGCCGCAAGCTGGACGGCATGTCCCGCACCCACTCCCATCAGGGCGTCATCGCCCTCACCGCCGTGCGCGAATATGTGGAGGTGGAGGACATCCTCGCCGCCGCGGCGGAAAAGGGGGAAGCGCCGCTGATTGTGGTCTGCGACGAGCTGTCCGACCCCCACAACCTGGGCGCTGTGCTCCGCACAGCCGAGTGCGCCGGGGCCCACGGCGTCATCATCCCCAAGCGCCGCAGCGCCGGTCTGACGGCTGTCGTGGCGAAAACCAGCGCCGGAGCCGTGTCCTATGTCCCCGTGGCCCGGGTGCCCAATCTGACCACCACCCTGAAGGATTTGAAAAAAATGGGTGTGTGGGTGTTTGGCACGGCGGCCAACGGCACCGTGTCCCTTTACGAAGCGGATCTGAAAGGCCCCGCCGCCATCGTCATCGGAAGCGAGGGGTCGGGCATGAGCCGCCTGGTGGGGGAAACCTGTGACTTTATCGTCAGCATCCCCATGCGGGGCAAATTGAATTCGCTGAACGCATCTGCCGCAGCGGCCATTCTGCTCTACGAGGCCGTGCGGCAGCGACTGTCATAACACGTCACCCCCGACAGGGCAGGATGACGCACCGATTAAAAATAAGGCAGGTCAACCTTATGGATAAGATAAAAGACTGGAATGCATTTGACGAACTGGAAGATCTGGATACGCTGATGGAAAACGGCGCTGTGGCAGAGGACACCTCCTTCTCTCTGGACGATATCATGCGCGAATATGGCGCGGATGTACCGGCAGAGGCCCCTGAGGCAGAATCCCAGCCCCAGGCAGCGGCCCCGGACGCCCCTGGGCCGGAGGAACCCGAGACGCCCCAGGAGGACGCCGCCGAACCGGATCCTATGCCGGCGTTTTTCGACCCGGCTGCTGAAGGCAGCTTGCCGGACGGGGCGGACGAGATGGACGCCCTTGCGCCGGAACCGGCTCCGGAACCCGCTTCAGAACCCGTACCCGAGGAGAGCGCCCCTTCGGAAGAGGACGCGCCCCCCACCCCCATCGACCTTTCCAACACCGCCGACTTCATCCGCCAGCAGGTCAACGAGGTCATGGGGCCGGAGGAAGAGGAGGATGAGCCGGCCAATGCCCTGAAGAGCTTTTTCATCGACGCCCGAAGGCGGTCCAGTGCGAAACGGCGGCAAAGAGAACGGGAGCGGCGGGAGCGCGCCGCGGAAGCGGCCCTCAATGCAGCCATGGCCGCGGAAGAAGAAGACAACGTTGTGGAAATGCCCGTCTCCCGGCTGAAGCCCCTGCGGGACAAGGTAAACCGTCTCCAGGACAAGGCCAACGATTTTGCCGACAACATGTGGTCCGAGGCCGGTGCGCCCTCAGAAGAGGAGCAAATCACCGAGCAGTACATCCCCGGAACCGACGAAGAACACGTCCCGGCCCGCGCCAAAAAGGAGCGCAAGCCCCGCATCCCCCTCAAAACCTTCCCGGACACCCCTTCCGAAGAATTGGCGGCCCGTTACCGCCAGGGTTTGCGGTTTATGAGCCGGCGTCTGGGTTATCTGGTGGTGCTCACGCTGATTTTGCTCTATGTGAATCTGGCGCCGGACTGCGGATTTCCGCTGCCCTTTGGCCTGGCAGATCACACGCGGTATCTGGCCGCCGGCATGACATGGGGTCTCGGCCTCGCCGCTCTGATCGGCCTGGACGTGATCTGGCTGGGGCTGACCGCCCCCTTCCGGGGCCGCCCCGGAATGCACACGCTGACCGCAGCGGCTCTGATCGCCACCCTGCTGGACGGCACCTATTATACCTTTGTGGGCCGCGACGGCCCCCTGCCCTTTGCCGCCATGGCAGCCTTCAGCCTGCTCTGCTCCGTCTGGGGAGCCTATGACCGGAAACGGGCGCTGTATATTTCCTGCCGCAGCATTGCCACTTCCGCCGAACCCTACCGGGTCACACTGGACGACAACAAATGGGACGGCGCCAGCGCCTTTAATAAGGAAGTTGGAACGGAAGAGGGCTTTGGCCGCCAGATCCAGTCCCTGGACGGGGCCGAACGTCTCTACCGCATTTTCGTCCCGATCCTGCTGATCGCCGCCGTACTGTGCGCCGTGGTGGCCTCTTTTGGGCAGGGCAAGCCCGAACTGTTCCTGTGGTGCCTGTCCTCCATCTTGGTTGCGGGGGCGCCAGCCAGCGGCCTGCTGGCCTTTGGACTGCCCTATCTCCGGCTGACCCGCCGGCTGGACCGCTCCGGCGCCGTCATCGCCGGTTGGGACGGGGTGGAAGCCATGTCGGGCAAGGCCAATATTCTGATTAAGGACGAGGACCTGTTTCCCCCGGGGAGCATCACCCTCAATTCCACCAAGAGTTTTTATGACACCTCCATTGAAAAATTGACAGGCTGCGCCGCCTCCATGCTTCGGGCGGCGGGAAGCGGCCTGTACCACCTGTTTGACGACGAGATTCGCCGCCAGGGCGGCTTCTACCGCCGGGTGGACGAGCTGGAATGTTACGAGGCCGGCGGCATGACGGCCAAGATTCGCGGCCAGTCGGTCATGATCGGCACCTCCGGTTTTATGACCGTCATGCGCGTCCCGTTGGATCAGGGGCTGAAGTTGAAGCGTGCTGTGCTGTGCGTCATTGACAACCGCCTGGAGGGCCTGTTCACATTGAATTATGAGCTGTCCCATTACGCGCGCTCCTCCATCAACGCCCTGATCCGGGCCGGTGTCCATCCCGTCCTGGTCACCCGGGACTTCAATATCACGCCGGAGATGCTCCGTGTGCAGTTCGCACTGCCCGATGATCAGATGGAATATCCCCCCATTCAGCGCCGTCGGGAGCTGTCCGAGCCGGATCAGGAGCACAACCCGGTGATTGGCGCGCTGCTGCCCCGCGAAGGGATGGGCGCCTACTCGGACGCCATCATCGGCGGCAGACGTCTGCGCAATGTGGTTCGATTGAACGCCGCCTTGGCCATTCTCTCCTCCATCATCGGCATTGCTCTGACCTTTTATCTGGTCTCCATCCTGGCCTTTACCTCTTTGACGCCGCTGAACATGATGGCCTTCCTGCTGATCTGGCTGATTCCCACTCTGGCCATTTCCGGCGCGGTGGATCGTTTTTAGGGGCAGGAGAATGCAATTTTAAGTCAAAAATCAGTCATTTTACGGAAGGGCCCAGTTTCCTTCCGTCACGCCCGAGCGGACGTTGTTCCCCAACAGGCAGCCTTTCCTATCGCCTCCGGTGATTCCGGAGGCGATTTTCCGTTTGCCCTCTCCAAACCGGCCACGGCGGAGTGCCCCTCCCCTTGACGTGCGCCAGCGCTTGTCACACCCCGCCCGTTTTTGCATCATATTGTAAAATCCGGAGTTCTTCTCAGTTTTTTTGTAAAAATCCTGTCAATTTTGGCCCCTCCTATGTTTCCATTCTGTAAAGAGCCGGTCATTCAAATATTATTTACAGAAACCTCTTGTCAAATCACCTCTTTTTTGTTATAATTGATCAATCAAATACAGAAAGGCGGAAACATGATGATTTTTTATATCGACATTCCTGCAGGCGATCTGGACGACATGATCTATGGCAATTCTCAAGACCGCCCTGTGAGCAATCGGTAACGATTCACCCGGATATTCCCAATTCACCGGTATCCTCAATTGGATCACTCGCGCATTACGCGTAAATAAACAGCCGAAGCAATGCGCTCCGGCTGCTATTTTTTCACCTGGTTTTTTCCTGTCCGGATCTCCCCGGCGCTGGCTGCGGGAGGACAAAATGCAGCAGACATCTATCAATTTTGCAGAAAGTGAGAGAA
The DNA here is from genome assembly GCA_964456525.1 of uncultured Oscillospiraceae bacterium. Classification (GTDB taxonomy): domain Bacteria; phylum Bacillota; class Clostridia; order Oscillospirales; family Oscillospiraceae; genus Onthomonas. The sequence goes on from CAYWAP010000004.1 coordinate 30,444, forward strand.
CGCATTATGCAACTTGCAACAAGGCATCTCATCCGTCCGGAACATATGAACCACCACAACTGTCTCTATGCCGGCATCTTGTCCGAGTGGATGACCGAAGCCTCCTTTGTGGGGGCAGCCTGTGCCCTTGGCAGCACACAGGGAATGGTGCTTGCCGCCACCAAGGAGATTCGGATCACCCAATCCATGTATCCCGGAACGCTGTTGGACCTGAATTTTGAGGTGCTGCATCTGGGCGCCACCAGCATCCACATTGCCATCACCGGACAGGATTTTTTGACAAAAACGCCCTACTGCTCCGCGACCTTTGTCTACGTCACCGTGGATGAAAAGGGCAACAAGCGCCCCCATCATCTGGGAAAAAACGGGTGAATACCGGGCAGGGGCTTCTCCGGGCCCGGGGCCAAACAGCTTTGCCGGACGGTCACGTGAAAAACCCCTTGCCCGGCTCATGTTTCCACTGCTGTCAAATTTTTTTAAATTTCCTCTTGACAAAGCCCCGCTGATGGCGTATGATGTGCGTGTGGTTAGGTAATACTAACTGCAAGCACAAACCAGCTCTGCGATTGCAGTTTATTTTTTCAGGTCGAGTTAGCTTTTGCTAACTTCTAGGAGGTCATAGCCTTGCTCTCTCCCGGTTTGGAACAGATTCTGGCCCAGCACTGCGCCCCCGCCCTTTTAGGGGCAAAGTCGGCCAATTTGGTCTCCCTCTCCCTGGAACAGTTTGGAGATCTGGAAGATCAAATTGCCCTGTGCAACCAGTCGTTCCCGGGGATCGCCTTCCGGATCCTGTGCAGTTGCAACCGCCGGGTGCTGTGTCTGGTCTACCGGCCCCAGATGTTGGAAAACCGCCTGGCAGAGCCGGATGTTCACGGGCTTCTGGTTCAATTCGGTTATCCGCCGGAGGCGGATTTGGATGCGATGCTGGACGTTCTGAGCCAACGCCTGACCTGTGACACCTTTCCCCACGAGATCGGCCTGTTCCTGGACTATCCCACAGGGGATGTCCTCGGCTTCATCCAAAACCATGGGAACGGGGGAAAATTGTGCAAATACTGGAAGGTCTACGACAATGTAGAGGCGGCAAAAGAGCGCTTTGCCTGCTATGACACCTGCCGCAGCTGTCTGCAACGCCTGTTGGCGCTGGGACAATCGATTTCAACGCTGTTTCTGACAGCTTGAAATATATCGAGCCACTGATTCAATCAATCTTCGGTGTTTGGCGGATTTCTTTATGCCTATGCTGTACCACCTGTTTGAAATGTGTCAGATTTCTACATCCTCTTCTCATCCGCCCACCGGCGGGATGGGATCAGTGGCTCCCTGTTTCAGGTTTGCCCCACGGGATGTAACAATCTGAAATCAAATCTTTTGGATGCCGCGATCGAATCGCCGCATTCATCCATTGGAGGTAATTGTATGAACAACAACGTTGCCGTTATTTACTGGTCTGGCACGGGCAACACTGAGACGATGGCCCAGGCAGTTGCCGAAGGCGCAAAAAACGCCGGGGCAACGGTTGCCCTTCTGAATGTCAGTGAGACCTCAGCCGATGCCGCCGCCGCTTACGACGCCTTGGCATTGGGTTGCCCCGCGATGGGCGCCGAAGTGCTGGAGGAGTTCGACTTTGAGCCATTTTTTGCCGAATTAGAGGGAAAACTTTCCGGCAAAACGGTGGGTCTATTTGGCTCCTACGGCTGGGGCGACGGCCAGTGGATGCGGGATTGGGTCGAGCGCGCGGAGGCCGCTGGCGCTGTGATTGCCACCGGCGAAGGCGTGATGGCCAACAACGAACCCGATGACGACGCCCTGGAGGCCTGCCGCAGCATGGGGGCTGCGGTTGTCAACGGCTAAAACTACTTCTTTGCAAACACCTTTTGTTTCTTCCTTATTCTAAACCTGGAAACCGCTTCTGCTTCGGCAGGGGCGGTTTTCCAGTTTCCCTTTGAGGAACAATTGGGGCTTTTTCTTTCAAACGATCCGGCCTTCCCCATAATTTCCTGTATGACACAGCAGCGCCACTATGCTTCTGGGGAAGCCCGCCTCATCTAGGGAAATTCCAACTTTTTCACAGCAATTGATACGATCACATTCTCATTTTACTCCTGTTTTCCTGTTATGATAAAAGCAATTCTGCCGCCGCCCCTTTACAAATTCCAAAATTATGCTATAATACCCTCAAATTACTCGCGTTTCCCCTCGGATTGTTGCCGTTTTTCACAGTCCATCTCTGTGATAGCCCGTTATATTTTTCAAATTTTTATTCGCACTTTTCAGGTTCCTTTCTGTCCCCGGCCTTCTCTGCGTTCCATCGGAGGTTTTTATGGGTCAAAAATCCATTTTTCTTGACATCGACGGCACACTGACCGAACCGGGCAAAAGCGTTCCGCCCGACTCCGCTCTGGAGGCCATCGCCAGGGCGCGCGCTGCCGGCAACAAGGTCTTTCTCTGCACAGGCCGCAATTTGGCCATGCTGCGCCCTCTGCTGGCCTATGGATTTGACGGAGCGGTTGCCAGCGCAGGCGGTTATATCCTCTGCGGTGACGAGGTCATTTACAACCACCCCATGCCGCCGGAGGACGTCGCCCAGGCGATGGAGGTGTTGCGGAAGAGCGGCGTATACCGCACTGTGGAGTGTCTGGACGGCACCTTTACCGACACCGGTCTGGACGAATTCCTTTCCCATGTGGAAGGGGCGGCCATCAACAGTGAGATGCTGCGCTGGCGGGAGGCCATGGCAAAAAAACTGAATATGGTTCCCATGGAAGAATATGCTGGACAACCTGTTTATAAAATTGGCATCATGTGCAATACTCAGGCACAGCTGAACCCCGCTCGCGCTCTGTTGGAGGATCGCTATCACTTCTGCATCCAAAGCGAACCGGGGGAACACTGCACCAATGGGGAGCTGATCGGCCGCAGTTTTGACAAGGGACGGGGCATTTTACGTGTATGCGAACATCTGCATCTCCCGCTCTCGGACACCTACGGCTTTGGCGACAGCATGAACGACCTGGAAATGTTTCGCACAGTCGGCACCAGCGTTTGCATGGCCAACGGCAATCCCAGGTTAAAAAAAGAGGCCCATCACATCTGCCCCGCCGTGACGGATGACGGCCTGTATCAGGCATTTGAGCGCCTGCAATTGTTTCATTGACCACGGGAAATCATCTCCCCCAAAACCGGCAGTGGTTTCGCCGGTTCACAAAGCCAGCTCATACCCCACCCCGCCGTTTACATAAAATAAACCGTCGATCTGGACAACTTCTTTTCCATATCCTACAAACAGAATCTTGCCGTCTTCGGCAAAGAATAGTATAATACTCGTGCCAAACCACCTGTGCCAGCTGTCTGATTTTGCCGCGGCGGCTGGTGCTGCCCATGACCCGATTGGAGTGGATCTCTTGATTAAAAAACATACTGAAAAACTGAAACGCAAGCTGCACCCGAAGCAGTCCCAAAGGACAGGCAATGAGAACAGCGACGCCTTTGACACGGTTCGGCTGGACACCACGGCAGATGATTCCCCAAAGGGCGCCGCAGCCGGTGGCAAAGCTACGGCCCTTTCCCCTGCAAAGCCCGGAAAAGGGCGCTCGGCCATGGCCAACTTCGTCCGCTCGAAACGCAAGCCGCTTTTGCTGGGCGCCGGTGTTGTGGCCACGCTCATGGTGGTCTATGTCATGTTATGCGCCGTTGTCAACCCGGAGGTGGCCCTTTTGAAGACCACCGTCAACGGCGTAGACGTCAGCGGTCTGGAGCAGACGGCCTTGGCGGCGCTGCTTTCGGAGAATTTTGAAGAGGACTACGGGGACAGAAGTCTGACCATCTCGGCCAACGGGGACACCTATACCGTCTCCCTGGGGTCCTCTCTGGAGCTGGATACCGAGGCAATCGCCGAGCGTGTCCTCTCCCGCAGCAACAGCGCTTTCCTCAAGCGCGGATGGTATCTGATCTGCAACGCCATTATGGGGAACCAGCTTCAGGCTCTCCCCGAGATCACAGATGAGAGCGCACTGGGTGACGCCATCGAAGAAAGCGGCCTGATGGAGATCAACACCACCGTCCAAACCACCTATGAAGTGACCGAAGACGCCCTGATCTTTACCATGGGCACCAGCGGCGAGAGCGTTGACAAAGACGGGTTGATTTCCTCCATCAAAGCCGCTGTGGCCGAGAACAACTATGAGGATACGCTGGAATGCCCCATGCAGGATGAGGAAGTGGACGCCGTGGACATAGACGCCATTTATGACGATGTCTACCAGGAACCCACCAACGCCACTCTGGACCCGGACAACGACTATGAAATCGTCTCATCCGTTCAAGGCGTCGACTTTGACAAGGACGAGGCCGAGGAGGCCATCGCCGCAGCTGCTGAGGGCGAGACCGTCTCCATCTCCCTCACCTACACGGACCCCACCGTTTCCACCAGCGACCTGGAAGAGCATCTCTTTGAGGATGTCCTGGGCACCTACACCACCGATGTCAGCGGCACCAGCAACCGCATCAAAAATGTGCAGCAAGCGGCGGCCAACATGAACGGCACCATTATCATCTCCGGCGGCACCTTCTCTTTCAACGATACTGTGGGTGAGCGCACCGCTGCCAACGGCTTTTATACCGCAACCGCCTATGTGAACGGGGAAAGCGTTCAGGAGTATGGCGGCGGCGTCTGCCAGGTTTCCTCCACTGCATACATCGCCGTGGTCCGAGCCAATTTGGAGATTACCGAACGCTATAACCACACCTACGTCTCCAGCTATGTGCCGCTGGGCATGGACGCCACCGTCTCCTGGGGCGGGCCTGATTTCAAGTTCACAAACAACCGGGATTATCCCATCAAAATCGTCACCAGCTACAGCTCCTCCAACCGGCTGACCATTACCATCCTGGGAACCAATGTGGACGGCACCACCTGCGAACTGGTCAACGAGATGTTGAGCTGGACGGACTATGACACCGTCTATAAAGAAGATTCCTCCATGTATGTGGGGGAAACGACGACAGCCGTGGAGGGCGAACCGGGCGCCACAGCCCAGACCTACCGCGTGGTTTACGATGCGGACGGCAACGAGATCTCCCGGGAGAAGGAAGCCTACAGCTCTTATACCCTGCGGAATGAAGTGATCTACGTGGGCACCAAAGAAAAATCGACCACAAAATCCTCCAGCAGCAAAAAGAGCAGCTCCAGCAGTTCAAGCAGCTCGAGCAGTTCCGGCAGCACCAACACCTCGGACGACGACTCGAATTCCTCCGATGACACAGCAGATGGGACAGACACCGGTGGCGATGACACGGACACCTCAGACGGCGACTCGGAGGGTGACAGCGGCTCCGGGGACGAAGGGAACGACTCAGACGCCGAATAACTTGCCATAAACGAAAGGGAAGAGACCATGTTTCAGGGATTTTCTCAGGAAACCATCCAGTTCCTGTGGGGCATACGCTTTAACAATGAGCGCACCTGGTTCAACGCCCACAAACAGGATTACCTTCAGCACCTGTATGAGCCGCTGAAGGAGCTGGCCGCCGATGTGCAGGAGCGCATGGCCGCCCGGTATCCGGACGCGCAGTTGAACATCAAGGTGACCCGCATCTATCGGGACGCCCGCCGGCTTCATGGGCGGGGGCCTTACAAGGAGCAGCTGTGGTTTGTGCTGCGCGAACCGGTGGAACCCGAGACCCCCGCCCCAACCTTTTACTTTGAAATTTCACCGGACGGCTACGCCTATGGTCTGAGTTATTACTGCCCCAGACCCTCTTTCATGGAAAAATACCGCCACAAAATTCTGCGGGAGCCGGAAAAACTGGAGAAATTGGCCCGCCGGCTCAAGGGCCGGCCGGACATCGTCCTGGAGGGAACGGAATATAAGCGCTCTAAGGGCGCCGTTTCCGACGCCCTCAAGCCCTGGTTTAACCGGAAATGGGTGGAGCTGAACGTGTGCCGCCCATTTGACGACCGCTATGACCGGCCCGAACTGGTGGATGACATGGTGGATACGTTTTGCTTCCTGATGCCTTACTACCAGTATTTCATGGAGGTGGGGCTGGAGCACATCCCGGAGGCGTAACGCGCAGCACCGGCCAACTCCGGCGCCCGCCAAACAGAGCCTAAATCACACCCCGTGGGGATCGCCGGATCTCCACGGGCATTTTGATGGCGGGTAATCCGCACTGCCTGTATCACAGCTCGTCCGCGGTAGACTGCCGCTGCCGGATGGCAAGGGCGGCAGCCGTTCCTCCCGCTGCCGCCCCACTCAGTTTTCTGTTTTCCCCCTGCCTGCGCAGCGTTGACCCCCCTCCGATTTTGCGCACACTAGGATTGGGCCAGCAGCCAGTTGAGCAGCATCAGCAGCCCCAACCCTGGCGCCCCCAGAATCCCGATGACCAGTGCGTTATAGAGGTTCACGCCCAGATTTAACCCCAGCATCCCGCCAACCGGCGCCAGTAAGGCCAGGACACCGCCGCCAACAGCCGTTCTCAGCAAGATACGCAGAACGGTTCCCACCATTTTACGCAGCAAAATCAGCGCCAGAAGCGCCCCTAAGACCGCGCCGGCGGTCATCAGCCACTCGGACCCCATCACTTTGCCTGTAGCTGCGTTTCCATCGCGCTGTCCAGAGCCTTCAACCGCCGCAGAAAGTAGGAATACCGGCTCTGATGGGCCTTCAGCTCGAACACTGCCGCCTCAATCAAGTCCGGGTCATCTGTGCTGTTGAACTGGATATAGGTCTGCTGGATCGCAGTCTGTGTGCGGTTTAGCTCCTCAATCAGCGCATAGCGCTCCTCTTCCGCCTCGTTTTCCTGCCGGCGGAACCATCTGATTGTCTCCGTCACGTTGTTCTCCTTTCACACCTGGCAAAGCTGTTCTGTGCGTATTCTATGATTCAGCATGCCCCGATATAACGGGTTTTAAACAATATTTTCCAAGGTATGATCCCTCTCCTCCCGGACATACTAGACTCAGACAGGAGCGGCGGCAGCCGCCGGGGCGCAAGCATGCACCCCATTTCACTGCGGCTGTACTGCTCGTCAGAACGGAAACCGGACCGCCGGCTTCCCTCTGCCGGCGGTCCTGCGCCCCTGTTTTATTGGGATAGGGCGGCGCTCTGGCGAGCGCCGCCACGGGAAACTGTCAAAAAGCCCGCTTTCCTCCACGGGAAGCGGGCTTTTGCCGCCTTTGGGCGGGATTTGGTTGACAAACCTGCCTGCTGCGCCGATAATAGAGACGATCTTTGTAAATAATGAGGTACACTATGAGCTATACATCCACATTATCCTATATTCACGCGGTAAAATGGCAAAAACGCAAGCCCGGCCTCTCCCGCACCCGGGAATTGCTGCACGCTTTGGGCAACCCGGAACAGCATCTGCGCTTTGTCCATATCGCCGGCACCAACGGCAAGGGCAGCACCGCCGCCATCACCGCCTCGGTTCTCCGGGCCGCCGGTTACACTGTGGGCCTGTACACCTCCCCTTACATCAACCGGTTTAACGAGCGCATTCAGGTCAACGGCGTTCCAATCGGCGACGGTGAACTGGAAGAGGTTGTCAACCAAATCCGCCCCAAAGCCGACGCCATGGAGGATTCTCCCACGGAATTCGAGCTGATTACCGCCATTGCCTTTCAATATTTCCTCCAGAAGGGCTGTGATATTGTCGTCCTGGAAGTCGGCTTGGGCGGCGCGCTGGACTCCACCAACGTCATCGGTGCCCCGGAATGCGCCGTCATCACCGCCCTGGGCATGGATCATGTGGCGGAGCTTGGCCCTACTCTGGCGGATATTGCCCGGGCTAAGGCGGGGATTATCAAACCCGGCACAGAAGCCGTCTCCTATGGCGGCCAGATCGAAGCAGATGCCGTCCTTGCACAGGTCTGTGAGGAGCAGCATGTTCCCCTGCACCGGGTGGACTTTGGCCAGCTGCGCATCCGCGAGCGCCGTCTGGAGGGCACTGTATTCGATTTTGGCGATTTGACCGGCCTATACCTTCCGCTGCCCGGTTCCTATCAGCCCCGGAACGCCGCCACGGCACTTACCGCCTTACAGGTGCTCCGCCGCCGCAACTGGCAGATTTCCGAGGACGCCATCCGGCAGGGCCTTGCCACGGTGTCCTGGCCCGGACGGTTTGAACTGCTGCGCAAAGATCCGCCCTTTATTCTGGACGGCTCCCACAATGCCCATGGCATGGGCGCCACGGTGGAAAGTCTGCAAACCTCCTTTCCCAATGAAAAGTTCACCTTCCTCATCGCCATCATGGCCGACAAGGACGCCGATGAGATGCTGCGCCTGCTTCTCCCCCTTGCCAAACGCTTTATCACAGTGACCGCGCCCACCCCCCGGTCCCGGACGGCGGAGGATCTGGCCGCCGGTATCCGTGCCATGGGGGGCCGCGCCGACGCCGCCCCCTCCATTGAAGACGGTGTGAAAATGGCTCTGGAGGAGGGCGGCATCGCCTGCGCCCTTGGGACGCTGTACTTTTCCGGCGATGTCCGCCGCGCCTTTTACGCCCTGAATCCCTGAGAACCCAAACGAGAAGCGGTCTGCCTTCGACGCAGACCGCTTTTTTGATACAAATAGTATTTTATTGACAGTATATTACTTTTCGGACTCCACTTTTTCCTCGTCTGCCTGCAAGATGCGCACTTGAATCTCCAGCACACGCATCCGGGAACTCGCGGTGACAGTGACCTCCAGATTCTCATAAATGAACTGATCTCCCACACGGGGAATATGGCCCAGCTCATCCGTCACCCAGCCGGATATTGTGGCCGCCTCGCTCTCCTCACGGATATTGGCCAGTTCAAACACGTCCGCCAAGTTGGCCGAGCAGGCAATCAGGTAGCTGCCGTCCTCCTGCTTTTTCACCTTTTCCACGATCTCATCGTGCTCATCCCAGATTTCACCAACCAGTTCCTCCAGAATATCTTCCAAGGTAATAATTCCCTCTGTACCGCCAAACTCATCTACCACAATCGCCATGTGGATTTTGGCCCGCTGCATTTTAGCCAGCACCTGGGCCGCAGGCTCGGAAAATGTGGTGTACAGCGCAGGTTTCACCAGGGGCAGCCAGCTTTCCTCTTCGGTCAGATCGGCGTTGTGAAAATCCTTTTCATGGATGATGCCCAGCATATGATCCCGGTTTTCATGGTACACGGGCAGCCGGGAGAAGTCATATTCCCGGAACAGATCCCGAAGCTCCGAGACAGTCAATGTATCTTCCGCGGAAATCATATCCACCCGCGGGACAAAAATTTCGCCCACTTCCAGATCGCCAAACTCGATTGCGCTGCGGATCAGCTCGCCCTCTTCCGGCTCCAGTCCGCCCTCGTTTTCGGCCTCAGAGACCATGGTAATCAGCTCATCGCCTGTGATCCCGTCCTCATCAGAGGCCTTGAACAGCGATTGCAGCAGCTTACGCCACAGACCAAACAAGGCGTTCAGGGGCAGCAGAATGGTCAAAAGAACTCGGACCACCGGCGTCACCGCAATCGTCACCGCCTCTGCATGCTGTTTTGCCAGAGTTTTGGGCGTAACCTCTCCCAAAATCAGGATTAAAATGGTCATCACCACCAGACTGACCGTGGCGCCATACTGTGCGGACCAGGATGTAAACAATACCGTTCCCAGCGTAGAAGCGGCGATATTGACGATGTTGTTTCCGATCAATACGCCGGAAAGCAACTGGCCATAGTCCTCCGCGAGCTTTAAGGCTGCCTCCGCCCTCTGGTCCCCGTCCTGTGCCCGGTTTTTCAGCCGGATTTTGTTGACGGAGGAAAACGCGGTCTCCGTGGCGGAAAAGAAGGCTGAAAACGCAATCAGCACTCCGAGAACGACGATCAAGCCGATACTGTGACTATCAATGTCCATAATGGAAACTTCACACTCCAATTGTATTTATGTCGGAATCAGGGAGATTCCGCTGTGCGGTTCATTTTCCCGTACTGCGCGTCCAACCAGTCCAAAATCTGTTGCCGGCCGGCTTCATCCAAGGGGAACGTAGCTTCATCCACAGCCTCGCTCTCCTCCAGACACCTCTCCCCGTACCACACGACGGCGGTCACGGTGCCTGTCATTTCGCCGTCCTCTCCTTTTTCCGGCGCGGGATCTACAAAAAAGCGCAGACCGCAATAGCTGCCGTAAAAATGATTGCCATTTTGCAGCGTATGGAGATTGGGCAGATAAAATTTTGGATCTTCATAAATCATAACGCGCCTCCGGGCACATAAGCCGCAAATCGTTCCCTGTCAAAAGCCCTCATTAGAACCCAGTGGATATACGGATTTGACGGCTCAGCTTCAGTATGCCCCGCTTGTTGACCGGTGATGGAGAGATTGCAATCGCCCCTATGCTTCGAGCTATCCCGTCCGGACCGGACATAGCGCCGCAGACGGGCTCTTGATCTACCATCCCAGAATAGTATCAGTATAAACTACTTCAGGAAATTGTCAAGAACAACTCCGCAAAAAAGCCCTTTCACGACCCAAATATGGAAAAAATCCCTCCGGACAGTTGCCCGAAGGGATTGATTTCATTCGAGAATCCAGTGTGGTTATGGGGCGCTCCACCGCACATGCAACCATTGCGGTCACATGCCGTTTGTCCTATCCGCCCGGCGGACAGGGGGCCTTCCCCACTCCAGCGCCATTCCCGAAAGGGAACCTCTACAGGAATGGCCGAAGAATTCCTTACACCAGCTCCAGGTAAGCGATCTCTGCCGCATCGCCACGGCGGAAGCCGATGCGGACAATGCGGGTGTAGCCGCCGGTGCGCTCGGCATACTTGGGGCCGATCTGGTCAAACAGCTGCTTAGCCACGTCCTCCTTAGACAGGAACGCCAGAGCCTGACGGTAAGCCGCCAGGTCGTTCTGCTTTGCCAGGGAGATCATCTTCTCTGCCAGCGGACGAACTTCCTTCGCCCGGGTGACAGTGGTCTTAATGCGGCCGTGCTCCAGCAGGTCTGTCGTCAGCTGCCGCAGCAGGGCTTTACGCTGGTCAGAGCGCTTACCGAGTTTACGATAACCCATTTACATTCACTCCTTCAAACAGTCCGGGATACGGACTGCATATCTCTTGTTGCAGGGCAAAAGGCCCAAAGCGTTCGATGTTAGTTGTTCTCTTCCTTTGCCAGCGCCAGACCCATCGCGGAGAGCTTATTGATGACCTCTTCCAGGCTCTTCCGGCCCAGATTACGGACTTTCATCATCTCATCCTCAGTCTTGGAAATCAGATCTGCGACGGTGTTGATGTTGGCGCGCTTCAGGCAGTTGAAGGAACGAACGGACAGATCCAACTCTTCGATGGTCATGTCCAGAACCTTATCGCGGGTCGCCTCGGGCTTGTCAACGACGGTGGAACGGGTGCCCACGGTGTCGGACAAGTCGGTGAACAGCATAAAGTGATCACACAGGATCTTGGCGCTCAGCGAGACGGCATCGCGTGCGGTAATCGTGCCATCGGTCCACACTTCCAGGGTCAGCTTATCATAGTCGGTCATATTGCCAACACGGGTGTTTTCCACCGTGTAGTTGACCTTCATAACCGGGCTATAGATCGAGTCCACCGGGAGAACGCCAATAATCGTCTGGGCAGACTTATTCCGTTCCGCGGGGACATAGCCGCGTCCATGGCTCAGCGTCAGCTCCATGTTCAGGCTGGCATCCGCCCCCAGGGTGGCAATGTGAAGATCGGGATTCAGGATCTCCACTTCCCCGTCCGACTTGATGTCGCCAGCGGTGACTTCGCCTTCGCCGCTGGCCTGAATATACACACGCTTGGTGCCTGTGCAGTGCAGCTTCGCGATAATCTTCTTAACATTCAGAACAATCTGTGTCACGTCTTCCTTGATGCCGGGGATGGTGCAGAATTCATGCTGCACACCGGCGATCTTGATGGTGGTGACGGCAGTTCCCGGCAGGGAGCTGAGCAGAATCCGGCGCAGGGCATTTCCCAACGTCGTGCCATAGCCCCGCTCAAGGGGCTCGACCACATACTTGCCGTAGGAACTCTCTCCGGGGTTTTCGACACATTCGATGCGCGGCTTTTCGATTTCTACCATTAGTTTACCCTCCTCGTCTGCGGTATCAGATCATACCTTGTTGACAGCTCATCAATATGAGGGACACCGATTACTTGGAGTAGAGCTCCACGATCAGATGCTCTTCCACGGGGAAGTCAATATCGGCACGCTCAGGCAGACGGGCAATCGTAGCCTTCAGATCGTCCATGTGCTCACGGGTGATCCACGCAGGCAGAGTGACAGCAATGGCATCCTCGCCGACAAAACGCTTAAATGCGGCGGAGCTGCGGCTGCTGCTCTTGACCTCGACCGTATCACCGGCCTTAACCAGATAGGAAGCAATGTTCACGCGCTTACCGTTGACCAGGAAATGGCCATGGGAGACCAGCTGACGGGCCTGACGGCGCGTCATAGCAAAGCCGGCACGGAACACAACGTTGTCCAGACGGCGCTCCAGGGTGGACAGCAAGGTCTCACCGGTGATGCCAGGGGCCTTAGCGGCCTTCTCATAATATTTGCGGAACTGCTTTTCCTGAATGCCATAGACAAACTTGACCTTCTGCTTCTCCGTGAGCTGCAGGCCGTACTCAGACTGCTTCCGGCGCATCTGGCCCTTGGGGTTGCGGTTGGTCGTCTTCTTGGCATATCCCATCACTGCGGGAGATACGCCCAGCGTCTTGCAGCGCTTGGCAATCGGCTGCATATTTCTTGCCATAATAGTAATCCTCCTTTAATTGATCAGACGCGTCTTCTCTTGGGAGGACGGCAGCCATTGTGGGGAACAGGAGTGACATCCTTAATCAGGGTGACCTCCAGACCGGCAGCCTGCAAAGCACGGATCGCGGCTTCACGGCCGGCGCCGGGGCCCTTCACGTACACTTCCACCGTCTTCAGACCAAATTCCATGGCAGCCTTAGCGGCGGTCTCAGCGGCAGTCTGAGCGGCATAGGGAGTGGACTTACGGGAGCCACGGAAACCCATCTCACCAGAGGACGCCCAGGCCAGCGTATTGCCCTGTGTGTCGGTGATGGTAACCATGGTGTTGTTGAAAGAGGAGCGGATATGCACTGCGCCCTTTTCAACCTTCTTGCGGTCTTTGCGCTTACGCACGACCTTTTTCTTGTTAGCGGCCATTGTATATCCCTCCTTTACTTCTTCTTGTTAGCAATGGTCTTCTTGGGACCCTTACGGGTACGGGCATTGTTCTTGGAATTCTGTCCGCGAACGGGCAGCCCCTTGCGGTGACGGGTTCCACGATAAGAACCAATTTCAATGAGGCGCTTGATGTCCATAGCCACGTTACGGCGCAGATCACCTTCCACGGTGTAATTCTTGCCGATTTCCTCACGGAGCTTAGCCTCTTCCTCTTCGGTCAAATCGCGAACGCGGGTGTCCGGATTGACGCCGGTTGCAGCCAGGATCTTCTTGGAGCTGGTCAGGCCGATACCATAGATATAGGTCAGGCCGATCTCAATCCGCTTATCCTTGGGCAGGTCGATACCAGAAATACGTGCCATTGATCAATACACCTCCTTATCCTTGTCTCTGTTTGTGCTTGGGATTTTCGCAAATCACCATGACGCGGCCCTTGCGCTTAATGACCTTGCATTTTTCGCAAATGGGCTTGACGGACGGTCTTACTTTCATCGTTTTACCTCCTGTTTTGCGGCGCGAAGTGTTCCCTTGTCCAGAGGGCGTTCTCCACGTTACCTGACAAGTGAGTTCAGGTTATTTGCTTCTCCAGGTAATCCGGCCGCGGGTCAGATCATAGGGGGACATCTGGACTGTCACCTTATCACCCGGGAGGATCCTGATATAGTTCATACGGAGTTTGCCGGAAATGTGGGCCAAAATGGTATGCCCTTTGCCAATGTCAACCATAAAGGTGGTATTGGGCAGTGCCTCAACAACGACACCCTCCAGTTCAATCATATCTTCCTTGGACACGAGAGTGAGCCTCCTTAATTTGGGTTCTCTGATTCGCGGAAGGCGGCCAGCGCGCACCGAAGCTGTTTATCGGTGATCTGTTCGCCTCTCTGCAATCGAACGATTGCCGGATGTGCGCTGGTTCCTACGCCCTGCAAATGCTTCATGCTTTTGCGTTTTGGCGCGTCCAGCTTTCTCTCCTTGCCGTCGGCGATCAAGGCATACTTGCCGTCCGTTTTCAGGACGCAAAACAGCTTGCCTGCATCGTGACCGGCCAGGGAAAGAACGATTTCATAGGGGTGGATAGCTTGCATATGTCAATCTCCACACGTCGTGAGAATCTCAGGTTCTCCGTCCGTGATGAGAATGGCGTTTTCATAATGGGCAGCCAGCTTACCGTCAGCGGTTTTGATGACTTCCCAGCCGTCGGGCATCCTCTCGAATTTAATTCGGGCGGAGCCGGCGTTGACCATTGGTTCCACACAAATGGTCTGATACTTTTTCAACCTGGGGTTCCCCTCCGGGTAGCGCTTGAGCACATAATTGGGGATTTCCGGAGCCAGATGAACCTCGTTGCCGATGCCATGGCCCACGAATTCCCGCACCACGGAAAATCCGTTTGCCTCCACATAGGTCTGCACGCCCCGTCCAATTTCGGAAATCCGGGCGCCGGCTTTTGCATACCGGATCCCTTCCCAGAAGGATTGTTCGGTCACCGCGATGAGGCGTTTCGCCTCGTCGGAAACCTGACCACAGGCAAAAGTGGCACAGCAGTCGCCATGGAAGCCGCCGTGGGGCGCACCCCGTTTATCCAGGGTGTAATTGCCCACACAGGCGCCTACGTCGATGGAGATAATATCTCCCTCCTCCAAACGGCGGTTGGAGGGGACGCCGTGGATGATCTCATCGTTGATGGACATACAGGCGCTGCCCCGAAAACCGTACAGATGGTAGAAGTTGGGATAGCCTCCATGGCTTCTGATATACTTAAAAATGGCGGTATCAATCTCTTTGGTGGTGACGCCGGGCCGAACCATAGAACCGGCCAGCGCACGCGCCTCAGCAGAGAGGCGTCCAGCCTTACGCATCATTTCAATCCGATATTCATCGTCTTCGCTCTCAATGGGAGTCAGATGCACAACAGCTGCCATAATTAACCCAGTACCTCCATAATCGCGGCATTGATCTCCTCAATGCTGCCCTGCCGGTCCACAACTTTCAGAAGGCCCCGGGCTTCATAGAAGCCCTTCAGAGGCTCCGTCTGCTCATGGTAGGTGGCCAGACGGGCGCGAACCGTCTCCGGCTTGTCATCTTTCCGGATGGTCAGCTCACCGCCGCAGGCGTCGCAAACGCCCTCCTTCTCGGGGGGGTTGGCCACAACGTGGTAGGTGGCGCCGCAGGTCAGGCAGGAACGCCGGCCAGTCATACGCTGCTCAATTTCGCCATCGGACACCTCGATGGAGACGACGGCATCGAAGAGGATACCGGCTTTCTCCAGGGCCTCAGCCTGGGCAATGGTGCGGGGCACGCCGTCCAGAATATAACCTTCCTGGCAGTCAGGCTCCTGCAGGCGCTCATGAATCACGCCGATGATGACCTCATCGGGAACCAGCTTGCCAGCGTCCATATAGGACTTGGCCTGCTTGCCCACGGGAGTTCCATTTTTAACCGCCGCACGCAGGATGTTGCCGGTAGAAATGGTGGGGATACCCAGCTTTTTGCTGATGATCTCCGCCTGGGTACCCTTACCGGCGCCGGGGGCTCCTAAAAGAATCAGTTTCATGTCACTACGTCCTTTCTTTAATCAAGAAAGCCCTTATAATGCCGCATCATCATCTGTGCCTCCAGAGCCTTTTGGGTTTCCAGAGCGACAGAGACAACGATCAGCACGGAAGTGCCGCCAATGGACAAGGCCGAAATGCCGAAAATAGCACCGGTCACGTTGGGCAGGACCGCCACAACACCCAGATACAGGGCGCCAAACAGGGTAATCCGGTTCAGGACGCGGGCCAGGAACTCAGCCGTGGGACGGCCGGCGCGATAGCCCGGGATAAATCCGCCCTGCTTTTTCAGGTTGTTGGCAACCTCAACCGGGTTGAACTGAATGGTGGCATAGAAATAGCCGAAGCCGATAATCAGCAGGACATACAGCACATTGTAGAAGACTGTGCCGGAGTCAAACATGGTCATCAGCCAGCTATCGGACAGGCTGGGAACAAACGCGGCAATCGTAGCGGGAATGGATGCAATGGTCTGGGCGAAAATGATGGGCATAACGCCGGACATATTCACCTTCATGGGAATATTAGTGGACTGGCCGCCATACATTTTCCGTCCCACCACACGCTTGGCGTACTGGACAGGAATGCGCCGCTCCGCCAGGGTGATAAACACAACCAGCACCAGAATCAGCGCCACACCAATGATGATGATGGGGACAAAGACCGGATGCAGATCAACGCTTGCGTCCTCAACGTCCAGGATGTGGTTGCGCACGCCCTCATACATATAGTAAATGGCGCTCGGAACACGGGAAATAATGCCCGCAAACAGCAGGATTGAGATGCCGTTGCCGACACCGAATTCCGTGATCTGCTCCCCCAGCCACATGACGAACACAGAGCCAGTGGTAAAGGTCATCACAATGATAACCGCTGCCCAAACAGACGTATCGGACAAAAACTCATTGTACCGGATCAGCATATAATAGCCGAAGCCCTGCAGAAGGCCCAGACCCAGCGTTGTGAATCGGGTGATCTGCTCCAGCTTGCGCTTGCCGGCCTCGCCGCCGTCGCGCTGAAGGCGCTCCAGGGCGGGGATGGCAACGGTCAGCAGCTGGATAATGATGGACGCGTTGATATAGGGCTGAATGGACAGCGCCAGCATGGTGGCGCTTCCATAGGAGCCGCCGGACATGACGTTCATCAGGCCCAGGATATTGCTGGAAGCCGCGTTAAAGTAGCTTTTCAGGCTGGCGGTGTCGATAAAGGGCACCGGGATATTATTGCCCAGGCGGAAGATGAGGAGGATAAAAGCGACGTAGACTAACTTTCTGCGCAGCTCTGGAATTTTCCAAGCATTGCGAATTGTCTCAATCACTTAAATCACCTCGGCCTTTCCTCCTGCGGCTTCAATCTTCTCCTTGGCAGAAACCGAAAACGCAGTCGCTTGAACAGTCAGCTTCTTGCTGATTTCACCATTGCCCAGGATCTTAACGCCATACTTGCACTGATTCAGGATGCCTGCATCCAGCAGGGACTGGAGGTTGACAGTCGCGCCATCCTCAAACTGGTTCAGAACGGACACGTTGATGGCATCCAGGCGCTTTGCAAAAATGTTATTGAAACCACGCTTGGGGACACGGCGTGCCAGGGGCATCTGGCCGCCCTCAAAGCCAATGCGAACCTTGCCGCCGGAACGGGCCTTCTGGCCCTTCTGACCACGGCCAGCGGTCTTGCCGTTGCCGGAACCGTTGCCGCGGCCCTTGCGCTTAGCGGTAAAGGTGGAGCCAGGGGCAGGAGACAGATTATAAAGTTCCATTTTCCTATCCTCCTTACTGCTCTTCGGTCACCTGAAGCAGGTAACCGATCTGGTGGATTTTACCCTGAGTTGCTGCGTTGTCAGGCTGCACGGTAGTGTCGCCAATTTTGCGCAGACCCAGTGCGGCCGCCGTTGCCTTATGCGTGGCAATCCGGCCGTTGAGGCTCTTGACGAGCTTAATCTTCAGGTTTGCCATTTCGTCAATTCCTCCTATTACAGCTCTTCCACAGACTTGCCGCGGGTTTTTGCCACCTGCTCAGGGGTACGCAGGGCCTTCAGGCCGGCGAAGGTGGCTGCAACCACGTTCTGAGCCGTGTGGGAGCGCAGGCACTTCGAACGGATGTCAGTGATGCCAGCAGCTTCCATGACCGCACGGACGGGGCCGCCGGCAATGATGCCGGTACCGGGGGCAGCGGGCTTGAGCAGCACGCGGCCGGCGGAGAACTCGCCGACAATTTCATGAGGAATGGTACCGTTGATCGCCGAAATGGTAATCATATTCTTCTTGGCGTCCTCAATGCCCTTGCGAATGGCTTCGGGAACCTCAGATGCCTTACCCAGGCCATAGCCGACTTTGCCCTTGCCGTCGCCGATCACCATCAGAGCGGAGAACTTGGACACGCGGCCGCCCTTGACGGTCTTGCTGACGCGGTTCAGAT
The DNA here is from genome assembly GCA_964456525.1 of uncultured Oscillospiraceae bacterium. GTDB lineage: Bacteria > Bacillota > Clostridia > Oscillospirales > Oscillospiraceae > Onthomonas. Next base: position 48,587 of record CAYWAP010000004.1, read on the forward strand.
AAACCAGCTTTTCAATATACTCGCTGGCCTCTTTTTCATATCTAGGCATGTTCTTTCCTCCTTCTCTTAGAACTTCAGGCCGCCCTCACGGGCGCCCTCAGCCAGGGCCTGAACACGGCCATGGTACACATAACCGCCGCGGTCAAACACGACAGTCTCAATGCCCTTAGCCTTGGCGCGCTCGGCCACGATCTGGCCAACCTTCTTGGCAGCGGCTTTCTTATCGCCGTCGCACTCAAAGCCCTTGTCCAGAGAGGAAGCGGAAACCAGCGTCACGCCGTTGACGTCGTCAATGACCTGGGCGTAAATGTTGGTCTCGCTGCGGAAAACGTTCAGACGGGGTCTCTCGGGCGTGCCGGAGATCTTTGCGCGCACGCGCTTATGACGCTTCAACCGCTGCGCATTGGTATTGGGTCTTGTAATCATATGGGGCACACCTCCTTATTTCTTCTTAGCGCCAGTCTTGCCTTCTTTGCGGCGAATGGTCTCGTCCGCGTACTTGATGCCCTTGCCCTTATAGGGTTCCGGCGGACGCTTGCCGCGGACAACGGCTGCAAACTGGCCAACCGCCTGCTTGTCACAGCCCTTAATCAGGATCTTGTTGGGGTCGGGGCACTCAATGGTGATGCCGGGGACCTCTTCCACCACGACGGGGTGGGAGAATCCCAGAGTCATCGTCATCTTGTTGCCCTGCTTCTGCACACGGTAACCAATTCCGTTGACCTCCAGCACTTTGGTAAAGCCGTCGGAAACGCCAACAACCATGTTGTTCAGGTTTGCGCGGGTGGTGCCGTGCATGGCGCGAGTCTGCTTCTCGTCATTGGGACGGGTGCAGGTGATAACATTCCCCTCCTGCTCGATCTTGATGAGCGGGGAAAAGGTGCGGGTGAGCTCACCCTTGGGGCCCTTAACGGTGACAACATTGCCATCAGCAATGCTGACAGTGACACCGGCGGGGACGGTAATAGGCATTCTGCCAACTCGAGACATAGTTTCGATACCCTCCTTACCAGATGAAAGCCAGGACTTCACCGCCGACGTGGGCTGCGCGCGCAGCTTTATCGGTCATGATGCCCTTGGACGTAGAGATGATAGCGATACCCAGACCATTCATGACCTTGGGCAGTTCCTCCGTGCCGGCATAGATGCGCAGGCCCGGCTTCGACACGCGGCGCAGGCCGTTCAGGACCTTCTCCGTGCCGTTGTACTTCAAAGTGATGCGGATAATGCCCTGGGTGCCGTCGTCGATCAGCTGATAGTTTTTGATATAACCTTCGTCCAGCAGGATCTTTGCAATGGCCTTCTTCATGTTAGAAGCAGGGACATCCACAGTGCTGTGCTTGGCGCTATTCGCATTGCGAATGCGGGTCAGCATATCAGCGATAGGATCTGTGATGTGCATAATAGACCTCCTTAAAAATAATCACCGAGTTTACGCATAGTAACCCGGTGACAACAAAAAGGTTACAGGGAGTTTCGACCGGGTTGGACTGTATCTCACCTGTTCCAGGCATCAGCGTATCTCCGAGCCGTGTCCGCAGCCGGACAGGTTCTCTTTGACGTCTGACGCCGATATATAATTTAACAGATTCTCCGGAAAAAAGCAACAGGAAAAAGGCAATATTGTTCCAAATTTTTTCATGGTTATATGCCGTTATCTATACAACATTCCCTGCAAAACGGGAACAAAGCATATTCCACGGATCCGTGTGTTCCGTTTTTTCCAATTCCCGGAGGGAAATCTGTATCCAAATGGATTTCTGCCGGCAGAGCCATGCACTGCTCCGCCGCAAACACAAATCAACCCGCAGCCGCGAACTTGTCTTACAGTCATCAGCGGCAGCGGGCTGTCTCCAGTTGGAACACGTGACATGTTCCAACTGGGATATTCCCAGCAAGTAAATGTGCTGCTAAGTTCAGCAGATCCTTTTACCAGGACGCTTTACGCACGCCAGGGATCTCGCCTTTATAGGCCAGCTCACGGAAGCAGATACGGCAAACACCGTAGTCACGCAGATATGCGTGAGGACGACCGCAGATCTTGCAGCGGTTGTAACGGCGAGTGGAGAACTTGGGCTCTCTCTTCTGCTTCAGCTTCATAGACAGTTTCGCCATAATCGTTACCCCTCCCTATTACTTTGCAAACGGTGCGCCCAGCATGGACAGCAGCTCGCGGCCTTCCTCGTCGGTCCGGGCCGTGGTGACAAAGGCAATGTCCATGCCACGGATCTTGTCGATCTTGTCGTACTCAATCTCGGGGAAGATCAGCTGCTCCTTGATGCCCAGGGCATAGTTGCCGCGGCCGTCAAAGGAATCAGCGCTGATGCCGCGGAAGTCGCGGACACGGGGCAAGGCAATGTTGAACAGGCGGTCAACAAACTCCCACATCTTGTCCTGGCGCAGCGTGACCTTCACGCCGATGGGCATGCCTTCACGCAGCTTGAAGTTTGCAACGGACTTCTTCGCCTTGGTGACGATGGGCTTCTGGCCGGTGATCGTGGCGATGTCGTTGACAACTGCGTCGAGAACCTTGGCGTTCTCCTTTGCCTCGCCGACGGCCACATTGACCACGACCTTATCCAGCTTGGGAATCTGCATCACAGACTTATAGCCGAACTTCTGCATCAGAGCAGGAGCGACTTCCTGAGTATATTTATCCTTTAAAACCGGCATTTCAGATTACGCTCCTTTCTCAGATTTCAGCGCCGCACTTCTTACAAACGCGGACATTCTTTTTCTTGCCATTGACGTCCGCCGTCTTGTGACCAACGCGCGTGGGCTTCTCGCACTTGGGGCAGACCAGCTGGACTTTGCAGGCATAGATGGGGCGCTCCTTCTGGAGGATGCCGCCTTCATCGCCCTGCTTGCGGGGCTTGGTGTGGCAGGAGCAAACGTTAACGTCCTTGACGATCACCTTTTTGCTCTTGGGCATCGAGACCAGGATCTCCCCAATCTTTCCCTTATCTTTGCCATTCAGGACGACAACCTTATCGCCCTGCTTGATATTCATGTTGTTCATTCCTGCGACCTCCTTAAATAACCTCAGGAGCCAGGGACAGGATTCTCAGATAATCTCTGTCGCGCAGCTCACGGGCAACCGGCCCAAAGATACGGGTGCCCTGGGGGGTCTTATCCTCCTTGATGATAACGGCGGCGTTTTCATCAAAACGGACATAGGAACCGTCTGCACGGCGGACGCCGCGGACGGAGCGAACGATGACGGCCTTGACGACGTCACCTTTCTTGACGCTGCCACCGGGAGACGCTTTGCGCACAGAGGCCACAACCACATCCCCAATGTTGCCATACTTACGTCTGGAACCGCCCAGGACGCGGATGGTCTTCAGCATCTTGGCGCCGGTATTATCGGCAACCTTCAGATAGGATTCTTCCTGGATCATACCGGTACCTCCTTACTTAGCTTTCTCGACGATCTCAACCAGTCTCCAGCGCTTTTCCTTGGACAGGGGACGAGTCTCCATCACGCGGACGCGGTCGCCCACGCGGGCTTCATTGTTCTCATCATGCGCCTTCAGCTTGTAGGTCGTCTTGACGATCTTCTTATACAGGGGGTGTGCCTTATGGTCGGCAATGGCAACCACGATCGTCTTGTCCATCTTATCAGAAACGACCAGGCCGACTCTGGTTTTACGGGAAGAAGTTCTTTCCATTTTAAATTCCTCCTATCAGCGGCCTGCGGAAGCGATCTGCTTCTCACGAATAATGGTCTTAACACGGGCGATGTCCTTTTTGACATCCGCGATCTTGCTCGGGTTCGACAGCTGGTTGGTAGCGTTCTGCAAGCGCAGAGTGAAGAGCTCCTTCTTCAGCTCCTCCAGCTTCGTCTCCAGCTCAGCAGGGGTCATACCGCGCACTTCAACAGCTTTCATTACGCTTTAACCTCCTCATCAGCTTTGGTCACAACCTTGGTCTTGCAGGGCAGCTTATAGCTGGCCAAGCGCAGGGCCTCACGGGCGACCTCTTCGGAGACGCCGCCGATCTCAAACATGACACGGCCGGGCTTAACAACGGCAACCCAATACTCCGGGGAGCCTTTACCTTTACCCATACGAGTCTCAGCGGGGTGCTGGGTGATGGGCTTATCGGGGAAGATCTTGATCCAGACCTTACCGCCGCGGCGGGTGTAACGGGTCATGGCGACACGGGCCGCCTCAATCTGACGGGAGGTGATCCACGCAGGCTCCAGCGCCTGCAGGCCGAAGTCACCGTAATTCACTTTGGTACCGCGAGTAGCCTTGCCGGTCATGCGGCCGCGCATCTGCTTGCGGTATTTTACTCTCTTAGGCAGCAGCATCAGCGATCTCCTCCTTCCCTGCGGGATCCGCCAGAGCTCTGACGGTTACGTCTAAAATTGCCATTGCGGCGATCCCCACGGCGGCCACCGCGGCGGGGACGGTCACTGTGCTCACGGTAGGGCTTGGACAGGTCGATGGTGCGGGGCGTGGTGCGCAGGGTCTGCTGCAGAACCTCACCTTTATAGACCCAGACCTTGATGCCGATGCGGCCATAGGTGGTAGCCGCCTCTGCAAAGCCGTACTCGATGTCTGCACGCAGGGTCTGCAGAGGAATCGTGCCCTCATGATAGGACTCGCTGCGGGCAATTTCAGCGCCGTTGAGACGGCCGCTGATCTTGACCTTAATACCCTTGGCGCCGGAGCGCATGGCGCGGCCAATGGAGTTCTTCATGGCGCGGCGGAAGGAGATGCGCTTTTCAATCTGCTGGGCGATGTTCTCAGCCACCAGCTGTGCGTTGGCATCCACTTCGTTGCGCTTGACTTCCACAATGTTCAGGACGGTGGTCTTGCCAATCATCTTCTCGACCTTGGCGCGCAGCGTTTCAATCTGCGTTGCGTCCTTGCCCAGGATCATACCGGGGCGTGCGCAGTGGACATAGATGGTGACCTTGGAGTTGTCACGCTCAATTTCAATCTTGGGCACGCCGGTGGAATACAGGGCCTTCTTCAGGAACTTGCGGATCTCCTGGTCCTCGACAATCAGATCGCCGACTTTGTCCTCACGGGCATACCAGCGGGAATCCCAGTCCTTAATAACACCCACGCGAAAACCGTGGGGATTCACTTTCTGTCCCATGGATCTGCCTCCTTATTCTTTCTCTTCCACCACAACGGTGATGTGAGAAGTTCTCTTGTTGATACGATAGCCGCGGCCCTTGGAAACGGGACGCATACGCTTCATAATCATGCCGGCGTCTGCATAAGCAGCCTTGATGACCAGCTTATCGGGATCCATGCCGAAGTTGTTCTCAGCATTGGCAGCCGCGCTCTTCACCAGCTTAATCAGATACTCGGAAGCAGCTTTCGGAGTGTGCTGGAGGATGGCAGTCGCCATCTCCACATCCTTGCCACGGATCAGCTGGCAGACCACGTTCACCTTACGGGGGGAGATACGTGCGAATGCCAGACTTGCTTTCGCTTCACTCATGTTCGCATCCTCCTTACTTGGTCTTGCCACCGGTGTGGCCTTTGAAGGTACGGGTAGGAGCAAATTCGCCCAGCTTGTGGCCGACCATATCCTCGGTCACATAAACGGGGATAAACTTCTTACCGTTATACACATTGAACGTGTGGGAGACGAAGGAGGGGAAGATGGTGGAGCTGCGGCTCCAGGTCTTCAGGGCCTTCTTCTCGCCAGTGGCGTTCATTTCATCGACTCTCTTCAGCAGCTCGGGGGCGCAGAAGGGGCCTTTCTTAACAGATCTGCTCATTCTAACTGGCCTCCTTACTTAGTCTTACGATGACGGACGATAAAGCGTTCGCTGCGGTTCTTGTTGTTGCGGGTCTTGTAACCCAGAGCCGGCTTGCCCCAGGGAGTAACCGGGCCGGGACGGCCAACGGGTGCACGGCCTTCGCCGCCGCCGTGGGGATGGTCGTTGGGGTTCATGACGGAGCCGCGAACCGTGGGACGCACGCCCATGTGGCGCTTACGGCCAGCCTTGCCAATGTGGATGTTGCCGTGGTCCTCGTTGCCGATGCCGCCGATGCAGGCCCGGCAGTCCAGCTTAATCAGACGATATTCGCCGGAGGGCAGACGGATCTGTGCATAATCGCCCTCTTTGCCCATCAGCTGGGCGGACTCGCCGGCCGCACGGACCAGCTGGGCGCCGTGGCTTTTGTGCATCTCAATGCAGGAGATCACGGTGCCGACGGGGATATTTGCCAGGGGCAGGCAGTTGCCGGGGAGGATGTCCGCCTCAGGGCCGGACTCCACAAAGTACCCGGGCTTCAGACCGGACTGGGCCAGGATATAGGACTTGGTGCCGTCCTCATACTGGATCAGCGCGATATAAGCGGTGCGGTTGGGATCGTACTCCAGGCGCTGAACCACAGCACGGCCTGCCTTGTCGCGCTTGAAGTCGATGATGCGGTAAATCTTCTTGCCGCCGCCGCCGTGATGGCGAACCGTAATGCGGCCGGTGTTGTTGCGGCCGGAGTGCTTGTTCAGCTTCTGGGTAAGGCTGCGCTCAGGTCTAGCCTTCTTATCAACGCCATCGAAGCCGGACACAGTCATATGACGGCGTGCCGGGGTCGTAGGCTTAAACGTCTTAATAGCCATTTTGCGTTACCTCCTTACACCATTTCCTCGAAGAGCTCGATGGTCTTGGAGTCCTCGGTCAGCTTGACAATCGCTTTCTTCCAGTCGGCACGCTTGCCGGGACGGCCGGCGCCCATGCGCTTTTTCTTGCCGCTATAGTTCATGGTGTTGACCTTTTCGACCTTGACTTCGAAAATCTTCTCCACAGCTTTGGCGATCTCATTCTTGGTGGCCCGCTTGTCGACGACAAACGTATACTGACGCTCTGCGGTAGCGGCCATGGAAGCCTCGGTAACGACGGGCTTCTTGATGATATCATAAGCAGTCATTACGCATAAACCTCCTCAATCGTCGCCAGAGCAGCCTTGTCAACCACCAGGCTCTTGGCGTTCACGATGTCATATACACTCAGGATATTCGCCGGAGTGGTGACCACGCCGGGAATATTGCGGCTGGACAGAACCACGTTCCGCTTCACGCCGTCGGTGACCACAACGGACTTGCCGGCGTTCACATTGTTCAGCAGCTGAACCATGCTCTTGGTCTTGATCTCTGCCAGATCCAGGCCGTCGATCACGATAACGGCGTTCTTGGCTGCCTTGTCCGACAGCACGCTCTTGAGCGCCAGGCGCTTGAGCTTTTTGTTCAGGCGATAGCGATAGGAGCGGGGCTTGGGCGCGAACACGACGCCGCCGTGGGTCCACTGGGGGCTGCGGATGCTGCCCTGACGGGCCCGACCGGTGCCCTTCTGTCTCCAGGGCTTTTTGCCGCCGCCGGAGACTTCCGCGCGGGTCAGAGCAGACTGCGTGCCCTGACGGCAGTTGGCCAGATGATTTTTGACCACTGCATGAACGGCGACTTCATTGGGCTCAATCCCAAAGATGCCATCGTTCAGCTCGACTTCGCCGGTCTGAGTGCCGGTGATGTCATAAACATTAGCCTTAGGCATTGTAATCTCTCCCCCCTATTAATGGTTACGCGCAGAGGCCTTCTGCGGGTTGCGGCCGGAAGCCTTCTGCGGGTTCAGGCTGATGGAAGCACCTGCCTGCTTTGCCTTGACGACCTTGGTGGTAGCCTTCAGAACGACCAGGCCGCCCTTGGGGCCGGGAACAGCGCCGCGAACAGCGATCAGATTGATCTCAGGATCGACCTTGACGATCTCCAGGTTGCGGATGGTAACCTGCTCGTTGCCCATCTGGCCTGCGCCGATTTTGCCCTTCCGAATCCGGGAGGGAGTGGAAGTGGAGCCCATGGAACCGGCATGACGGTGGACCGGGCCGCCGCCGTGGGTCATGGGGGTGCGCTGTGCGCCGTGACGCTTGACGACGCCGGCGTAGCCCTTTCCCTTGCTGGTGGCAGTGGCATCCACGTGCTCACCAACGCCGAAGACGTCCGCCTTCAGCTCATCGCCGATCTCGAGTTTATCCGCTTCTGTGAATTGGACCTCGCGCAGATACTTGACGTTCTGGACGTCTGCCTTGGCCAGATGGCCCTTCTGCGCCTTGGTCAGGTGTTTGTCAGTTGTGGCTCCATAGCCCAGCTGGACAGCTTCATAACCGTCCTTCTCCATGCTCTTTTTCTGGACGACATAGCAGGGGCCGGCCTCAATAACAGTGACGGGGACCACCTTGCCATCGGCATCAAAGATCTGGGTCATGCCCACCTTTTTGCCCATGATTGCCTTTTTGTTGGCCATTTTGGATGTTTCCTCCTTGAAAGGTTATTGGTTGAATCGGACACAGCACACATTGGGCGAGCGCTCCTCCGGCTCAACATGACCCTCCCGGCTCGAATGTTCGCCGGGAAGCGGGTTCAACAAATGGTAAATGGAGATCCCGGCTGAATTACAGCTTGATCTCAATATCAACGCCGGCAGGCAGCTGCAGGCTCATCAGGGATTCCACCGTTTTGGGGGTGGGATTCTGAATGTCGATCAGACGCTTGTGCGTGCGGCGCTCGAACTGCTCACGGGAGTCCTTATACTTGTGCACAGCGCGCAGGATGGTAACGACTTCCTTTTTGGTGGGCAGCGGGATGGGGCCGGAGACAGAGGCGCCGGTGCGCTTGGCCGTCTCAACAATCCGCTCTGCACTCTGATCGATCAGCTGATGGTCATAAGCCTTCAGGCGAATACGAATAGATTCATTTGCCATGATGTTTTCCTCCTGTTTCGTACTTTGTTGTACATGACGGGACCGGACGGGGCCGGGCTGATATTTTGTACACTCTGCCGCGTGTATCGCGCTTGGCCACAAGGAAAGCCGACAAAATCTGCCGGCCGCTGCGCCCATGAAGCTGGATACCCTCCAGAAGACGCACTCATCAGCCGCCCGAATCAGGTCCGGACATACTCAGCGGAAGTTACCGGCTTGCGCCGCAATCTCCCGCGTCATCGCATAGCCCACCTCTTTGGTGAACCTTAGGTATGTTACTACACCTGAGAATAATTGTCAAGGGAAAAATGAAAAAACTTTTGAAACTTCCGTTTTTCTTCGTGGTTCCCCCTCTAAAAAGTGGGGCGGCAGGTTTTTTGGCCTTTCAAGTCAGGGGAAACACACCGGTCCATCTCTTGACAGCATTGGAAAAATTCGGTATTATATGATCAAACTGAACGGAAACCTCTTTTTATTTGGAAAGGAGATTTGTATGGAATTCACAAAGGTGCTGCAACTTCGGCGTTCCACCCGCTCCTATCGCCCTGAGCAGATTACCGAGGAGCAGCTTTCCGCCATCCTCGCCGCCGCCCAGTCGGCCCCTGTGGGCATGGGCCGTTTTGATCATCTCCAGCTGGTCGTGGTTCAGAACCCGGAACTGCTGGAAGCGCTGAACGCGGATTTTGCCGCCGCCATTGACAACGCGGACGCCTGCCCCACCTACGGAGCGCCCACAGTCATCTTCGTGCTGGAGGATCGGGACGATGCCGACCTTTTGTCCGGCGCCAATGCCGCCTGTGTTGTGGAGCACATGGCGCTGGCCGCCACCAGCCTGGGCCTTGGCAGCGTGTATCTGCTGGGCGTCTGCCGCGAATTGCAGGACGTCGCCCATGCCAACGCCCTGCTGCACGTCCCCAGCAACTTCCGCATGATTTCCGCCCTTGCGGTGGGCTACCCCGCAGAGCCGCTGACGGAGCGTCCGCTCCAGGATCGCCTGTCCGTCCTCCGCCTGTGAGCCGCCCCTCCGGCAGACGCCGGAGAGGATACGGGCAACCAGAAACACCGTCATATAAACTATTAAAATGAAACCGCTCCCCTTACGGCAAACCGCGAAGCAACACGGAACGCCGTAAGGGGAGCATTTTTGTACGGGCAAAGGGGAAAAGCCCTCATCAAATTCAGAGCGGAACGGTAACGCCATGCAGAGCCGGAAAGCGCCCTACCCCGGCAGTCTTTGCCGGGCGGCCGCCTACATCAGAAGTGGCTGACCAGGGCTGGCAGCTCGCCGAACGTTTGCAGGCGGGGCACCTGGGGCTGCTGCGCCGCCTTCGCCGGGTCCGGTTGATACCACGCAGCATGGAAGCCAAAGGCCTGCGCGCCCAGGACATCCTTGCGGAGGCTGTCCCCAACAAACAGGCACTCCTCTTTTTGGCAGCCCGCCTTGTGCTGGCACAGCGCAAAAAAGCGCGCCTCCGGCTTTTCCACCCCTGCCTCCTCACTGGTGACAATGAAATCCACTCGATCGATCAAACCCAAGGTATCCAGCTTTTCCAGCTGCCAATCCAGCGTCATATCTGTGCCGGCGCCAATCCGAATGCCCTGTGCCCGCAGCTGGTCCATGCTTTCCGCCGCGTCCGGCTCCGGAGCCGCGTGGGACAACAGCTCTCGCCAATAGAGGGTTCCCAGCGGCATCACGTGGCGCAGCGGCAGTCCGTACTCCTCCATCAACATTTGAAAGCGAATATACCGGTTGTGGACGGCGGCGGTTTCCCCACAGCGAAGGCGCTGCCGGTCCATCATCTCTTTGTAACGGCAAAGAAATTCTTCCCCGTCCAGTCCCAGATGTTCCTCCACGTAGCGGCGCACAGCGGGCAAGGCCGCTGCATGGGCACGCTTATAGCTGTACAACGTGTCGTCAATATCAAAAATCACTGCGCGAATCATAACGTCTCCTCCTGTTCAGCCCTCTTATTATGTAGGGCCGGGGTCTTTGGGCCAGTATACTGTAAATCCGGCCGCTCCGCAAGCCGCCTCTTTCCGCGTATTGGTACAAATAGAATCCGTGCGATAAATTGGTACGTATATTTTTTTGACAGAAGGTTTCATTTACATCCTGCCCGTTCCGTTGTATAATTTTTGTATTGAAATTGCGATCTCTGTCGTGATCGCTGTTCTCTCACGGCAGGAGATTTCCGGGCGGGAATCCCCTGCCGCCGCCCCCGCCGTGAGAGAAGGGCCGCATACGCCGAGGGCGTTGCGCGAAAACCCAAAACCAGTTCAAAAGGAGGATGCTTCATGTCCATTACTGCCGCGCCTTTTGGCGTCACCCGCTCCGGAGAAGCCGTCACCGTCTACACCATGACCAATTCCAACGGTATGACCGTCAAGGTTTTGGATCGGGGCTGTATCGTCCAATCCATTCAGGTTCCCGACCGCACCGGCACGCTGGTAGACGTCGCCCTGGGTTACGACTCCGTCCAGGCCTATGAGGATGGCAGCTGCTTTTTCGGGGCGTTTGTGGGCCGCTATGCCAACCGCATTGCCGGCAGCGCATTCCCGCTCAACGGGGAGATGGTCCGCCTGACCCCCAACGAAGGCCCCAACCACCTGCACGGCATCTACAGCAGCAGCTTTTTCTATGCAATTCCAGACGGCAATTCCCTGATGTTCAAGCGCACCAGCCCTGCCGGGGAGGAGGGGTATCCCGGCAAGCTGGAGATGACCATCACCTATACGTTGACCGATGACAACGCTCTGATTCTGGATTACCAGGCCACCACCGACGCAGACACCGTGGTCAACCTGACCAACCACACCTATTTCAATTTGAACGGCCACGCCAGCGGCAGCGCGGAAAGCCAGCTCCTTCAGATCGCCGCCAGCCGGGTCAGCGCCATTGACGCCGCCTCATTGCCCACCGGCGTCTCCTTCGATGTGACCGGCACCCCCTTTGACTTCCGGTCCGCCAAGCCCATTGGCCGGGATCTGGACTGGAGTGATCCACAGATCAAGTTGGCCTGTGGCTATGACCACAACTTCATTTTGGATACCCACGGTATGGACGAACCCTTTGCCATCGCCCAGGGCGATGAGACCGGCATCGTCATGACCTGCTGCACCACCCAACCCGCAGTTCAGCTTTACACCGGCAACTTTGTCCAGGATGACCCCTCCTGCGGAAAGGGCAAGGGCGGCGCCGCTTATGTCCAGCGCAGCGCCTTCTGCCTGGAGACACAGCATTATCCGGACTCTCCCAATCACGCAGAATTCCCCTCCACCCTGTTAAAGGCCGGGGAGACCTATCATCAGGTGACCAGCTATCAGTTCTCCGTAAAAGAATCCTGACCCGGTCAACAAAAGCCCGCCGCCTTCTCCCAGGAAAGGCAGCGGGCTTTTCTGCGTCCTCAAGCGGCTGCGGCTCCTTACCCCGCCCAGCCTTTATTTCAAAATGGCGGTAAAATCCGGAACCTTTCCGGCATAAATCCGCCCGGAAAACGCCACGTGGGGCAGTTCGTAAAAGGGAATCCCCTCCGGGACAATATACCGATAGAGCGGGTCAGCCGCCACCGCCCGGGCCGATTTTACAATGGCCTCGATATACACCTCATCCATCTCAAACACATCGGATAAGTGCATCAGCTCCGGCGGCGTCTCCAGCGGGCAGAACACCTGTACGCGCTTGCCGTACTTCCGGCTCACGGCGGCGGCCAGAGAGGACATCGTCACCGTCTCCCCGATGACGGTCAGATCTGCCCCCTCCGCCCGGGGCCGCTCCGCGCCGGGGAACTGATTTTCCCCCGTGTCAATGGCCCGTTCCAGGGCGGCATAGACCGCCTCCCCAAAGCAGCCCACAGGCACCCCCACCACGTAGGGTGTGCCAAATCGCTCCCGCAGCGTTTTGGCTGCTGCAAACCCGGCGGAGGAAATCACCAGATTCACTTCCGCCGCACCGGCCCGCCCCAGCTCTTCCAGCGTGCTGCCCATGGCCCAGCAGCTGACGGTGGAAAATCCACGGGCGCGCAGCGCTGCGCGGATGGACGTTTCCGTGCCGGAGAGGGCGAAGTCCAGAGGCGTCGCCCCGAGGATATTCACCCCCCGAGGCACGGTTTTCTCCACCGTCCCGGGGAAGCGGGATGCAAGGGCGGACAGGGCCATTCCCGCCCCCTGCACATAGGAGTGCATGCCGTTGGTGGAAAAGCCAAAAGTGGTAATGCCGGTTTTCTCCTCGACGATGGCCGCGATGGCAGGCAGATCCGTTCCGCTCATCATGGGAACCGGCGTGCCGCAGATGGCGATAAATCTGGGGGAAAGCTGCCGCGCAGCCGACACCACATCGTGGATCAGCTTGTCGTCGCTGCCCAGAATGGCGTCGATCTCGGAAAGGCCGGAAATAAAGATCAGACTGTCCTGATCGTACCACCGCAGCTCATCATGGGTGTTATAGGTGGAGTTGCAGCCGGATGGGTCGTGCATGACCACCATACCGCCCAGCTCATACAGGGACGAGCAGACGCCGGAGACGTCCGCGGTGTAGGTGGATAAAATTCTCGCAGTTTGCCGCATGGAAACCGCTCCTTTCCAAACAAGGCCCATGCCTCACAGGCAGCACGCGCACCCCAGCCCCTTTCGGGGAATCAGCGCTTTGCCGTCCTTTTCGGTTTCAAAGGCCTCAATCATCATCCCGGCGGTGCGGCAGATGCCGTCAAATCCGTGCAGCCCGCCGCCCTGCACCAGATTGACAAAGTGGTTTGTGGCGTTAAAATAGGCCGCCTTCTGGCCGATGGCCAGGGTCTTTTCCCGGTGTTGCCGGGGCATTTCCCGCATTTTCACATGAATGGTGGAGTAGATCATCAGGTTTGGCGCATGGGTCTGAAGCCAGTCATAATCGGCGCGCTCTTCGCCGTTAAAGGCGTCCAGATAGACCTTTGTCACCCGAAACCCGTGGGAGAGCAGCAGCCGCGCAAGGCCCAGCGGGCGGGGATGGAAGGTGTAATCCAACACCACCGGCGCATCGCCAATGACGGCCTTTGCCCGGGCAAGGGCCGCCTCACATTCCGCAATTTTCGCCGTTTTGTCCACACGCGCCGCCCCTAACGCATCTGCCAGTGTATCCAGCTGCACCCCGATCTCCTCATAGCCAAAGCAGGAGGGCAGATAAAGGCAGTTTGCCTCCAGCCGCCGGGCCAGATCCTCTGCCCCCAGCTTGGCGTTGGGATAGGTGTAAACATACAATTTGCTCTCCGAGAGAGCCTGAAACGCCTCGTACGTCTGGCATCGGGGCAGCTCTCTCAGCTCACAGCCTGCGGCGCGGACCAGCTCCGCCAGCTCACAGGTGCTGTCCAGGGCGAAATCGCCGCCGATCACGCTGACAGACCGCCGACTCTGGGGGCGTTTCTCCAGCACGGAGTACATGGCCTTGCGCAGAAATTGATCCGGCGAGCGGTCCCCTTTCTGTTTGATGGGGTCCATATAGCACTCGATAAAGGGGATGTCCGGAAACCGCCGGCGCAAAACCCGGTACACCATGGGGATGTCGGTTCCCAGAAAGTGGTGTACGCAGACGGTAAACAGCAGCACGCAGGAGGGCTTCCGGGGAAGGCGGTTCAAAATATCCGTCACGCCCTCGATCATCAGATCTTCCATATCCCCGTCCACAAAGTTGTGCTCCTGCAAAAACACGGTGGAAAACCGGTCCAGCGCGTTCATCTCCGCCGCCGTCAGAACGACGCCCCGGTTGCAGTTGGGGGCGCAGATGTAAATTTGATGGGAGCCGGGAATCAGCATCCCGGTGTGGACGATGTTCCAGGGGCCATGGGCCGGGGAATTGTACTCCAGTTCCGAGGCAAAGGGCGCCGGCCACGCCGCCTCCCGGATGGGCGCCGCCGCACCGGAGACGTCCACCTTTCCGTGTACCACTTTCAGCATGACGGACGCTCCAGTCCGCAGAGCTCGGCCACCTTGGCTGCCAGAGTTCGGTATTCCCCGGCCATCTCGGAGTCCGGGAAGGCCTCCAGCACGGTCATTTTCCGCTCCTCCGCCTCCAGCACCTGCTCGCTGCGGCTCAATGTGCCGATCACCCGGCTTTGAATATCGCCGCAGAGCTCGGCCACCTTGGCGTCCTCGTGCTTCACGTTCCGGCGGTTCAGAATCAGGCCGCCCAGCTCCGCATAGCCCCGTTCCCGGAAATGTTCCACCGCCATGGCGATGTTGGCCGCGGCGTGGAGGGACATGTTCTCCCCGGAGGTGACAATAAACACCTTCTCCGCGTAGCCGCTGCGCATGGGCATGGAGAACCCGCCGCACACCACGTCCCCCAGCACATCGTAAAAGACGATGTCGGGCCGATAGCGCTCATAAGCGCCCTTGGCCCTCAGCTCTTCCAGGGCGGCGATAATCCCCCGGCCTGCACAGCCCATGCCGGGGGTGGGGCCTCCGGCCTCCACGCACAAAACGCCCTGATAGCCCACCTTCACCATGTCCTCCAGGGTGAAGTCATGTTTCCCGGCCCGCTTCAGTTCCAGCACGGTGGAGAGGGGCGCTCCATGGCGCAGATTGACGGTGGAATCCGCCTTGGGATCGCAGCCGACCTGCATGACGGTGTAGCCCTGTTCCGCCAGCGCCACGGCAACATTGGATACGGTGGTGGATTTCCCGATACCGCCCTTTCCGTAAACAGCAACTTGAATCATATTTCCGCCTCTTCCTTTCCGTTTCAGGCCCCGTTAGGCCAGATCTTCCAGATCTGCTCTATGATAAAGCAACATCTCAGCAGATTCGGGGCAGCAGCTCTCCGCCGGGCGGCGGCAGCAGCGTCTCGGCCCCGATCTCCGTGGTCAGCACAACCCGTCCGGGCATATCCTCTGTGACTTCCCCAATGATGGCCGCGTTGGTGGAGTACTTGCCCCTGTGCAGCGTCTCCACCAGTGCCGGGGCAACCTCTTTGGGGGCGACAATGACCAGACTGCCCTCGCAGGCCAGATACAGCGGCTCCAGCCCCAGCATGCCGCAGACCCCCTTCACCGCAGGGGCCACGGGGATTTTGGGGGCGTCCAGCCGGATTCCCACATGGCTCTGGTTGGCGATTTCATAGAGAACCGTTCCCACCCCGCCCCGGGTGGCGTCCCGGATGACATGGATGTCCCGGGTCGCGGCCAGCATATCCTCCACCGTGCCCCACAGGGGCGCGCAGTCGCTGGAGACATCCGCCTCGATGCCAAAATCATTCCGGGCCAGCAGAACGGTGCAGCCGTGGCAGCCGATGTCCCGGCTGACAATGACCGCGTCCCCGGGCTTTGCGGCAAAGCCGGAGGTCTCCACCCCCTCCAGAATCTGTCCAATGCCGGTGGTCGTGATGAACACCCCGTCCACCTGGCCCTTTCCGGCCACCTTGGTGTCGCCGGAGACGATGCTCACCCCGGCTTCTCTGGCAGTGGACGCCATGGAGGCCGCGATGGCCTCCAATTGGTCCATGGGAAACCCTTCCTCAATGACAAAGGCGCAGGACAAATACAGGGGCCTTGCCCCCATGCAGGCCAAATCGTTCACTGTGCCGCAGACGGACAGCTTGCCGATGTTGCCCCCGGGGAAAAAGGCCGGGGAGACAATAAAGCCGTCGGTGGTCATGGCCATTTTGCCCCCGGGCGGCGTCAGCACGGCGGCGTCGTCCGCCGTCAGATTGGGGTTTGCAAAGTGCGCTTGAAAGACCCGCTCGATCAGCTCGCTGGTCTGTTTCCCCCCTGCGCCGTGGGCCAGGGTGACTGTTTCCTTCATATGGAATTCCTCCATTCCGCTTATGTTCCGATTGTGACAAAAAGCGTCCCGCTTTACCCGTATTGGTAGAACGCGCTGCACGCGCCCTCATTGGACACCATACAGGCCCCCACCGGGTGCAGCGGCGTACACACCTTGCCAAACAGCGGGCAGTCCGTGCTCCTGCACTTGCCCTGCAACACATCGCCGCAGCGGCAGGCGGGGTTGGACCGGCCAACCACCTTGGGCAGATGGTGCTTGATTCGGGCGTCGTACAGGGCGTAGGCGTCCCGCAGGCGCATGCCGGAGCCGGGAATCCACCCCAGCCCCCGCCACTCGCTGTCACAGGGCTCCATATACTGTTCCACGGTTTTTTGCGCCCCGGGGCTGCCCTGCGGTTTGACCACCCGGGGATAACAGTTGGCAAAAAAGGGCTTCCCCTCCCGGCTCTTTGTGACGATGACGGCCAGCGCGGCCAGCAGCTCCCTGGCTGTGAACCCGGCGACCACGCCGCTGATCCCCTCGCCCGCCAGCTGCTCACACAGGCGGGTGCCCGTGATGGCGTTGACGTGGCCGGGGTAGAGGAAGGCGTCCGCGCTGTCTTTCATGGCCCGGTACACACTGGGCATGGTTTTGTTGGCCGTGAGCAGGGAGAAATTCTCCAACCCCTGCTTCTGGGCGTTTTTGACCGCCAGACAGCTGGCCGGGGTGGTCGTCTCAAAGCCCACGGACAGAAACGCCACCTGCTCCTCAGGGTGCCCGGCGGCATAGGCCACGGCATCCAACGGCGTGTAAACCACCTGAATGTTCGCGCCCTTTGCCCGGGCGCCGGCCAGACTCATCTCCGTTCCGGGCACGCGGATCAGGTCGCCAAAGGTGCAGATGGTCACCCGGCGCTCCAGAGCCAGCAAAATCGCCTCGTCCAGAAACCCCACCGGCGTCACGCAGACCGGGCAGCCGGGGCCGGATATCATCTCGATGGCATCCGGCAAAATTTTGCGGATCCCCAGCCGGAACATCTCATGGGTATGGGTGCCGCAAACCTCCATAATGCGCAGCTTCGGGCCGTCGTAGGAGGTGACGATTCTGCGGGCCCGTTCCAACGTTGTCTCCGCCATCAGAGCAGGGCCTCCGCCAGCCCATCCGTCTCACTCTGATCGTCGCCGGTAATTTTTGCGATGGCAATGCCCGCGTGAACCATCACATAATCTCCCGGCTCCAAATCTTCAACCAGCTCTGCGGAAACCTGGCGCTTGGCGCCGGAGGCATCCACCACCGCCATTCCGTCCTTAATGTGAACCACTTTTGCCGCTAAACCCACACACATACTGTTCTCTCCTTATTCATGGATATGCGCCATGGCCGCCACGGCCTGTCCCAGGGCGATGCCGCCGTCGTTCGGGGGAATCAGGCTGTGGGTCAGGACGCGGAAGCCCTCGGCCTCCAAATACTGTTGACTCAAGCGCAGTAGAAGTTGATTTTGATAGCATCCGCCGCTGAGGGCGACGGTGTTCAGCCCGGTGTCCGACCGAATCTGACCGCAGGCCGCGCCGATCATCCGGGCCAGCTGCCAGTGGAATTCATAGGCCAGCTGTTTCGCGTCCCCACCGGCCAGACGGCGCTGGACGAGATGCCAGACCAACCGGTCTGTGGGGAGAACCAGACCCTCCGCCCCGATAAAGGCAAGGTCACCGTCAGGGCTTCGCCCCGCCCGCAGGCAGTCCCTTTCATAGGCTCTGGCCCGAAATTCCAGCGTGGTGGAGGCTTCCCCCTCAAAGGTAGAGGCCCGCCGCACCCCCAGCAGCGCGCTGACGGCGTCAAACAGCCGCCCCGCACTGGTAGAGGTGACGGTGTTCACCCCCCGGTCCGCCATGGCGAACTGTATCCGGCAGGCCGCCTCATCCGCAAGGCCCAGCCTTTGGGCCAGCTCCGCGGCCGCCCCTTTGTCCCGTCCCGTCAGGCTGTACAGCATGGAAAGGGCAATGCGCCACCCCTCTTTGGCGGAGACGTCGCCCCCCACCTGCTGAAAGGGCCGGATGTGGCCCAGCCGCTGGAAGCCCCGGCTGTTTGCCCGGAGCAGCTCGCCGCCCCAGATGGAGCCGTCTGTCCCGTAGCCGGTGCCGTCCAGCGAAACGCCGATCACATCCTCCCACGTATCGTTTTCCGCCATGCAGGAGAGAATGTGGGCGTAATGGTGCTGCACCGGAAACACCGGCAGCCCCAGCCCCTCCGCCACTCCAGTGGTGTTGTACCTGGGGTGAAGGTCGCAGGCCACAATGGAGGGGGCGGCCTCCAGCAGCTGCTCCATTCGCACAATGGATTCCTGAAGGGCCTTCACCGTCCGCAGATCCTCCATATCCCCGATGTAGGGGGATGGGTAAAAGAGGTCGTTTTTCCCAATGCAGAAGGTGTTTTTTAACTCCCCGCCCACGGCGAGCACCTCTCCGGAAAAGCCGTTGGACGTCATAAAGGGCAGCGGGGCGTAGCCCCGGCTGCGCCGAATCATATATGGCCGCCCCCTGTAGAAGTCCATCACAGAGTCGTCCGCACGAATGCGGATTTTCCGGTTGTGGGAGAGTATGCCGTCGCAGAACCGGGTCAGCTCCTTCACCGCCTCCTCATCGTCCCGGCAGATGGGCGCGCCGGAGGTGTTTCCGCTGGTCATCACCAGAGCATCCGGCATGACAATCCCGTCGTCATACTCGAACAGCAGCAGCTGCACCGGCGCATAGGGCAGCATGACCCCCACCTTGGGGTTGTCCGGCGCGATGGCCTGGCAAAGGCGGCTGCCCTCCCTGCGCTCCAGGAGGATAATGGGCTTCTGGTGCCCGTCCAGAACCTCCTTTTGGGCCGGTGTGATGTGGCAGTTGCGCTCTACCGTCTCCAAGTCCCTCATCATCACGGCAAAGGGCTTGGCGGGGCGTTTTTTCAGCCTGCGCAGCCGCTGACAGGCGGCCTGATTTCCGGCGTCGCAGCACAGGTGGAACCCGCCGATGCCCTTGACGGCCACCACGCCCCCATCGTGCAGAATCTGCCGGGCAGCCGTGATGGCCGAAGCCCCCCGCTCCTCCCGGCCAAGCAGATAGACCTCCGGCCCGCAGTGATGGCAGCAGACGGGCTGGGCGTCATAGCGCCGGGTGGCAGGGCTGGTGTACTCTGCCGCGCAGTCCGGGCACATGGGAAACTCCCCCATACTGGTGCGCACCCGGTCATAGGGCATGGAATCCAAAATGGTCAGCCGGGGGCCGCAGCAGGTGCAGTTGATAAAGGGATGGAGATAGCGCCGGTTTTGCGGGTCAAACAGCTCCTCCTTGCACTTATCGCAAATCGCAATGTCCGGGGAGACAAAAATCTCCCCCTCTGTTTTCTCGCTTTCAACGATCTCAAAGGAGGTGAATGCCTCCGGCGGTTCGCTCTCCTTCACGTCTATTTTTAAGATGGAGGATCGCTCCGGGGGCCGGTGCTCCAGCGCGTCCAAAAACGCGGCAAGCTGCCCATCGCCGCCAGACGCCCAGATCTCCACATAGGGGCCTTTGTTGCAGACGCTGCCGGTGACGCCGGCCGCCATGGCATGGCGGCTGACCGTGGGCCGGAAGCCCACCCCCTGCACAATGCCGTACACACGGATCAACAGCGTCTTCATGCCATCCTCCCCGACACGGCAAAATGGGGCGCGTGAACCCAGACGCCGGTAAAGTCCCGGGCAGCTGGTCTCATAACCCTGTCTGCCACGACGATGTCCCATCTCTCCGCGCTCAGCAGGGCCTCCAGCTGATCTTCCTCCGTCAGGTGGACATCCCCTTGGGATCTCAGCTCTTTTTTCAGCATAAACCAGCTGGCAACCGTGACCGCCCCGGCCCCCTGTTGGAGAAGGTTCCGGCGCAGATCGTTGGCCATCACCTGCTGATGTATGATGAGGACCCGCTTCCCGGTCACCTCCGGCACCTCGGGCATCGGAAGGGGGCAGCGCACCTCATAGGGCGTGCCAAACCGCTGCTCCAGATATTGGGCCGTCTTCAGGGCGCAGGGCGCGACAACCAGATTCTTCTCCGCCGCGCCAGCCAGCTTCACCTGCTCCAGCCCCGCGCCCATGCCATAGCACCAGACGTGACGCCAGCCCTCCCCTTTCAGGACGGCGGACATTTTCTCCCCCGCCTCCAGATCGGTTACATCCAGCGGCGTGGCCCCCAGGACGCCGACGGTTCCGGGGCTTTTTTCCACGCTCTGCCCGGCAAATCTGCGAAACAGCGCGTCATAGGCCTTTTCCGCCCCCACGTCGTAGAGTTCCATGCCGGTGGTGCCCACGGTAAAGACGGGAAGGCTGACCTTCCGCTCTGCCATACGCCGCAAGGCGTGGTAGTCGGTGCCAATGACCGCCGGAACCGGCGTGCCAATGATGGCGGCAAAGGCTGCATCCAGTTTGCCAGCCGCGTCGGTCAGCTTTTCCACCAGCCGGTCGTCCCGGCCCAGAATGGCATCCATATCCCGAAGTCCGGCGCTGAAAATTGCGCTTTTCTGCGTGAACCAGCGGGGTTCATCAAAGCCACAGACGTTGCCGGTGCAGCCGCCCGCGTCGCAGATGACCAGAATACCCCCCAGATCATAGAGGACGCTGCACGCGCCGGACTGGTCCGGGGCAAAGGGGGACATATATTTTCGTAAACCTTTCATAGGCAATTCCTCGTAAAATCCCGTCCGAAATCATCGTTTTTCCAGTGGCCCATCCGCGTCAGGCATCGGTTCCCTTTCCCGCCGGCGGGGTGCGCCCGCTGCGGTCCATCGCGGTTTTCAGCGCCTGAAACAGAAGCTCCACGCCCTTATAGCCAAAGGGCTGCCGGTCTTCGTCCCACGTCACATGGACCGCATCCGGATGATACCATTTCGCGTCGCTGCCGATGGTCAAATCCACCGTCTGCTCCCCTTCGCCGTAGTTCAGCATGGAGGGTTCCAGATTGGAGTAAATCTTCGTCTCCGGGCTGTGCTGTGCAATTTTCCGGATGTAGACAAAATCCTCCGGCGTCAGATTTCCATAAATTTCCCGCACCGGGAACCCGTAGCGGATCAGCGCCAGCGAAAGCTCAAAGGGGTTTCCGTTCATGGCCTCCCCCACGGCAAAGGTCACGTTGGGATAGGCCCCCCGAAATGCCTCCAGAGCGGCGGCGGCCCGGTCGTACTCCTTTTGATCGTCAAAGGTGACGCCAATGGCGCTGCCAAAGAGGGCGTACTGCTTTTTCACCTTGTCCAGCTGATAGAGCCGGGTCAGCTCAATGGAGGGGATGTTCAGCTTTTTTTGCATATCCTGGGCGGCAAAGCGAGCCTCCGGATTCAAAATCAGGTTAAAATTGGCCTCTGCCATGCGCAGATATTCCTCATAGTCCCGGCAGGTGGAGATCTCCTGAACGCGCCGGATTCCCACGCTGTTGAGCAGGCTGTACAGCTCACAGTCCTCCACCAGGGGCGCAAAATAGCCCAGCAAATTCACGGTGGTGCTCCGCTTTTCCCGGGGCTGGAGCAGGGAATAAATGGACTGCCGGACATGAACCATGGGGGGCTTGCGCCCCTCCCGGGTCAGGGCGTACATGTAGCAGGGCAGGACCGGAACCGGAACCCGTTCCATGGCCCTGCGGCAGACCCGCTCCATATCCGTCCCCAGCAGAGCGTCCACACAGGTGATGCAGATCATCACCACAGAGGGCTTCTCGTCCAGAAACCGATAAATTTCCTCCACCGCCTGGGGAATCTTTTTTAAATGCCGTCCTGTGACGACGTCCGTCTCGTCCATCATCAGATAGAAAAACCGGTTGGCATACTGCTCTTCGATCAGCGTGCTGGTATTGCGTCCGCAGCAGCCCGGGGCCACCAGCAGCATCACGCTGCCCGGGACTGCCAGCCCCGCACGCTTGACCCCAAAGCCCTGGGCGCCGGGAGAGTTGAAGGACAGGGTAGCCGGTGAGCTGTAAATCAAATGGGTGCTGGACACCAGCTGGGGCGGGATGTTCTCCTTCCCCAGCGCCGCCAGGTCGGCGGCGGTGATGCAATAGGCTTCGGTCATTCGCTTTCCCCCTGTTCCAACAGCAGCCGGGCGAGCGCAAAGAAGCGCTGGCTGATGGGCAGCGAGGCGTCGCCTTCAATCACCGTCATGCCCGCGTCCTCAAACCGGGTGATGTCGTGGCTGCGGGGAATTTCCCCCACAATGGGCAGTCCCACAGAACTGGCAAAGTTTTCCACTTTTTCCAGTTCCTTTTCCACATTCCGGTGGTTCAGAAGGATGCCAAACACCTTGGCGTAGCCCCGGTCCTCAAAGTTTTTCACCGCGCTGTTGATGTTGTTGGCCGCGTACAGCGCCATCTTTTCGCCGGAGGTGACGATGAGCACGTTTCTCGCGTACCCCTCCCGGATGGGCGCTGCAAAGCCGCCGCAAACCACGTCTCCCAGCACATCGTAGAGAACCACATCCGGCTGCCAGGTTTCAAACAGCTCCAAATCCTCCAGCAGGTTAAACGTGGCGATAATTCCCCGTCCGGCACAGCCCAGACCGGGGGTGGGCCCGCCGGTTTCGATGCACAAAACCCCTCCAAACCCCACCTTGGAGATGGCTTCAATCGTCTCCGGGTCCTGGTCAAACTGGCGCATATAGTTCATCACCGGCAGCAGAGGCTTCCCGCCCAGCAGGTTAATGGTGGAATCCGCTTTGGGATCGCAGCCAATTTGAATGACCCGTTTCCCCAAAACGGCAAACGCGGCGGCCAGATTGCTGGTAATAGTGGACTTGCCAATGCCGCCCTTTCCGTAAATTGCAATTTTTAACATAAAATCCTCCCGATGGCGTTGGTTTTCACCAAAGCCCCTCTCCCGGACAGCAAAAAGCGCGTCTCCTCCGCGGGCATCACGAAGCAAAACGCGCACACAACACAGGATGTCCTCGGCGTTTTCTGTTCGGGCAATCCCTCACTGTCAATGCCTTAAACGTACAATTCAACCTTTCCTTTCCGCCGCTTTCGGTTGCAAAGCGCCTTCGCCGTCAGAGGCGGATCTTTTGTCCGGGTTTCCGTGGCACACCGCCACCGCACAAGCAAACCCCGGGCCTTGTTGGAAAACGGGAGCGGCAGCCAATGGCGAGATTGTTCGCCGGACAAGGCGGTTTGACGCCCCCATCCCTTGTGGATTGCAGGGAAAATCAACAACACCGGCGGAAAAGGCCCGTCATTGGGGTGTGCTGACAGGTTTCAAACAAGGCCCGATTTTGAAATTGGTTTTATCGAGTTCATTATACACAATCGGCCCCCCACGGTCAAATCTTTCTGCATGAATTTCAGCGGCAGGTTTTCCCCTCCCTCCCCGCTGGCTTTTCGCATGTTTTTCTTGACAGCCTATCCTGACGGCTGTTAAAATAGCGCTGTATACAAGGTTTGCGCTAGGAACGGGAAAAGTAGTGTCGAAGATCTCATTTAGAGAGGAACCGTCACCGGGTGAAAGCGGTTCTATGGGAGGCGATGCGAAGTGCGCCCGGGAGCGCGGGAGCAATGTCCCCGGCCGGGTCCCGATACCGATCCTTTCAAGTCACAAAGAAGAGTGGAACCGCGACCAATCGCCTCTTGCACATTTGGATGCAGAGGTGTTTCTTTTTTCTGAATTTTCCCCTTCGATCCGTAGAAAAGGAGCTGTTTTATGAAATTTTATAACTCTTTAACCCGCCGCAAGGAAGTGTTTACCCCCCATGAGGAGGGCAAGGTCAGCATGTACACCTGCGGTCCCACGGTGTACCACTATGCCCACATTGGCAATCTGCGCAGCTACCTGATGGAGGACGTTCTGGAAAAGGCGCTGCGCTATGAGGGCTATGATGTCAAGCGTGTGATGAACATCACCGATGTGGGGCATCTGTCCGATGACGCCGATGAAGGGGAGGACAAAATGCTCAAAGGCGCCCGCCGGGAACACAAAACCGTTCTGGAGATCGCCAAATTCTATACCGACGCCTTTTTTGCCGACTGCGCCAAGCTGAACATCAAAATCCCCGACGTGGTGGAGCCTGCGACCAACTGCATTGACGACTATATTGATATGATTACCGTCCTGCTGGATAAGGGGTATGCCTATGCCGCCGGGGGCAACATCTATTTTGATACCTCCAAGCTGGAGCAGTACTACGTCTTCAACGACCATGACGAAGCGGATTTGGCCGTCGGCGTCCGCGAAGATGTGGAGGAGGACGTCAACAAACGCCACAAGGCCGACTTTGTCCTGTGGTTCACCAAGTCCAAATTTGAGGATCAGGCTCTGAAATGGGATTCGCCCTGGGGCGTGGGCTATCCGGGCTGGCACATTGAGTGCTCCTGCATCAGCAAGCGCCATCTGGGGGAATACCTGGATTTGCACTGCGGCGGCGTGGACAACATTTTCCCCCATCACACCAACGAAATCGCCCAAAGCGAGGCCTATCTGGGCCACCCCTGGTGCCGCTACTGGTTCCATGTCCACCATCTGAACACCGCTTCCGGCAAGATGAGCAAGTCCCGGGGAGAATTCCTGACCGTCTCCCTGTTGGAGGAAAAGGGGTATGATCCCCTGGTTTACCGCCTGTTCTGCCTGCAGAGCCACTACCGCAAGGGCCTGGTCTTCTCCTGGGAGAATCTGGACAACGCCGCAACCACCTACAACAAGCTGTTGACGAAAATCGCCGCGCTGAACCCCAACACCGGCGCGGAGCCCAACCGGGAGGCTGCCCGTGCCTACCAGGAGCGGTTCCAGCGGGCTTTGGACAACGACCTGAACACCGCCAACGCCTTTACCTGCGTCTATGAGGTTCTCAAGGGCAAAGACCTGGACGACGCCACCCGGCTGTATTTGCTGGCGGACTTCGATCAGGTGCTGTCTCTGAACCTGCTGGAGGGGGCCGCAAAAATCCGCTCCGCCAGTCAGACGGCCGCCGCCGCAGGCACCGGCGAGTATACCGTCACCGGCCCGGCAGATGCCAACCCGGAAGAAGCGGCCAAAATCACCGCCCTGCTGCGCCAGCGCGGCGAGGCCCGGAAGAATCGGGACTGGGCGGAGTCCGACCGCATCCGCGACGAACTGAAAGCCCAGGGCATTGAGCTGAAGGACGCCAAGGGCGGCGTGCAGTGGTATAGAGCCTGATCACAGGGGACATTTTCCCCGGCAGAAAGGTTACAAATCCGTATCATTCGTTGCAATTTTAGTAAAACAAAGCCCTCTCACACGCCCTTGATGGGATTTTGAACATTTTTTGTCAAAAAACGGGCGGTTAATTGTGGATATTTTCGATTGCATTCTCATTGACTTTTCGAAAAAGTCACCGTATAATAACGATTACAATTTACAAGTAATTATCATTTTGCCCCCCGGACTAAAAGGTTCGTTTTTTTCGTCCGGTCGAAACTGGAGGATTTTGTTAATGCTGGCTGAAAACGAAGCAAGAATTCGGAACCTGTTTGAAGATGCGGCTCTGGCAGAGCAGGTTCTTACCATCATTCATGAGGACGAATTGCAGCGTCATGAGGATCTGGTGCGCCGCCAGAGCGAGGGGCTGAAAAATGCACGGGAACGCGGCGTGCGCCTGGGCCGCCCCCCGGCAAAGCGTCCCAGAAAGTTCCAAAGCGTCTATGGGATGTACCGGGCCGGAGAGATCAGCGCCCGGGCAGCCTCACAGATGCTGCATGTCTCCCCGGGCACCTTCAAGCGCTGGACGCTGGAGGAAGAAGCCAAACTGTCGGTTGAAAACCCAATTTAATCGTCCCAAAGGAAACAAAATCCCGTCTGATCTCTGACAAAGAGACGGACGGGATTTTTATGTCATATCAAATTTATGATATATACGCAGCTGCGGGATAATTTACAATAAGGGATCTGTTGACAAAAAGAGAACTGGGCTGAGAGTTGATGCTCTCAGTCCAGGTGAAAGGTTACTCCATGTTTACTTTTGAGAGAAAATGAATTTTGGATTGGAGATGTAAAAGAGGAAGAATTAGCAGCTATTTTGGACTATAATAATCCTAAACGTGAAAAATATCATCAGCAAATGAAATTATCAAATCTAAACACGTGTTCGAATTGCGGGGCACTATACGTTTGTAAGGGCGGAGGATACCCCGCAATAACGATGGGGAAAATAAACGATAAAAATGCTTATTACTCAAAATATTATTATAAAGAGCGAGGTATGGTATGACAAGAATTTTTTCATTACATAGTTTGTTATTAAGTAAATGGATTTTGACTTTTGGTAGTTTTTTACAGTCTACAGCTTTGCCATTAGTCATATTCGAAATCACAGGTTCATCTACCCTATTATCATGGACATTTTTTGCTGAAACGTTACCTTGGCTTATTTTAGGCCCCTTTATAACTAATATGTTAGTAATGAGATTTTCCAGTAAGGTCTTATACATGATGTGCAACTTTGCAAGAGGGGTATGTACTATATTGTTGGCTATATGGATTCAAAACTCTCTTCTGGTAGTAAGCCTTTTTTTCATTTTGGGAATTTTTAATGCCATTAGGCCTTGTTTGAAAAATGTGTAGTCTTGTTCTAAAGCAACAAGATAGCAAT
>CAYWAP010000005.1:0-68628 GCA_964456525.1 uncultured Oscillospiraceae bacterium
CTGAAACAGGGATAATCCCCAAGGTGCTCAAGCCAAGGTATCGCTCCACATCCTCCTCGGTACGGATCATATCATCCAGAAGGTAAATGAGAAGCAAAATGCCGGCTGCGATGGCAGCCCCCACCAGGGCGCACACCAATGTATTGCGTTTTACGTTGGGAGAACTGGGGGATGTAGGCGCTTCAGCGTCATACACCGTCTTCACAACATCCAAATCCATAATCTCTTCCAGCTGGGTTGCGGCAACCTCCCGAACTGCGTTGGCAATATCCGCCGCCCGCTGGGGATCCGTATCTGTGACGCTGATTTCGAGCACTCGCGTTGTTGCGTCATCCGGGGTACTCACTTCAATCATGCTACTCAGTGTGTCGCTGGACATATCCAGACCCAGTTCACCGATCACCTCATTCGTGACATTCTGACCGGTAACCAACACCTCATAATCATTGAGAATCTGACTCGATAGCTGAAGGTCTGCATAGGCAATCGCCTCTTCCGAAGACCAACTCAGCACATATACTCGCGTAGAGGCGGTATACTTGGGCGTCAGCAACAATTCACTGCCCGCATAGCCGATGATGGCAAAGACCAAAAGGGAAACAATGATAATCCACAGTTTCCTCTTAAAATAATAAAATAGATCAACAAGATCAACGAGAACATCATCCTGATTTTCCATTTTGCCTCCTATGTCATGTAGTTCCTGCTTTGCTTTGTTTGAAAATGGAATGTGACCAATGGCGAGGATTTTTTGCCGGACAGGGTAATTTGACGCCCCAATCCTTTGTGTATTGCAGGAAAAATCCACACCCCATGGCGGAAAAAGATCCGTCATTTTGGACATATTGACGTTTTCCAAACAAGGGCTAACCGACAGTGCTTGGTGAAAGAGAAACAAGACACCAGCTGGGTCTCATTCCTCCTATGCAAAACGCACCGGCATTGTTCCCAAATCGTAACGTTATGGCCGTGGAAAGCAGCTCATTTTCCCCGTTCAACTCTTCCGGGAAAGGCCAGCCGCTCACGCAATCCGTCCTATGATCAAGGACAGTCAAACCAACACCGCCGTTAGCAAATTCCAAGCATGACTATACCACACTCAGGGAAGAAATGCAACCCCAGAATTGTAAGGTTGCAAATATTTGAGAAACGTCGCTTTCTGTCTTGCCAACCGGCGTCCTGCGCGCTAAAATGTTTCTAGCCCATTTGTTCCTGTGAGGTGTCCGCCCATGATTCAAGATATTGGAAATCACCACTTTGATCTCCACTACGTCCTTTGCGCCCCCAAAACAGAGGATGTGGTCTATCTGTTTCGCGGCCGGGAGATCCTCCTCCACGCAAACGGCGCCCTCCCCTGT
Organism: uncultured Oscillospiraceae bacterium; assembly: GCA_964456525.1. GTDB lineage: Bacteria > Bacillota > Clostridia > Oscillospirales > Oscillospiraceae > Onthomonas. The sequence goes on from CAYWAP010000005.1 coordinate 1,359, forward strand.
TATGGCGACTTGAAGGACATCCCCGGATTGCAGTTCATCCGTCTCTTTTCCATGGATGCCCGCCCCGGTTACCTGGCTCTGCCGGAGAGGGATTTTCCCGAACTGTCTGGGGACTTTTCCTATGTCTCATACCGGGACTACCGCTACCATCAGACCATGGATCAGGTTCTCGCCTGCTACACAGCCATGCACCTGAACGGCTGGTACCGCAGCAACCGGTTTTGCGGCCGGTGCGGCCATCCCATGCTTTTGGGGCAGAGGGAACGCAGTCTGGTTTGTCCCCACTGCGGCAATCTGGTGTTTCCCCGTTTAAATCCGGCTGTGATTGTGGCCGTCACCGACGGCGAGCGGCTGCTCATGACCAAATACAGCGGACGCACACATCAGGTGCACCACTTCGTCCTAGTGGCGGGTTTTGTGGAAATTGGCGAAACTGCCGAGCAGTGCGTGGCCCGTGAAGTCATGGAGGAAACGGGCATTCACGTCAAAAACATTCGCTACTATGGTTCCCAGCCCTGGGGCTGCGACGGCAATCTGACGCTGGGCTATTTTGCTGATCTGGACGGGGATGCCCATATCACGCTGGACAATTGGGAACTGTCCGACGCTCACTGGTTTGAGCGCCAGAACGTCCCCGTCCCGGAGAATGACTTGGCCTCCATCACTGCGGATATGATTCGCGCCTTTGCGGAGGGCCGCGAACCGAAATAATCCCCGGCTTTACATATCAGGTGAACCTGGCACGCCAGACAGCAAAACAACATAGGCACATCTCAGCCAAAGGGGAGAAGGAACATGAACAGGGAGACATTTATCCGGTATGTTTCCGATGAGTACGGCGTCCGGGGGGAATTTCTGTGGGCAAAACACCCCCATTACTGCGTATTCCGGCACAAGAACAACCGCAAGTGGTTTGCGGCGGTGATGGATGTTCCCAGGAACAGGCTTGGATTGCAGGGCACGGAACTGCTGGATGTGGTCAACCTCAAGTGTAATCCTATTGTAATTGGATCCCTGAGAGGGGAGCGCGGCTTTTTCCCGGCCTATCACATGAACAAGTCGAACTGGATCACCGTTGCCCTGGACGGCAGTGTGCCGGATGAACAGATCAAAACGCTGCTGGATATGAGCTATGATTTAACCGCAGCGAAACCAAAAAAGAAGCCCCATCCCTCTCCGTAAACACAGAGACTTCCAGTGCGCAGAGAGACAGGAAACATACTGAAAAAAAGTTGTCCAGCAAGACCATGTTGATCAAAAACATGGATGCTGGACAACTCACTGATAATGGTATTCCAATATGATTCACTTTCCGTCGGAGGCCGAAACGGCACTTCCTGGAAAAACGCTTTGCGCTGTCCGGGGTGCGCACGCTCCCACAACAGCTATGATCTTCAAAGCCCGCGGCGGCATGCCTGCACAGGCTCCACCAGAAAGGTCTCCTTATGGGCCGCTTTCAGGTGATCGGCCGCAGCTGCCGCCTCCTGCCGGTCCCGGAAGACGCCGAACACGGTGGAACCGGACCCCGTCATGCAGGCTCCCAAGGCGCCCCACTCGATCAGGGTCTCCCGAATCTCCCGAATGGCGCCGGCGCGCTGTCCGGGCAGGGCATCTTCAAAGACGTTGTACATACGCCGTGCAATCCCGGGCAGACACTGGCGCTCCAATGCGTCAAGCAAACCGGCTGTGTCCGGATGGCAGCGCATTTTGACGCTGTCGATACGGCCATACAGTTCCGGCGTGGAAATGGCAAACTCCGGCTTACACATGACAATATGGCAGGGGGGAAGATCCGGGAGCCGTGTCACAACCTCTCCCCTGCCCTCCACCAGGGCAGTCCCTCCCAGGACGCAGTATGGCACGTCAGAGCCAACTTTCTCACCAATTTTTGCCAACTGCTCCAACGTGAACCCCGTCTGAAACAGCTGATTTAGCCCCCGCAGAACCGCGGCGCCATCGCTGCTTCCGCCAGCTGTTCCGGCACAGACCGGAATATGCTTTTCCAGCTGGATGGAAAGGCCCCGCAGATCTACACCGGCGGCCTCTGCGAAGGCCTCCGCCGCGGCAAAGGCGATATTTTTCCGCCCCGTGGGCAAAAATCCCCAGTCGGTTGCAAGGCTGACGGACTTCCCATCGGTCAGCGTCAATGTGACCTGATCGCACAGGCTCACCGAAATCATCACCATGCGCAAATCATGGTAGCCGTCTTCCCGTTTTCCCAAAATATCCAGCGTCAGGTTCAGTTTGGCATACGCCGGTTCTATCCACTGTTTCATCTAATTTTTCGCGCCTCCAAGTAGAAACGTTTATCCCGTGCCTCCCCCATGGAAAAGGTTTTTCGAGGCAACGCGCCGTCATGAACCACACTCATCAGCAGTTCATGCTTGTCCATAGCCGGTAAAATAAAGCCTATGTTCCGGGGCTTTTTGCCCAATTCATGGACAATCTCCTCGCCGTGGACATAGTCCAGATAGCCGCCATGATCCAGCAAATACTTGTCCAGGAACCCCTGCAAGGTGCCAACAGCCAGCTGCGCCGCAGGATTGGGAACGGTGATGACCCCCTGTCCACCCTCCCAGATATAGGTAAAGCTGTGGCCCTCCCCCTCCCCATAGTGGGTGCCGGGGTAGTACTCAAGCAGCTCCCGCAGCACGTTTTCGGGATCCACAGAGAAACAAATCCGGTGAATGGCCTCAAGTTCCAGGGCGTCATCATGGAGGTTCACCAGCTCCACCAGGGCAAATCTGGCCGGATGATGATTCCAATCGTATTCGGGGTGATCCTGTTTCAGCTCCAGATAGAAATCGCGGGCGGCGGCCAACGAGTGGTTGCCGTCCCCCACAGCATAGAGCATCACGGCCTCGTCCTTGGCCTGATAACGGTTCCGGAAGCGGTCAACATCTCCCAGTTCGTTCAGCCATGCGCACACGTCCGCTTTCTGCCGCTCGTTCAGCACATAGCCGGCAATATGGCCGCCGCCCTCCATCAGGTCAAACTCATAGATCCGTTCCATATCCGCTTTTTCCCGCGCCAGATGCTCAATCACGCGCTTTTCCGGATCGTCGATCATCATCAAAACGTGGGACAGCTCCAATGGCGCTTCCCGGCGCACCGCCATCCGGGGCGGCACCCGGGACAAAACGGTGCCCTCCGTGGCACGAACCAGGTTGCTGGATCCCAGATTGTAGTCGTAACACTCCAGGTCAATCATGCCCACCAGACCGTGGCGCAGCCGGTGATTGCTCAGCTGGCGCTCCACATAGATTAAGGCATCCGGTATGACGCGGTAGAAATCCTCATCCAGGCTTTTCTGCATCGCCCCGCGAATTTTGGCGCGGCGTTCTGCCACATGGCCATCGCTCAGATAGACTTCTGGTAAAATCATGCGCAGCGTGGAGGCCTCACCGCCCACATATTCCTCAACACGTCTCCAATATTCGATCTGAGACGTGTACTGATCACAGGCCACAACGCTCCACTTGCGCATATCGCAATTTTTAGGGAGCAGGACATCGGCGGGGTAAAAGCCGGGCCAATTCAGTTTTTGAATCATTGTAACCCCTCCCGTTGACATTCGGGTTCCTTTGGTCAATCCCTCTTTAGGCCGTTCAGAAAACGGTTCATCCGCTTGAGGGCCTCATCCAGATCCCGCATCGAGGCGGCATAGCAGCAGCGGACAAAGCCTTCCCCGCCGGGGCCGAAAGCGCTGCCGGGAATGACCGCCACCTGCTCCGCTTTCAGGAGCTGGGTACAGAACTCGTCGGAGTTCATGCCGGTGGATTGGATGCTGGGGAACATATAAAAGGCCCCCTTCGGCTCAAAGCACTCCAATCCCATACTGCGGAAGCCTTCCAGCAAAAAGCGCCGGCGCCCATCATACTCTTCCTTCATCTCCGCAATGTCAGAGTCCCCATACGCCATCGCCTCAATGGCTGCGTACTGGCTCATGGTGGGTGCGGACATGATGCCGTACTGATGCAGTTTCACGATCTGGTCCATAATCGGTTCCGGCCCGCACAAATATCCCAGCCGCCAGCCCGTCATGGAATAGGCCTTGGAAAAACCGTTGACCACGATGGTGCGCTCGTACATATCCGGGATGCTGGCGATGGAGACGTGGCGGGGGCCGTAGGTCAGCTCCGCATAGATTTCATCGGAGATCACGAGGATATTGGTGCCCCGCAGGACCTGGGCAATGGCCTCCAAATCCTCCTTTTCCATAATCCCGCCGGTGGGATTACAGGGGTACGGGAGAATCAACGCCTTTGTTCTGGGCGTGATGGCGGCGCGCAGCTCCTCAGGGGTCAGGCGAAACTCATTTTCCACCTTGGTCTCCACATAGACAGGCTTTCCCATGCTCATGGAGCTCAGCGGAGCATAGCAGACAAAGGAGGGGGCGGGCACGATGACCTCATCCCCCGGTTCAAGACAGCAGCGAAGGGCCAAATCAATGCCCTCACTGCCCCCAACCGTGACCACCACCTGCGTCACCGGATCATAGGTCAGGTCAAAGCGGCGAAGCATATAGGCACAGATCTGGCGGCGAAGCTCACTCAGGCCCTTATTGGGGGTGTATCTGGTAAATCCCTTTTCCAGAGAATAAATGCCTGCGTCCCGAATATGCCAGGGGGTGACAAAATCCGGCTCCCCAACGCCAAGGGAGATCGCGTCGGGCATCTCCTCCAGCAGATCAAAAAACTTACGGATACCGGAAGGCGGGATGTCTTGAATCCGGCGATTCAATACTTGAGTATAGTCTATCATACGAAGTAAAAGCCCTCCTCCTGCACCGGCTGCTTCTTATGGATCAGGTTATTGGATTTATACTTCTTGAGAATAAAATGGGTGGCGGTGCTCTTGACGGCCTCAATGGTGGACAGTTTCGTCGAGACAAAGCTGGCCACCTCATTCAACGTCTTGCCGTGAACCACAACGGTCATATCAAAATCGCCACTCATCAGATAGCAGTCCTCGACCTCTTCGTATTGATAGATGCGCTCTGCCACACGGTCAAAGCCGTCCCCACGCTGGGGTTCCACCTTGACCTCGATCAGCGCCGTGACGTCCTCCCGTTCCACGGCTTCCCAGTTAATCACCGCTTTATAGCCCAGGATGATGTTTTCCTTTTCATATTCCTGAATGGCAGCCGCCACCTTTTCCTCCGTGGTGCCCGTCATAGCGGCCAATTGCTTTCTGGACAGTGTGCAATCGCTCTCCAGCAGATCCAGCAATTTATCCATAAAAATCCTCCTAATGATCCAATTATCGCAATTTAAAACAACATTCGCGCCCTTTTACCGGCAAACAGTCCCTTTGCGCAAAGCGCCTTTGAAGTCAATCGGTTCTATTTCTCCCCTCAAAGGGCAAGGGCGTATATAAAGACCTGAGATGCCATCGTCAGCACAAAAAAGGCGGCCAGGGCCAGCGCAACGCCCGCAACAACTTTCCGTCTAAAATCCCAGCCGCTGCTGTTTTTCTTCTTTTGATACATATGATTCATACAATTCCCTCTGTGTTGGTATTTTACGCTTCTGTCATCCCAAGGGAGCGCACAGCGCTCGACTTTCCGAGCCAAAACGCGCCAATGGAGGCATCCACCAGCCTTTTTCTGTTACGAAAATACAGGATAGAAATCCCAGGCGTTGGACATGCCATTACTAGTATACCTTTCACACACACATCTGTCAATCTTTCACAATCCACTTTCTCAACCCTGTAGAAATGCATAAAAACACTGCACAGAATGCATCAATCACTCTGCGCAGTGGAAATTTCTATCTGATCTGCATTCAGGTAATGCCTCGGGAAACGAGGTATTTCTTGACCATCAGCGCAACCTTAAAGGTAATGGCGTCGTCAAACTCGCGCAAATCCAACCCGGTCAGCTTCTTGATTTTTTCCAAACGATAGACCAGGGTATTTCGATGTACAAACAGCTTGCGGGCCGTCTCGGACACATTCAGGTTGTTCTCAAAGAACTTGTTGATGGTGAAGAGCGTCTCCTGATCCAGCGCGTCAATCGGATTCTTTTTGAACACTTCCTCCAGGAACACCTCACACAACGTGATGGGCAGCTGATAGATCAGACGGCCAATCCCCAGGTTGTCGTAATTGATGATGCTGCGCTCTGTCTCAAAGACCTTTCCAACATCAATGGCCATCTGCGCCTCTTTATAGGAGCGGGCCAGATCCCGTATGTGCTCGGAAATGGTGCCAATTCCGATGACGACCTTTTGCATCAGCTCCGCCTGGATACTCTCCGCGATCTGCTGCGCGATCTTCACCAGATCTTTCCCCGTTGTGTCCTCCTGAATCTGCTTGACCAGAACCACTTCATTTTCGTTGATGGAGATCACAAAGTCGTTCTGCCGGTTGGGGAACATCGCCTGAACCGCATCCAACAGCGGCGCCGATTCCGTATTCTCCACCGGGCGAATCAGAAGGACAGCACGGGGCACATCAAAGGCAAAATGCAGCTCCTTGGCGCGCACATAGATGTCGCCCAGCATAATGTTGTCGGAGATAATATTCTTGACAAAGGTGGCCTTGTCGTACTTTTCCTCATAGTAGCTCTTTACGCCGTTCAGCGCAACCACCGCCATGTTGCAAATCAACTTGGCCTGTTCATCTGCCCCTTCCACAAAGACAGCATAATCGAACTGAGCGCTCCAGCCGTTTAAGGATTTAAATGTGCGGCCATCCACAGCCAGCACACTCTCCCTCTCTCCGTTCAGGACTTCGACAACATCTGGCCAGGATTCCCCAATCAGAGGCAGATCGTTGCAAGCAATCACATTTCCTTCTACATCGATGACGCCGATGGCACGATCCGTGCTCTCTTTCATCTGCAAAACAACGCTCTGAAACAGCCTGTTAGACATTGCGCTGCACATCCTCTCCATATTCCACAAAGTACTCTTTTTCTACTTGTGCCCTATTATACTGTATTCTTTTTCCAATTTCAATAGTTTTCTTCCAGTTTTTTGTTTATTTTGACGAACCCGGCCCGGCTGCTTCCACGCAGGCCAGGAGCCCCTCCCGTTCAGAGGGCAACAGGGGACGAAATTCCCCTTTTCCCAGATTGGGGTCCAGCTGAAGGGGGCCCATGGAAATCCGTTTTAGATAGGTCACCGGTTTTCCCCGCTCGGCCAGCATCCGTTTGACCTGATGAAACTTGCCCTCGCAAAGGGTCACAAGGCAGGTTCCCTCACCGGTTTTTTCCAGCCCCGCGCCCATGCATTTCGTCCCATCGGAGAGTGTCATCCCCTCTTCAAAGGCCGTTACATCCGCCTGATCGACCGTTCCATCGGTCTCCACATAATAGACCTTGTCAACATGGTATTTGGGGGAGAGCAGCCGGTGCGCCAGATGGCCGTCATTCGTCAAAAGCAGCAGCCCTTCCGCGTCCTTGTCCAGGCGCCCCACAGGCGCCAGCCCCTGCCGGCGCAGTTCCACGGGAAGCAAATCCAAAACGGTGGGCTGCTTTTTGTCCTCCGTTGCCGTCAGAACCCCTCCGGGCTTATGGAGCATCACGTAGGTATATTTTTGCCACGCTACCCGCTCCCCCGCCACTTGCAGCTCCAAGTGTTCCGTGTCAATCTGACTCTCGGGGCGCTTGACCACCTGGCCGTTGACCCGGACAGCCCCTTTCCGAATGAGTGCCTTTGCCTCCTTGCGGCTCCAGCGGCCTGTACCGGCCAGCAGCTTGTCAAGGCGCAGCTGTTCCGCCATGGTTTTCCCCCGATTTCTTTCCTGAAAATGTGCCACAGGCCGTGCAAAGCCTGCGGCACATAATGAGATGATGCAGTTAACCGTTAAATGTGCGCTTTAGCACTCCAGAGCTTCCAGGGTGCAGGTCTGGGCAATGCTCTTGCGGATCTGCGCACGCAGCGGCAGAACCGAAGTGGGGCTGACGGACAGCTCATCGATGCCAATGGCCAGGAAGGTGGGCAGCATGGAGACATCCGCGCCCAGCTCACCGCAGATGCCGATCCAGATACCGGCGGCATGTGCAGCCTCTGTGGCCATCTTCAAGGCCCGCAGGACAGCAGGATGATGCGGATCGAAGAACTTACCAAGGTCATTGGCCTGACGGTCACAGGCCAGGGTGTACTGGGTCAGGTCGTTGGTGCCCACGGAGAAGAAGTCCACTTCCTTCGCCAGAGCGTCGGCGACGAAGACGGATGCCGGCGTCTCGATCATAATGCCGATCTCCGTATTTTTGTTGTAGGGGATTCCCTCAGCATCCAGCTCGGCCATCACCTTGGCGCAGGCCCGCTTGCACTCCTTGACCTCCCAGACAGAGGTGATCATGGGGAACATAATGGCAACCTTGCCGTAAGCGGAGGCACGATACAGGGCGCGCAGCTGGGTGCGGAAGACCTCGGGGCGGTTCAGGCAGATGCGGATGGCCCGGACGCCCATGGCAGGATTTTCTTCCTTCTTCATATCGAAGTAATCCACCTGCTTATCCGCGCCGATGTCCAGCGTGCGGATGACAACGCGCTTGCCGTTCATGGCAGCGGCGACCTTCTTATACGCCTCAAACTGTTCCTCTTCGCTGGGATAGTCGGACGCGGCCAGATAGAGGAACTCGGAACGGAACAGGCCAATGCCCTGGCCGTCGTTGTTGATGACCGCCTCGACATCCTCGGGAGAGCCGATGTTGCAATACAGCATGATCTTCTTGCCGTCCAGCGTGACATCTTCCTGACCCTTCATCGTCTCCAGCAGGGCCTTCATCTCCGCCTGCTTCTGATGCTTTTCCTTAAAAGCGGCCAGCGTGGATTCATCCGGCTCCAGAACCAGTTCGCCGGTCTCCCCGTCTATGTAAGCCTGGCGGCCTTCGTATTCTTCCTTCAGAGCCTCGCCAGCGCCGCAGATCGCGGGAATGCCCATGGTGCGGGCCAGAATGGCAGTGTGGGAGTTGCCGGAACCTTCCTGGGTTGCAAAGGCCAAAATCAGGGACTTATCCAACTGCAGCGTCTCAGAGGGAGCCAGATCGTCCGCTGCCAGAATAACGGGGACGTCGGAGTCGATTCCGCCGGCCACAATGCCCATCAGGTTATCCAGAATGCGGCGGGTGACATCCCGGACGTCTGCCGCACGGGCCTGCATATACGCATCGTCCATCCCGGCAAACATGGCGGCAAACTGCTCGCCCGCCTGCTCCACTGCGTACTCGACGTTGCAGGACTCGCTTTCCAGAACCTCCAGGATAGCGTCCTGCAGATCCTCGTCCTCAACAAACATCGCATGGGTTTCAAACAGGACAGCCGCCTCATCGCCGGCCTCTTCCCGGCACTTTTCCGCCAGGGCCTCCAGCTGTTCGGTGGACTTGGCCTGGGCCTCCGCCAGCCGGGCCTTTTCCGCCTCCAGATCGGCAACCGTGGTCTTCACCACAGTGGTGTCCGGTCTTTTGAAGAAATACAGAGGGCCAGTGGAAACACCCTTTGAAACACCTTTGCCTTGGATCACGATCATAAATACACACTCCCAAACACTTTTATGATAGAAATATACAATAAAAGTCTTCTCTGCCACAGGAACTCTCCGCCCCTGCTTTTGGCAGGTCACTTTATCAGAATTATTGTACAAGGTTTATGGGGATTTGTCAACATTTTTTCAGCAAAACCAACGAAACTACCATTATTTTCCAAAATAAAATCCCCAAACCCGTCGGTTCAGGGATGGCGGACGGACGCAGGCCACCCGCATTTTGTCCACAACATTGTAGAAAATCGTTTTAAAAGTTCGTCAATTCCCGGGGATTCAGCATGAAATCTGCCCGACGATTACCATTCGCCCCGCTCCTTGGCCAGCAGGAGGGCCGTGGCAATCTGATCCGGACAGGAGGTCTCTTTGAAGCCGCAGGTGGTGCCCTTCAGGCGTGCGATCACGTCATCGGCCTTCATCCCCCGAACCAGGCTGGAGATTCCCTTTAAATTGCCGTTGCAGCCGCCGACTACACGCAGCTCCTGGATGACGCCATCCTCCACATCGATTTCCATGCTGCGGGAACAAACCCCTTTGGGGGTATACTGAATGGTTTTCATATGTATATCTCTCCTTCTTCATCTCCGGGGCAGGGAATCCCCTGCCCCAGATTCCGGGTGAACAGAACCGGCAGCTGCCCGCGGCGGCCCGGTCATCCGGGCCCACCGCCTGGGAACCGGTCAAAGACCTCCTTCAAAGAGCGTCTGCCGGCCCTTAAATCCCTTAATAATTTGTCGCTCTGCGCTCAAAATAGGCCTGAGGATGGGCACAGACCGGGCAGACCTCCGGCGCCTGCGCGCCCACATGGATATGGCCGCAGTTCCGGCAAATCCACACCGTCTGCTCATCCCCCGTCTTGAAGACAAGGTCATTCTCCACATTGGCGAGCAGTTTCAGATAACGCTCCTCATGTTCCTTCTCGATGGCGCCCACCTTTTCAAACAAAAGGGCAATACGCTCAAATCCCTCTTCCCGGGCCTCTTCCGCCATGCGGGCGTACATCTCCGTCCACTCATAGTTTTCACCGGCTGCGGCGGATTTCAGATTGGACATGGTGTCGCCGATGCCTTCCAGCTCTTTGAACCAGAGCTTCGCATGCTCTTTTTCGTTGTCAGCCGTCTCCTGGAAGATGCTCGCAATCTGCTGGTAGCCTTCCTTGCGGGCTTTGGACGCAAAATAGGTGTACTTGTTGCGCGCCTCAGATTCGCCGGCAAACGCTTCCATCAAATTGGCTTCGGTTTTGCTTCCTTTGAGTTCCATAATGTTTCCTCCTTAAAAATATTTTCAAAACCTGCCGGCGCTCATCCAAGCATCGCTGCTTTGCACGTCCACAGGCTTTTGGCGAAACGAAAAGCCCGCACGTGAGATCTCAGGACAAGGCAGCGGGCGCAACGCCCTCTGTTGAGTACCTTCCCGCGAAAACGGAATTCCCGATTCTCAAGAAATAGTTTATCATAGCCGCCCGTGAATTGCAAGCGCGCGCGAACCCATCAATTGCCTGATTACTTCCCGGCAAACAGGTCATACTGATACCGTCGAAATCCGACAAATATGAATCAGGAGGAACACTCATGAAACGAACACTTCTCGCTGTGTCCGCGATTCTGGCGCTGATGCTGTCCCTGTCCGGCTGCAAAAGCTCTCAAAATACCGCTACCACGGATACGACCTCAAGCGCGGATCAGTCCTATGTCGCCGATGAGGACGGCGTCGTCCAGGACAGTGCTGACAGCTCCACCGTCACCGATCAGACCGATGACACGGACGTTGACGATGATGCCGGCACCGATACCGACCTGACCGACGCGGACGAAGCAACCGACGAAAGTGCGGAAACCACCGCAGATGAGGAGGCCGCTGCCTCGACGAAAAGCCGAGCTGCGAGAAAAACGGCCCGCGGCGCCGCCCGCTCGTCCACACACAGGGCCACCGGCGACATGAAACGCGCACTGGATGACGCGGGACAGGCCGTTGAGGACATTGCAAACGGCGCTGCCGACGCGGTGGACGACACCGTTGACGCGGCAGATGACGTGATGCGGGTTCCCAACTATAAATCCGCCGCCTAATCAGGTTCTCTGTGGGACAAAGCTCAGAGCGCGGCCAAACTTCACCCCAATGAATGCGGCGATGAAACGCCGCATTCATTGGTCATTCCCGAGGGCTGCTATACTTCTTTTTCTCTTGGCCCAATGCCGAAACTCACAGCAATGGCGTGATCCACCTGGGCCATCTTCTCCCCTTCCAGGCGGCCCATCCGCTCCCGGAGGCGCTTTTTGTCCAGCGTGCGGATCTGCTCCAGGAGAACAACCGAGTCCCTGGTCAATCCACAGTGCTGATCGATCAGTTCGATGTGTGTGGGCAGCTTTGCCTTGTTCATCTGCGACGTGATGGCCGCCGCAATGACGGTGGGACTGTGCCGGTTCCCCATATCGTTCTGGATAATGAGTACCGGACGAATGCCGCCCTGCTCACTGCCCACCACCGGGCTCAGGTCGGCGTAGTAAATGTCGCCTCTTCGAATACTGGTATCCACAATTTCACACTCCGCAGTCATATGGAATCGCTGAGCGCTTCAGCCCTTCCACTGATAGTTTCCTGTCACACGTTTATGTAACAGGTTGCTATCATTGTCCCACATTCCGCACGGTTTTATACCGCCCGGCACGGGAACTGTTCCAGACTATGCCGCAGGATTCAACGGGGTTCGCCAAAAAACACGCCTTCCGGCTGTTGTCCGGAAGACGTGCCCGATTCACTGGAGTTGGGACGCCAACAAGGCGGCTTCGCATTGAACGGCCTGGAAAAACTGGCCTATGTGCCGGCCATCCACCAGGGCGTGGTGGCACTGGATGGAAAGGGGCAGGACGGTTCTCCCCTCCCGCAGGTGGTATTTGCCCCAGAGCACCCGGGGATTGCTGTCCGCAGGGTAGGGCGTGGGCTGCACCACACCGGTGAAGGTCATCCAGGGCAGGGTGGAGAAAAAGAACAGACGGCCCACATCCCCCTCGTCCGTCAGGGAGCGCATCTCCCGAGCCCGCGCCTGCTCCTGTCTGGCATAGGTGAGAAACGCGTCATAGGGCATGCCGGTCTCCAGCTCACAGTAGCAGTACGTGCCGTCCTCCAGCGCCAGCGTATGGGAGGTGACGCAGCGGTCATACTCGGCGATTTTCCCGTCCACAATGCGCTGACGCAGCTCCGGGACGCTGTTGGCCGCCTGGGAGATCACATAGCAAAAGGTGAGAAACACCGGCAGCTTTTTGGTTCGAATCCGCTCTGCCAGCTCGGTGACATCCACCTCAGCGGTCAGGCCAACATAGGGATAGGCCAGGGAACAGAAGTGGTCAAAGTGCTTCTTGCGGGGATATGTATCCATATCCAGAAAATGACAGGACATTTTTTCTTATCTCCTTTGTGAAACCAGTCCGGGCGCCGAACCGTCTCAGCCGTCCGGCCCCTCTCTCATTCGGAAAGATACACCCGTGGCACACGGGGGGAAATATCGCACAGCAGTTCATAGGTGATGGTGCCCAGCGTGTCCGCCTTTTCCTCCAGGGGAATCCCATCCCCAAAGATGGTGATAACATCCCCCACCTGAACCTCAGGCAGATCGGTGACGTCAATCATGCACATGTCCATACAGACCCGGCCAATCTGCCGGACCCGACGGCCCCGGAGCAGAAACTCCTGCCGGGAGGACAGCAGCCGAAACAGCCCGTCCCCATAGCCCATGGGGACAACCGCCACAAGGCTGTCCCGGTTCAGGGTGTATGTGCGCCCATAACTGATGCAGGCCCCTTTGGGAAGGCGTTTGACAGAGGCCACCCGGCTTTTCACTTCCATAACCGGCTTGATGTCAATCATGCCGTCACAGGTGTGGTCGGGGAAGTGGCCAAAGAGCAGAATGCCCGGCCGGATCAGATCATAATGTACTTCGGGGTAGTTCAGCGTGGCGGCGCCGGCGCAGCAGCTCTTGATGGCAAAGGTGCAGCCCCGTCTTTCCAGCTTGCCCATCATGGCCTGAAAGCGCCTGATCTGCATGCGTGAGTACTCCGGACAGGTATCCGCGTCGGAGAAGTGCTGGAACGCCCCGACGGCATCCAGCCCCTCCAGGCGATACATGGCCTCCAACTCGTCCGCAGCGGTATGAAAATTCGCCTCGTCGCACAAAATGCCCAGGCGGCTCATGCCGGTATCCAGCTTGAGAAAGCTCTTCAGCCTTCCCCCCGCGGCAAGGGCTGCGGCAGACTGCTCCTTTGCCATCTCCAGGTCGTAAACGGCCTGATGAAGATGGTAGTGAATCAGCTCACGGGTATAGGTCGCCGGTGTGAAGCCCAGAACCAGAATATCTGCCTGAATCCCCGCTTCCCGCAGCTCCACGGCTTCGTCCAAACAGGCAGTCAACAGGAATTCCGCACCAAGCTCCTCCAGCTTTTTCCCCACGGGAACGGCGCCATGCCCATAGGCGTTGGCCTTAACCAGCCCTCCAAACCGGCTATGCGGAGCCCGGCCGCGCAGGGCGTGATAGTTCCACGCCAGACGATCCAGGTGGATCTCGGCCCATGTGCGTTTTGTCTTATCATTCATGCGGGATCGCCTCTTTCGTATTACAGTCACTCTTTGCTCTCAAGGGTGAGCTGGGCAGAGTCCAGCTCCAGCGTGATGATCGTGCGTCCGTCTTCCGCAATTTCAGCCCGGCGCAGCAGGTATGTGTCCGGGTCAAACGCGCAGGAGATGGTGCTGCTCTCCGTCTCGGTGTTCTGAAACTCCACCCAAAGGAGTTGGGTTCCCTCCTCTTCCTCCAGACTGTACCCCAGGAGCATGCCCCCCTTGCAGGCTTTCAGAATCGCCGGAACCGCGTCCGCCGGGGAGAAGCCGCTCTCGGACAGCTCCCCGGTCTCCAGACTGACAGCGTCTACATTGATGCTCAGCTGATCGTCCGTCCACTGGATCACCGTGCCGCTGATATTTTCCGGGGACGTAACGGTCATCGAACCGGAAGTTTCATCCCCCTCAATGTCCACCGTATAGGTGTAAACCCGGTCGGAATAGTCCGCCGTGATCTCTCCAGAGGCGGTCAGACTCTCCATCGACTGATAGAGACTTCGCATCTCCTGCACCTGCTGCTCCGTGGTGCTCTGCTCCGATGTACAGCCGGTGAGCAGAACCACCCCCAGCAGCAGGGCGGTTATCTTTGGTACACCATGGTTCAGGTGCATCCATTTTCCTCCAAAGGTTTTTCGCTGTGCCTTTATTCCAAGGCCTTCAGAACCGGGGACAGCATGGTCAACAGGTCGCTGGGGGTCATATACCGCTCCCCAAACCGCCGTTTGCACAGATCTCCCGCCCTGCCATGTACCCAGACCGCCGCTGCCGCCGCTTTCTGGGGCTCCATGCCCTGGGCCAAAAAGGAAACCACCAGCCCGGCGAGGACATCGCCGCTGCCGCCCTTTGCCATGCCGGCGTTGCCGGTTGTGTTGACATAGGCCGCCCCGTCCGGTCCGGCGACAATCGTCCGATGTCCCTTCAGCACGACAACCGATCTGGCCGCCGCCGCCAGGGCAAGGGCGTCTCGTTCCCGGTTCTCCCCGGGAGCGTGCCCGGCCAGACGCTGAAACTCCCCGTCATGGGGGGTCAAGATGGTGGCCTCCCTCCGCTCGGACAGTATATGCATATGCCCGCTGACGGCGTTTAGACCATCCGCGTCCAACACAAGGGGTTTGGCAACGGACTGTGCCAGCCCGCAGATCAGCCGGTCCGATTCCCCGCTCCTTCCCATGCCGGGGCCGATCAGCACGGCGTCGCACTGGCCTGCCCGGTCCAGCACTGCCGGAAGGGCGGCATAGGCGGCCTTTCCCTCCCGATCCGGGACGGGCGCGGCCATGGCCTCATCGCACTTTATGGCGACAATCGGATAGCTGCACCGGGGCGTGTGCAAAAATACCAAACCGGTTCCGCCCCGAACCGCCCCGCAGGCGGCAAACACAGGCGCGCCGGTGAAGCCCTCGCTGCCGGCCAGAATACACACCTTGCCAAAGGTGCCCTTGTGGCCGTCCTCCGGGCGGCGGGGCATCCAGCTGCGCACCAGCCCCTCTGTCACCGGAACTGCCATCAGCGCACCGTGACGTGGAGCTGGCCCAGGTGCTTTTTGTTATTCCGGGCGCTGTAAAGCAGCCCGCCCAAAAATCCCGCGCCGCCGGCAAAGACAAAGAACAGAATCACGACGTTGAGCAAGTTGGCTGCCGCCGCGTTAACATACTCCCCATCCTCATCCACGGGGAGATAGAGCTCCATGCCGTAATTCAGCAGCATGCCGATCAGAATCACGATGCCAAACGCAATCCACAGCCGCTTGGCGAAGATGCGCCCGGCTTTCCAACGCTCCACCGTATCCTCGTCCAGCAGCTGGCCCCCCGGCGCGCCGATGCTGCGAATCTTCTCCGCGCGCTTAATGTCGTAAAGGGGCCAGAAGATAAAGGCAAAAATGCCAACCATCAAACCTAACATGACCATTCACCTCGTCTATCCTTATCCATAGCGGTCCAAAATGCGGGGCGCCGCCCCGCTCTGTCACACAGTGTAGCAGTTTTTCCACAAGATTTCAATTTTTACTTGCAAGTTTTTTCCGCTTGTGCTATAAATAGGGTATTGCTGAGAATGGGAAAATGACGAACCTCTCCAACAGCAGAGAGCATCTGCCACCGGCTGAAAGCAGATGCGGCTGGAGCCCGTCTGATTCGCCCGGGAGCTGCCGTGGAGACACGGACGTGTAAGCCGCGTTAAGGCTTATAAGCGCACAGAGAAACTCTGTGAATGCGGGTGGTACCGCGGAAGGTTGGCCTTTCGTCCTGTATAGATTCAGGATGGAGGGTTTTCTTTTTCCCTGACATTCCGTGCCTCAGCTGCGGGGGCAGGCACTCGGGAGAGCCGAAGGCCCTTGCAGCCGGGCACATTGCATGTTCATCAAATCGATTCTCACGATGAGAGGAGTCAACAGACAATGAAAGAGCAACTGGCGAAAATCAAGGCCGACGCCCTCGCCGCGATCAAAAATGCGGAGGGTCCCCGCAGCCTGGACGAAGTCCGCGTCAAATACCTGGGCAAAAAGGGAGAGCTGACCGCCGTCCTGAAGCAGATGGGCAAACTGCCCGCCGACGAGCGGCCGGTCATCGGGCAGATCGCCAACGACGTCCGGTCCGCCGTCACCGAAGCCATCACCGCCCAGAGCAAGGTTCTGGCGGAGGCCGCCCTGAATGCCAAACTGGCGGCGGAAACGCTGGACGTCACGATTCCAGGCAAAAAAGTCCCCCTGGGCCACAAGCACCCCATCACCATGGTCATTGACGAGGTCAAGGAAATTTTCACCGGCATGGGCTTTACCGTGGCGGAAGGCCCCGAGATCGAGTTGGCCGAGTACAACTTCACCAAGCTGAACACCGAGGAGGGCCACCCCGGCCGTGAGTGGACCGACACCTTCTATATCACCCCCGGCAAGGACGATCCGAAAAACGACGCCGTGCTGCTGCGCAGCCAGACCTCTCCCATGCAGATTCGCGTGATGGAGAGCCGCAAGCCCCCTATCCGCATCATCGCCCCCGGCCGCGTTTACCGGAAAGACGAGGCCGACGCGACCCATTCCCCCATGTTCCACCAGATCGAGGGGATGGTTGTGGACAAAAACGTGACCATGGCCGACTTGAAGGGAACCCTGAACGAGGTCGTCAAGAGCCTGTACGGCGAGGACGCCCAGACCCGCTTCCGTCCCCACCACTTCCCCTTTACGGAGCCTTCCTGCGAGGTGGATGTGCAGTGCTTCGAGTGCCGCGGCAAAGGCTGCTCCGTCTGCAAGGGCGAGGGCTGGATTGAGGTCCTGGGGGCCGGCATGATCCACCCCAAGGTTCTGGAGGGCTGCCACATTGACACCGATGTGTACTCCGGCTGGGCCTTTGGCATGGGCGTGGAGCGTCTGGCGATGATGCGCTACGGCATCAACAACCTGAAGCTGTGCTTTGAAAACGATGTGAGATTCCTGGAGCAGTTCTGATTTTCTGCTTTCCTATCAGCGCACAACGAAAGTTTTACCGAAAAGCGAGGTTCGAAAACCATGATTTTGTCCCGTAAATGGCTCAATGAATTTGTTGACGGCATCTCCGTCGCCGACGTTGAGGATAAAAAGTTTGCCGAGGCCATGACCATCTCCGGCTCTAAGGTGGAAACCATTGTCGATCAGGCCGCCGACTTCCACAATGTCGTGGCCGGTAAGATCGTCTCCATGGAGAAGCACCCCAACTCCGACCACATGTGGGTGCTGCAAATCGACGTGGGCGAAGAGGCCCCCATCCAAATCTGCACCGGCGCATGGAACATCCATGTGGGCGATCTGGTCCCGGTGGCCAGGGACGGCGCCCTCCTGCCCGGGGGCAAACAAATCACCAGGGGTAAGCTGCGCGGCATCTGGTCCAACGGCATGCTGTGCTCTCTGGCCGAGTTAAATCTGGAAATCCGCGACTTCCCCTATGGCAAGGTCAAGGCCGCCGCCATTTTGGGGGACTACCATGTCCTCCCCGGCGAAAAGCCCTCCATCCCCGAGGACGTACAGCCCGGCCTGCGCATCTACGGCAAGGTGTATACGGCAAAGGTCCTCTCCTGCGAGACCCTCTCCTATGGCACCTTCCAGCTGGTCGTGGACTGGGGCAAGGGGGAGCAGACCATCACCACCGACTGCGCCAATATCCACGAGGGGGATATGATCTGCGTCAACACCGCCTCCCACGAGGTTTTGACCCTGGCCGGTCTGCGCGCCCAGCAACGGGAGTTCCCCAACTGCATCGAGGACGGCATCTTCATTTTGAATGAGCCATGCAGCCCCGGCGATCCCATCCCCCAGGTACTGGGACTGGACGACCATGTGGTCGAGTTTGAAATCACCCCGAACCGCTCCGACTGCCTGGGCGTGATCGGTCTGGCCCGGGAGGCCGCTGTCACCTTCCACAAACCCCTGAACCTTCACACCCCCGACGTCAAAGGCGCCGGTATGAGCATTCTGGACTATGCCGACGTGGAGATTCTGGACGGCGATCTGTGCCCGCGCTATTGCGGCCGGCTGGTCCGAAACGTCAAGATCGGCCCCTCCCCCAAGTGGATGCGGGAGCGTCTGCGCTCCTCCGGCGTCCGCCCGATTAACAACATCGTCGACATCACCAACTACGTCATGCTGGAGTACGGCCAGCCCATGCACTCCTTTGACTTCTCCTGCGTGGAGGGCCACCACATCAACGTCCGCCGGGCTTACCCCGAGGAGGAAGTGACCACCCTGGACGGCAAGTCCCACGTCCTGAACGAGAACATGCTGGTCATCGCCGATGATGTCAAGCCCATCGGCATTGCCGGCGTCATGGGCGGCGAGAACTCGGAGATCACCGACGGCACCACCGAGGTCTTCTTCGAGTCCGCAAACTTCAACGGCGTCAGCATCCGCAAGACCGCCATGGCCCTCGGCATGCGCACCGAAGCCTCCGGCCGCTATGAAAAGGGGCTGGACCCCATGAACACACTGCCTGCCGTCCAGCGGGCCTGCGAACTGGTGGAAATGCTGGGCTGCGGCGACGTGGTCGACGGCGTCATCGACGTGGTCGCCCAGGATTACGTCCCCACCCAGGTCAAGCTGGAGCCGGACAAGGTCAACGGCCTGCTGGGCACCCACATTTCCCGGGAAGAGATGATCCAGATTCTGGAGGCCCTGGGCTTCCTCGTGATGGACGGCGATATGCTGATCGTCCCCTCCTGGCGTCTGGACGTTTCCCATTACTCCGACATCGCGGAGGAGATCGCCCGCTTCACCGGCTATGACAATCTGCCCACCACGTTGATGCGCGGAGAGACCACCCGGGGCGGTCTGACCGCCAAGCAGGAGGCAGAAATGCAGATCGGCATCACCTGCCGCAGCCAGGGCTTCAACGAGATCATGACCTACTCCTTTATCTCCCCCAACTACTACAACAAGATCCGCCTGCCGGAGGACTCCCCTCTGCGGGATTCCATTCGGATTCTGAATCCTCTGGGCGAGGACACCTCCATCATGCGCACGACCCCCCTGCCTTCCATGCTGGAGACGCTGGCGCGCAATTACAGCTACCACAACCCGGCCGCTCGTCTCTACGAACTGGCCAAGGTCTACAAAAAGCGCCCGGACTCCGAGCTGGCCCAGGAGGACCAGTGGCTGAGCATGGGCTGCTATGACCCCTCCATGGATTTCTTCCATTTCAAGGGCTGTGTCGAGGACATTTTTGACGCATTCGGCATCACCGACGTGGTATACACCGCAGAAAAGGACAACCCCTCCTATCATCCCGGCCGCTGCGCCGTCATGACGGCAGGGGGCATGCCCATGGGCGTTATGGGACAGATCCACCCGCTGGTCACGAAAAACTACAACATCGATGTCCCCGTCTACGCCGCCCAAATCGACTTTGCCGCCCTGCTGAAGGCCCATCCCACCGAGATTGTGTACCATCCCCTGCCCAAGTTCCCGTCCCTCTCCCGCGACATCGCCGTGGTCTGTGATGTGTCCATTCCCGTAGCCGATCTGGAGAACGTCATCCGCAAGTATGGCAGGAACCTGGTTCACGAGATTGAGCTGTTTGACATCTACACCGGCAGCCCCATCCCAATGGGCAAAAAGAGCGTTGCCTTCTCCCTGAAACTGCGCCACAACGACCACACACTGACCGACCAGGAGGCCGACGAGGATTTGAAGGCCGTTTTGGACGGTCTGAAGTCCGAGCTGGGCGCGGTCCTGCGCTGAGCCTCTCCTTCCCAACGATCCCCTTCTCCCAATCCCTTTGGAAGGGGATCGTTTCTTCCGGATATAACATGCCGGCACCGGCTGAATTGACGCTGCGTCTATACCAGGAGGAACCTGTCTATGCCTCGTAATTTAAAGAAAATGCTCGCCTATTACCGCCCCTATATGGGCATCTTTTTTCTCGATTTGTTTTTTGCCACGATTATGTCGGCGGTGTCGCTGGTACTGCCCCTGATCATTCGCTACATCACCTCCTCCGTCGTCGATTGGGATCCATCCACCGCACTTCGCCGCATTATTTTGCTGGGAATTCTGATGACGGTGCTGGTGCTGATTCAGTGCGGAAGCAATTACTACATCACCAATGTGGGCCATGTCATGGGCGCGCGCATTGAGCGCGATATGCGTAGCCAGATTTTTTCCCACTATCAAAAGCTGTCCTTCGCCTTTTACGACGAGCAAAAAGTGGGCAGTCTGATGAGCCGGGTCACCAACGACCTGTTTGACATCACCGAACTCATGCACCACGGACCGGAAAACATTATTTTATCGGTCTTTAAGCTGGCGGGCGCCCTTTTCATCCTCATGGGCATCAATGTGCGGCTGACCCTGGCGGCCTTTGCCCTGATTCCCGTGATGATCGTCTACGCCGTCTGGTATAACGGCAAAATGAAGGCCGCATTCCGGCGCAACCGTGAACGAATTGCCGACATCAACACCCAAATTGAGGACAACCTCTCCGGCATCCGGGTGGTTAAGTCCTTTGCCAATGAAGATGTGGAGCGGAAAAAGTTCCAGGTTGGCAACGAGGGCTTTCTCGCCGCCAAAAAGAACAGCTACCATTACATGGGCGGCTATCACGCCGGCTTGACCGCCTTCACCACCATGATTCAGGTGCTGGTCATCGTCACCGGCGGGGTGGGAATCGCCCAGGGGTGGATGAACGTCACCGATCTGCTGACCTTCCTGCTGTATATCAGCGTATTCACGGACCCTGTCAAGACGCTGATCGACTTCACCGAGCAGTTTCAGAACGGCTACACCGGATTTGAACGCTTTCAGGAAATCCTGGACATCGAACCGGACATTCAGGACAGCCCCAACGCCGTCGAACTGCCCCGGGTACAGGGCAACATCACCCTTGACAATGTGTCCTTCCGCTATGAGACCAGTTCCGAGGAAGTGCTGAACCACGTCAGCCTCCAGATTCCGGCGGGCGCCTATGTCGCGCTGGTCGGCCCCTCCGGGGCGGGCAAGAGCACCCTGTGCAGTCTGATTCCCCGGTTCTACGACGTGACCGGCGGCACAATCTCCATCGATGGTTATGACATCCGGGATGTGACCACCAGAAGCCTGCGCAGCCAAATCGGCATCGTGCAGCAGGATGTATACCTCTTCGGCGGCACGGTTTTGGAGAATATTCAATACGGCCGCCCCGGCGCTTCCCGGGAAGAGGTGATTCAGGCGGCCAAAAACGCCAACGCCCACGACTTCATCATGGAGCTTCCCGACGGCTATGACACCAACATCGGCCAGCGGGGCGTCAAGCTCTCCGGCGGCCAGAAGCAGCGCCTGTCCATCGCCCGCGTCTTTCTGAAAAATCCGCCGATCCTGATCTTTGACGAGGCCACTTCCGCCCTTGACAACGAAAGCGAGCATGTGGTGCAGGAGAGCTTGGAAAAGCTGACCCAAAACCGCACAACCCTCGTCATCGCCCACCGCCTGTCCACCATCCGAAACGCTGAGCGCATTCTGGTTCTCACGGACAACGGCATTGAGGAAGAAGGCAGCCACGAGGAATTGATGGCCAAACACGGCCTGTATGAACACCTCTATAACCTGCAATTCGAAAAATAACAAAATCCCGTCCCCTTTTCCGAGGACGGGATTTTCTCTTGGCAATCATCCGGGAACACAGGACGCAGCTCCTAGGTCTTTGCCCTCAACCGGTTCAGCGCTTCCACAAACTTCCTGGGTTTTTCGGCGTGAATGGCGTGATCGGCCCGAACCCGAACCGTCTCGCAATTGGGAATCATGCGCTGAACCCGGTCGGCGTCTTTCAGGGAGTTGGCCGAGTAGAGCGTGCCGTCCCGGCCATAGCGGACGTTGCCTTTCAGATAAATCACCGGGCAACCCAGGCTTTTGAGTACTTCACCCTGGCGGACGCCCCTCATCCACCGCCCGGTGTAGAGGGCATAGCCGCATTCCAGATCATACCGGTCGTAATAGTAAAGGGACGCCAGATGGGAATAGGGCAGATATTTCAGCTTTAAGGGGCCGGCGGGATGGGTCTTGCGGTACTGCTCAGCCCAGTAGACCACCTTATCCCGCATGCCGCCATAGAGGGAGAACAGGAAGCCGTGCCGGATGTAATAGAGCACATAATCACGCTCTTCCCTCTGCTTCCGGAACTGATGTATCACTTCAAAGGAGTCCTTCCAGGCAAGGCAGCCGTCGTCCTTCTTCATCTCTGTGGGTGTGATGTGGAAGAAGGGCGGATCTTCCAGCAGAAGGCCGGTCACCGCTTCCGGCGCCCAGGCCGCCATCCAGGCGGCGATCACGCCGCCCGTGGAGTGCCCCGAGAGCAGGCAGGGTTTTCCAATCACGTGCTTGATAAACCAGAGCAGCGCCTCGCCGTTTTCCCGGCAGGTGTAGAGAGCCGGGCGATGTTCCGAGCCGCCGTGCCCAAAGCAATCCACCGCAAAGACGTGATAGGATTTGGCAAGGGCCGGCAAGACCGCGTCGTAATCCTCCCAGCACGTGCCCTGGCCGTGGATGAGCAGCAACGGCATCCCCTTGGCCGGCCCTTCGGCGTAACCAATCAGGGCGCCGTTTGGGGCGCGCACCTGTCGTTCCCGATAGCCCGCCCGGCGGGTCTTTTTCAGCCGGTTGTCATCGTAGTGCATGTTGTTGTAAACGTAAATCCGCGCCACCAGCACCGCCAGCAGCACAACAATCAGCACAACAATCAACACCATCCGTATCGTTCGAACCATCATGGAGTTCCCACGTCCCCTTTCCTTCCTGCTGCATTTCCGGCAAATGTCCCCGCAGAGCCGGCAGCGCCTGCCTCCCCATCGGACGTTACGCCGCCCCCGGAGGGGATCTCCCCGCCGTTTGCCCGCTGATAGGCCCGGGCCAGCCCTTCCTTTTCCCTGTGCGTCAGCCGTTTTAACGCCCGCTCCCGGCGAAGGGCTGCGCCCTTATCCGGGCACACCTCCCGGTAAACGACATAAACTGGCAAACGGGAGCGGGTGTATTTGGCGCCCTTCCCCTCATTGTGGACGCGCTCCCGGCGCTCCACATCGGTTGTATAGCCGGAATAGTAGCTGCCGTCTGCACAGCGCAGCATGTAAACAAAATAATCCATCATGTATCCACTCTGTTTAAACCATTCTTTCCCTATTTTAGCGGATGGAGCGGGATTTCTCAACCACATTCTGCCGGATTTCTATTTAATCTTTCTGTTATTTATGGTTTGCAAAACCGGCCGCCGCCCTGTATACTGGTGCTGATACCTCAACAGAAGGAAGCACACACATATGCACTACTGCTTTGCCCCCATGGAGGGGATTACCGGCTACCTTTACCGAAACGTCTACAACCAGTTTTTTGGCTCCAGGGGGCCGGAACGCTACTTTGCCCCCTTTATCACCCCGACGCGCACAACGAACTTCAAGTCCCGGGAGCTGAACGACTTGACCCTGGAGCACAATCCCAACATCCATTTGATTCCCCAGGTGCTGACCAATCGCGCCGAAGATTTCCTGTATTTCACCGAAAAGCTGTATGAAATGGGCTATCAGGAGGTCAATTTAAATTTGGGCTGCCCCTCCCGAACCGTGGTGTCCAAGGGCAGAGGCTCCGGCTTTCTGGCAGACCCCCTCGCGCTGGAGCGCTTTTTTGAGGAGGTATTTGCCCACACGGTGGTGAAAATATCCGTTAAGACGCGAATTGGCAAGGATTCCCCGGAGGAGTTTCCGGATCTCATCGACCTTTACAACCGCTATCCCATCTCGGAGCTGATCGTCCATCCGCGCATTCAGCTGGACTACTACAACAACCACGCCGATTGGGACGCCTTCCAGCTGGCTGTGGACCGGTGCGTCCACCCCCTGTGCTATAATGGGGATCTATTTACGGCGGCGGATGTGGAGCGTTTCCAAGCCCGGTTTCCCAGTGTGGACAGGATCATGCTGGGGCGGGGCGCCATCGCCAACCCGGCCCTGTTCCGGCAGCTGCGCTGCGGCAAGGGCCTGACCAAACCGGAGCTGCGCCAGTTCCACGAGGCCGTCAAGGCCCGCTATTCGGAGGTTTTCTACGGCGAGCGCCCAGTGCTGTGCAAGCTGAAGGAGCTGTGGAACTACATGATCTGCATGTTCGAGGGCACGGAGCCCATCTTGAAGCGGATGCGAAAGGCCCAGCACCTCAGCGACTTTGAAACCGCCGTCTCTGACCTGTTTCGGGACTGCGCGCTGAATCCCAACGCCGGGTTTCAGCCCAAAAAGGGAGGAACATAACGATGTGGCACGAACAGGAACTGGGCGCCTGGGCCGAAACGGTTCAGCGTTTTTCCCAAGAAGACTGGTATATCAACTTAATGACAAAGGTGGAGGCCGCCTACGCCGCCGGAGAGCCGCCGGTCTACCCGGCCCGAGAACATTTATTTGCCGCCCTGCGGCTGACCGGGCCGGAGGATGTGAAGTGCGTCATTGTGGGGCAGGATCCCTACCACGGCCCCGGTCAGGCCCACGGGCTGGCCTTTTCGGTGCAGCCGGAGGTCAAAATTCCCCCATCCCTTCGAAACATTTACAAAGAGCTGCATGCAGATCTACAGCTCCCCATCCCCGCCACCGGTGATCTCCGCCCCTGGGCGCGGCAGGGCGTCCTGCTGCTGAACAACGTGCTCACGGTTTACGACGGCGCACCCAACAGTCACAAAAAATGGGGGTGGCAGCGCTTTACAGATGAGCTGCTAAAATCGCTGCAAAGCTGTCCTCAGCCCATTACCTTCCTCCTTTGGGGGCGGGAGGCCCAGAAAAAGGGGGCCCTGGCCCAGCCAGAGCACAGCCCTTATCCGCGCCTGGTGCTGGAATCCAACCACCCCAGCCCTCTGTCTGCCAACCGGGGGTTCTTTGGCTCCAAACCGTTCAGCCGGGTCAACGAATTCCTCATCGCAAACGGCGCGGCCCCAATTGACTGGCGCATCTGAACGGCCTTTGACCTTCAGCCGCGGACAAATGCCCGCAACGCTCTATTTTCAAACATGATTTTAACTAATTTTTAAGTTTCCTCTTTACAGCTTCTCTTTTTTGCGTTAAAATAAGCTACGTGATTTCTGACACGACACACCACTGGAGGTTCTGCCTTATGTCCGATATCGATTACACGCGGCGATTTGACATCTCCCGCAATGACGACTGGGAAACCCGTCAGATCCTTTCTATGGTCTACACAGCGCTGCAGGAAAAGGGTTATAACCCAATCAACCAGATTGTGGGTTACATCCTGTCTGAAGACCCCACCTATATCACCAATTATAACAACGCCAGGGCGTTGATTCGTAAACTGGATCGTGATGAACTGCTCCAGGAATTGGTGCGCTCTTATCTTGGCGTCTAAACCTTGCCGCTTGACGTGGTAACGGGCCCTTCCGTCATGGACGGGCCTTTTTTTGGCGTATTGACGAAATCCCGGGGGAAAAACAGCCGTTTTTCCCCAAATTTTACCACAGGTTAAAAATTGACACAGAGGTTGACACAAAGAAAACAATGTGTTACAATTTGGTTACAGTTTCAAGGAGGTATTCTAATGGCCGATTCCAAAGCTATCCCTATGACGTACAAAGGCCATCCACTTCGCAGAAAGGACAATCTGATCTACTACGGAAGCATGGCGGATAAGTACATCATCATGCTCCAGGTTCTGGACACCAAAAAAGTTGGCGATCTGGACGTGGCGACCCGTGTGGCCGTTCAATTGCAGCTCACGGCTCCCGACCTGAAATCCCGTGACCGCGTTGTCCGCAAAAGCGAAAAGAACAGTCTGTACGCCGCAATGGATCTTGGTGTTGTCTGGCTCAATCGTGCACTTTCTTCAAACTGACGGTTGCTGCGGTCCGCAAACCGCAGATAGGGGTTCCTTGCCCCTCCGACAAAAATAGAATGGAGGCTATCCGATTGCACTCACCAAAGAGACTAATCACAGGGCTGATTCTGGTCTTTTCTCTTTGCCTCTGCATGGCGTCTTTCGCACTTGCGGATTCTTCTGGTACAATTATCAGCGACTGTGTGCGCGTGCGCACCCAGCCCAGCACGGATTCCGAAGTGTATCAGCAGCTGAACAGCGGCGATATTGTCACAGTGACCGAAGACGCTGATGAGAACGGTTGGGTTGAAATTCAATTCACCTATACTGAGGATGGGACCACCAAGACCGGTTATGTCAGCGAGCTCTACATCTCCGTAGACGAATCTGACGATTCCGACAGCGACTCCAGCGACGATACAGAGACAGAAACAGAGACGGATTCCAGCGACGCTTCTGAAGAAGTAGAATCTGAAACCGATTCTACGGAAGCGGAAGAGGAAACCGACAGCGAAGCAGAAGAGGAAACCTCTACCGAGGATATCACGCTCTCTACTTCCATCTCCGTGACTGCCACCGTTGCAGACTCTGACTCCCAGATCTATCAGGAAACTGACTCCGATTCCGATGTCGTCATCAGCATTGATGAGGACTGCATCGTCACCGTTCTGGGTGATGCGGATGAAGAGGGCTGGGTTGAGGTCAGCTATGTCGCCGGCGACGGCGAGACCTACAAGGGCTACATGACCTCCAGCGCGCTGGATATGAACACCATCGGCGCAGGAAGCTGCCAAGTGGCTTTCGCCATTGTCCGTGAATCTTCCGATTCCACTTCTGACGTGGTTGGTGTCCTGCCTCTGGATGCTGAGGTGGATATTTACGAGGTTGTCGACGGCAAGTATCGCATCAAGTATGACGATCTGACCGGCTGGGTTGACGCAAGCAGCATCAGCCTTGAAAGCGAAGAGGAAGATGACCTCTACGGTTACGGCATCGTCACCATCGATCAGCTTCGGCTCCGCTCCAAGCGCAGCACAGATTCCAGCATAAAGGCCAAGATCGCAGAGGGCACTGTCCTTCAGCTGATTAACCTGAAGAACGGCTGGTACAAGACCGTTTACAACGGGTATACCGGTTACGTTATGGCCGAGTACATCGAGGAAGTCGATACTTCCTTTGAGGGATATGTTGAGGTCACCTCTTCTTCCCTGTATCTGCGTGCGGGTGCTGGCACCGGTTATGCAAAGCTCACGGTCATCCCTTCCGGAACGGTTTTGGAGACCACCGGCGCCATTGGTAAATGGTATCTGGTTACTTATGACGGTTTCACCGGTTTTGTCAGCGGTGATTTCGTTTCCGCCACCACGGAAGACGGCTTTACGGTCAGCGATGACACAACTGCCGACGATTCCATCGTCGTCTCTGTAGATGTTCTGAACCTCCGCGCCGAGGCCAGTACGAGTGCCGAAAAGCTGGACACCCTGTCCAAGGGCACTGAATTGGATGTCCTGGAAGAGGAGGACGGCTGGTACCAGATTGAATACGACGGTCAGGTTGGCTATGTCAAGAAGGAATACACCAGCACTGCCGCAGAGCTTGAGGCTGCAGAGGCTGCCGCTGCCGCGGAAGCTGCTGCCGCAGAGGCCGCAGCCGCAGAAGCTGCCGCTGCAGAAAGCGCGTCGGCATCTTCCAGTTCCAGCTCTTCTAGTTCCTCCAGCTCCAGCTCTTCCAGCTCCAGCTCCAGTTCTAGTTCTTCCAGCTCCAGCTCTTCCAGCTCCAGCTCCAGTTCTAGTTCTTCCAGCTCCAGCTCTTCTAGTTCCAGTTCCTCCAGCTCTTCCAGTTCCAGCTCTGGCGCTGCTGTGCTCGCTTACGCCAGCCAGTTTGTTGGCAACCCCTATGTGTGGGGCGGCACGAGCCTGACCAACGGCGCTGACTGCTCCGGCTTCGTCCAGGCTGTCTTTGCAAAGTTTGGCGTCTCCCTCCCCCATAGCTCTTCTGCCATCCGCAGCTACGGGAAAGAGGTCAGCTACTCCGAAATGCAGGTTGGTGACGTGGTCTGCTACAGCGGTCATGTTGGTATCTATGCCGGCAATGGTAAGTTGCTCAGCGCACTGAACTCGAGTTCTGGCATTACGTATTGCTCCGTGAACTACAAGTCGATTATTACCATTCGCCGTATGCTTTAATGCAACGAAATCCCGGGCTCTCGCGAGTCCGGGATTTTTTCTGTTTTTATTTGCAGTTCATCGTGTGATCCCTTCTGCCCAAGGAGATTTCACCGCCCAAAACGCTTTCTGCGATGTTCCCGCAGCTGCTCCGAGCGCTCTCTGATGGCCTGGAACACAGCCTCATAGTCCACAGAATTCAGTTTGGGATACCGAAGGCGGAATCTCGCCAGATAATGCTGGGCCTCCGCCAGCATATCCCGTTCCCGCAGCTCCAGCCGAAGCAGGCTTGCCTGCACGGCAGCCTCATCCAGTCTCTGCCGGGAAGCAGTTGCCAACGCCTTCCGGCGTTCGTTTAGATCGCTTCTGGCTCGAGCAGCCCTTTGCAAAAAGCGGGTTGCCAGCGCCAGCGAGCGAACCGTCGTCACCATGTCGGCCAACGTGACAGCTGCCAACACCACAGACAGCCCCCACCGCACGGCGGCGCTCAGCCGGGCAAACAGCGCCACTGTCGCCGGATGAATCCAGTAAATGGTTACATAGGCCATAAGGCCCCAATACAGGGAGTTTCTCAGACAAATTCTGCCGTGCAGGTTCCATTTGCAGCTGGAATAATCCCAGTATTTGATATGGGTGGTCACCTCCAGCAGCCAACCTACAAAATATTCCCAGGCGGACATGGTCACCGTTGAAACCAGGAAAAAGATTACGATATTCCCGGTAAACCGGCGGAGAAACAGCACCATGAGCAGCGCGCCCACACCATAGATCGGGCAGATCGGCCCCTTCAGAAAGCCGCGCATGACAAAATGTCCCGCTAAGGCCGAGCAATACAGGGTCTCCAGGCCCCACCCCAGAAAGGAATACCAGATAAAATAGAGAAACAAAAGCGACAACGAATGTCCCATCAACATTGGTTCCATCATAGACGCCGCTCATTTCCCTCCTTCTCATTGAGAAGTGCGGTGAGGACTACGTTGTAGATTCCCTCGGCGTTGGAGCGGAATCCCTCGGCCAGCATCGCCCCCTGTTTGCTGTCCGGCGCCAGCATATTCAGGGTCATGACATTGCCGGAGTCATCATCCAGAATCATGATGACCGTCACCCCGTCTCCGTTCTCTCGGGGGACAATGGAGGTGCGCACATGGTTCTGACGCTCCATCTGCCGGTTCAACTCGGCCACGCTGCGGTCACAGCGCAGACGAACCGAATACGGTAACTCATCCTCGCAAATCGCACCATTGGCCCTTCCCTTGGGCGTGATCGACAGGCAATAATTTCCGTCTTCTTTTACATGGCCAGTCGTCTTCAAGCTGCCGAGGGCATCGGCAAATTGGAAATAATCCACCCCTTCATCGCACAGCACCAGATCGGTCAGCTGCGCCATATCCAGCGGCAATTTGGACCGGGCCAAAATGTAGAGAATCAACAACTTAATATCCAATGGGCTGCGAATAAATCCACGTGCCATACTTCAACCTTCCCTTCATGGCAGACTTCAAAGGCTCGCAAACCTTCCCGGAAGTGTTGCCATTTATTATACCGTTTTTTCCAAAAGAAGACAAGGGTTTCCATCTGGGAGATTTTCTCCCCCAACAGGGGATGGATGCTGTCCAAAGGTGCATATTTGTTCCAAGCGACTCCCCAGAACCCCCGATTTCTTCCATCTGGGTTGCGTCTCACAGATGCGCACCCGCTTTCCTTGACATATTCTTTAGGATAGGGTAAAATAAAGTAACTTACAAAAGATGTGATCGACACGCAGGGAGGTTCCGCCAATGAATCGACTGATCTGTTTACTTCTGGCCCTCGCCATGTGCTTTTCTCTCGCCGCCTGCGGCAGTTCTGCCAGCGAAGGAGAGGATTCCAGCTCCGAGGCAGTGGAAACCAATGAAACTTCTGATGAGACGGAAGAGGAAGCTGCCTATATCAACCCCCTGACCGGGGAGGCAGTGGAGGAAGATATTTCCTCCAACCGCCCCATTGCGGTGATGCTGAACAACATTGAACAGTCTCTCCCCCAGTCCGGCAACTCCCAGGCTGACATCCTGTATGAGGTTCCGGAGGAGGGCGGTGTCACCCGCATCCTGGCCCTTTATCAGGACATATCCGATGTGGGCAATCTGGGCTCCATCCGCTCGACCCGTCCCTATTATGTCGAGCTGGCCACAGCTGCGGACTCCATCCTGGTCCATGCGGGAGGCTCCACCCAGGCCTATGAGAGCATTCTGGAGTATATGGAACTGTACGACTTCACCGATCTGGACTATCTGAGCAAGGGCACCCGCACGGCAGATATTTTCTGGCGGGATGAGAGCCGTCTTGCAGCCGGTTATGACAGCGAGAACACGCTCTTCACCTCCTCGGATGAGATTCAGGAGTATTTGGAGGCCAATTCGGACGAAATCCGTCTGACCCACGACGACAGCTACGACTTCGGCCACACCTTCGCGGAAGATGGCACCCCGGAGAACGGAGAAGATGCCACCTCGATCAGCGTCACCATGTCCGGGTACAAGAGCACCGGCTTTGACTATGATTCGGAGACCAACACCTATGCTGTCAGCCAGTTCGACTCCTCCTATATAGACCAGACCACTGGTGAGCAGGTCACGGTGACCAACGTCATCGTCATTCTGACGGACATTACCGAGTTGAACGACTCGAAAAATCACGTGGATGTGGCCATCACAGGCCAGGGCTACGGCTACTATTTCAACGGCGGCAAATATGAGACAATTATCTGGTCCAAAGCCGACGTGAGCGACACCTATACCTTCTACTTGGAGGACGGTGAGACAACTTTCGATCTGGGCGTCGGCAAAACCTATGTCTGCATCTGCGACACGAGCCGGGACATCACCGTGGATGGCGTCGTTTTGGAAACGCCCTCGGATTGACGGCAGCTCCAGCACCGCCGCCCCGGACGACACCGGGACGGCATCCCCCCTCTTTCATGGTACTACAAATCCCGTCTGATGGTTCTCCCCTGTCGGACGGGATTTTTGTTTACCATTTATTCATTTTTTGTTCAATGTTTCCAGTGGCTTTTTCGGCAAAAAACGCTACAATAGACACGATGTAAATGATTCGATTCTGTCTTTTCTGCTGCGTATAACACAGCCGGGGATAGGGTCTGTTTTGTTTCACAGGTCATAGGAATTCTATCCATTGCATGTTCTGCAATGAGATTAACAGGAGCAACGTATTTATGGTCAATTCCAATTCTGCGCTTCGTCTGGGTATTGACGTAGGTTCTACCACCGTGAAAGTGGTGGTTCTGGATCCGGCATCCAACGAAGTTCTTTTTTCCCGCTATCAGCGCCATCACGCAGAACAGGCTGCCACCGCCCGGGAACTCTTGCAGGAAGTTTTGAGTACCTTCCCGGATACGCCGTTCCGGGCCGCCGTCTGCGGCTCCGGCGGCAAACCCATTGCCGATTGCATTGGCGCCCACTACATCCAGGAAGTCGTGGCCAACTCTGCCGCCGTGCGCAAGCTGTATCCCGAAGCCCGCACGGCTATTGAGCTGGGCGGGCAGGACGCCAAAATCATTTTCTTTTATTATGACAAAACCGCCGGCCATCTGGTCACCTCCGATATGCGCATGAACGGCAGCTGCGCAGGGGGCACCGGCGCCTTCATTGACGAGATTGCCGCCCTTTTAAAAACCCCCACAGAGGCATTTGAGGCGCTGGCCGCCAAGGGAACGACCCTTTACAGCATCTCCGGCCGTTGCGGCGTTTTTGCCAAAACCGATATCCAGACCATTTTGAACCAGGGCGGACGGCGGGAGGACATCGCCCTTTCCTCTTTCCACGCCATTGCCAAGCAGACCATTGGCGGACTGGCTCAGGGTCTGGAAATTCACCCACCCGTCATTTTCGAGGGCGGCCCCCTGACGTTTAACCCCACACTGGTCAAGGTCTTCGCCAAGCGCCTGAATCTGCGGGAAGAGGAAATCATCCGCCCGGTCAACCCGGATACCATCGTCGCAGAGGGCGCGGCTCTGGCCATCGACGAACTCTTTCCGGTGGAGCAGGACACAGACGATCTCTTCGATCTACAGCGGGCAAACACGCTTTTGGAAAACGGCGTAACGGAGGACTCCTCCAGTGAGCCCGGCACGGTACAGCGCTATTTTGAGCGCGACGAGGACTGCCAAGCCTGGCGCAAGCGCCATGCCCCTCCCCCACTGGCCCAGCCCCACACTGTCCCCGGTGAACCACTGCGGGTCTACATCGGCATTGACGCGGGCAGCACCACCTCCAAGCTGGTTCTGCTGGACGAGGAGGAACGTGTCATCGACCGGTTCTATGCCAACAACCAGGGCGACCCCATCCGCGTGGTCAAACAGGGACTGATGCAGCTCCACGAAAAGTACCGCAAGGCGGGCATTGAGCTGGAAGTTCTGGGCCTTGGCACAACCGGTTACGGCGAGATGATGCTTGGCGCAGCCTACGGCGCGGACTATCACACGGTAGAAACCGTCGCCCACGCCGCCGCCGCCCAGCACTACGTCCCCGACGTCAGTTTTGTGCTGGACATCGGCGGCCAGGACATGAAGGCCATCTGGATTTCCGACCGCATTGTGACCAATATGACGCTAAACGAAGCCTGCTCCTCCGGCTGCGGTTCCTTTCTGGAGAACTTTGCGACCTCTCTGGGGATTCCTGTGGATCAGATCGCGGAGGCCGCCTTCCGGGCGGAACATCCTGCCAACCTGGGCAGCCGCTGCACGGTCTTCATGAACAGCACCATTATCACCGAACAGAAAAACGGCCGCAACCCGGACGAGATTATGGCCGGGCTGTGCCGCTCCATCATACAAAACGTCTTTACCAAAGTGGTCCGCATTCCTAACACCGACGCCCTCGGCAAAAAAGTGGTGGTGCAGGGCGGCACCTTTAAAAATGACGCCGTCCTCCGTGCGCTGGAGCAGTACCTGGGCGTGGAAGTCACCCGCGCCCCCTACCCGGGGGAGATGGGCTGCATTGGCGCCGCGCTGCTGACCAAACGCCAGGTAGAGGACGAGGGATACCCGGACGGGAAGAGCCATTTTATCGGCTGGGACGCCCTACCCGACTTCGACTACATCCAAAAGGACAACCTCCCCTGCCCCTTCTGCGGCAACCACTGCCGCCGCACCATCGTCACCTTCTCCAACGGCAGGAGCTGGATCACCGGCAACCGCTGCGAGCGGGGCGAAATTCTGGGCAATCCCAGGGAGGAATCGGTTCGCTCCCAGCTAAAGGCCCGGAAGCAGGACACGGTTCCCAACCTGTTCGCGCTGCGTGAGAAGCTGCTGTTTCAGGACTATGACTATCCAAAGCTGCTGCCGGAGAAGAATGTTGTCATCGGTCTGCCCCGGGTGCTTGCGTTCTGGGAGACCATGCCCTTTTGGACCACCTTCTGGCGGGCCCTGGGCTTCCGCGTCCGCATTTCTGACAAGAGTTCCCGCAGGCTCTATGAGAGCGGACTGTCCGCCGTCACATCGGATACCGTCTGTTTCCCGGCCAAGCTGGTTCACGGCCACATCCGCAATCTGGCACAGAAAAAAGTCGATCGTATCTTTATGCCCTCCATCACCACCGTCACCTCTGAGAATACAGAGACGACCAGCGAATCTATGTGCGCCGTGGTCAAGGGCTATCCCATCGTCATCCGCAACTCTGACAGCCCTGAACAGCGTTGGGGCATCCCCTTTGACGCGCCGCTGTTCCACTGGTACAAGGTGAAGGACCGCAACCGTCAGCTGACCGAATACATGCACGACACCTTTGGCATTGCTGCCGACCTGACCCGTGAGGCGGTCAAGGCCGCTGACGCCGCCCAGTCCCAGTACGAAACCGCGCTGAAGGCGGCCGGTCAGGAGGTGTTGGACGAAGTCACCCGTAAGGGGACCTACGCCGTGATTCTCGCCGCCCGCCCCTATCAGAATGACGCATTGGTCAACCACAACCTGCCGGAGCTGTTCACCCAGCTGGGCATTCCCGTGCTCACCGCCGATTCTCTGCCCATGGTCACCAATGTGGACCTGAGTAGGAGCCGGCTGGATATCGTCAATAACTACCACGCCCGTATGCTGTCCTCCGCCATTCTGGCCGCTGAGAACGAGAATTTGGAGTATGTGCAGCTGGTCAGCTTCGGCTGCGGCCACGACGCCTACTTATCCGACGAAATTATCCGGCTGATGAACGCCATTTCGGGCAAAAATCCTCTGATCCTGAAGCTGGATGAGAGCGATGCCCTGGGTTCGCTGCGCATCCGCGTCCGCTCCTTTGTGGAGACGGTGTCCATGCGCCGCCGCCAAAATAAGGAAACCGAGGTACGGGAACTCCAAGACCCCTATCCTGTCAAATTCACCAGGGAGAGCCGGAAGGAAAGAATTGTTCTGGTTCCCAACACTTCCCACGCCTTCAGCCGCATCATGGCCGCCGCCTTCCAGCACCAGAACATTCGCGCCGTGCCCCTGGACATCGGCCGGGAGGAAGCCATCCGTCTGGGCAAGCGCTATGTTCACAACGATATCTGTTTCCCGGCGCAGATCGTCATCGGGGAGGCCCTGGCCGCCCTGCGCAGCGGCAAATACGACGGCCATGAAGTCGCCATCGGCATGGGCAAGTACATCGGCGACTGCCGCCTGACCCATTACAGCGCCCTGCTCCGAAAGGCCCTGGACGACGCCGGTTATTCGGACGTCCCCATCCTGACCAATGACGATGCGGACTCCCACCACCTGCATCCGGGATTCAAGATGAATCTGACGACCTCGATGCTCATCGCCTTTACCCTGCCGATGATCGACGTTTATGAGGAACTGCTGCGCAAAATGCGCCCCTATGAACTGGTTCCCGGCAGCGCCAACGCCGCTTTTGAGAAGGCCATGGACGCCCTCATTCAGGGGATGGCGCACGGAATTGCCGGCGCCCGCAGCGGCTTCAGCAGAGGGATTGATATGATGCGCGCCGTCCGGTATGACCGCTCTCAGCCCCGGCCCCGGGTGCTGATCGTGGGCGAGTACCTGCTGAACTTCCACCCCGGCGCCAACCACGACATCGAGGACTATCTGGAGCGCAACGGATTTGAGATCATCGAGGCGCGCATGACTGACGTCATCCGCAAGACCTACTTCTACAAGGACGCGCAGGTGAAGGAATATCATCTGGATAAGCCCATGAAGGAGAAAATCTGGTATCGAACGGCTGACGAGGCGTTCAACGCGGCCCACAACGTCACAGACGCCATCGCCAAAAAGCATCCCCTGTACACACCGGCCACCCGTATGCAGGATTTGGTCAGCGCCAGCGACTCCATCATTCACCACACCTTTGACGCCGGTGAGGGCGTGCTGATTCCGGGGGAAATCCTTCACCACGCTGCCCGCGGCTGCCGTGCGTTCATCATCCTCCAGCCCTTTGGCTGTCTCCCCAACCACGTCGTGGGGCGCGGCATTTCCAAACGTCTGAAAGAGCTCTATCCCGACGCGCAAATTTTGCCGCTGGACTACGACCCCGACGTCAGCTTTGCCAACATCGAAAACCGCCTGCAAATGCTGATTATGAGTGAAAAAAGCCGCACTCAAACAGCGGAACCTGCGCCGGTGTAATCTCCGGCGGGACAAATTTACCGTTTATGAATTTCCAAACGAGAGGAGCATCCAGAATGGATTCACAATTTCAACGCATGATAGAGGGCCGGCTCTACGATCCCGGCGACGAAGCCATTTTGTCTGAACAGACCAGTTATCTGGACACCCTATATGAGTTCAACGCCACCCGCCCCTCCGAGGGGGAGAGGCGGAACCGGCTGCTCCATGAAATGCTGGGCAGCTGCGGCGAGGGCTGCTACATTGAGCCGCCCTTTCACGCCAACTGGGGCGGCAAACATGTGTTCTTTGGCCGCAGAATCTATGCCAATTCCAATCTGACCATGGTGGACGACGGCAATATCTACGTGGGAGACGCCGTCATGTTTGGCCCCAATGTCACCGTTGCCACCGCCGGTCATCCGGTGGAGCCCCATCTGCGCGCAAGGGGCATTCAATTTAACGCCGACGTTCACATCGGAAACAACGTCTGGATTGGGGCAGGCGCTGTGATTCTTCCCGGCGTCACCATCGGGGACAATTCTGTCATCGGGGCAGGCAGCGTGGTCACGAAAGACATTCCCCCGGACGTGGTGGCGGTGGGCAACCCCTGCCGCGTCCTGCGCCCCATCGGGGAACGGGACCGGGAGGTTTACTTCCGCGGGAAGAAAATCGACTTGGAAATTCCCGATGAGGAACAGGTATAACCCACCCCAAGAGATCTGACACATCCCTTTGACCGGGCGGGTTCCCTGCCTCAAGGCTGTAAAGGGCACTCTAACGCAAAAAGGCCGAGTCCTACGGGACTGGGCCTTTGATTGCGGGGGCAGCTCCCAACGGCCCCACATCCGCTCAGGAGCTGCCCGCTCTCCTGCGAAAGAACGTCAGCAGCCCTGTGACGATCAAATATCCGCCAAAAAATTTCCGCAGCACCGAGGGGGCCGCTGCCGCCGCGGCAAGGGAACCGGCAATGGCCGCCGCGCACCCGCAGGCCCCGCCCCACAGGGCGCTCTGCCGGTCAATCCGGCCATGTTTCAGGTGGCCGGGCAGGGAGGCCGCCGCCGTGGGCAGAAAGTAGAGCAGATTGACGCCCTGGGCCGCCTGCTGGGAAAAGCCAGCCCAGAAGGTCAGATAGAGCAGCAGCAGGGTTCCCCCGCCGATGCCGAAGGCGGACAAAATGCCGGTGAGGGCGCCGGCGGCCCAGTTTAGAAAAGCAGACATTTCACCCCTCCATAGATGGTGAGCAGGGCAAACACCCTGCGCAGCAGCGTTCCGCTGATGCGTCCATACCAGCGGCTGCCCAGCCAGCCGCCCAGTGCGCCGCTGATGAGAAAGGGAAGGGCTGCTCCGAAATCCAGCAGGCCCCGCCACCAATATACGGCGCAGGAGACCGCGCATATGGGCAGGATGATGGCGACTGAGGTGGCAAACGTCTTTTTCTCCTCCAATTTCACCCATCCCAACAGCAGCGGAACCAGAACCATGCCCCCGCCCGCCCCAAAGAAACCGTTTGAAAAACCGGCCAGTGCGCCGCTGACGCCGCACTTCCAGGATACACGTGACAAAAAAATCCCTCCCCTGTTCAGTTTGAACGGGGGAGGGATAAACTATGCAGGGGAAGCCACAGGTTTCCCCTGACCGTTCCCGTCCGCCTCAGCGGGACGGAACAATTTCGATCCAGTAGCCGTCCGGGTCTGCAATAAAGTAGATGCCCATAGCGGGATTTTCAAAACAGATGCAGCCCATGTCCTCGTGGAGTTTGTGGGCCGCCGCAAAGTCGTCCACACGGAAGGCCAGATGGAACTCACAGTCCCCCAGATTATAGGGCCGGTCATATTCTCGGGTCCAGGTCAGCTCCAGCTCAAACTCAGACTGGTCGTTACCCAGATAGACGATGATATACGACCCGTCAGCTGCGGTTTTCCGGCGCTTTTCCTGAAGCCCCAGCGCGTCCTGATAAAAGGCCAGCGAGCGCTCCAGATCAAAAACATTGTAGTTCTCGTGAATCATTTTAAAGTGCATAGTGATCCCCCTTTTGTCTCAGCCGGACAATGCGGTCTGCATAGGCGGCCGCCTCTTTCCGACGGCACAGCTCCTCAATACACCGGAATCTGCCCCAAAAATGCATCGGCACCGCCCAGCGGATTTTGCACAGGCGCATATAGTAGTCAAAGCCTTTCCAGCTGTCCTCCCTCTGCCGGGGGTCCAGCGGCAAAAACGCCACGTCTATCCTGCGCCCCTGTAACGGCCTGGTGTATTCCCGGAACATCCGGGTCATCTCTTCATTTTCCTCTTTTGTACACTCGTCCCAGAGCCACCAGTGCAGATCCCCCGCATGGTAGACGGTTCTCCCCCTATGGGCGACCAGATAGGCCACCCCCAGATCGGTGGATGGCAGGGTTTCCACCTGCACGTCCGGCGGCAGGGACAGCCTTTGCAGCCCGCCCAGACGGTACACCTTCCGG
Organism: uncultured Oscillospiraceae bacterium; assembly: GCA_964456525.1. Lineage (GTDB taxonomy): Bacteria > Bacillota > Clostridia > Oscillospirales > Oscillospiraceae > Onthomonas. The sequence goes on from CAYWAP010000005.1 coordinate 39,963, forward strand.
CCCGCAGCGGACTTTGGCACAGGGATTTCCTCTGAGAGAACATAGGCCGCATCCCTCCACCGGCTTCCGTAGTCGAAAATCGCCGGGTTAAAGTGGTCCGGGTGGCTGTGGCTGGAAAACACAATCAGCGGTTTATCCACAGGTTCTGGCAAATCCCCTTTGTAGTAGTCAAAGAGGAAGCAGCAGTCCTCCCATTCCAGGAAGAAGCCGCTGTGGTCGATATAGGTTACGCGAATATCATTCGGCATCGGAACGCACCATCCCCATCCAATGATACAGGTATAGGACAACGGCGGCCTCAACACAAAGACCGCCGTTGCATCTAAAACCGGATTACTTGCTCTGAATGTATTGATCGATCGCCGCAGCGGCCTTCTTGCCGGCGCCCATCGCCAGAATGACGGTGGCGGCTCCTGTGACCGCGTCGCCGCCGGCAAACACGCCCTCCCGGGTGGTGGAGACGCTGTCCTCTCCCACAACCAGGCATCCGCGGCGATTCGTCTCCAGACCGGGGGTGGTGGAGCGAATCAGCGGGTTGGGAGACGTGCCCAGGGCCATGATGACGGTGTCAACCTCCAACAGGAACTCGCTGCCGGGGACCTCAATGGGACGGCGGCGGCCAGATGCGTCCGGCTCTCCCAGCTCCATGCGGACGCACTTCATCGCGGCAACACGGCCGGTGGGCTTGCCGTCCTCGTTGACGCCGCTGATGATCTCCACGGGGTTGCACAGATTTTTGAATACAATGCCCTCTTCTTTGGCGTGCTCGATCTCCTCGCGGCGGGCGGGCATCTCCGCATCGCTGCGGCGGTAGACGATGTAGACATCCTCAGCCCCCATGCGCTTTGCACAGCGGCAGGCGTCCATCGCGACGTTGCCGCCGCCAACCACCGCCACCTTCTTGGATTTCAGGACGGGGGTATCGTATTCCTCCAAATAGCCCTTCATCAAGTTGATGCGGGTCAGGTATTCATTGGCGGAGCAGACGCCGGCCAGTCCCTCGCCCGGAATGTTCATAAAGCGGGGCAGTCCGGCGCCGGTGCCGATAAAGACGGCCTCGAAGCCCATATCTTCCATCAGTTCGTCAATGGACAGGACCCGGCCGATGACCATATCCGTCATGATCTCCACGCCCAGCGCCTTCAGCTTCTCCACCTCGTCGCCCACAATGTCTTTGGGCAGGCGGAATTCCGGGATACCATAGGCCAGAACGCCGCCGGAGGTGTGAAACGCCTCAAAAATCGTGACCGCATATCCCAGCTTGGCCAGATCTGCGGCGCAGGTCAGACCGGAGGGGCCGGAACCCACAACCGCCACCTTGTGGCCGTTGGGCGCGGGCTTTTCCACCTCACCGGTGGCGTGCTCCCGGTGCCAATCCGCCACAAAGCGCTCCAGGCGGCCAATGCCCACAGGCTCCGTCCGAATGCCCCGAACGCACAGGCTCTCACACTGGCTCTCCTGGGGACAGACGCGTCCGGAAATGGCGGGCAGCGCGTTTGTCTCTGCAATGACCTGATAGGCCCCTTCCAGATCGCCCTCCACAATCTTCTGGATAAAGTTCGGGATTTGGACGTTAACCGGGCACCCCTCTACGCAGCGGGGGTTTTTGCAGTTCAGGCAGCGGGCCGCCTCCCCCTGCGCCATCTCCAGGGTGTAGCCCAGGGCTACCTCTTTGAAGTTCTTGTTACGGACATTGGGCTCCTGCGCGGGCATGGGCGTTTTATTCGGACTCATATTCGCCATAGTCTCAAACCTCCTTACGGAATCAGGTGCTGCGCCAACTTGTCAAAGCGGCACAGGTGGTTGTGCAGCAGCTCTGCTTCCTGTTCGCGGTACAGGCTGTTGCGGTTCATCAGCTCATCGAAGTCCACTTCATAGCCGTCGAACTCCGGGCCGTCCACGCAGGCAAAGCGCATTTCGCCGCCCACACTCACACGGCAGCCGCCGCACATCCCGGTTCCGTCAATCATAACGGGGTTCAGGGAAACCTTACAGGGAACGCCAAAGGGCTCTGCGGTCTTGACAACAAATTTCATCATGGGGACCGGGCCAATGGCAATAATGACGTCATACTTCTTGCCGCTCTCCAACAGCTCCTGCTCCTTGGTGGTCGTAAAGCCCTTTTCGCCATAGGAGCCGTCGTCGGTCATGATATAGAAATTGTCGCAGGCGTTGCGGAATTCATCTTCCAGAATCACCAGATCCTTGTTCCGGAAGCCGACGATCACATCGGTCTCCACACCGGCATCGTGGAACCCTTTGGCCACCGGATAGGCGATGGCCGTTCCCAGGCCGCCGCCGATGACGCAGGCGGATTTGACGCCCTCCAATTCCGTGGGTTTTCCCAGCGGCCCGACGAAGTCCAGCAGGTAATCTCCCACCTCCAGCTTGCTCAGCGCGATGGTGGTCAGACCCACCAGCTGGAAAATAATAGTAACGGTGCCCTTCTCCCGATCGAAACCGCCGATGGTCAGCGGCAGGCGCTCACCCTTCTCATCAATCCGCAGAATGATGAACTGTCCGGGCTGTGCCTTCCGGGCCACAAAGGGGGCCTCGATTTCCAGAAGGGTAATCGTCGGGTTGAGCACCTCTTTACGCACGACTTTGAACACAATACTTCCTCCTTAGTCTAAACCTGTCGCAGTCGGAAAAGAATCTCCAGGCATCCGCTGGATCACGCCTATGCGTCCCCAACTGCACGGACGCCGGCCTGTATGATTGCAACGCCGCCGGACGGCCGGGGCGCTCCAAAACCACTCAACTTCCGCCGAGCATGCCGCTTTCCCGGACGGCGCGAACCGCCTCCGCGATTGTTTCCGGGGGCAGAACCAACGCAAAGCGCACGTGCCCCTCCCCCAGCGAACCGAAGGCAGAACCGGGCGTACACAAGACGCCGCTGCGCTCCAGCAGCTCAAAGCAGAAATCTTCCGATCGCTGGTAGCCCGCCGGCAAGGGCGCCCAGGCAAACATGCTGCCCTCACTGTCGGGGACATTCCAACCGATGGACCGGAGACCGCCGCACAGCGCATCCCGGCGCTCCTGATAGGCCTTCCGGCGTCTCTCCACCCCGTCCTGGGGGCCGTTGAGGGCCGCAATGGCGGCGTACTGCACCGGGAAGAAAATGCCGTAGTCGATCTGGCTGCGCAGTGTGGCCAGTTTTTGCACAATTTCCCGGTTCCCCAGGACGAAGGAAATGCGGCCGCCGGTGAGACAATAGGTCTTGGACAGGGAGTTAAACTCCACGCCCACGTCCATGGCCCCTGGAATGGACAGGAAGGAAATTCCCGGCCGGCCGTCATAGACGATCTCCGAATAGGCGTTGTCGTGCAGAACCATCACATGATACTTTTGCGCGAAGGCCACCAGTTCCTCGTAAAAGGAGCGGGGCGCGGTCACGCAGACCGGATTGGCCGGATAGGACACCACAATGGCCTTTGCGGCCCGTGCCACATCCTCCGGAATGGCGCTGAGATCGGGCAAATAGTGGTTTTCCTCCAGCAGATCATAATACACGATCTTTGCCCCCGTGAGCCAGGGGCCGACTTCAAAAACGGGATAACCGGGATTGGGACACAGAACGATGTCGCCGGGATCGCACAGCGCCCATCCGATGTGGGCAAGGCCCTCCTGGCTGCCATTGATGGACGTGATCTGATCCGCTTCCAGCCGGACGCCGTAGCGGCGGTCATACCACCCCTGAACCGCTTCCACCAGTTCGGGCAGATTCCCCAGTGAGTATTTAAAATTTGCCGGATCCTGTGTGGCGCGGACAGCGGCCTGCAACACGTGTTCATCCGGCGGAAAATCCGGCGTTCCAACCGAGAGGTTGTACACCGTCCGGCCCTGGGCCAGCATTTCTCTCCTCTTTTTCTCCAGCACATTAAAAATTCCGGGCTGGAAGGTATCCATTCGGGACGCGAATTTGAGTTCCATAGCTTGAAATAGCGCTCCCCTTTCTCTCGAAAATCTTTGGCCGCAAACAGCCCCAAGCGCTCACCGGCTTGCACCGGCGGCAATTTCCCGTCAGGGTCAAGAGCGGGCGAAGGGCTTCTCCTGTCACAGTCATAACACAATTATAAACCCCCCACTTTTGGATTGCAAGCGGGTTCGGCCAAAAAACCGGTTTTATCTGCACCGGCGCTGTGGCCTCCTCTTGCGCCCTGCAAAAGGGGCGCCTTCCTCTGCTCCATCACTCCAGCAGGGCGATAAACTCCTCCTCCGTCAAAATGGGAACGCCCAGGCTCTGGGCACGGGTCAGCTTGGAGCCTGCGGCCTCCCCTGCCACCACATAGGAGGTCTTTTTGGACACCGATCCGGAGACCTTGCCGCCGTTGCGCTCAATCTGCTTTTTGGCCTCATTTCGGGTCATGGCGGACAGCGTCCCCGTCAGAACAAAGGTCTTTCCGGCAAACCGGTCCCCCGCCGCCGCCTCCAGACAGCGGAAGTTCACCCCCGCCTCCCGGAGCGCCTCCACAAGGCGCTGGGACTGGGGATTTTCAAACCACTTCATCAGGAATTTCGCTGTAATCTCCCCCATATCGGGCACGGCGGTCAGCTCCTCCAGGGATGCATTCATCAGCGCATCCAGCGTCCGGAACCGCCGGGCCAAAACCTGGGCGGCTTTGACGCCGATTTGACGGATTCCCAGGGCACTCAGCAGCCGGGACAGGTCATTGCCCTTGGATTTCTCGATGGCCTTCAGCAGCTTTTCCGCAGAGGCCTCCCCCATGCGCTCCAGAGGCACCAGCTCCTCCTTTTTCAGGCGGTACAAATCTGCCGGGGAGTTCACCAGCCCCGCCTCCACCAGGGTCTGGACATTGCTGGGGCCCAGCCCCTCGATGTCCATGGCGTCCCGGCTGGCAAAGTGGGTCAGGTTGCGAATGAGCTGTGCGGGACAGGCCACGCCGGTGCAGCGCAGCGCAGCGCCGTCCTCGTCCCGCTCCACAGGCGCGCCGCAAACCGGGCAGGTCTCCGGCAGACAATAGGGCTGCGTCCCTTCCGGCCGTTTGGAGAGATCCACACTGACCACCTGGGGGATGATTTCTCCCGCTTTCTGGACCACGACGGTGTCGCCAATGCGGATGTCCTTTTCCGCGATGAAATCCTGATTGTGCAAGGTGACGTTGGTGACTGTGGTCCCCGCCAAACGAACCGGCGACACCACGGCCTTGGGGGTCAGCACGCCGGTGCGGCCCACCTGCACCACAATCTCCTCCACCACCGCAGGCTTTTGCTCAGGCGGATACTTCCAGGCCACCGCCCACCGGGGGAACTTGGCCGTGCTGCCAAAGGCGACCCGCTCGGCCAGATCGTTCAGCTTGACCACGGCGCCGTCAATGTCGAAGGGATATTCGTACCGGTTCTCCCCCAACGCGGCGATGCGCTGCCGCACGGCGGCACAGCTGTCATAGACCGGGTGGGGAATGACCTTAAACTTCAGGGTTTCCAGATAGTCCAGCGCCTCGGTGTCCCTGTGAAAGGCCGGGCCGTCGCTGAGCTGGATGTTGAAGATGATGCAGTCCAATCTGCGCTGGGCCGCCACCTTTGGGTCCAGCTGGCGCAGAGAACCTGCGGCTGCGTTTCTGGGGTTGGCCAGGAGTTTCTCCCCGGCCAGTTCCCGCTCGTCGTTCAGCTTTTCAAAGACCTCCCGGGACATATAGCACTCCCCCCGGACGATCAGCCGGTGGGGCGCCCCTTCCAATTTCATGGGAATGGAGCGGACGGTGCGGAGATTCTCCGTCACGTCCTCCCCCACCTGTCCGTCTCCCCGAGTGGCGCCGCGGACGAACTGGCCGTCCACGTACTCCAGCGCCACAGAGAGACCGTCCACCTTCGGCTCCACCACATACTCCACCCGATCGGCGCCCTGCCGGATGCGCGCATCAAAGGCCAGCAGCTCTTCCTCCGTAAAGACGTCCTGCAGGGACTCCAGGGGCACCTCGTGCCGGACGCTTTGAAAGGCCTCAACGGCCTGCCCCCCTACCCGCTGCGTCGGGGAATCTGCCGTAATCAGCTCAGGGTGTTCTGCCTCCAGCTCCTCCAGCTCCCGGAGCTTTTGGTCATACTCGTAATCCGGAACCGTTGGGTCATCCAGAACGTAATATTGGTAGCTCCATTCGTTGAGAAGGTCTCGCAGTGTCTGAATTTGTTCCTTTATATCCATGATTTCACCTGCTGTCATCTACATTTAGGATTCCTCCGCGCTGGAATCCGCCACGCTGCCGTTATATCCCAGCACCGCGTAGCTCTCCGGGACCTCGCCCAGGATAATCGTCTCCGCCACCGTAACCGAAGTGGAGATTTCCTCCTCCATCACGCCGCCCGGCAGCATCAGCAGCGCCGTCCCGCTGACCACAAGCTGGATCTGGTGGAGGATCTGGTTGATGCCGGTGCTCTCAAACGTGCTCTCAAACCGGGCGCCAATGCTGCCAAAATCCAGCACTTCCACGGCCAGCTCCGGCCCCAGCCCAGTCAGCAGGGACACCCCCAGCGCCGTTCCCAGGGGGATGTAAATATTTTCCCGGCCGGTGCCGTTGATCTGCTCTGTCACCTGGGTGATCACCGCGTTTCGCAGCCGGTTCAGCGCCGTCATGTCGGCGCTCACAGCCACCAGCTTGCCCGACTCATCGTATTGCATGGAGACGATTTCCATATCGTCCATGGACGTCAATACCTCGCTGCTCTCACAGGCCTCATCGAGCTGAATCGCAATGCGGTTTCGCAGCTCCAGACTGGCAATCTCCCCCGCCAGGGGACGAATCCGCACCTCCAGCAGGAGCAGCGCCAGTGCGGCGCATAAGAGCGGCAATAGAGCCAGGAGCCATCGCCTGTTTTTTCCACGGTACGTTCTGCGTCTCAAGAAACCACCCCGGTTCAGGATATGCCGGATGGGGTTGTCTTGTTCCCGCAGATTGATTCCAGTTAGCCCTTGAGCAGTTCCTCTGCCGCCAGCATGATGCCGGTCTTGCCCGATTCATAGGTCAGCCCGCCCTGCAGATAGACGGTGAACGGCGGACGCATGGGGGCGTCGGCAGACAACTCGATGGAAGCGCCCTGAATAAAGGCCCCTGCGGCCATAATCACCGGGCAGTCGTATCCCGGCATATCCCAGGGAACTGGGGTCACAAAGCTGTCCACCGGCGAGCCGGACTGAATGCCTTTGCAAAATTTCTCCACCGCCGCCGGCTCGTTCAGGGATACCGTCTGAATAATGTCGTGCCGGGTCTGGTCGCTGCGGGGTTCGGTTTCATAGCCCATCAGTTCCATCATGCGGGCGCCGAAAACAGCGGTTTTCACGGCCTGGGCAACGGTGTGGGGCGCCAGAAACAGGCCCTGATACAGTGCCCGGTTGTTCCCCAGGGTGCTGCCGCACTCCCGCCCGATGCCGGGAACCGTCAGGCGCATGGCCGCCGCCTCAATCAGGTCGTGCCGCCCCGCCAGATAGCCCCCCGTCGGGGCCAGTCCTCCACCGGGATTTTTAATCAGGCTGCCTGCAATCAGGTCGGCCCCCACCTGGGAGGGTTCCGCCGTCTCCACAAACTCGCCGTAGCAGTTGTCCACGATGACCACCGCATGGGCGTTGTTTTCCCGGACAATGGCAATCAGCTCTCCGATCTCGGCAACCGACAGCGTGGAACGGGTGGAATACCCCTTGCTGCGCTGGATGAGGACGGCTTTCACGTTCGGCTGTCGCACTGCGGCGGCAAGACCGGCCCGATCGGGCTGGTGCTCCGGCGTCACATCCACTTGCCGGTAGCCCACGCCATACGCCTTCAGGCTGCCGGGATGATCGCCCGTGACGCCGATCACCCCCAGCAGGGTGTCATAGGGCGCGCCAACGGCGCTCACCAGCGTATCCCCCGGCTTCAACGCTGCGTACAGCGCCGATGCGATGGCGTGGGTGCCGTTGACAAACTGAATGCGAACCAGGGCGTCTTCGGTGCCAAAAATGTCCGCATAAATTTTATCCAGTTGATCCCGGCCCAAATCATCATAGCCATAGCCGGTTGTGCCCGCAAAAAAGGCTTCGGCAACCCGGTGGTTTTGAAAGGCAGCCAAAACCTTCCGGGTGTTCCACTCAGCGATGGCGTCAATTTTGTCAAATTGAGGGGCAACGTCCTGCTGCGCCCTGGCCGACAACGCCAGGATGCGGTCAGAAAACTCGATGGGATTGCTCAGATTCATTGGTATGCTCCCTTTCCATTGAACTTCCCTGCTCACAGAAGGCGGTCAGCAGCTGCACCACTGCGTCGTAATCCGATCCATGGATGCGCTCCGTGGGGGTGTGGGTGTAGCGGCAGGGAATGGAAACGCCGCCGGTCAAAATCCCCCCACGGGAAACGTGCATGGGGCCTGCGTCTGTGCCGCCGCAGGACATCAAATCCATCTGGCAGGGAATTTGATTTGCCAGAGACAGCTCTTTTAACTTCCGGATCATCTGCTCCGAACAGAGGACGCTGTGATCCATGACTTTAATGGCCGCGCCTTTACACAAGGTCGTTGTCCCCTCATGAAGCGGCCCCGGCAGGTCATCCGGACACGTTACATCCACACAGATTCCATAGTCCGGGCGAATGTCATAGCACACCGGCCCGATGCCCCGCATCCCCAGCTCTTCCTGAACCGTAAAGGCAAAGTACAGATCTGCCCCACGGCTGCGGAGGCGGTGCAAGGTCTCCACCATAGCCGCGCAGCCGGCACGATTGTCCAGGTAGGGGGAGATCACTCTATGTCCATATTTTAAAAAAGGCGTGGCAAAGGCGGCGGTATCGCCCAGGGAGACCATGTCTCTGGCCTCCTCCTCATTTTGGGCGCCGATGTCGATATACAGGTCGCGCAGCTGCAGCGCCTTTCCCACTTTGTCCTCATCGGCGGAGATGACGCCGGTGACGCGGTTTTTGAAGCGAACCGGCGCCTGCAAAATGGAGGCCGGGTCCAGACCGCCCACCGGGGCAAAGCGCAGGAACCCCGTCTTTTCAAACCGGGTGACGACGCAGCCCACGCTGTCCATGTGTCCGGCCAGCAGAATCTTGGGGCCGTTGCCCGAGCGGTGAATGACCAGATTCCCCATGGCGTCCTTCCACATCCCGTCGCCCTTTGTCCTGTCCAGCCCGCTGCGGCAGACACTTTCCAGCAGAGTGCTGACCTCCGCCTCATCTCCGGAGACGCCGTGCGCCGCAACCAGACTCTCCAGCAATTTGGTATCCATATGTCTCTATCCTTTCACGCTGTATCCGAGATGGCTCCCCTGGGCGCGCAGCAGATCCAACATCGCCTGACAGTCCCCCAGCGAAACCACCCCCATGGGCGCCCCGCGGTAGCGCACCGGGACGGCAAGGGACGCTGCGGCCCGGCCGGCGGCCTGACGGCCATAGATGGCGGCGTTCCGGTTCCCCTCGGTTCCCTCCTGCACTTGCCAGGAAATCCCACTCTGCTGCGCTTCGCCGCGCAACTGCTCAAACAGCCCGCGGTGGAACGCGGCGTGGGCGCCATAGGGGGCGAGCACCACGCCCTTTCCCACCTGGGCACCACGGCTCGGCCCGTCCGCTCCCGGAAAATCCCAGGCGGCGCAGCCGTCCAGCGAGATGGCGCAGCCGTCATGCCCCTCTGGCTCAGGCGAACGGGCAAAGGCCGCGCCAAAGGCGCCGCGGGCGCCGACCTCACGCTGCACGGAAAAGACAAAGGTGCAATCCGCACCCGGCGCCTCCTCCAACAGCTTCAAAAGCACCGCGCAGCCCACGCGGCTGTACAGCGCCTTCCCCCGAAACAGGCCCGCGCCAAAGGGGCCGCAGTCATCGTCAAAGACGCCGACTGTGCCCAGAGGAACCCGGCGCTTTGCCTCATCCCGTTTCCTGCATCCGATGTCAATATAGAGTTCCCTCTCTTTGGGAACCCTTGTCCGCTCCTCTTTGGTGGTCAGATGAATGGGTTTCATGCCAAAGACCCCCAGGATGCGCTCCCGACCCAGGTACACCCGCTTGCCGATCAGCTGGCGGCGATCTACAGTCCCCACACACTGAAAGCGCAGGGAGCCGTCCTGTGTATAGTCCGAAATGATGACCCCTGTCTCGTCCATGGCCGCATCCAAAATCACGGCCCGGGCGGCGGCGTCTCGCCCCCCTTTTGGGATGACGATCAAATTGCCAAGGCGGTCCGTGTGCATGCTGCCAGCATACGGCGCCGCCTTGTCGCGGATATAGTCCCGAACCGCGTCCTCATGGCCGGACACCCCCGGAAGGGCACACAGTTCCTGCAACAGCTCTACCATAGGGGCGGCGCCTCCTTTCCAATGTCCCGGACGAAGGCCGCCAGCAGCCGGGCGGTCTCCTTTACGTCCTTTTCCGAAATGACCTCAAGGGGGGTGTGCATATATTTCAGCGGGATGCTGAGCACCGCGGTGGACACCCCTTCCCGGGAAATCTGAATCTCCCAGCCGTTGGTGCCCGTGTGGCCCGACATAACCTCCACCTCATAGGAGAGGCCAAGGTCATGGCACTTGTCCTTCATCCGCTCGAACATCCAATTGGCGATGTTGGGGCCGCAGCCGATCACCGGGCCGCAGCCCAGGTCAAAGCCTTCCTCGGTGCTGTCCGCTGTCCTGCCAAAGGTGACATCCACCGCCACAGCGTAATCCGGCCGAATCCGATAGGCGGCGGTAATGGCTCCGGTGCTGTCCGTCTCCTCCCGGACGGAACCGGTGACATACACATCCACGTCCAGCGGCTCGTGCTCCAGGCACTTCATCGCCTCCACCAGCAGCGCAAAACAGGAGCGGTCGTCCAGGGATTTCCCCGCGATCGTTCCCTCACCCAGCAAAAAGCACCCCTCCCGGAAGGAGACCGGCGTCCCCAGGGGGATGTTTGCCTCCGCCTCCTCCTGGGTGAGGCCCACGTCAATGCGAAGCTCCGCCAGGGGAACCGCCTTGTCCCCCTCCACCGCGGGACCGGCGCAGGTGACAATACCCGGGATGGGCGGCTCGGTCAGGACTGTGACCATGCGGTTTGGCAGAACCCGGGGGTCGATGCCGCCCAGCTGGAAAAAGCGCAAGAACCCCTTGTCATAGCCGGAGACGATCATGCCCACCTCGTCCAGATGGGCATCCAGCAGCATCCGCGGCGCATTCTCCCTGCCGCAGCGTTTCACGCCGATGACCGTGTGGTATGGGTCAATTTCCACCTCATCCACCCAGGGGCGCAATAGCGACACCGCTGCCTGGGCCACCGCGCGCTCAAAGCCGGCGGGGCCACACAGGGCATTCAGTTTGGAAATGGATTCATATACTGTCAAAGGAAGACACCCCTTTATCCATACGTACATGTGCGCAAAGGCGGCGGGACGCCTGCCCAGCGCCCCGCAGGGAAAGCGGTCACAGGGAGCGAACCAGCTCCTTAAACACGTTCCCGCGCTCCATAAAATTCTTAAAGCAATCGAAAGAGGCGCTGGCCGGGGACAAAATGACGACATCCCCCTCTTCGGCCAGTGCGGCGGCCTTATGGACAGCGCCGTCAAAGTCCTCCATCATATAGATGGGCAGCTGCTCGGGATCATAACCGGCAGCGTGAACCGCAGCGTCCCGGATTTTGACGGCCGTCGGGCCGGTCAGAACCAGGCACTTGCAGTGCTCCACCAAATCCGCCCCCATGACATCATAGGGGATGTGCTTGTCATAGCCGCCGGCGATCAGGATGACCTTCTGCCGGAAGGAGCGCAGCCCGGCCATGGTGCGGCTGGGACTGGAGGCAATGGAGTCGTTATAATATTTGACCCCGTCTTTCTCCCGAACCAGCTCAATGCGGTGCTCCACGCCGCCAAATTCCCGGGCGAATTGACGGATGACCCCGTCCGGAACCAGCCCGTCCACCGCGCCAATGGCCGCCATGTAGTTCTCCACATTGTGGACGCCGGGAATGAGAATCTGGTCAACGGGCAGAACCTGACGGGTTTCCCCATTCTTCTTGACGCAGATGACGCCGTCTTCCAGCACGACCCCCTCTTCCAGGGCGTTCTGGCGGGAAAACAGGGTGACCCCTCCCGCCGCCTGGGTGCGGAACTGGTATGTGATGTCATTGTCCCGGTTCAGAACAACCTTATCACAGGCGTGCTGGTGCAGGAAGATATTTTTCTTGGCATCGATATACTCCTGCATCCCCTTATGAACATCCAGATGGTTGGGCGCCAGATTGGTGATGACGGCAATTTCCGGGCTGCAGTCCATGGTCATCAGCTGGAAGGAGGACAGCTCCAGGACGGCAATATCCTCGGGCTTCATGGATGCGGTGTCGGGCAGCAGCGGGCGGCCAATGTTGCCGCCCAAGTGGACGGTGTATCCCGCCGCCTCCAGCAGTTTGGCGATGATCGTGGTTGTGGTGGTCTTGCCGTCAGAGCCGGTGACGGCGATGCGCTTGCAGGGACACACCTGGAAAAAGACCTCCATCTCCGAGGTAATCCGGCTGCCCCGTGTGCGCGCCGCCTCAAAGGCCGGAATATCGGGCCGGATGCCCGGGGAGCGGAAAATCACATCCTGATCCAGCCCCTCCAGATAATCCTCCCCCAGCTTCAATGTTGCCCCCAGTTCGGTCAGCTCGTCCAACAGGGCATTGTCCCCAAAGGCCTCCCGGCTCTTCCTGTCGCAGGCGGTGACGGAAATGCCCCGCTGCAAGAGCAGCTTGATGAGCGGAGTATTGCTGACGCCAATGCCGATAATGGCAACGGTTTGATTCTCTAAGGACGTCAAATATTCTTCAAAGGTCATGCCAGACCCCTCCTTTTTACATACAGAGGTATTATAGCCCATCATGTACCTGATTTCAACCGACAATTGGCGCTCTTCGGGGGATTTGCCCTCCCGCGCGTCCCCCTTCGATGCCAACGCCCGGTTTCCGACGCCCTTCTTTTCTGCATCTCTCTGTTAATTCGTTAAATTGCGAAATCCGCCCCGGGTTTTCCGCGGCAAATTCGTACCTGCGGCTATGGCGGATCGGGGAATCGTCTGTTATAATAGGGAAAGCAACTGATATGGAGGAGACACTATGAACATCGTATGCCTGGATATGGAGGGCGTTCTGGTTCCCGAAATCTGGATCGCATTCTCCAAAGCAAGCGGCATCCCGGAACTGCAGCGCACCACCCGTGATGAGCCGGATTACAACAAGCTGATGCAGTGGCGGCTCAGCGTCGTGAACGCCCACGGCCTGGGGCTGAAGGAAATTCAAGAGACCATCGCCACCATTGATCCCCTGCCCGGCGCCCGGGAATTTCTGGACGAACTGCGCTCCCTGACCCAGGTGATTGTCATCAGCGACACCTTCACCCAGTTCGCCAAGCCCCTGATGGAGAAGCTGGGCTGGCCCACCCTCTTTTGCAACTCTCTGGAGGTGGCCCCTGACGGCAAAATCATCGATTTCAAAATGCGGATTCAGGACTCCAAGCTGTCTACCGTCAGAGCTTTGCAGTCCATCGGCTACGACACCATCGCCGTGGGCGACAGTTACAACGACCTGGCCATGATTCGCGCCAGCAAGGCCGGTTTCCTCTTCCGGAGCACCGGCCCCATCAAGGCCGACAATCCGGACATCCCCGCATGGGAAACCTTTGATGAGCTGCTGTCCGCCATCAAGGCCAACCTGGATTGAGGTTCCTGCACCGCCGCTTTCCATCCCTTCACAGTCTAATCGCCCCCTTTGCCGTCGCCGACAAGGGGGCGTTTTTTATGGCACCCCCTCCCAAGAGCCGGTTTTCCGCCTCCGGCGGCGCTGCTTAAAATTTAAAATTCTTTCTCCGTCCTGTAGGCTGAATTGCAAAAACGATCCCTTCGGTGGTATACTAAGCCGGAAAGAAGGGATATACTGTGAATCAAAGGATGCGCAACGAGGCCGACCGGATCATTGCCAAAAGTCTGGAGGCCGTCCTGCCGGACCGCGCCGTCGTCCGGGCGCTGGAGCATTTTCACCCCGGCCCCGGCAAGACCATTCTGGTCGCGGTGGGAAAGGCCGCCTGGCAGATGGCATCAACCGGCGTACAGGCCCTGGGACAGGTGGATGCCGGTATCGTCATCACCAAATCCGGCCACGTCAAAGGGAGCATTCTCGGCGTGGTCTGCTACGAGGCCGGGCACCCGGTGCCCGATGAAAACAGCTATGCCGCCACACGGGCCGCTCTGGAGCTGGTGGGAAATTTAACGGCGGAGGACACGGTGCTCTTTCTCCTCTCCGGAGGGGGCAGCGCCCTGTTGGAACAGCCCCTTCTCCCGGCTTTGGAGCTGGCGGATATCACCGCCCAGCTTCTGGCCTGCGGCGCCAACATTGTGGAAATCAACACCATTCGGAAACGTCTCAGCGCCGTGAAAGGCGGCCGCTTTGCCCGCATCTGCGCCCCGGCAAAGGTGTTCAACATTGTACTGAGCGACATCATTGGCGATCCTCTGGATATGATTGCCAGCGGCCCCGCTTACCCGGATCACTCCACCTGCGCCCAGGCCCAGTACATTGCGGAGAAATACCGGCTGACCCTCTCCGCCCGGGCAAAGACGCTTCTGGCCCAGGAGACCCCCAAATCTCTTGACAATGTGGAAACCCGGGTCACCGGCAGCGTCCGGGAGCTTTGCGCTGCCGCGGCCAGCGCGTGTGAGGCTCTGGGGTATCGGCCCATATTGCTCACCGACCGGCTGTGCTGCGAGGCCCGGGAGGCGGGAAGTTTCCTGGCCTCCATCCTGAAAACCCACGCAGGGGACGGCGTCTCCCTGGCCTTCCTCGCAGGCGGCGAGACCGTGGTCCACCTCACCGGCAACGGCCTGGGCGGGCGGAATCAGGAGCTGGCGCTGGCCGCAGCCCCCGGCATCGCCGGACTGGTCAACGCCGCCGTGTTCTCTGTGGGCAGCGACGGCACGGACGGCCCCACCGACGCCGCCGGGGGCTATGTGGACGGGGAGACCATGGCCGCCCTTGGCCGGGCGGGGCTGGACATCCATCACGCGCTGCAAAACAACGACGCCTATCACGCCCTGGAGGCCTGCGGCGGCCTGATCATCACCGGCCCCACCGGAACCAACGTCAACGATGTGGCCGTCGCTCTGCTGAGGGCCTAGACCCTGTTTGCGCCATACCCCCAGACGTTCTCCTTTGTGAAATCTGCTTTCCGGAAGACGATTTGACAGACCGGCAGACTGTGATATATACTGTTTTTATGCGATCTTCCCGGGGCAGATTCTCCATTGGGCCGCTTTCCCAAAGGGGAGTACCGGCCCGGCGCCCCGCCTTTTGCAACGCGGGCAATCACCAGAGCATATTTCCGGGGAGGTTCTCTTTTGACACGCAGACCCAAATCCAGACCGGTTCCCGTGGGCGCAGCGAATCCAACCCGCATTCTGGTGCTCAGCTTTTTTGCCATCATCTCTGTGGGGACGGTGCTGCTGACCTTGCCGGTTTCCCGGGCGCAGGGTTCAGCCACGGACTGGCTGACCGCCCTGTTCACAGCCACCAGCGCAACCTGCGTCACCGGCCTTGCGGTGGTGGACACCGGTACCTGGTGGAGCCCCTTTGGTCAGGCCGTCATCCTTGTGATGATTCAGCTGGGCGGTCTGGGACTCATGACCACCATCCACACCTTTTCCGCCCTGTTGAACCGCAGGCTCACCATGTCCGACCAGCTGGTTCTGATGAACGCGCTGAACCTGCAATCCATGCGCGATTTAACCCAGGTCGCCAAAAAATCCTTCCAGATCACCATGGTCTTTGAGCTGACCGGCGCAACCCTCCTCTCCGCCCGGTTTGTCCCGCAATACGGCGCGATCGGCATTTGGTACGGCATCTTTCACGCTGTTTCCGCCTTTTGCAACGCGGGCTTTGACCTGTTGGGCGGCATGGAATCCTTTGTCGCGGACCCGGTTGTCTGTCCCGTCCTGATGCTGCTCATCATTTGCTCCGGGCTTGGCTTTTTTGTCTGGACGGAACTTCTCAGCCTGCGAAGCTGGAAGGGGCTCTCGCTGTACTCCCGGATGGTGCTGACGGCCACCGCCCTCCTCATCGGCTCGGGCACAGTGCTGTTTCTGCTCCTGGAGCGGCGCAATCCGGACACCCTCGGCCCCCTCTCCCCGGCGGAGAAGGTGCTGGCCGCCCTGTTTCAGTCGGTGACGCTGCGCACGGCCGGTTTTTCCACCGTGGCCCAGGCCGGACTGACCGAGAGCGGCCAGGCCCTCTCCATCGTATATATGCTCATCGGGGGCTGCTCCGGCTCCACCGCCGGCGGCGTCAAGGTGGGAAGCGCCTGCATTTTATGTCTGGCCCTGCGCAGCAGTCTGTCCGGCTCGGAGGCGGTAACCCTCCGCGGCAGGGCCATTCGCCCTGATCAGGTCTTCAGCGCCCTGTCCCTGGTTCTGCTGGTGGCCATGTCCGCCTTCCTCAGCGCACTTTGCATTTCCTTTTGGGAGCCGTGCCCCTTTCTCAGCGCCCTCTTTGAGACCGCTTCTGCCATTGCCACAGTTGGGCTGTCAGCCAACCTGACCGGCAGCCTTTCCCCCCTGTCCTGCATCCTCGTGATCGTATTGATGTATCTGGGGCGGGTGGGCATCCTCTCCTTCTCCCTGTCGGTATTGACCCGCAGACGGGTGAAGGAAAAGCTGAAATTTCCCTATGTGGATATGCTCATCGGCTGACCGCCACGCGCGGCGTCCTGCGGGCATATCGTTTCCGCGTTTTGAGGACCATCATGCTATGAAATCCTTTGCCGTGGTTGGCCTGGGCCGCTTTGGCGCCAGCACAGCCCTGGAACTGATGGGGCAGGGCTGTCAAGTCCTCGCCATCGACATCAACGAACCCTCTGTGCAGGACATTGCAGACCATGTGACCCGGGCGGTCTGCGCCGATCTGCGGGACCCGGAGGTCGTCTCCGACCTGAATCTGACCGCCTGTGACGCTGCCATCGTCTCCATTGGCTCTGACATCAGCACCAGCGTCCTGATCACCCTCAATTTAAAGGAAGCGGGCGCCCACTGCGTCATTGCCAAGGCCTGCAGCGAGGCACACCGCCGGATTCTGGAAAAGATCGGCGCGGATAAAGTGGTCTTCCCGGAGCAGGATTACGGCATCCGGATGGCAAGGGATCTTTGCAGGCACAACGCCTACGACTATGTGGAGCTGTCCCCTGAGTGCGCCATTGTCAAGCTGCCCCTGCCCAAGAGCTGGCGGGGAAAGACGCTGATTGAGCTGAATGTGCGCGCCCGGTACGGCGTCAACGTGTTATCGTTCCGGGCCAGCAACAGCGACAAGGTCGTGATCTCCCCGGATCCCGCAGTGCCATTGCCTGCCGAGGGCGGCATGGTGACGGTTTTGGCGCCCCGCAGCACCTTACAGAAACTGGAGAAACTCTGATGGAACATATTACAAGCCGCTCGAACCCCCTGCTCACCCAGGTGCGCAAACTGTTAAAAGATCGAAATGATCGCCGGGAAACCGGTGTGTTCGTCTGCGACGGCGTCAAAATGCTGGAGGAAGCTGTGAAATGGAAGGCAGAAGTCCTCACCGTCCTCCTGACGGAGGGCCGGACGCCGGCGTTTCCCCTGCCCCAATCGGCCCGCTGCGTCAGCGTTCCGGCGGATGTGATGGCCTCCATCTCCCCGATGAAGGCCCCTCAGGGCATCCTGTTCCTGTGCCGCATGCCCCCGCTGAAGCCGCCGGACCGGTTGACCGGCCGAACCTGGCTGGTGCTGGACGGGCTGCAGGACCCGGGCAATGTGGGCACCATCTGGCGCACAGCCGACGCCTTTGGGGCGGACGGTCTGCTCCTCACCGGTCACTGTGCGGACCCTTACAACTGGAAAACGGTGCGCGCCAGCATGGGCGCCGTGTTCCGTCTGCCCGTATGGGAACTGGAGCGATCAGACATCCTCCCTCTGTGCCGGAAGAGCGGCGTCGTTCTGGCCGGCTCCGCCCTTCGCGCAGACACGGTCTCCCTCCGGGAGCTGCCGGATGGCCCCTGCGCACTGGTGATCGGCAGCGAGGGGCAGGGCATTTCCGAGGAAGTGCTGAAAGACTGTGACCTGACCGTAAAAATTCCGATGAAACCCACCTGTGAATCCCTGAACGCCGCAGTTGCTGCCTCAGTTCTCCTGTGGGAGCGCTGGCGCACGACAGGAGAAGCGGCAGTCCGGGAATGACCGGTGGAATGTTTTTCCGAAAGGAGGCGTATCCCCATGTTGACCACAACCAAATTCTGGCTCTGGCTGACAAGCAGCGTCCGGCTGGCCCCGGCCTGGCAGGTGCTGGAGCACTTCGGCACGCCGGAAAAGGCCTATTTCGCCGACCGGGCCGAATATGAGACCATCTCCGAGCTGTCCGCGGAAGAGTGCCTCGCCCTTTCCGACAAATCCGTGGAAAAGGCGGAGAACATTTTGGCAGACTGCCAGCGGCTGGGCGTCCGTATCCTCACCTGGCAGGACGCGGATTACCCGGAACGTCTGCGCAGCATTGAGCTGCCACCCATGGTTCTCTACGTCAAGGGACGTCCCGTCCGCTTTGACGAGGAGGCCATGATTGCCATGGCGGGAACCCGTCACGCCTCTCCCTATGGCATGTATATGGCCCGGACCTTTGCCCGCGAAATCACCGAGGGCGGCGCTCTGGTGGTCACCGGCGTGGCAAAGGGATGCGATCAAAACGCCATCATGGGCGCCTTTGACGCCCGGGGAAGTGTGGTGGCCGTGCTGCCCGGCGGCGTGGACGTCCCCTTCCAGAGCGACGGCCACGGCAAGCTGCTTTACCGCGATTTGGCCCGCTACGGCACACTGATCAGTGAGTATCCCCCGGGAACGCCCAATCAGGGAGAACACTTCCGGATGCGCAACCGTGTGCTCACCGGTCTGTGTCTGGCCCTGCTCTGCGTGGAGGCGGGCAAGCACAGCGGCACGTTGCAGGTGGCGGCCTATGCGCGGGAACAGGACCGCACCACCTTCGTGGTTCCGGCCCGGGTGGACGACGTGTCCGCCCGGGGAACCAACGAGCTCATGTGCCAGGGCTACGCCCTGCCCGTGCTCTCCGGCCGGGACATCCTGGTCCACTACACCGCCATGTATCCCCACCTCCTGCGCCCCGCAGTCCCCGTTTCCCCCTTCAAAGCGGGAAAAAAGCCGGTGAACGCAGCCCCCAAAGAGGTGGAAACCCCCGCCGCAGAACCGGCCGGCCAGCCCAAAGATTCCAAAATGGGGGTTGACAGCGGGAAAGGGGTAGATTATATTGACGTAGACACTTTTGATGACTCGCTCACACAAGAGGAGCAGCAGATCATCCGCTCCATCGGCTCCAACGTTGTCACCACCGAAGAGTTGATCGCGGAAACCGGTCTGAGCGCCAGCAATCTGATGGCCACTCTGACCCTGTTGACCATCCGTGGGCTTGTCATTCCCGAGGACGGCGGACGGTTCCGCTGCAGCCGTCCCATGTAACCAATTCTGGAGGAATTACTTCATGGCAAAAACCGATCTGGTGATTGTGGAATCACCGGCCAAGGCTAAAACGATCGGCCGCTACCTGGGTCCGGGTTATACCGTCGTCGCCTCCATGGGGCACGTCCGCGACCTTCCCAAAAGTAAACTCGGTGTGGATCTGGAAAACCACTTTGAACCGCACTATGTCCCAATAGAAGGCAAGGAAGATGTGATTTCCAACCTGAAAGAGGCCGCCGAGCAGAGCAACAAAATTTATCTCGCAACTGACCCGGACCGCGAGGGCGAGGCCATCTCCTGGCATTTGAAGGCCCTGCTGGGGATTCCCGATGAGAAAACCTACCGCGTGACCTTCAACGAGATCACCAAAAGGGTGGTCAACGAGTCCATTGCCGCCCCCCGCAAGATCGATCAGGATCTGGTGGACGCCCAGCAGGCCCGGCGCGTTTTGGACCGCATTGTGGGTTATCAGCTCTCTCCCCTTCTGTGGAAGAAGATTCGGCGGGGGCTTTCCGCAGGCCGCGTCCAATCGGTGGCCACCCGTCTGGTGGTGGACCGTGAGCGGGAAATCCGGGCCTTTGTCCCCGAGGAATACTGGAGCATTGATGTCAAGCTGGAGCGCCTGCTGCCCAAAACCGGCATCTTTAGTGCCCATTACCATGGCGAGGGGAAAAAGAAGCAGGAGCTGACCTGTGAGGAAGCTGCCAACGCGATTCTCGCAGACATGAATCGGTATCCCTTTGTGGTGTCCTCTGTCCGTAAGGGGGAGAAAACCCGGCAGCCCGCGCCGCCCTTCACCACCTCCACCCTTCAGCAGGAGGCCAGCCGTAAACTGGGCATGACGCCGCGGCGCACCATGTCCATCGCCCAGCAGCTGTATGAGGGCGTGGATGTAGACGGCGAGGGCACCGTCGGCCTGATTACCTATATGAGAACGGACTCTCTCCGCCTTTCGGATGAGGCCATCTCCGCCGCCCGGGAGTATATTCAAGGCCGCTACGGGGCCTCCTACACCCCGGCCGCCCCGAAGCACTACAAGACCAAGTCCAACGCCCAGGACGGCCACGAGGCCATCCGCCCCACCAACGTCCGTCTGGACCCGGACGCCGTGCGGCACAGCCTGAGCCCCGATCAATATAAGCTGTACCGGTTGATCTGGAGCCGGTTCCTCGCCTGCCAGATGTCCGGCGCCGTCTACGACACCGTCTCCATTGACGTCACCTGCTCCACGCACCTGTTCCGCGCCAGCCACCAGAGCCTGAAATTCTCCGGCTTTACCGCTGTCTACGTGGAAACCAGGGATGAGGGAGAAGAGGCTGCCGGCTCTCCCCTGCCCGATCTGTCAGAGGGCGAGGAGGTCAGGAAGATCGCCGAGGACAAAGCCCGCCACTTCACCCAGCCCCCACCCCGCCTCACAGAGGCCGCCCTCATCAAGATGCTGGAAGAACAGGGCATTGGCCGCCCCTCCACCTATGCGCCCACAGTGTCCACCATCCAGGACCGCTATTATGTGGTCAAGGAGGGCAAGACCTTAAAGCCCACGCCTTTGGGCGAGGTTGTCACGGAGCTGATGGAGGATAAATTCCCCGACATTGTCGATCCGGGATTTACCGCGAAGATGGAGAGCTCCCTGGACAACGTGGAAAGCGGCAAGGAGTTCTGGAAGGACGTTCTGGATCAATTCTATCAGGGATTCCACGCCGAATTGGAACAGGCGGAAAAGGATCTGGACGGGGAGCGCATCCCCATCCCCGCCGAGGAGACCGAGGAGATCTGCGAGCTCTGCGGCCGGAAAATGGTGGTTAAAATTGGCCGTTACGGCCGCTTTCTGGCCTGCCCCGGGTATCCGGAGTGCAGTTTCACCAAACCTCTGGTCATTGAGATGCCCGGAAAATGCCCCAAGTGCGGCAGCCGCATTTTGAAAAAGACCAGCCGCAACGGATATACGTTCTACGGCTGTGAACGCAACCGCAGCGCAACCGGCATGACCTGTGATTTTATGACCTGGGATGTGCCCGTCAAGGAAAACTGCCCTATCTGCGGCCAGACGATGTTTAAAAAATCCGGCAGAGGGGCAAAAAAGCCCTTCTGCATCAACGAAAAATGCGAAAACTTTACGCCTGAGGAGCAGCGCCCCGGATACCGTCCCCCCAAGCCCAAAAAGGAGGCCGTCTCTGACGCGGCCCAGGAGGCGCTCACCAAAGGCACCTCCGGGAAGGGCAAGGGCCGAACCGCTGCCAGGAGCGCTGCGAAAGGCGCTTCCGCCGCTGCCCGCAAGGCTAAGGCGGCCGCCGCCAACAAGCCCAAGCGCCAGCTGAGCGAAGCCCAGAAGGCCGCTCTGGCCCGGGGCCGCGAAAAGGCCCGGGCCAATCGGGAGGCTGCCAAGCAGGCGAAAAACGGCCTTTCGTAAGGCTCAAACCGCCGCCGTCCCCCACAGGTTCCTTTCCAAGATACGCACCATGCGTATTCAGCAATTGTCACCCCCGCAGGCTGCCCCTCCCAACGGGAGCGTGCAGCCTCCTCTCCTGGATGAATTATGAAGTTTGAACAAGACAAAGTAACCGTCATTGGCGCCGGCCTTGCCGGCAGCGAGGCCGCCTGGCAGCTGGCAGAGCGGGGCATTCCCGTTGTCCTCTACGAGATGAAGCCTCATAAAATGACTCCAGCTCACCAATATCCCGGCTTTGCAGAGCTGATCTGCTCCAACTCCTTCCGCGCCGCCAACGTGGAAAACGCCGTCGGCCTGCTGAAAGAGGAAATGCGCCGGTGCAGCAGCCTGATCATGAAGATGGCCGACCGCCATGCCGTTCCGGCCGGGGGCGCGCTGGCCGTGGACCGCTACGCTTTTTCTGACGCGGTCACTCAGGCCCTGCGCAGCCATCCGAACATTTCCATCGTGGAGGATGAGCTGACCGAAATCCCCGAGGAGGGGCCGGTACTGATCGCGTCCGGCCCGCTGACCTCGGATTCTCTGGCCGGTCACATTGCAAAACGGTTCCCCAAGCAGAACTATCTGCACTTTTTTGATGCCGTCGCCCCCCTGATCTCCTTTGAGAGCATCGACATGGAGAAGGCATGGTTTGGCAGCCGCTACAACAAGGGCACGGCGGATTATATCAACTGCCCCATGACCCAGGAGGAGTATGACGCATTTTGGCAGGCGCTGTGCCACGCCGAGGAGGCCAAGCTCCACGGCTTTGAGGATCAAAATGTTTTTGAAGGGTGTATGCCCGTTGAGGTCATGGGCCGCCGCGGCTACGACACTCTGCGCTATGGCCCGCTGAAGCCCGTGGGCCTGGAGAACCCCCATACCGGCAAAGCGGCCTACGCCGTGGTTCAGCTGCGCAAGGACAACGCGGCGGGTTCCATTTACAACATGGTGGGCTTCCAGACCCACCTGACCTGGCCGGAACAGCGCCGGGTGTTTCGGATGATCCCCGGACTGGAACAGGCCGAATTTGTCCGTTACGGCGTCATGCACCGCAACACCTATATCGACTCCCCCAAGCTGCTCAACCACTACTATCAGGTCACGGACGAGCCGCGTCTGACCTTTGCCGGGCAGATGACCGGCGTGGAGGGGTATGTAGAGTCTGCGGCCTCCGGCCTTTTGGCCGGCGCCGAGCTGGCCCACCGCCTTTTGGGCAAGCCTCCCATCGACTTCCCCCGGGAGACGGCCATCGGCGCCCTGAGTTATTACATCAGCAATCCCTCTGTTGCGGACTTCCAGCCCATGAATGTGAACTTCGGCATTCTTCCGCCCCTGGGGCGCAAGGTGCGCGGTGGCAAACGCGCCAGAAATGCCGCGCTGGCAGAGCGGGCGCTGAACGCGCTGGATCAGGCCCTTCAAGCGGCAGGGTACGGCGGATCCATTTGAAATTGGCGGCGGGGTTCTTTCCCGCCACACATCCCACCACCAATGGCGCACGTCTGAGCGTGCATACATTGGGGCGGCGGGCATAATCTGTCCCACTGTGTTCCACCTGGAACAGTTTATGCGCGTCTCCCGAACATATAAAGGAGCATATTGTATGAACATCATTATTGACGCAATGGGCGGAGATTTCGCCCCGGCAGAACCGGTTCGCGGCGCTTTGCAAGCCCACAAGGAATTTGGCTGCGACATCACCCTCGTGGGCAAAGAGGAGGAAATCCGGAAAGCGCTGCAAGCGGACGGCGTGAATGAACTTCCCGACGGGATTCAGATTGTCCACGCCAGCGAAGTGATCGAGATCTGCGACGACCCGGCCCGGGCCTGTCTGCGGAAAAAGGATTCCTCCATGTCCGTGGGCCTGAAGATGCTGCGGGATGGCCAGGGAGATGCCTTTATCTCCGCTGGCAGCACCGGCGCGCTGCTCTCCGGCGCCACCCTGCTAATCAAGCGGATCCGTGGCATCAAACGGGCTGCGGTGGCCCCCGTTGTCCCCACGGGCAACGGATTTTCCATGCTGATGGATGCCGGTGCCAACGCTGAATGCACCGCCGAATATATGTTGCAGTTCGCCTATATGGGCAGCTTTTACATGGAAAAGGTCATGGGAATTCCGCACCCCCGGATCGGCCTGCTGAACATCGGCGCCGAACCCAGCAAGGGCACCGATTTGTATCAGGAGGTTCATCACCTGCTGCAGGAGGCCAACGACGCCGGGCGCATTCACTTTATCGGCAATGCCGAGCCCACTTTGGTCGCCTCCCCGGATGCCCCGGACGTCATCGTGGCGGACGGCTTTGCCGGCAACATTATGTTAAAGACCATGGAGGGCACTGCCAACTTTATCGTCAAGGGTCTGAAAGATCTGTTCACCACCAGTCTGAAAACCAAGCTGGGCTATCTGATGGTTCACAGCAACATGGGCGATTTTAAGAAACTGCTCGACAGCCGTACCGTCGGCGGCACTGCCATGATGGGCATCCAAAAGCCGGTCTTTAAGGCCCACGGCAACAGCGACGCGCTGGCGTTTACCAACGCGGTTCGTCAGGCCATCAAGTTTGTTGAGGCCGATGTCATTGCTGAGATCGAAAAGAATATCAGCCACATGACCGTTGAAGAAAATGCCCCCTCCTCCAGTGAGAGCGCGGACTGATTTTCAGACGGGAGTAATACATATGAAAACACTGGAAGAAAAACTGGGCTACTCATTCCAAGACCCCTCTCTGCTGGAGCACGCCCTGACCCATAGTTCTTACGCCAACGAACACCACATGGGCAGCCTGAATTCCAACGAGCGGCTGGAGTTTCTGGGGGATTCCATCCTCGGCATGATCGTGGCCGACTACCTGTACCGAACCTTTCCCAAGCTGCCTGAGGGGGATTTGACCCGGCTGCGCGCCAATCTGGTCTGTGAGAACAGTCTGGTGCTGGTGGCAAAGCAGCTGAATCTGGGCAGCTATCTCCGGCTTGGCAAGGGGGAAGAGTCCAGCGGCGGACGGGAGCGCCCCTCCATCATTGCCGACGCAGTGGAAGCCGTTCTGGCGGCCGTCTATCTGGACGGCGGAATCAGCCAGGTGCGCCGCATCATCCAGCGCACCATTCTGGATCATATGGCAGAAGTCCAGCGCGCCAGCCGCGACCACAAGACCTACTTGCAGGAGCTGGTGCAGCGCAAGAACGGCCAGGTGCTCAGCTATCACCTGATTGGAGAGTCCGGTCTGGATCACGCCAAGACCTTCACCATGGAGGTGCAGCTAAACGGCAAGCCGGTGGGCAGAGGCAGCGGCCGCAGCAAAAAAGAGGCGGAACAGATGGCGGCCAAAGCGGCCATTGAGCAGCTGGAACCCCACGCTTAGCCACAGATATCCTCACCCTGTCAACAAAGCCCCTGACGTATGCCGGGGGCTTTCTTTTTGTCAGCCCCGGTTACCACTGCAACAGAACGATCGGATTGGATGAAATTTCGACACAAAAACCCTTCACCCCGGAAGGAGTGCGTGGTATGATAGGAAAAAAGAGGAGGGACGTTCATGACTATGAGAAAGACGGCGGTCTTGTTGGCCATGCTCCTGTGCTTGACGGGCTGCAGCAACCCCGCGACGGTCTCCGCCGAGGGAACGGATATTGGGGATCGCTCCACGACCGAAGTGGAGACCCAGAGCGCCGAAGCTGACCAGTCCGAGACAGGCTCGGCGGAAGAAGGGGCCACAAACGGAAATGCGGCGGCAGACATCCCGGCAGAGGAAACGGTGGATGAGGACGCCATTCCCGAGGAGTGGGATGAAGAGACGGCGTTTACCTATACGCTCTGTTTTACCGGCGACATCAATCTGGCGGAAGGCCAGTACACGACTGCGGCGCTGGATGCTTCCGGCCTTGATGGCTGCGTCAGTGCGGCCCTGCGGGAATACATGACCGGCGCCGACCTTCTGTGCATAAACAATGAGTTTACTTACACCACCAGCAGTACGCCCCTGGCAAATAAGCAGTACACATTTCGGGCCAACCCCTCCCGGGTGGACGTGATGAAACAGCTGGGCGTGGACATTGCCATTTTAGCCAATAACCATGTGTTTGATTACCAGGAAGAGGGCCTGCTGGACACCCTGAACACGCTGGAGGAGGCCGGCATTGTCACCATCGGCGCCGGAGAGAATCTGGAGGAGGCCTCTGCCATTTATTATGCGGAGCTGGAGCAGTGTACCATCGCATATATTGCGGCCAGCCGGGTGGAATGGTCTGCGCAGACGCAGCCCGCTTCCAGCGAACGCCCAGGCGTTTTTTATACGGCCTATGACACAGATCTGCTCTATCAGCGTGTGGCCGAGGCCCGGGAGCAGGCGGATTTTGTGGTCGTGTGCATGCACTGGGGCGTGGAGGGCACCAGCGAGCTGGAAGAATATCAGGTAGAAGTGGGGCAGGGTCTGGTGGAAGCGGGCGCCAGTGTCGTCATCGGTGACCACCCCCATCAGCTCCAGGGGATTGCATTTGTCGAAGATGTGCCGGTATTTTACTCCCTTGGAAACTACTGGTTCAGCCGGAAAGAGGCCTACACCATGCTGTTAAATGTGATCATCTCCGGCGACAAATACGGCGTGCGGGAGGTATCCTATCAGGTCGTTCCCGCCCGTCAGACCTCTGAGGCCAAGGTGGTCTGGCTGGAAGACGCGCAGGAGCAGCAGGCGGTGTTCGACTACCTGACCGCTATGCCGGGTTCCAATATTTCCATCGACAGCGACGGTATGGTGACGGAAGAAGAGACATCGGTAAATGTGCAATGAAGCACTTTAAATTGAAAGGGAACTTTCGTATTTCTTGCCACTTGCATTTTCACAGAAAGACGTCTATGATATCACTGTATGTTTTATAAATCCCAGCAAAGAGGACATCTGATCATGGCAACAAAAATCAAAATTTGCGGTTTGCAGCACGTAGAAGATGCTGATTTTGTGAATGAAGCGAAGCCGGATTTTGCAGGCGTGATGATGTGCCGGCGTTTCTGTCGCAGTGTGGATATGGATCAGGCCAAAGCGATTCGCAAGCGCCTGGACCCCTCCATTCCACTGGTAGGCGTTTTTGTGAACGATCAGTTTATGGATGTGTTGGTTGCGCTGAGGCAGGGAATTGTCAACTGCGTCCAGCTTCAGGGTACCGAATCCGAAGAGTACATCAGTCATTTGCAGATGTTGAGCGGTAAGCCGATTATCAAATGCTGCCAAATGAACGAGACCACAGATCCCACCCAGGTGGTTCCCTATGTGGTTGATTCCTGCGCTGAGCACATTATGTTTGGCACCGGAGGGGAGACGCGCTTTGATTGGTCTGTTTTGCAGGGTATTACCCGGCCCTTTATTTTGTCCGGCGGCCTGACCCCCGACAACGTTCAGGAAGCCATCGAGCAGGTTCACCCCTGGGGCGTGGACTTCCTGGGCGGCGTGGAGACCAATGGGATGAAAGATCGGGACAAGATCCTTGCGGCAGTCGAAGCCGTGCGCCAGTTATAAGAATTCCATTTACGCGAAGCAGATACACGAGCCTGTGAATCCAACTGTATAGGCCGTTTTCCACGGAGAAGAAAAAGAGCCGTTGTGTTCCCTCTCCCTGGCAACGCCCCGTATGGGTTGCCGCCAGGTTTTGCAGAGGGAATCAGAGCAGCGGCTCTTTTTTTGCGGCCCTCGGGACGTGCCTGAGCCGGCAGAAAATCCCCCCCCCACTGCATCCAACCCGTGGAGGCGTTGAGAAATTCTTTCTTGAAAAAACGGATACCAGAAGCAGCCGGAGCCCCCTTCCCCGCGGCCCCTGGCTGTTTTTCTTTTTCCGGCAATCTGTGTCGTTTTTTGTTGAGTTTTGCCGCCGTTTTGTGCTATAATATCCCCAAGTTTTGTGATAAAACGAAATCAAACAGACAGAGAGGTTTTGTCCATGGGTATTGTTGTTCTGGGTGCTGTTTTTGTGGATATCAAAGGCTATCCACTGTCCACGTATATTCCCGGCGGCAGAAATGTGGGCCGGGTGGAGCAGGTTCATGGCGGCGTTTGCCGCAACGTGGTGGAAGATATTGCCAACGTGGAGCTGCGGCCCACATTTGTCAGTCTGGTAGATGACAGCGGCATTGGGTCGGACGTCATTCGGAAACTGCAAAACCACAAGGTGGACACCCGCTATATGCGCCGGACACAGGACGGCATGGGCACCTGGCTGGCCATCTTTGACAACGACGGCGACGTCTGTGCCTCCATTTCCAAGCGCCCCAATCTGCGGCCGATCGCGGGGATATTGGACCGGCATGGGGATGAGATCTTTTGCCAGGCGGACAGCATCATTGTGGAAATTGACATGGACAAGGAGATCATCAAACGCGTCTTTCACTATGCCCAAAAGTATGCAAAGCCGGTTTACGCGGCGGTCTCCAACATGAGCATCGCGGTAGAGCGGCGGGATCTGCTCAAGTCTACCGACTGTTTTGTCTGCAACCAGCAGGAGGCCGGTATCCTGTTCTCCGAGGATTACAGCGGTAAAAAACCGGAGGATATGGCGGACATTCTTGCCGAGAAGGTGCAATTGGCCCAGATTCCCCGGATGGTTGTCACCATGAGCGGCGCGGGGGCGGTTTACGCAGACATGCAGGGGGACAAGGGCCTGTGTCCGGCCAACAAGGTGGATGTCAAGGACACCACCGGCGCAGGGGATTCGTTTTTTGCCGGCGTCTCCATCGGGCTGACCTATGGGAAGACCCTGCGGGAGTCCTGCGAGATTGGAACCCGGCTGGCGGCCTCCGCGATTTGCACCTCGGAAAACGTCTG
>CAYWAP010000006.1:0-59591 GCA_964456525.1 uncultured Oscillospiraceae bacterium
TGCGACAAATGTCAACCCCTTTTTTCCCTTTTATCGTCCCCTTTATGGGATGATATCGGAATGGTCCGCCCGGCGGGGCGTGAGGGGGGTCTCTTTGCCGGTTGGCAAACGGTTTCTTTTGCCGCAGGCAAATCTGCAAACAGATCAGAGCTTGTTTGAAAATTGGACATGCGGCCAAGGGCGGAAACTCCTCGTCGCTGGGCATGTTGACTTTTTTCAAACAAAGCCTAAAATAGAAGCTACGGAACCCGGTTCCAATCAATCTCTCTTCCTTTATGGGGGTGCTCAACATCGTGAAAGCGTTTCTCTATCCCGCCGCCGCATTGGGTTTCGGTGCGGTTGGCTTTGCCCTGCACAGGTGGCAGCTTGCCACTTGCTTTGACGAATCCGGGCTGTTCACCTTTGGCCCCGCTGCAATTGCCCTGATTATCCTGACGGTTTTGGCGGTTGCCGTATTGCTGTGTATGGGGGTCGCTCATCGCTGGCCGCCACAGGACTTGCCCGCCATTCTCTCCCAACATCACCGGGCAGCTTCCCTGCTGCGCCTGACCGCCCTGCCCTATCTGGCGGCAGCCGGTCTTTTGGCCTGGCAAATACAAAACGGAAGCAGCACCGTTTCCTCCGTGGTGACGGCGGTCAGCACCATTTTACCCCCCCTTCTCGTGGCCCTCTATCTGCTCAGCGCGGTTTCCGCTTTGGTGTTTCCCTCGTGGACTGGCAGAGGAATCACCGCCCTTTCCCCACTTGTGCTGTTCCTGACCAACTGCGCCACCCTCATCTATGTCTATCAGCTCCATGACAACGACCCCGTCCAAATGGCCTACGCCTGGATGATTTTAGCTGGCATTGTCTCCCTGCTGGCGTGGCTGTATACCTGCTCCCTGGCTTACCATCAACCGCCAAAATGCAAAAAGGCCCTGGTCTGGTCCATGCTGGCCGTGGCCCTATGCCTGACGAATTTAGCTGACACGTCCCATTGGTTTGTGATCTCTGTAATGCTGGCCCAGGTTTGGTGGTTTTCTATCCAGACCTATCTGATTGCAAAAACCTGCCGATAATTTACGCCCCTCCCCAATGCTGTCATTGGGGATTTTTTCTGCCCGGATATCTTGCCCCTGATTCCGAGCCAACCTTTTATTGCCACTTTCCCCCATCTGTGCTATCCTAAACTCAACCCCCCGGCCATGCCGCGCCCGAATTCCCGTGAAAGGAGCCTTCCCATGAAATCCCACCCTTCCCTGAAATCGTTGAAAACCGCCCTTTTCCTTACCCTCCGGTTTTGGAACAGCTCCCTTCGTGACGGCATTCTTCCCCACATGTCCATGCGTGAGTTTGAAGGCTCCTGTCTCCTGATTGCCGCCATGGAGCAGGAACAGATCTGCCGCGCCGGCGCGCAGCCGGCTATTACGCTGGATACCCGCTATCATCAGGTCATGGAGCGCTGCCGGGACATGTCCCGGGCGGAGTTGCGCGCCGAGGTTTCCCGTCTGGAATCCAGTCTGGCCGCTGCGGCGCCCGACGCTTCCCAGTAGCGCGCTGCCCCGTCCCAATCTCATATTCTCGAGTTCCCCCTTGTTTCACGTGAAACAAAGGGTTTTCCTTGCCGCCGCCCCGCCCCTGCGTGATTCCCCGCAGAGGGCAATGGCTGCGGGCCGCAGAAGATTTTTAGCTGTTTCACGTGAAACAAGCCCCTCTCCTTGTCGCCCCCTCCCCCGCTCTCGCCGCCCATTTTCAGCCGTGAAACATAAAAAGATCGAAAATCCGGAGAAAGAAACAGTTGAAAAACATCGTCCAGATGACTATAATAGAACCATCGGCAAAAAACAGAAAGCAGGTATCCTGTCGTATGGCAAAACGAATTGTAATTGCAAACCAAAAGGGCGGCGTAGGCAAAACCACTACCGCCGTCAATCTGGCAGCTGCACTGCATCAATGTGGTCAGCGGGTGCTGCTGTGTGACTTTGACCCCCAGGCCAACGCAACCTCCGGCTTGGGCGTGGACAAGAACGCAGTCTCCCCCAGTATCTACGAGGTGCTGATTCAGGGTGCCGCGCCTGCTCGGGCGGTGGTGAAAACCCCCTGGGCCGACGTCCTCCCCGCCAACAAATCCCTGGCCGGTGCAGGGGTGGAAATGATCGGCCTCCCCGACCGTGAACACCTTTTGAAGAATGCCCTGGACCAGCTGGAGCCAAATTACGATTACATCCTGATTGACTGTCCTCCCTCTCTGGAGCTTCTGACCCTGAACGGCCTGTGCGCTGCCCGCAGCGTCCTGATCCCAGTGCAATGCGAATATTACGCCTTGGAGGGCCTGAGCGATCTGGTCAACACCATCCGGATTGTCAAAAAGCGCCTGAACCCGGAGATTGACATTGAAGGGGTCCTGTTGACCATGTACGACGGCCGCACCAACCTCTCCATTCAGGTGGGCGAGGAGGTCAAGCGCCATTTCCGCAGCAAGGTCTACTATACGCTGATTCCGCGCAATGTCCGCCTGTCCGAGGCCCCCAGCCATGGCAAGCCGGTCATCGCCTATGACAAATACAGCCGCGGTTCCGATGCGTATCTGGCGTTAGCCAAAGAAATCATCAAAAAGTCTGCCAAGGTGGCAATTTGATTTCCGGTTGGATGCCCATGCAGATTCTGCACACCAAAGAGAAATCGTTTCAATTTACAGAGAAAGGGGAAGAGCGTTTCCTATGGCGAAGCGAAATATGAACGCGGGCCTTGGCAGAGGCCTGGGCGCCCTGTTGGGAGAGGCCGCGCTGGAACCGGAACAGGAAGGCATCCTGAAACTTCCCATCGCCAAAATCCATCCCAACACAAGCCAGCCCCGGAAGAACTTCGATGCCGACGCCCTGGAGACGCTGTCGGACTCCATTCGTCAGCACGGATTGATTCAACCCATCGCCGTCCGCCGCACCGCCTCCGGTTACTATCAGATCATCTCCGGTGAGCGCCGCTGGCGGGCCGCCAAGGCCGCAAATTTGGAGGAAATTCCCGCCGTGGTCATCGACGCGGACGACCGCAAGAGCGTGGAACTGGCCCTGATTGAAAACCTCCAGCGGGAGGACCTGAACGCCATGGAAGAGGCCCAGGGCTATCTGACCTTGATGCAGGAGTATGGCATGACCCAGGAGCTCGTCTCCAAGCAGGTCGGCAAAAGCCGCAGCGCCGTGGCCAACGCCATTCGTCTGCTGGCTCTCCCGGAAGATCTGAAGGTTCTGGTGGAGGAGGACAAGCTCACCGCCGGACATGCCCGCGCACTCCTCTCGGTGCAAAATGAGAAAGACCGCTATGCACTAGCCGATAAAATTCTCTCCGACGGTCTTTCGGTCCGCCAAGCGGAGGATCTGGCCAAAAAACTCCAGGACAAGGTCGAGGAGCCGGAGCCTGCCCCTCCCGCCAGGGAAAAGGATCCCCTGGAAGTGGACTATGCCGCCCTTGCCGCCAAAGAGCTGGGAGATCATTTGGGGCGCAAGGTCAAAATTGTCTCCGGAAAACGCAAGGGCCGCCTTGAGCTGGAATATTACAGCGTAGACGATCTGAACGATCTTCTGGACAGCCTCAGGCAGCTGCCAAACCGAACCCTGTAAACCGGCGCAAAGCCAAACCCAAAGGGGCGCGGCCATGGTTCCTGTGAGAGACCCCATTGAAGCAGGGTCCTCAGCGAAGCCATGTCCAGAGCAGTCGTTTGATTCTTTCCGATAAACTCGTATCCTAACCCATGAAAAGGTGAACGCATATGTTAGATATTAAATTTGTCCGTGACAATCCCGATGTGGTCAAACAGAACATCCGAAACAAATTCCAGGAGGAAAAACTGCCCCTGGTTGACGAAGTCATCGCCCTGTACACCCAGGCCTTGGACGCCAAGCAGAAGGCGGAGGCATTACAGGCAAATCGAAATGCCCTGTCCAAACAGATTGGCGGGCTGAAGGGGAAGGCCAAAAAGGACCCGGAACACGCCGCCCAGTACGAAGCGGAGGCCGCGCAGTTGCAAAACCAGGTGGTCGCGGAGTCTGAGGAGCGCGAGACCCTGCTGAAGCGGCAGGCGGAGCTGGACGCAAAGGTTCGGGACATTTTGATGGTCATTCCCAACATCATTGACCCCTCCGTCCCCATCGGCCCGGACGACTCCTGCAATGTAGAGGTGCAGCGCTTTGGCGAGTGCAATGCTCCCGCCTTTGACATCCCCTACCACACGGAGATCATGGAGTCCTTTAACGGCATTGATCTGGACGGCGCGGCCCGCGTCTCCGGCGCCGGGTTCTACTATCTGCTGGGGGACATCGCCCGCCTGCACGAGGCCGTTTTGGCCTATGCCCGCGACTTCATGATCGGCCGCGGCTTCACCTATGTGATTCCCCCCTATATGATTCGCGGGGAAATGGTGGAGGGCGTCATGTCCTTCCCCGAGATGGACGCCATGATGTACAAGATTGAAGACCCCTCTGTCACTGACCCGAAAAACGCGCTGTATCTGATTGGCACCTCGGAACACTCCATGATCGCCCGTTTCAACGGCCAGATCATTCCCGAAGAGAATCTGCCCCTGACGTTGACCTCCTACTCCCCCTGCTTCCGCAAGGAAAAGGGCTCTCACGGTCTGGAGGAGCGGGGCGTCTACCGTATCCACCAGTTCGAGAAGCAGGAGATGATTGTCGTCTGTAAACCGGAGGAGTCCATGAAGTGGTACGATGTCCTGTGGCAGAACTCCGTGGATTTGTTCCGCTCCCTGAACATCCCCGTCCGTCAGCTGGAGTGCTGCTCCGGCGACCTGGCCGACTTGAAGGTGAAGAGCTGCGACATTGAGGCCTGGTCCCCCCGTCAGCAGAAGTTCTTCGAGGTTTGCTCCTGCTCCAATCTGGGCGATGCCCAGGCCCGCCGCCTCGGCATTCGCTACAGCGAATCCGTTGAGATCACCGACAAAAAGGGAAATAAAAAGCGGAAACAGGTCACCAAGCTGGCCCACACCCTGAACAACACCTGCGTGGCCCCTCCCCGGATGCTCATCGCCTTCCTGGAGAACAATCTGCAGCCTGACGGCACAGTGGTCATTCCCGAAGTGCTGCGCCCCTATATGGGCGGCAAAGACCATCTGGAAAAGGTGGAGACCTATATCACCCCCCAGAGGAAGCGCCACTAATCCGGCCTGATTGCTGAGAAGGAGCACAACGCGTCATGTTATCCAAACGTATTTGGGCGATGATGGGCGTCGTCTACATGTGTATCATCGTTCTCCTGATGGTGTACTGGATGGCCACCCTGGAACTGCTCACCGGCATCACGGGAATCATGCTTTTCCCCGCCTTCGGCGCGCTGTCCGCCCAGTTTTTTAACCGGGACTGGATTCACCACCACGGCCGGGAAAACCATGTGGAAGACCCGGACTTTGTGGAGCCGCCGCTGCGCCCCCACAACACAGCCGACGTGGTCAACGGCATTATATGCGCCCTCATCTGTGTTGGCTGCCTGCTGCTGGGCATCGCTCAGCTCATCGCCATCCTCTAAATATCCCCGGAAGCGCAGGTTCATAAAGAGAGGGAACGCCCCGCACTCCCCCTTGTGGAAAGGTTTTGATTGATTTGCAACACATTTTGACCGCTGGACTGACGGAATTGGGCCTTTCCCCTTCCCCAGCTGCCGCCCTTGCGGCATACGGAGAAAAGTTAATAGAAAAAAACAAAGTCATGAACCTGACCGCCATTGTGAACCCGGAACAAGTCGCCCGGCTCCACATGCTGGACTGCGCCGCCATCCTGAACGCGGCGGATTTCACCGGCAAAAAGGTGCTGGATGTGGGAACCGGCGCCGGCTTCCCGGGCATGGTGTTAAAACTCTGCGAACCCTCCATCGACCTGACCCTGCTGGATGCACTGGAGAAGCGCATCAACTGGCTGAGAGAGCTGGCCCCGGAACTGGGGGCAGAGGGTGTCAAGAGCATTCACGGACGCGCCGAGGAGCTGGCCGCCGACCCCACCTATCGGGAGCAGTTTGATCTTGTCACCTCCCGTGCCCTGGCCGACCTGCGCATGCTTGCCGAACTGACGCTCCCCTTTGTCAAGGTGGGGGGGCTGTTTCTCGCTATGAAAGGCCCCGACTCCCAGGAGGAAGTGGACCGGGCGGGGCGCGCCATCTCCATGCTGGGCGGAGAGGTGCGCAGGGCGTATCCCTACACCATCCCCGGCACCGATGTGATACATAAGGTCATCCCCATTGCCAAAGTTCGAGAGACGCCGGCGAAATATCCCCGGCGCTTTGCCAAGATCAAAAAATCCCCCCTGTAGATGGCGGTCTCCGAACATAAATTTTTCACAAAAAATCATTGCATTTCAGTCTCTATTTTGGTAAACTGTCACTATAAGGAGAATCTTCACATGGGCACCTCGATCGTCATTACATCCGGAAAAGGCGGCACTGGCAAAACCAGCGTCACCGGGGGGATTGCCTCCTGTCTGGCCGCTATGGGTTACCGGGTCCTCTGCCTGGATCTGGATATTGGTCTGCGCAATCTGGATATGACCCTCGGCATGTCCGACCAGGTTCTGATGGATTTTTCCGACGTAATTTATCAGCGCTGCAATTTGGAAGATGCCGTGGCCGCACATCCCGACATTCGAAATCTCTATCTTCTCACCGCCCCCATCAACAGCAGCGCCTCTCTGTTTGACCATCTGGATCTGATGACGCTGATTGGACAGATCAAGCGCAGCTTTGACTATTGCCTCATTGATTGTCCCGCGGGAATTGACGCCGGGTTCCGGCTGGCCACCTGCGGCGCTGACCGGGCCATTGTGGTCTCCACCACAGAGCCGGCTTCCCTCCGGGATGCCCAGCAGGCGGTGGCGCTGCTGCGCACCAAGTCCATTCCCATTCATCTGGTGATCAATAAGTTGTCCAAAAAGCTGTTGCGCCGCCTTCACACCAACATTGACGACGCTATGGATATGGCGGGCCTTCCCCTTCTGGGCATTGTCCCGGAAGACGACCTGGTTCCCATCTGCGGCGGCCTTGGTACGCCCGTGATTCTGCGGGAAAAACGCGGCGCAGGCATGGCCTATTACAATCTGGCCCGCCGCCTGACCGGTCAGCGTGTCCCTCTCCTCCGTTTTTAACCCTCCGTTCTGCCCCTTCTTTGGGGTTCCAGAGACCAAAATTCCTTTTTTCACCCATATCGCATCATTGTCACGAAAGGAGATGCACACAGCTTGAATATCGCTTTGATTGCGGATGAAAGCAAGCAGGAGCTGATGGTGCAGTTCTGCATTGCATACTGCGGCACGCTGTCCAAACACGTTGTCTGTGCCACCAACACCACCGGCCACATGGTTGCAGAAGCAACCGGCCTGAAAGTCATTCGATTCCAGTCCCATGAACATGGCGGTTGCCAGCAGATTGGCGCCCGCATCTCCTACAATGAATTGGACATGGTTCTCTTCTTCACCGGCCCCAACAATGCGTCCTACAAGGATGATTTGGAGTATATCTGCCACCTGTGCGACAAAAACAACGTGCCGCTTGCCACCAACATGGCCACCGCTGAGTTGCTGATTTTGGGGTTGGCCCGTGGGGATCTGGATTATCGCGAGATTCTCTATCCCCGTAAGAAGCAGGTTCTGGTTTGATCCGTTCCTTCAGATGTACGAGAAAAAAGCCATTGACGGCGAATCTGGCCGTCAATGGCTTTTCTTTGTTGCAGCAGGCATCCGTTGCCATAAAGTCCTCCCCCGTCGGGGAAAAACGCGCTTCACGGCTCCTATGAGCGCCCCTTTGCCGTGAAAAAGGAGGCTGTTCCCAAGGGAACAGCCCCGAAATTCTCCTTTGGAGTACCCTCGCCGGATGGGATTAGCCCAGCTCTGCGAAGTACTTAATCGTGCGGACCATCTGAGAGGTGTAGGAGTTCTCGTTGTCATACCAGGAGACAACCTGAACCTCAGAGGTGCCGTTGTCCAGATTGATGACCATGGTCTGGGTGGCATCAAACAGGGAGCCATAACGCATGCCGACGATGTCGGAGGAGACGATCTCATCGGTGTTGTAGCCGAAGGACTCAGTGGCCTCAGCCTTCATCTGAGCGTTGATCTCTTCTTTGGTGGGGGTGCCCTCAACCACAGCCGTCAGGATGGTGGTGGAACCGGTGGGGGTGGGAACGCGCTGAGCAGCGCCGATCAGCTTGCCGTTCAGCTCGGGGATGACCAGGCCGATGGCCTTGGCAGCGCCGGTGCTGTTGGGAACGATGTTGACAGCAGCAGCGCGGGAACGGCGCAGGTCGCCCTTACGCTGGGGGCCGTCCAGAGTCATCTGATCGCCGGTGTAAGCGTGGATGGTGCACATAATGCCGGACTTGATGGGAGCCACATCGTTCAGGGCCTTTGCCATGGGAGCCAGGCAGTTGGTGGTGCAGGAAGCTGCGGAGATGATGGTGTCCTCTGCAGTCAGCGTGGTGTGGTTGACGTTGTAAACGATGGTGGGCAGATCATTGCCAGCAGGAGCGGAAATGACAACCTTCTTTGCGCCAGCGTTGATGTGAGCCTGAGCCTTTGCCTTGCTGGTGTAGAAGCCGGAGCACTCCAGAACCACGTCCACACCGATCTCGCCCCAGGGGCAATTGTTGGCATCGGGGAATGCATAGATCTTGATCTCCTTGCCGTCGACGGTGATGGAATCCTCACCGGCGGAGACCGTGTCTGCCAGAGCATACTTGCCCTGGGTGGAATCATACTTCAGCAGATGAGCCAGCATCTTGGGGGAAGTCAGGTCGTTGATTGCGACAACCTCATAACCCTCAGCGCCGAACATCTGACGGAAAGCCAGACGGCCAATGCGGCCGAAACCATTAATTGCAACTTTCACTGCCATAATAAATTTACCTCCTAAAAATTTGAGTCAATAGGATTTGCAAGTCTTATTTTAACGCATTGTCAAACATTTGACAAGAGTTTTTTTCCGTGTTCTGGAAATCAATCCATCGCCATGAAACACGAAAAAGTTCTCTTATTTGCCTCAGGGGCGGTTAAAATCAGCCTTGCTCTATGCAAACAGTGGAAAAACAGCATTTTTCCGCCATTTGTAACAAAGTTGTGACATCTGCGCAAAAGCGCCCATCAGACGGCATTTGGAGCCGTCTTATCCCTCTTTGAGGACGACAGCAATGTGATCTTCTTCCAGCTGCTTGGCGGTCACGGGGCCGGGAGCGCCCATCATAACGTCCTGGGCGTTCTTGTTCATGGGGAAGGGAATGATCTCCCGGATGGAATCCTCACCGGCCAGCAGCATCACCATGCGGTCAACCCCCGGCGCAATGCCGGCATGAGGGGGCGCGCCGTAGCAGAACGCATGATACATGGCGGGGAACTTGGCCTTGACGTCCTCTTCTCCCAGACGAACCATTTCAAAAGCCTTAATCATGATCTCCGGGTCATGGTTCCGAACGGCGCCGGAGGACAGCTCCACGCCATTGCAAACCAGATCGTACTGGTCCGCCATAATCTCCAGAGGATCGACCTCTCCCCTTTCCGCCTGCAACAACACATCCAGGCCACCGGAGGGCATGGAGAACGGGTTGTGGCAAAATTCCAGCTCGCCGGACTCCTCCCCAATCTCATACATGGGGAAGTCGATGATCCAGCAGAACACATAGCGCTCTTTGTCCATGTGGCCGGGAACCGCCGCCCCCAGCTTATGCCGCAGCACACCCGCCGTCTTCTGGGCAGCGGTCCGTTTTCCCGCCGTGACGCCGACGAAGTCCCCGGGCTTCAGCCCCAGTTTCTCCACCAGCGCCTCCTGCACGTCTTTCAGGAACTTGGACACGCCCCCTGCCAGCGCCCCGTTCTCGTCCACCTTGAACCAGTAGGGCTTGGAACCGGCTTGAACCTCGACCTCCGTACACAGCTTGTCCACTGCCTTACGGGCCAGCTTGCAGTCGGAGACGACCACCGCCTTGACCACATTGCCCCCCTGGAAGGGCGCAAAGTCCGTCTGAGCGGCAATTTCCGTGATGTCCTGCACCGTCAGGTCAATGCGCAAATCCGGCTTATCCGTGCCATAGGTCTCCATGGCATCGCGATAGGTGATCCGCTGGAAGGGCGCGGGGGAAACCACATCGTACTTTCCGTACTTGGCAAAGATGGGCGGGAGCACATCCTCCAGAACGGCAAAGACATCCTCTTTCGTGGCAAACGCCATCTCCATATCCAGCTGATAAAACTCGCCGGGAGAGCGGTCCCCCCGGGCGTCCTCATCCCGGAAGCAGGGGGCGATCTGGAAGTAACGGTCAAACCCGGCGGTCATCAGCAGCTGCTTAAACTGCTGAGGGGCCTGGGGCAGCGCATAGAACTTGCCAGGATGCTTTCTGGAGGGAACCAGGTAGTCACGGGCGCCCTCAGGAGAAGAGGCCGTTAAAATAGGCGTGGTGATCTCCAGGAAGCCGTGGTCGGTCATGGCCTGACGCAGCGCAGACACGACGTTGCAGCGCAGCACCATGTTCTTCTTGACCGCCGGATTTCGCAGATCCAGATAGCGGTATTTCAGCCGCTGGGCCTCATCCGCTTCCCGGCTGCGGTTGATTTCAAAGGGCAGCTCCTGATACCGGCAGCGTCCCAGAACTTTGATCTCCGTGGGCACCACCTCGATCTCCCCGGTGGGAATTTTCCGGTTCTTGCTCTCGCGGATGCGGACGGTTCCGGTGACGGAGATGGTGGACTCTTTGTTCAGCGGCTTGACCACCGCCATCATCTCAGCCGTTTCAATGACCACCTGGGTGGTGCCATAGAAGTCTCGGAGAACGACGAAGGCAAAGTTGTTGCCCACTTCCCGGACGTTCTCCATCCAGCCCACCAGCGTAACGTTTTCTCCTGCGTTGGCAGCGCGCAGCTCCCCACAGGTGTGAGTACGGGATTGGAACATAATGTTACCTCTTTTCCAATAATAATACCTTCAAACAAGACTTAATCTGTAATGACGGGAATGCCCGCTGCCTGTTCCTGATAAGAGCGGAGGGCGGCGGCTGCCTCATCCAGCGTCAGAGTCACCTGTTCCCCGCGATTCAAATCTTTCAGGGAGACCGTCTTCTCCTGTTCCTCGCTCTCCCCCAGGAACACCGCATAGGGAATGCCCAGCTTGGCGGCATATTGTATCTTTGCCTTGAACTTCTTCTGTTCGGAATAGAGCTGGGTGCGGATTCCGGCGGCCCGGAGGGCCGTCACAACCCCAATGGCATAGCTCTGCTGCTGCTCCGACATGGCAATCACCAGCACATCCGCAGGCGCTGTGGGCAGCTGGGGATTGAGCAGCTTCTGGCTGTCCAGCACATAGAACAGGCGGGTCAGACCGATGGAAATGCCCACCCCGGGCAGGGCCTTGTCCGTATAATACTCCGCCAGATTGTCATACCGCCCGCCGGAACAGACGCTGCCCACCTGGGGATAGTCCAGCAGAATCGTCTCATACACCGTCCCGGTGTAGTAGTCCAGCCCCCTTGCAATGGTCAAATCCACGGCAAAGTTCTCCTCGGGGACGCCGAACTCCGCCAGATAGCGGACAACCGTGGACAGCTCCTGCAATCCCTGGTCGAAGATCTCATTTTCACCGCGGTAGCCCTCCAGCGCGGCCAGCACCTCCTGATTGCTGCCCCGGATGGAGATGAATTTCAGGATCTCCGCCGCCGCCTCAGCGCTCACGCCCAGATCCTCCACCAGAAGATCCCGAACCGCCCCCTGGCCGATCTTGTCCAGCTTATCCACCGTGCGCATAATCTCCTGGCTGCGGTCCGACAGGCCCTGCATGGCATAAAAGCCGTTTAGAATTTTCCGGTTGTTCACCCGGATTTGGAACCGTTTCAGCCCCAGGGCCGAGAAGGTCTTATAGATAATGGAGGGGATTTCCGCCTCGTTAATGATGTCCAGCTTTCCATCGCCGATAATATCAATATCCGCCTGGTAAAATTCGCGATACCGTCCCCGCTGGGCCCGCTCGCCCCGATAGACCTTGCCGATCTGGTAGCGGCGGAAGGGGAAGGTCAGCTGGCCATAATGCATCGCGACGTACTTGGCCAGGGGCACCGTCAGGTCAAAGCGCATGGCGAGATTGGAATCCTTGTCCCCTTGCAGATGATAGTTGGAAACCGAGTAGATCTGCTTCTCCGTCTCCCCGCCGCCCTTGGCCAGCAGGACCTGGGCATCCTCCACAATGGGGGTGTCCAACGGGGTAAAGCCATAGAGGGAATACGTCTTGCGCAGGGTATCCATGATCCGTTCCATCTGCTGCTGCGGTCCGGGAAGCAGCTCCATAAATCCGGAGAGTGTATGTGGT
Source organism: uncultured Oscillospiraceae bacterium (assembly GCA_964456525.1). GTDB lineage: Bacteria > Bacillota > Clostridia > Oscillospirales > Oscillospiraceae > Onthomonas. Next base: position 12,313 of record CAYWAP010000006.1, read on the forward strand.
TTCATTTTTGCGGATTTCGCCATATATTGTCCATCCTTTCGGAAATCATATTCGGTTTCACCGGGGGCCGTTGCCCCGCGCGGTGCAATCCCCGCGGCGCCCAGCCTTCCAAAGAAAAAGCCCCCATCTCCAATCCATACAAAAACGATTGGGACGAGAGCGTAGCCAGCTTTGCAGCGCACCCAAATGCAGCGCTTCCCAAGCGCCCTTTGGCCTTCGTTTTGTGCGGGAGGGAAAACGCCTCTGCCCATTGGCGCAGGGGTATTCCCTTCTCCGTAGTTCTCCATTATTATAGACACTTTTTGCTGGCGCGTCAACACAATTTGACCATTTTGACGGCACTTTGCGCCGGCTCGGACGCTGGGGGTTCTATTTCAGTTTCTTCCACTCCGCCACGGCCAATTCATCACAGCGGTTGTTCATCGGGTTGGACGCGTGCCCCTTGACCCAGTGCAAATGCACCTCATGCTTCTCACACAGCGCCAGCAGCTCCTCCCACAGGTCGGGATTCATCGCCGGCTTTTTATCCGCCTTGACCCAGCCTCGCTTTTTCCAGCCCACGGCCCACCCCTTTTCCAGGGCGTCAATTACATATTTGGAGTCTGTGTACAGCTCCACCTCGCAGGGTTGGTTCAGCGCCTGCAAGCCCCGGATGACGCCAGTCAGCTCCATCCGGTTGTTGGTCGTGTTTACCTCTCCCCCGGACATCTCCTTCTTGTAGTCCCCATACAGCAAAATGGCGGCCCAGCCGCCGGGACCGGGGTTTCCCGAACACGCTCCATCTGTATACAACGTCACCGTTTTCATGGCATTTTCCTTTCCCGGAGAAAAGAGGCAGGAGCGCAAGCGATACGCCCCTGTCTCATTCATTATTCCTCGTCCGCCGCCTTGGATTCGTCCGCGGACTCGTCCGATTCTTCCCCTTCTTCTGTTTCGATGGGTTTGGTCTTGGCCAGAGCCACCAGCTTGACGCCATCTCTCAGGTTCATCAGCCGGACGCCCTGGGCCACACGCCCATAGCAGTTAATGCCGCTGGCGGAGGTGCGGATGATGGTGTCGTCATCGGAGACCATCAGCACGTCGTCGCCATCGTCCACAATGGCGCAGGCCGCCACCGATCCGGTCTTGTCCGTGATGTGGTAGTTCTTGCTTCCGTAGCCGCCCCGTCCCTGGAGACTGTACTCCTGAACGGCCGTGCGCTTGCCGTAACCATTTTCCGTGACCGTCAGCAGGCACGCGCCGTGGCTGACGATCTCCGCGCCCACCACATCGTCGCCCTCACGGAGCTTGATGCCCCGGACGCCCGACGCATTGCGCCCCATGGGCCGGATGTCCGCCTCCGGGAAGCGGATGCTCATGCCGTTCCGGGTGACGATCAGCACGTCGTCTCCGCCGTTTGTGCGGCGGACGGCAATCAACTCGTCCCCCTCTTCAATGTTCAGCGCGCGGATTCCGGAGGTGCGGATATTTTTCAGCTCGGAGAGCACCAGACGCTTTACCGTCCCCTTCCGGGTGACAAAGATCAGGTACTCATCCTCCGTAAAGTCCCGGAAGTGCAGCATGGCATGGACCTTTTCATCCCCATGAACCGAGATGAAGTTCACGATATTGATGCCCTTTGCCGTCCGCCCGGCCACCGGGATTCGATAGCCCTTTTGCATGTACACCCGGCCGGTGCTGGAGAAGAACAGGATGTTGTCGTGGGTGGAGCAGGTAAACAGCGTCTCCACATAGTCCTCTTCCCGGGTGTCCATGGCCTTGATCCCTTTGCCGCCCCGGTTCTGGAGCCGGTACTCCGAAATGGGGGTGCGCTTGAGATACCCCTTGCTGCTCAGGGTGAAGACGCACTCCTCCTCCTCAATGAGGTCCTCAATGTCGATCTCATTTTCATCGATCTCAATGGCCGTCTTGCGCTCGTCCCCAAACTTGTCCCGAATCTGAATCAGCTCTTCCCGCAGGACGCCTTTCATCTTGTCCGGATCTGACAGCAGCTCGTTATAGTAGCGAATTTTGGCTTCCAGATCGTCATATTCTCCCTGGAGTTTTTCCCGCTCCAGCCCCTGCAGGGCCTTCATGCGCATGTCCAGAATGGCCTGGGCCTGGACATCGTCCAAGCCAAAGCGGCTCATCAGGTTTTCCTTGGCATCGTCATAGCTGTTGCGGATGATGTGGATGACCTCGTCAATGTGGTCCTGGGCAATCAGCAGGCCCTTCAGCAGATGGGCGCGCTCCTCCGCCTTGGTCTTGTCATAGATGGTTCGCCGGGTCAGCACTTCCATCTGAAACGCGATGTATTCATCCAGAATTTCCCGCAGCGTCAGCACCTGGGGTTTGCGCTGATTGTTTACCAGCGCAAGCATAATCACGGAAAAGTTGGACTGCATCGCCGTCTGGGTAAACAGGCGGTTCAGCACCACCTGGGCGTTGGCATCCCGCTTCAGCTCGATGACAATCCGCATGCCTTCCCGGTCCGACTCGTCCCGCAGACCGGAAATGCCCTCCAGCCGCTTCTCATGCACCTGGTCGGCAATATTGGCCACCAGCCGCGCCTTGTTGACCTGATAGGGCAGCTCGGTGACGATGATCCGGTGGCGTCCGTTGCCAAACTCCTCCAGTTCGGTCTTGGCCCGGACGACGATCTTGCCCCGGCCTGTGGCATAGGCGGCGCGAATGCCGCTTCTGCCCATAATGATGCCCCGGGTGGGGAAATCCGGCCCTTTGATATGCTGCATCAGGTCATTCAGCGTGGCCTCGGGATTGTCCAGCACACAGATCACGCCGTCGATGACCTCCGTCAGGTTGTGGGGCGGGATGTTTGTGGTCATGCCCACCGCAATGCCGGAGGAGCCGTTCACCAGCAGATTGGGAAAGCGGCTGGGCAAAACCCGGGGTTCTTTGCGGCTTTCGTCAAAGTTCGGATCCCAGTCCACGGTGTCCTTGTCGATGTCCCGCAGCATCTCGTTGGCAATCCGGCTCAGACGGGCCTCCGTATATCGGTATGCCGCCGGGGGGTCGCCGTCCACGGAGCCAAAGTTGCCGTGGCCGTCCACCAGCACATAGCGCATGGAAAAGTCCTGGGCCAGCCGGACCATGGCGTCATACACCGAGGCGTCGCCATGGGGGTGGTAACGGCCCAGCACGTCACCCACGCAGGTGGCGGACTTTTTAAAGGGCTTATCCGAGGTCAGATGATCCTCGTACATCGCGTACAAAATGCGCCGGTGAACCGGCTTCAGGCCGTCGCGCACGTCCGGCAGCGCCCGGCTGACAATCACCGACATGGCGTATTCCATATACGCGTCCTGCATTTCCTTCTGCAGGTCAACTTCTACGATTTTCTGCTCCGGATAGGCGATGTCCTCCGGGCGGTAATCTTTTTTCTTACTCAATGATGGTTCCTCCTGCCATTATGGACAGTATGTTGACACGCCTGAAAGAGCGCTCTTAATAGTCCAGATTCATTACCTTGTGGGCGTTGCGCTCAATATACTCCCGGCGCGGCTCCACTTTTTCACCCATGAGCAGGGTGAAGATCTGATCGGCCTGCACCGCATCCTCCAGCGTGATCCGCTTGAGTGTCCGACGGGTCGGATCCATCGTGGTCTCCCACAGCTCATGGGGGTCCATCTCGCCCAGACCTTTGAAGCGGGAAATATCAACTCTGACATTTGGGTTGCCCCCCCGCATTTCCTCGGAAATGCGGTCGCGCTCGGCATCCGAAAACGCCACCCGGGTGGTCTTCCCCCGAACCAGCTTATACAGCGGCGGAACGGCAGCGTACACATAGCCGCCGTCAATGAGGGGGCGCATAAAGCGGAAGAAGAAGGTCAAAAGCAGGGTGCGGATATGGGCGCCGTCCACATCGGCATCGGCCATAATGATGATCTTGTGATAGCGCAGCTTGTCCACGTCAAACTCCTCTCCCAGACCGGCCCCCAGCGCGGTGATGACCGGATTGAGCTTGTCGTTGCCATAGACTTTGTCGCTGCGGGCCTTCTCCACGTTCAGCATCTTGCCCCAAAGCGGCAGAATGGCCTGGTAGCGGCTGTCCCGGCCGCCCTTGGCAGAGCCGCCTGCGGAGTCGCCCTCGACGATGTATAGCTCGGTCAGCGACGGGTCCCGCTCATTGCAGTCGGAGAGCTTGCCGGGCAGGGTGGCGCCGTCCAGGGCGTTCTTGCGCCGGATGGACTCCCGGGCCTTCCGTGCGGCCTCTCTGGCCCGGGCAGCGGTCATGGCCTTGTCCAAAATCGCGCGGCCCACGGCGGGATTCAGCTCCAGATACTCATCCATCCGGCGGGAAACCACGTTGCTCACCAGAGAGCGGATCTCACTGTTGCCCAGTTTGGCCTTGGTCTGGCCCTCAAATTGGGCCTCCGTCAGCTTGACGGAGATGACGCAGGTCAGGCCCTCCCGGCAGTCGTCTCCGGAAACCTTCTCATCGTCCTTGAGAATCTTCGCCTTCTTGCCATAGGCGTTTAACGCCTGGGTCAGGGCCGACTTAAACCCGGTCTCATGCATACCGCCCTCCGGGGTGTGAATGTTGTTGGCAAAGGAGACGATGATCTCGCTATAGGAATCCGTATACTGCATGGCGATTTCCGCCATGGCGTCCTCCTGCTCCCCTGCCATGTAAATGACATCCTCATGAATCGGGTTCTTGTTGGCATTGATATAGGACACAAAGGACTTGATGCCGCCCTCATAGCACATTTCATCCCGGGTCTCCTGCCCCTCCCGCTCATCGGTCAGGACAATACGAACCCCGCCGTTTAAAAAGGCCTGTTCCCGCATACGGGTTTGCAGCGTCTCATAATTGTAGACCAGGTCGTCAAACATCTCCGGGTCGGGCTTAAAGGAGACGGTGGTGCCCGTCTTGTCCGTGGCGCCCACAACCGTCATCTCCTGGGTCACCTTGCCGCGGGAGAACTTCATTTCATAGATCTGGCCGTTTTTGAACACCTGAACCGTCAGCCATTCCGACAGGGCGTTGACCACGGACGCGCCCACGCCGTGCAGGCCGCCGGAGACCTTGTAGCCGCCGCCGCCAAACTTGCCGCCTGCGTGCAGGATGGTATAGACCACTTCCAGCGCGGGCTTTCCCGTCTGGGCCTGGATGTCCACCGGGATGCCGCGGCCGTTGTCCGTGACGGTAATGGTGTTCCCGGGATGGATGGTAACGGTGATCTCATTGCAGTAACCTGCCAGCGCCTCGTCGATGGCGTTGTCCACGATCTCATAAACCAGGTGGTGCAAGCCGCTGGTAGAGGTGGAACCGATATACATACCCGGGCGTTTCCGTACAGCCTCCAGCCCCTCCAGAACCTGAATCTCTGAAGCGTTATAGTCATTATCTGCGGACACTGCCGTGCCCCGTTCCAGTAAATCTTCTGCCATAAAAACCTCTCTTATCAGCTCGAAATCCCCCAGCGCCGCAGCGCCGGATTTCGAATGGTCATATACTATCCTTCTATGTGATCCTGCTCCCCCGGCAGGGGCGCTCCTTTTCCGTCCCTCTTTATTCTTGCCGGAAAGTTGCGCTTTCAAGCCGCCGGAGCCGTTAAAACGCCTCTTTTTCCAGTCCGCGGATGCCAAACTCGGAATGGTTCACACGCCTTTGCAGGGTCTGGGAGGCCAGCGGGGAGATAAAGACCTTCTGTCCGCCCTCCCCCGCCCGGGCGGAGACCGGGGCCGTGACGGTGAAGCTCTTCGGGATTTCTTCAATATCCACGTAGACCACCTCTCCCGCCTGCTCCGCCCGGTTCAGGTAGCGCCGGGTGCGAAAGCTCTGGGAGGTGATCTCCAGATCAAAGATGCCGACAATCTCCTCGCCGTGGAGAAGCACATCGCCGCCGAGATGAAGGTACATAAAATCCCCCTTTTCCCACGCCGGTTGTCCGCTCAGACCAGCCGGCCGTTTTCAATCCGAAAGACCTGACCGGCCTCCAGACTGGCCAGCCGCTCTTCTTCGCAGCAGGTGATAAACACCTGTCCCCCCTGAATCCGGTTCAGGACAAATTCCTGCCGTCTCGGGTCCAGCTCGGAGAGGACGTCGTCCAGCAGCAAAACCGGATACTCTCCGTCCTGCTCATAAAATAGCTCCCGCTGGGCCAGCTTCAGGCTGAGGGCCGCCGTGCGGGTCTGCCCCTGGGAGCCAAACTGCTTGATGCTGCGGCCGTTGATACACAGCAGCATATCGTCCTTGTGGGGGCCGGAAAGGCAGCTGTGGCTCTCCATCTCCGCCCTCCGGTGGCTCTCCATGTGGCTGCAAAGCTGCTGGAAAATCACCTGCGTGGGCGCCAGGGGGTCCGAAATGGTTTTGACGCTCTGATATTCCATCGTCAGCCGCTCCTGTCCCCCGGCAAACGCCCCGTGAATGGCCGGGGCATATTCGGCCATCTTCTTGACAAAATGGGCGCGGTAATGGATGACCAACGCCCCGGTCTGGCACATGCGCAAATTAAACGGGTCCAGCATTTCCAGAAGGGAGGGCTTTTCCGGCCAGTCCTTCAAAATCCGGGTCTTTTGGTCCTTTAAACGTTTATACTCTGCCAGAGCCGCCGCATACCGGGGCCGCAGCTGACAGATGGCATCGTCCAGAAACCGCCGGCGCTCGGCCGCCCCCGCCCGAATCAGATTCAAATCCTCCGGACAGAACAGGACGGTTTTCAAGATCCCGGCCATCTCGGCAACGGTTTTCAACCTGACCCCGTTGCTGCGAATCTGCCGCCGCCTGCCCCGCCCCAGCTTTACCTCCAACCGGAAGTCCCGGCTTCGGGAAATCAGGTCTGCGGCCACCTGGGCCTCCTCTTCCCCGAAGGCAATCAGGTCCTGGTCAAAGCGTGCCCGGTGGCTCCGGCAGGCGGACAGATACGCCACCGCCTCCAGCAGATTGGTCTTCCCCTGGGCGTTGTCCCCGCAAATGACGTTGATTCCATCACAAAACCCCGCATTCAGGGCTTGATAGTTGCGGAAATGTTCCAAAGAAACGGTCTTAATAATCATTCACTTGATGTGCAGTGTGCGCTCGCCCCATGTGACCGTGTCGCCGGGACGGATTTTTTTCCCCCGCATGGTGCAGACCTGCCCGTTCACCTGAACCTCGCCGGCCTGAATCCGGACCTTGGCCTCTCCGCCGCTGCCCACCAGATGGGCAAATTTCAGCAGGGCCTCCAGCTTGATGAATTCCGTTTCAATTTTAATATCCTGTGTCATAAGGTTCTCCTATCTCTCCTTCTCACGCTGACAGCCAGACTCCCCTTCCCCCCCTCAGGGACGAAGGGTCCGGGGCCTACTGGGCGGCCCGCAGCCTGACCGGCAGCACCATATAGATGAAGTTCTGCTCCTTGTCCTCCTCCGGCAAAATGACGCAGGGGGAGACCGGGGTGTTTAGCTGCAGGCGCAGCGTATCTGCCGGAGCCGCCTTCAGGGCATCCAGCATGTACTTGTTGTTAAAGCCGATCTCCAGCTTTTCCCCGCCCACCACGCTGCACTCATCATAGGCGGTGCCGATGGCGGTCGATGTGGTCAGTTTGAGCCGGTTTTCCTCAAATTGGCAGCGCAGCGGGCTTTTCTGCTGCTCCGTGATGATCAGCGAACAGCGGTCGATGGAGGCGATCAGCTTCTTCCGGTCTGCCACCACCGTAATGGGGTTGTTCATGGGGATGGAGTTCTTGTAGTTCAGGAACTCCCCTTCCAGCCTGCGGGAGATCAGGGTAATGTCCCCCACCCGGAACATGATGTGCCGCTGTCCCTGGACGATCTCCACCGGCTCCTCGGAATCGGAACAGATCTTGGAGACTTCATTTAAGGCGGCGGCAGGGATGACGAAGGAACAGGGTTCCCCCCCCTGGGTCTTCTCCCTGCGAAGGGAGAGCCGGTAGCCGTCCACGGCCACCACAGTCAAATTCCCGTCGGCATCCACCTCAAAGAGCTCCCCGGTGTGAATGGGGCGGCTGTCGTTGGTGGAGACGGCAAACAGCGTTTGGGTGATCATGGACTGGAGGGTCTTTTGGGAGAGCAGAATACGGTTTTGATACTCCACCGCGGGCAGCTCCGGGTACTCGTCCGCCGAAGAGCCCTGAATCTTAAATTCGCTCATGCCGCACCGAATGGTGATCGTATATCCTTCGGTTGACACTTTGACAACCTCATCCGGCAGCCTTCGGACAATTTCCCCAAACAGCCGGGCAGAGACCACGATATTCCCCTCTTCCTGAATGTCGGCGGGGACAAGGGTGCGAATTCCGGTTTTTAAATTGTAACCGGTCAGCTGAAGACTCCGATTGACCTCAATCAGGATGCCTTCCAACGCCGGAATGGAGCTCTTGGCTGCGACCGTTCGGGATGTGACTGTAATCATCGACTGCAAGAGCGCTTTTTCGCAGCTGAATTTCATAAAGGGAACCTCCGTTCGCAAAAAGAAAGGATGTAAAAATAGTATTAATAGTAGAGGAAGCAGATTTGTGGAAAACCTGAAAAAGGGGTTGAAATGGCAGGGAAAATTCATCCACAGCCCGTTTTGGGAAATTGGCGGGAAATCCACATGCTGAAAAAGGAACGTCAGATTTTCCACAAATATCCTTTCCACAATTGGAAAAATGCTGTGGAAACGGTGGAAACTGAAAATATGGAAAAATGTGAGATATTCCCGGAAAAATCAGGGCGTCTCCCCTGAATTTATACAAAAAGTAATCACCCCGGCCCGATCCCCTGGGGCGGCGGGGCCGGTCAGTAGGAGCGGGAGTTGATGTTGGCCTTGATGTCCCGGATCACTTCTCCCAGGGCCTTGTCCGACTTCAGGGATTTTTCGATCTTATCGATGGAGTGCATCACCGTAGTGTGGTGCATCCCGTAAAACTTGCCCATTTCGGGCAGGCTCAAATTGGTCAGGGAGCGGACGATGTACATGCTGACCTGCCGTGCGGTGACGATATCGGCCTTCCGGCTGCTGCTCATAATCGCCTTTTTCTCAATGCCGTAATACTTGCTGGTCTCCTCGACGATGACCTCGGGAGAGGGGGCCAGCTCGTCCTTGGAGCGGATCAGCTCCCGAAGGGCCCGGCTGGCAGAGATGTCATCCACCTCATTGTCCATCAGATCCCGGTAGGCCATGAGCTTTTTCAGGCCGCTTTCCAGCTGGCGGACGTTGTCGGTCAAGTTGGAGGCGATGTATTCAATGATGTCGGCGGGCAGGTTCAGCCCCAGCATGATGGCTTTTTCCCGGATGATGGCGCAGCGGGTCTCGTAATCTGGGGGCTGAATGTCCGCCATCAGTCCCCATTCAAAGCGGGTACGCAGACGGTTTTCCAGCCGGATCATGTCAGAGGGGGGCCGGTCAGAGGTCATGACGATCTGCTTGCCGGCCTCGTAGAGGTTATTAAAGGTGTTGAAGAATTCCTCCTGCGTGGCATCTTTGCCGGCGATAAACTGAATATCGTCTACCAAGAGCAGGTCTTTGTCGCGATATTTCAGGCGAAAGGAGTCGGTGGTCCCCTTCTGGATGGCGTGGGTCAGCTCGTTGGTGAACTCATCCCCTTTGATGTAGATGATCTGGTACTCCGGGTGGCGCTGCTGGATGGCGTGGTAGATGGCGTAGAGCAGATGGGTCTTTCCCAGGCCGGATTCCCCGTAGAGGAACAGGGGGTTGTAGGTCTGGCCGGGTTTGTTGGCCACCGCGATCGAGGCGTTGTAGGCAAATTTGTTGGAATTTCCCACGACAAAGCGGTCAAAGGTGTACTCATCGCTGCCCACCAGCACATTCTGGTTTTGGGTCTGGCTGTGGCTGCGGAACTTCTCCGCGTCGGCGGGGGACAAGACCAGCACGTCGATGTCGGAGCCGAAGAGCTCAAACAGGGCGCTCTTCAGGGTCTTGATATAGCGGGTGCTGATAATGTTGGCCTTGAACTCGGTGGGCGGGGCAATGATCAGTTGGCTGCCGTTCAAATCCAAGGCCTCTGTGTCAGAAAACCAGGTAGAGACAGCGGTCTGGGGCATGGTTTTTTCTAATACGGAAATGACGCCTTCCCAGATGTCGGCTGCGGAATTCATGCAGAAGCTCTCCTCTCCCAATCGAAGGCAAAACCGGAAAACGCGATAAGCCCCCATATTGGCATTTTATCTAAGTATGAATTATACCACAAAACAGAGTTTTACACAAACCTAAAATGAAGATGTGGAAAAATTCCTTTTGTGATTTTTGACGAAAAGGCGTCTCCGGCGGCGGCCGGGGGCGGAGCAGGACGCCAGCGGGGGCGGGTTCGAAGGGATATTATGCCCGGAAAACGGCCCTGCCGGCGGGGCCGGCGCCCTCTAAAAATCTGAAAAAAGGAAGTAATTTTGGTTGACAGCGGGAAATGTTCTGCTTATAATAACAAACGTGTAACGCTGTCTATAGGGATAGTGTGCCTAATTCAAGTTCGCTGCGGCCGGTCGCTCCGGTCTGCCCGGCAGAAAATATCGGAGGTGTAATCTATGGCTACCAAGCGTACCTATCAGCCGAAAAAGCGCCACGCACAGAAGGTGCACGGTTTCCGCGCCAGAATGGCTACCAAGAACGGCCGCAAGGTCCTGGCCCGCCGCCGCGCCAAGGGTCGCGATTGGCTGAGTTATTAACATTCAGCCGCTGCTTCGCCGTGAATCAAATTGCAATGCTGACAGGGGTGGATGATCTGAATCTTCCACCCCGTTTTGCAGTTTGACGCCCGGGGTGAACCGAAATGGCCCTCATTTTTAGATGGGCAGCGCCGGGGGAAATTGGTGAGACACGGCCGATGCAGCAGATTTGGTGATGGTTATGAAGAAAAACATTAGCATTAAATCCAACAGGGACTTCCAGCGTATGTACCGCCGGGGGAAAAGCGCCGTGGCGGGAACCATGGTCTTGTACTGCCAGAAAAACCGGTTTGGGCAGAGCCGTCTCGGGATCACCACCGGCACCAAGCTGGGACATGCCGTGGTCCGCAACAAGGCCCGCCGCCGGATTCGGGAAATTTACCGCCTGCACAGGGAAGAGCTTCAGCCGGGATATGACCTGGTGGTGGTGGCGCGGGTCCGGGCGGCCCATTCGGATTACCGCCATATGGAAAAGGACTTTTTATACCTGGCAAAAAAGCTCAACCTCCGGAAAAAGAAGGGGGAAGGGGCATGAAACGGGTCCTTTTATGGTTGATCTCTTTTTACAGAAGGAAAATTTCCCCGCTGACGCCCCCCGCCTGCCGTTTTATTCCGACCTGCTCGGAGTACGCCCAGCAGGCCATTGAAAAGTATGGCCCTGCCCGGGGCAGCCTTCTGGCGGCCAAACGTCTGGTGAAATGCCAGCCCTTCCATAAGCAAAAGGGCATTGAATACGACCCAGTCCCGTGATATAGATCCATCCCTGTGCAAAGGGTCCGTCCGGCACAGGGGCGCAGGCGCCGGTGTGTATGGAAAGTCATTGCCCGCCCTCCCAGGAGGGGAGGGGCGCGCTGCGCGTGAAAACCGATCCCATCAGGGCGGCTTTGCCGGCTCTGTCGTGGAAATATATACTCCCAAAGGAGGAACGCCGAACAATGACCTTTATTTTACAGATCTTCGGCCAGATCCTGCTGTGGCTTTACGAATTTTGCCACAGCTACGCACTTGCTCTGATTATCTTCACCCTGCTGTCCAAGCTGGTGCTCTTCCCCCTGACCTACAAGGGCAAGAAGAGCATGATGCAGACCAATTCCCTGGCTGGGGAACAGCAGAAGCTGCAAAAGCAGTATGGAAAGGATAAGGAGCGATTAAATCAGGAACTTCAGGCTCTGTATGAGCGTGAGGGCGTCAATCCCATGAGCGGATGTCTTTGGAGTTTCCTGCCCCTGCCCATTCTGATGGGTCTGTACGCCATCATTCGCCGCCCCATGCTGTATATGATGTGCCTGACGGAGGATGAAATCACCAGCGCAATCACTGCCGTTACCAATTTGGGGTATGATCTGGGCAGCAACAGCGTCTACCAGGAGCTCAAGCTGGCCGGTATGCTGGGGCAATCGGATGTCTACAGCGCGGTGGCCTCTGCCGTGGGAGACAGCGCCTCCAATCTCGTAAACATTGACTTCCACTTTCTGGGGATCGACCTGTCGGAGACGCCCACCTGGAAATTCTGGACGCTGGATTTGGACTGGGCCAGCATTGGTCTGTTTTTAATCCCCATCCTGGTCACCATTGTGAACTTCGGCTATACCAAGCTGTCTCAGAAGACCAACGCCATGACCACCGGTGCCCAGCCGGTCAGCAACGAAAATGACTCCACCGCCCAGACCATGAAGACCATGAATATTGTCATGCCCTTGATGTATTTGTGGTTTGGCTATATCATGCCCGCAGGTATGTGTATCTACATGATATTCAACGCGGTCTTTATGGGCGTTCAGGAGTTGATTTGCGCCCGTCTGCTGCGCGGGAAGTTCCAAGAGATGGAAGAGGCCCGGGAGCGCCGGGCCAGAGAGGCCAAGGAACGGGAGAAGCAGCGAAAAGCGGAGATTGCCGCCCGCCGTGCCGAACAGGAAGCGCGGAACAAGGGCAAAAAGAGAAAGAAAAAGAAGGGGAACAGCGGCAAGATCAAAGACCACCCGACAGAGGCGAGCCGGGTGGGCGTCCGAGCCTTTGCCCGGGGCCGTGCCTATGACCCCAACCGTTACCCTGTGACCCCCTATCGGGATCCGCAGGATGTCCTGGATGAGGCCGCCCTGGAAGCGGCGCTGGCAAAGAAGACCCGGGGCCGTTTCCGAAAGCAGGACGAAGAGGTTCCTGCTGAGCCGGTTGAGGAAGCGGAAACGCCGGAAATCCCGGAGACGTCTTCTGAGGGGACGGTTGAAACGGGGGCTCCGGTGGAGGAGAATCACAACGAACCTCAGGAGCAGTAATCCTCCTCTGGCCATGGAGGGAGAAGCTCCGTGGTCCGGCCTTCTCCGAAATTGGCGGAGAAGCGTATTAGTTTGATTGAGAAAGGTATGAATGGTTCCCATGTTGAAATATTTGGAAACGACTGGTAAAACGGAAGAGGCAGCCATTCAGGCTGCCCTGGAACAGTTGAAATTGGACCGAGACAGCGTGTCCGTTGAGGTTCTGGCCCGTGCAAAGACCGGTTTTCTGGGGATTGGCAGCCAGCCCGCCCGGGTCAGAGTGGCCTATGAAGTTCCCGATGAAACTGTGACGGCACCGGCTGAACCCTCTGTGGAGGCGGCTGCTGCTCCAGTAAAAGAGGCGGCGCCTGCGGCCGCCCCGAAGGGGAAAGCCAGTGAAAAGAAGGCCCCCAAAACGGAAAAGAAGACCGCGAAAAAGGAAGAGTCCTCCCCCGCCCCTGCGGCGAGCCGGGAGAAAGCGGAACCGGCGGCCCCCGTCGAGGAGACGTCAAAACCTGATGACGATCGCAGCGAGCGTATTATGGAGTTCCTGACCGGCCTGCTGCAGCGGCTGGACAGCGAGGCAAAGCCGGTGATTTGCGCCCGGAGCCACGACATCTATCAGGTGGAGCTGGTGGGAGAGCATCTGGGTGCGCTGATCGGCCGCCGCGGTGAGACGCTGGACGCCATCCAGCAGCTGACGAACTATGCGGTGAATCACAATCAGCCCCACCGCGTCCGGGTTCATATCGATGCGGAAAATTACCGTGCCAAGCGGGAGGAATCCCTTCAGCGTCTGGCCCGCAAGACCGCTGGCAAGGCCATCAAGTACCGGCGCAATATGACGCTGGAGCCCATGAACGCCTATGAGCGCCATGTCATCCATGCGGCGCTGCAGGATTATAACCCCGCTATCAGCACCTACTCTACCGGTACAGATCCCAATCGCCGCATTGTAGTCGCCTATAACCGCAACCGGTCCTGAAGCCGGACAGTCCGCAGTGGACGGACATAGATGAACTGCCCGGACTTGTCCGGGCAGTTTTGCCATGGCGGGGAACCGGCCCGGCATGGGGCAGGCTGACAGGTTTCCAATAAGGTCTCAGGGAAAAGAACGAGGTGAGCCCATGTCCAACACAGACCCTTCCATCACCCCTCTTTTTACGGCGCTGCAGCGGTTCCGCGACCAGTCCCCCCTCCGCATGGCCATGCCCGGCCACAAGGGGCAGCCGCTGCCGGGGCTGGGGGCGGACATGTCGTTGGACTTCACCGAGCTCCCCCCCACGGGCAATCTTTACGCGCCGGGGGGCGTGATCGAGGAGGCGGAACAGCTCTGGGCAGAGACCTGGGGCGCAGACTGCTGTCTGTTCCTGACCGGCGGCGCCACACAGGGCATTCACACGGCGCTCCTTGCCGCCGCAGGTGTGGGCAAGGAAATTCTGGTGGACCGGGTCAGCCATCAGAGCCTTCACACCGGTATGGCCCTGCTGGATTTGCGCCCGGTCTGGCTGGAGCGGCCCTGGCTGGATGACAAGGGCGTTGTGGGACCGCTGCCGCCCGAAACGGTGGAGCAGGCCCTGTCTCAGCACGCAAATATAAAAACTGTCTGTATTACATCGCCGACTTATTACGGTGTGCTATCAGATATTCCCGCCATTGCGGCGGTGTGCCATCGGCATGGGGCGCGGCTCATCGTGGATGCCGCCCACGGCGCGCACCTGTTTATGCTGGGGGACAATCCTTTCCGGGGGGCGGATCTGGTGATCACCTCCACCCACAAAACCCTGCGGGCGCCGGGCCAGTCGGCGCTGCTCTTTGGCACAGGGATTTCCCTGGAACAGCTGCGCCAGGCCAGCGGGATCTTTGCAACCTCGTCGCCGTCCTACCTGATGATGGCCGCGCTGGATGCCCTGCGGCCCTGGTGCCTGGGGGAAGGCGGGGAGCGCTATCGGGAGACGGCGCGGCGGGTGGCTGCCCTGCGCCGGAGGTATCCATCCTTGCAGGAGGGGGATGGGCCACTGGATCCCTGCCGTTTTGTGCTCTGTGTGCCCGACGGATTTGGAGTGGAGGCCCGGTTGCAGGGGCAAAATATCTGGCCGGAAATGGCGGATATGGGACATGTGGTTCTGATTCTGACCGACAGCGATGACGCGGAGGCCATAGCCCGCCTTTGCCGGGCGCTGGACGGGCTGGGGCTGGGCAATCAGCCCTGTTGCGGTCCCTCACTGCCCCCGCCGCCGGTTCCGGAAACCCTTCTCTCCCCCAGAGAGGCGATGTTTGGGGCGAAACAGAAGGTTCCCTTTGCCGCGGCAGAGGGGGGAATTGCCGCCCATCCGCTGGCGCCCTACCCCCCCGGCGTGCCGGTCTGTGCCCCCGGGGAGAGAATCAGTAAAAAAGTGCTTTTCTATTTGCAGGAAATAGGATATAATAGACCATATATCGAAATTTTAACGCAGAAAGAACAGGAAACAGCCGAAAGGGGGAATCCGCTATGAAGATGCTCATTGCCATTATCAATTCGGACGACGAGGCACGGGTTGCAACTGGTCTGAGTGAGGGAGGCTATATGTCCACACGCTTTCAATCCCACGGTGGGTATCTCGTCAGGGACAACGTTACGTTTCTCATCGGGGTAGCGGATGAGGATGTGGAACGGGTCAAGAAGATCATTCACGACAATGTCCACAAGCGAGAGACAGTCCTAAGGCCAAATGCCTTGGAGTATGCCGGTTATGCCGCCGAGGAAGATGAGCATGTTATGGTGGGCGGCGCCACGATCTTTGTGGTCAATGCCGAGCAGTTTGAGCGAATCTGATGCACTTCCGTCAGCTCGCAGGCAATGAGAGGCTGAAACGCCTTCTCTCCGGCAGCGGCGCTTTGCCCCATGCCATCCTGATCAGCGGGGAAGCCGGTTCCGGCCGCCACACCGCAGCCCGGGAGATTGCCCAGTTTCTGGTCTGTGACCGGCAGGACATCGGGCCATGCGGGCGCTGTCCCCATTGCCGGAAAGTGGAGCAGGGCATCCATCCGGATGTGATCCCGCTGGAGCGCTTTTTGGAAAGCGGCGATGTGGGGAAGGAGACCCGGGTCTATGCCGTCCGGGCCATCCGGGAGGACGCGCAAATCCGGCCCAATGAAGCCAGGTGCAAGGTCTATATTCTGGATCAGCCCATGAACCAGCAGGCCCAAAACGCCATGCTCAAGCTGCTGGAGGAAGGCCCGGCCTATGCCCGGTTTCTGATTTTGACGGAGAATCAGGACGCGCTGCTGGAGACGGTGCGCAGCCGGTGCGCGCAGCTGCATACCACTCCCCTGTCGGAGGAACAGGCTCTGCAATGGCTGCGGGAACACCATCCGGACCGGAGCGACAATGCCCTGCGTCAGGCCGCCCACAGCTGTGAGGGCCTTTTGGGACGGGCCGAGGAGCTCCTCAGCGGAGGCGAAGAGAGCGGCGGGATGGAGCCGTATGCGGCGGCCTGGGTTCAGGCGCTGGCGGAGCGGGATGAGTTCGGGCTGATGAAGTGTGTTGCGGCCCTCCAGAACCAGAAAATTTCCCGGGATCAGGGAGACCGGCTGTATGCCGCGCTCATGGAAGCCGTGCATCAGGCGCTGCTCCAGCCGCTGACCGGCGGGGAATTGCCCGATGGGTTGCAGCAGCAGGCGGCCGCTCTGGAGCAGGCCTTTACCCAGGAGCAGCTGCTGGGCCTGTATGACCGGATTGCTCAGGCCAGGGAGATGGGCAAAAGTAATGTGTCCGCCGCCCAGAGCGCCGGATGGCTGGCAGTCCAGTCGTTGACGTTATAACAGACAGGGGGATGACCCATCCCCCGCCACAACAACAGCGCCGCTGCGGCTGCGCTGCTTTGGATAAAGGCCGCCTTGAGCGGCCAGGAGGAAAAGGAATGACCGAAGTGATCGGCGTCCGATTCAAATCGGGCGGAAAAATGTACTATTTTAACCCCAATGGAGTCCATGTGGACGCGGGGCAGCATGTCGTCATTGAGACGGCCAAGGGTATTGAGTTTGGTGAATGCGTACAGAGCAACACCATGGTGGATGAAATGGAACTGGTTTCCACCCTGCGCCCCATGCTCCGCATTGCCACTCAGCGGGATTTTGACCAGATCGAGCAAAACAAGGCGCGGGAAAAGCGTGCCTATGAGGTGTGTCAGCAGAAGATTTCGGAGCACGGGCTGGAGATGAAGCTGGTTGACGTCAAGTACAGCTTTGACGGCAGCAAGGTCCTGTTTTTCTTCACGGCAGATGGCCGGGTGGATTTCCGGGGGCTGGTGAAAGACCTGGCCGCCATCTTCCGCACCCGCATTGAGCTGCGCCAGATCGGGGTGCGGGATGAGGCAAAGATGATGGGCGGCCTGGGAATCTGCGGGAGAACCTACTGCTGCCACCAGTTTTTGGAGGATTTTCAGCCGGTTTCCATTAAGATGGCAAAGACCCAGAATATTTCCCTGAATCCCACGAAGATCTCCGGCGCCTGCGGGCGGCTGATGTGCTGCCTGAAATACGAACAGGATGCCTATGAGGATTTGCGCAAGCGCACGCCCAAGCTGGAGTCCCTGGTCAAGACGCCGGACGGCATTGGAACCGTTAACGCAGTCAGCCTGCTTCGGGAGCAGAGCAAAGTCATCCTGGATCAGGATCCGGACACGCCCCGCATCTACTCCAACCGGGATCTGGAAATTATCCGCAGCGGCAAGGGAAAGCGTCCCGCCGGATATGAGCTGCCGGAGCAGGGGGAAACGTCCCATTCCTCCCACACCGGCGCCCTCAAAGCGGAGTTAAAGCCCAGAGGGGAAATCGACTTGGAAATTGGCGGAGAGAATCCCGCCGTGGAGAAGAAGCCGGAGGAGGAGAAGGCGACCCGCCGCCCCCGCCGGAAGCGGCCTCAGCGCAGCGCCGGGGAAGCCCAGGGGCTGGCCAATGGGGAGGACACCCAGAAATCCGGCCACGCCAAAAAGGAAGGAAAAGCCAATCGCAGGCAGCTTCCGGCCAGACAAAGCCGTGGAGAGGGACAGACGTCTCGTCCCGGCAAGGGCGCGGAAGCGGAAAGGCCGGCTGAGGGTCAGCCGCGCACCGGCGGACACCGCCGTCACCGCCCCCACCACCATCACAGGGGCAATGGAAACGGCGGCAATGGAGCCCCCAAGGCAGAATCGTAAAAAGGAGCGCCCTTCTGGGAAAGAGAAGGGCGCTTTTTCCAGTTGACATTTCTAGAAATCGGGAATTTGGCAGCGGCTCTAAAAGGGGCCGCGCAGGTTCGAAATGCGGTGATGTTATGATTTGCAATCTCTGTCCCCGGCGCTGCGGCGCCCTCCGCACAGAAGGGCGGGGCGAGGGGCTCTGCGGCATGCCCTCCCTCCCCCGGCTGGCAAGGGCGGCCCTCCACATGTGGGAAGAGCCGCCGGTCTCCGGCACACGTGGGTCAGGGGCCATTTTCTTTTCCGGGTGTCCCCTGCAATGCGTCTTTTGCCAAAACGACTCCATCAGCCGGGAGGGATTTGGCAAAGGGGTCACGGGAGAGCGCCTTCGGCGCATCTGTGAGGAGTTGATTGCCCAGGGGGCCCACAATATAAACCTCGTCTCCCCTACCCACTATGCCCATGTGATTTCCCAGGTTCTGGAACAGCCCCTTGGGGTGCCGGTGGTCTGGAACACGGGCGGGTATGAGCGCCTGAGCACTTTGCAGGGGATGGAGGGAAAGGTGGATATCTATCTGCCCGACCTGAAATATTTGGACGCCGACGTGGCGGCGCGCTATTCCAACGCGCCGGATTACCCCCAGGTCGCGGCGGCAGCCATTCGGGAAATGGTGCGGCAGACCGGGCCCGTTCAATGGGACCGGGACGGCATCCTGCAAAAAGGCGTGATCATCCGCCACCTGCTGCTGCCGGGTCAGCTTTCCGGCGCCAAGGCGGTGATGGACTGGGTGTATGAGAATTTTTCCCCCGGCCAGGTGCTGTTTTCCCTGATGTGCCAGTATGTTCCCCTGGGAAGGGCCGGCCAATATCCGGAGATCAACCGGAGACTGCGCAAGGCCGAGGCCCGCAGTGCCATCGCCTATATGCAAAATCTGGGGCTGAGTGGGTTCACCCAGGATATTGCCTCGGCCAGCGCCAGATATGTGCCCAATTTTGATTTGACAGGGGTGTAAACGATGGAAACACCGATGGACTCCCGATATATGGAAAAAGCCCTGGCTCTGGCCCAAAAAGCCGGCCGGGAGGGGGATATTCCCGTGGGCTGCGTCATCGTCAAGGACGGTGCGGTCATCGGACAGGGGGGAAACTGCCGGGAGGCGCTGGGGGACGCCACGGCCCACGCCGAGGTGGAGGCCATCCGGCAGGCCTGTCAGGCTGTGGGAAATTGGCGGCTCAACGGCTGCACCCTCTATGTTACGCTGGAGCCATGCCCCATGTGTGCAGGGGCGATCATCAACGCCCGGATTGACACGGTGGTATACGGCGCGGCCAACCCCAAAGCGGGCTGCTGCGGCAGTGTGCTGTCGCTCTTTCAGGAGCGGTTTCAGCACCATCCGGCCGTGTACGGCGGGGTGCTGGAGGCGGAGTGCCGCAAGGTGCTGGGGGATTTTTTCCAATCAAAACGGTGACGTCCAGCACGGCTCCGGGAGAAGCGGTTCCGGCAGGGCTGTGATACGGTCTGGGCGGTCAAAGCCGCAGTTGCGCTGGATGGTTTGGAACCGCCTTTACCAGCACTGCCGGGTGTTCTCCGGGCCTGCCTGACTTTCCGGAGGGACTGAGGTCTGGGAGATGCCCAAAATGGCTTCGGCCTCCTGAATCTGTTCTGCCGTGGGAGATTCCACGCCCTCCAGCGAATACGGAATGCCCAGCTGTTCCCACTTGGCGACCCCCAACGTGTGATAGGGCAGAATTTCCACCCGGCGGACGGTGTGCAGGCGGTCGATAAAGTTCCGCAGCGCTTGCAATTCCTCCCGGTCGTCAGTGATGCCGGGCACCAGAACCCGGCGAATCCACATGTCCTTTCCGATGTGGGAGAGGTATTCTGCCATTTGCAAAATATTGGCGTTGTCCTGGCCCGTCAGTTCCCGGTGCTTCTGGGCATCGGTGTGTTTCAGATCCAACATCACCAAATCAGTGTACTGCATCAGTTCCTGAAACTGGCTGAAAAACGGCTCCTGGGTGGTGAAAGGGCCGCCGGAGGTGTCCAACGTGGTGTGGACGCCATTTTTTTTGGCCTCCTTGAAAAAGGCGGTCAGAAAGTCCATTTGCAGCAGCGGCTCCCCGCCGCTGACGGTAATGCCGCCGTTGTCGCGCCAATAGGGCTTGTATCGGTAGGCCCGCCGAAACAGATCCTGGGGCGTCCAGGTCTCAACCTCGTCACAGGTTTTGGCCCATGTCTCGGGGTTGTGGCAGTAGCGGCAGCGCATATGGCACCCCTGCAAAAAGACGACAAAGCGGACGCCGGGGCCGTCTACCAGACCGAAGGTCTCCAGCTTGTTGACATAGCCAAGGGGGGCGGTTTCGTGTTCCATTTGAATCTTCCTTTATTGCGGTTGTAGATACGCTTGAATACCCAACGCGCAGGGCCCAGACAGCTGAACCTTGCGCGTTGGGTATTTTGGCTGAAAGGCAGAGCCGCACCGAAGTACGGCTCTGCAGGAAATGGTTGGGGGTTCGATTACAGAGTTTCGTGACAGGTCCGGGCAATGACGTCCAGCTGCTGTTTCCGAGTCAGGTCGATAAACTTGACGGCATAGCCGGAGACGCGGATGGTGAAGTTGGCGTACTCTTCCTTCTCGGGGTGCTCCATCGCGTCCAGGAGCTTATCCTTGCCGAAGACGTTCACATTCAGGTGATGGGCGCCCTGATCGAAGTAACCGTCCAGCGTCTGAACCAGGTTCCCCTTGCGCTCCTCCTGGCTGTGGCCCAGGGCGTTGGGGTTCATGGTCTGGGTGTTGGAGATGCCGTCCAAAGACCAGTGATAGGGCAGCTTGGCGACGGAGTTCAGAGAAGCCAGCAGGCCGCTCTTCTCAGCGCCGTAAGAGGGAGATGCGCCGGGGGCGAAGGGGGTGAAGGCGGCGCGTCCGTCCGGCATGGCGCCGGTGGCCTCACCATAGACCACGTTCGAGGTGATGGTCAGGATGGAGGTGGTGGGCTCGGAGTTGCGATAGGTGTGGCGGCGCTTGACCTTCTCCAGGAAGGTCTTCAGAACCCAAATGCCGATCTGATCCGCCCGGTCATCGTCGTTGCCGTATTTGGGGAAGTCGCCCTCGATCTCAAAGTCCTTGGAGATGCCGTCCTCATCCCGGATTACCTTGACCTTGGCATACTTGATCGCGCTCAGAGAGTCCACCACGTGGGAGAAGCCGGCGATGCCGGTGGCAAAGGTGCGGCGGACGTCGGTGTCGATCAAAGCCATCTCAGCCGCTTCGTAGTAATACTTATCGTGCATGTAGTGGATCAAATTCAGCACGTTGACATAGATGTCTGCCAGCCAGTCCAGCCAGACCTCATATTTTTCCATGACCTCATCATAGTCCAGATATTCACTGGTGATGGGGGCCAGCTTGGGACCGCACTGAATGCGGTGCTTCTCGTCAAAGCCGCCGTTGATCGCGTACAGCAGGGTCTTGCCCAGGTTTGCGCGGGCGCCGAAGAACTGGATCTCCTTGCCGGTCTGGGTCGCGGAGACGCAGCAGCAAATGGAGTAGTCGTCGCCCCAGACAGGCTTCATGACGTCGTCGTTTTCGTACTGGATGGAGCTGGTGTCGATGGAGATCTTGGCCGCGTAACGCTTGAAGTTGTCGCTGAGAGCGGAGCTGTACAGGACGGTCAGGTTGGGCTCAGGAGAGGGGCCCATGTTCTCCAGAGTGTGCAGGAAGCGGAAGTCGGTCTTGGTGACCATGGAGCGGCCGTCCATGCCGATGCCGCCCACTTCCAGAGTTGCCCAGGTGGGGTCGCCGGAGAACAGCTGATTGTAGGAGGGGATGCGGGCGAACTTGACCATACGGAATTTCATGGTCATGTGGTCGATGAGCTCCTGTGCCTCGGACTCGGTCAGGACGCCGTTGGCCAGATCGCGCTGGAAGTAGATGTCCAGGAAGGTGGAGATCCGGCCGACGGACATGGCGGCGCCGTTCTGGGTCTTGACGGCGGCCAGATAGCCGAAGTACAGCCACTGGCAGGCCTCCTTGGCGTTCCGGGCGGGCTGAGAAATGTCGTAGCCATAGAGCTTGGCCATTTCCTTCATGCCCTTCAGGGCTTTGATCTGCATGGCGATTTCCTCGCGCAGGCGGATCACGTCGTCATACATGTTGCCGCAGCCGCAGTTCAGCTTGTCGCGCTCCTTGGATTGAATCAGGTAATCGATGCCGTAGAGCGCCACACGGCGGTAATCGCCCACAATACGGCCCCGGCCGTAGGTGTCCGGCAGACCGGTGACCACATGGGTCTTACGGGCGGCGCGCATTTCAGGCGTGTATGCGGAGAAGACGGCGTCGTTGTGGGTGGTGATATACTCGGTGAAAATCTTCTTCAGCTCGGGATCGACCTCATAGCCATAGGTTTCAGCCGCCTGAATGGCCATCTTAATGCCGCCGTAGGGCATGAAGGCGCGCTTCAGGGGTTTATCCGTCTGAATGCCGACGACCTGTTCCAGATCCTTCAGGTTCTCATCGATGTAACCCGGGCCATAAGCGGTCAGGCTGGAGACAACTTTGGTTTCGCAGTCCAAAACGCCGCCCTTGGCGCGCTCTTCCTTTTGGAGCTTCTGAAGCGCGCCCCAGAGTTGATTGGTTGCCTCGGTGGGACCGGCGAGGAAGGAATCATCGCCGTCATATGGCTGGTAGTTCTTCTGGATGAAGTCGCGCACATTGACCTCTTCCTTCCAGATGTGGCCCTGAAAACCTTCCCACTGCTTAAAATCTGTCATGTTGTAACCTCCAAATTGAAATCAATGACGTACAGGTTCTGTTTGAAACATGTCAACATGCCCCAATGACGGCTATTTTTCCGCCATTGGTCACATGTTTCATGCTCAAACAGGGCTGAGTCTGTTCCGCAAAAATCGGGGCAAGACTGGTAGAAAAGAACGGTAAAGAAAAAATCCATAAAACATGAGCGCAATATGGGATTCTTTGCCTTGGGAAAATTAGTTAGTAACTTCTAACTCTGCTCACAATTAGAAGTATAGCATGCTTTTATAAAAAAGCAAGAGTCTGGTTGTGAAAAAAGAGACAAAGTTTCGCGGGGAAGGAGCCGGGAATTTGACGCAGTGACCATGGCCCTGATTATTTTCCGGCAGGGGTTTCCATTCCGGGAGAGAATGTGGTAAACTACCACTTGAATACGACTCGGGGCCGCCAATCAAACTGCCCGCTTTGGGGAGAGGGCGGCCCATAGAAAGAGGAATTTGAAACATGACCAATAAAGAAGAATTCATTCAAATCTGGAAAGAGAAGATCAAACGGCCCGGCGCAGATGCTCTGCTGGATTACCTGGAAAATAAGAGTGATTTTTTCCAGGCGCCGTCCTCTGCCCGCTATCACGGCTCCTTTGAAGGGGGGCTGTGCGAGCACTCTCTGAACGTCTATGACTGTCTGGTGGACTACCTCAACCGTCCCCGGGTGCAGGAGGAGTACAACCTGAACTACTCCGAGGAATCCATCGCCATCGTGGCATTGTGCCATGACCTGTGCAAGATCGGGTGTTATAAGACCTCCATGCGCAATCAGAAGCAGCCCGACGGCAGCTGGCGCCAGGTTCAGGTCTATCAGTTTGATGACCCCATGCCCTATGGCCACGGGGAAAAAAGCGTGTACATTGTCAGCGGATATATGCGTCTGACCCGGGAAGAGGCTTTTGCCATCCGCTATCACATGGGATTTTCCGGGCCGGAGGACAACCGGGATGTGGGAAAGGTCTTTGAACTGTATCCCCTGTCCTATGCGCTGCATGTGGCCGACAGCGAGGCGACGTTCTTCTTGGAAGGGCCGGAAGAGCGATGACCTCCCGGCAATATGAAGTCCTGTCCAGACCCTTTCGCAGCAAAAACGGGACGCGATTTTTAAACGGGATCAATTTCATCGTGACGCGGCTGTGCTATGCGGCCTATCCGCTCAGCCTGATCGTACTGGGGCTGAATCGCGATGAGCGCCTGCTGCGGGCGGTGTTGGTTCCGGCGATCTCCTTCGTCCTCCTGTCCCTCTTCCGGAGCGCCGTCAACGCGCCGCGCCCCTATCAGGTGCTGGACATCCAGCCGCTGATTCACAAGGACACCCAGGGGAAGAGCTTTCCTAGCCGGCACGTTTTTTCCGTGTTCGTCATTGGGATGACCCTTCTCTGGCTGATGCCGGCGGTGGGAGCGGTCTTTCTGGCCATGGGCGTGGTGCTGGCGGTGTGCCGGGTCATCGGCGGCGTCCACTGGCCAAAGGATGTTCTCGCAGGCGCCCTTGCGGGCATTGTAGCCGGTATCGTTGGATTTTGGCTCCTATAGCCGGGGACAGGGAAGATTCCGAAGGTCAGCCAGGAATAAAATACAATGAGAAATACGAGACTAAAAAGGCCCTTGTAACGAACAGGAAGCCCCAGGGTTTTGAGACCGGCGTACAGCGTGAAAGGAGACGAACACGATGGACTTGAGAGAAGCCAAGGTGTCCAGCACCTATTATTACCGCGGTAAAATTATCAATATGAAGGTGGATGAAGTCCGTCTCCCGGACGGAACCCTTGCCAAACGGGAAGAGGTGGAGCATCCCGGCGGAAGCTGTGTGGCCGCGCTGACGGAGAACAACGAGCTTCTGTTTGTCCGGCAATTTCGATATGCCTACGATGAAACGATTCTGGAGCTGCCCGCCGGCAAGCTGGAGAAGGGGGAGGACCCTCAGGAGGCCATCAAGCGGGAGCTCAGCGAAGAGACCGGCTGCACGGCAGAGCGGTTTTATTTCCTGGGAAATGCCTACCCCACCCCCGGTTACACCAATGAGGTGCTGCGCCTCTGGGCCTGCCGGGTTACCGGTCAGGGCGCCCAGCATCTGGATGAGGGCGAATTTTTAGAGGTCGTTCGCATCCCGCTTCAGGAAGCTGTGGACATGGTCATGCGCGGGGAACTGCCGGACTGCAAAACCCAGATCGGCGTGTTAAAGACTGCCCGTCTGGTGGAGGAGGGCGCGCTTTGATGGGGCTGTCCTCTCCCCTGTTTCTGGCGCTGACAATGGCGGTTTCGCTGACCCTGTCTCACGTGGTCTCAGCGGAGCAGAGCGGCCCGGGTCAGGGGGCGTTGGTGGCCCGGGAGGAAGCCGGAACCGCCGGGGACGATGCCGCCGATGGGCTGGAAACGCATTTGGAGGGGGACGAGGACCCCATTCACAGCGCCATGGGGGCGCTGGACGAGGCCGTTCTGACCGGCGACGTCCGTTATCCCACGCTCCAAACTCTGGATGCGGGCACGTTCAGCGATTACTCCAATTCCACCGGGTTGGCCACTGGCGCTGTGATCCGGTATAACCGGCTGGTCACGCTGGAAGTGACGGCGTTGAAAGCCGGGGCCGCCAACGCCGCCCGGAACAGTCTGGCCATGGCCCGTGTGATGGATGGGATCCACGCCTTTTC
The DNA here is from genome assembly GCA_964456525.1 of uncultured Oscillospiraceae bacterium. Taxonomy (GTDB): domain Bacteria; phylum Bacillota; class Clostridia; order Oscillospirales; family Oscillospiraceae; genus Onthomonas. The sequence goes on from CAYWAP010000006.1 coordinate 37,781, forward strand.
CGCCCGGGGGGAGTATGCCAAGGTGATGTTTCAGGTGGTTATCCCCAAGGGGAAGTATTATCTGGAGGACAGCCTGCGCCTGTACTCCAACACATGGCTGTCCATGAACGGCGTCACGTTCTATAAGGGAAATCTGGAGGACAGGAGCATGGCGCGGGGCGGCAACGTCTCCGATGAGGTCTCCGGCTATAACGGCGAGAGCAATATTGTGCTGGAGGGCGGCGTCTGGGACGTGCGGATGTCCCAATACTCCCCCGCCAGCCAGAGCCACTTTGGCACGCTGCGCTTTGGCCATGCTGAAAATATTCTCCTGGCCAATGTGACCTGCAACGGCACAGTGAACGGACACCAGCTGGAGTTTTGCGGCGTCTACGGTGTCACGGTGGTGGGATGCACCATGAAAGGGTATTTAGACACCGCCTATCACGGCAGCAACGACGGGAAAGAGGCCATTCAGCTGGACATCGTACACAGCAGCAACATCAGTCCCGCCTATTGCGCGTATGACGACACCGTCACCGGCAATGTGGTCATTTACCAAAATGTGTGTTCCCACTGCTGCCGCGGCGTGGGCAGCCACAGCGCCATTTATGGAACAACCTATTCCAACATTGTGATTGCAGGCAATCGGTTTTACAAGCTCAGCGGGGCGGCCTGCCATCTCCCGGCCTATCAGAAGACCGCAGTTGTGGACAACGTGATGACCAAGGTCGGCGCCGGTGTGGAGCTGTTCGCCATGTGCAGGAGCCCGGACGGGCATTATTACGAGCCGGTATCCGGCGGTGTCCCTCCCTATAGCCAGGTTCGGAACTTAGCCAGCCAGAGCGTGATTTCCGGGAACCGGATACAAGTAAACCGTGCCGCCTCCCCCGGCCGGTCTGTTGGGATTCTGGTGAGCGGCGATGTGCACAGGGATACAGAGGCCTATTGCAAGGAGCAATATGGGGGAAAGACGTTCACCATCACCGGCGTCAGGGTCGAAGGAAATACGGTCACAGCGGCGAGAGACGCGGGGATCTGGCTGAAATATGCCGGGGAATGTACCGTCTCCGGCAACACCATCCGGCCTGCTTTCTGGGGCATGACCGGTGCTGACTGCGGAATTGCCCTGTCCAACTGCGATTCCAATGTGATTTCTGCAAACGGAATTTCCCGGAGGAAGTGGTATAACTTCTTTCTGGCATTCGATGCCTTGAAAGGCGCGGCCCTTACCTGGAACGGGCGAATGGAATGGGCATGTTGACATGGTTCAAACAGGGCCCAAAGAATGCGAAAACGGAGCTTCTGCAATGACGCAGACAAGCTCCGTTTCATTTTTTATATTTGGATTGAATTTCCAAATTTCTCCGCAGCACAGCCGGCCCCCGCCAGGCAAAGGCCCGGTCGCCATATTTGGCCCGAAAGGTTCGGTTGCTCAGCCCCTCCAGATCTTCGCTGGACAGGGTGGAGAGGCAGTCCTCCGCCCCGGCGAGGTCGGGCAAGGGGGAACGCTGCGCCTCCCGATTGTAGGGGCAGACGGTCTGACAGATGTCACAGCCCCAGATCAGCGGGTGGGCCCCTAAGAGGGCCTCCTGATCGGGGGTGAGCGCCCCCTTTTTCTGGGTCAGGGCAGAGAGACAGCGATCCTCATCAAAGGGATGCCTCCCCAAGGCGCCGCCGGGACAGGCCCGTTTGCAGGTGCCGCAGCCCATACAGTCCGGCGCAGGCGTTTTCGCCGAGGGCAGGGGCAGATCCGTCAAAATGGTGCCGAGAAAGACCCAGCTGCCATAGGGAGGGACGATCACCAGGCCGTTCTGGCCCCGGATGCCAAGTCCGGCCAGCCAGGCGCATTGCCGCTCATCCAAGGGGGAGTTGTCCGCGCCGGGGACAAAGCGGTTTTCCGGGTAGCGCTCCCCGAGCAGCCGCGCCACCTGGGACAGACGGCGGGTGACGGAGAGGTGGTAGTCTTTGCCTCTGGCGTAGAGAGAAAGATTCCCAGGTTTATTTCCCGCAAAATAGGGAAAGGCCGCAATGAGAACCCCCGACGGGTTGGGGCAGAGGTTGGCGGCCTTCTCCTGCCGCTCCGGGGACAGGGAGAGATCGGCATAAGCGCAGCTGCCCCACCGGGCCGCGCCCGCGTCGGAAAAGAGCCTGTCCAGCAGTGCATTCATAAACAGCCCTCCCTTTCGCTTGGGGCCACTGGCTTGACGCCAATCCCAGCGGAAAAAACGTTGCGGCAGAAATGGAAATCCCACAGAGGGACGGGAAATGGTCGAACTGTGAGGTTTCTTTTTTGCATAAAAATGGATGGCGGCCCATCGTCGGGAGCGCCAAAGACGAAACACAAAATCTTCCTGTAAATTCTCCGCGCAGCGGCGCAAACTATGGCTGTCTCCAGACACAAAACTGTATACAGAAAGGAATTTTGAGATGCAATTCAACAATGAGTATGCGTTGTTGCAGGAAATTTATAAGGGAGCGACGATGGGAACGGCTGCCATTGAACTGTTGCTGCCGAAAGTGACGAACGCCCGCTTCCGCTCTGATCTGCAAACCCAGTATCAACAGTATCAGACCACCGCAAAAAATGCGGAAAACAAACTGAAGAACATGGGTGAGTGTCCCCGTGAGTTGACCAGCCAGCAGCAGGCCATGCTGAAAATGGGCGTTTTCTGCAAAACGGCCTGCAACACCGAAACCAGCCATCTGGCTGAGCTGATGATCGAGGGCAGCAACATGGGCATCATCAGCCTGACCAAAGTGCTCAACAGTTACGGCAGACAGACGGACAACCCCGCCCAGAGCGAGACGGAGCAACAAAATGCCCAGCCCGCCATGAACCCCGCCGCCGATCTGGCCCGGACGACCATTCAGAATGAGGAAAACAATATCAACCGACTCAAGGTTTATTTACAGTAAAATGATCACCTGAAAACAGAAGGTTTCAGAGGATTGGAGAGCCGCCGGAGCACACCGGCGGCTTTCCACTTTCGCACAGTCCGCACAGGGTTTTGCACAGGAAAAAGGGTTTCCAATGGAAAGACGTTGTGCAAAACCTTGTGAACAAAGTGGAAAAGTCAGATTCAAACCGAGTCCTTCGGAGCGACGCGGGCAACCCCCGTCTCCTGAGCGGCCTGGGCCACGGCCTGGGCCACAGCAGGCCGGACAGCGGGGTCAAACGCGTAAGGCAGGATATAGTCCGCGCTGAGCTGGTCCGCCGGGACAAGATTGGCCAGGGCCTCGGCGGCGGCAATCTTCATGGCGTCGTTGATGTCGCTTGCGCGCACGTCCAATGCCCCGCGAAAGATGCCGGGGAAGGCCAGAACGTTATTGATCTGGTTGGGGAAGTCGCTGCGGCCGGTTCCCACAACCGCCGCGCCGGCCTCTTTTGCCAGATCGGGCATGATCTCCGGAACCGGGTTGGCCATGGGAAAGAGGATGGCATGGGGGGCCATGGTCTTCACCATGGCCGGGGTGAGCATGCCGGGGGCGGAAACGCCGATAAAGACATCGGCTCCGACCAGCATCTCCGCCAGAGAACCGGAGCGTTTGCCCCGGTTGGTGATCGCAGCGATCTCTTCCTTGGCGGCGTTCAGCCCCGGGCGGCCCTCATAGATGGCGCCCTGACGGTCGCACATAATGACATCGGTCAGACCCCGTGCAATCAGCAGCTTGATGATGGCAATCCCTGCGGCACCGGCGCCGCAGGTGACCACGCGGATGTTGGAAAGATCCTTGCCAACGACCTTCAGGGCATTGGTCAGGGCGGCCAGAACCACAACGGCGGTGCCATGCTGATCGTCGTGGAAGATGGGGATGGAGCAGCGCTCCTTCAGTTTGCGCTCAATCTCAAAGCACCGGGGGGCGGAAATGTCCTCCAGATTCACGCCGCCAAAGGAGCCCTCCAGCATGGCGACGGTGTTGACAATTGTATCAACATCCTGGCTCTTGACGCAAAGAGGAATGGCGTCTACCCCGCCGAAGGACTTAAAGAGCACGCATTTCCCCTCCATAACGGGCATGCCGGCCTCCGGGCCAATGTCGCCCAAGCCGAGGACGGCAGAGCCGTCTGTGACCACGGCGACGGTGTTCCAGCGCCCGGTCAGCTCATAACTCTTGGAGGGGTCTTTCTGGATTTCGATGCAGGGCTGCGCAACGCCGGGGGTATAGGCCAGGGAAAGGGATTCCTTGTCCGTTACTTCCATCTTTGGAACGATTTCCAGTTTACCTGCCCACTGATAGTGAAGTTTCAGAGATTCTTCGGCGTAATTCATGATAGTCTTGTCCCCGTTTCCGAATTGTAATGTGATGGCGGTAAGGAAAGAAATACCGCAAAAATTTGACATGATGCGGCTTTATTATACTGCATGGCATCCGGTTTGACAATGGGTTCATTACTTCCCGCCGGAAAATATCCGGCGGCCAGCGGAAATCATCCGGCATCGGACGCGCGCCTGGCGGTGTAGCTGACCCAGCCGTCCCGTTCCCGGCGCTCCACAATGGCAAAGCCGTTTTCCTCCAGCGCCTGGCGGACGTCCTCCGCCCGGTAGGCAATGATCCCGGACGTCAGAAACAGTCCGCCGGGGGCCAGATACTCCCCTACAATGGCGCTGAGGGGGATAATCACATCCGCCACAATGTTTGCAAGCACCAGTTCATACGTCCCCGCCAGACGGGCTTGCAGTGCGCAGTCGTGGATGACGTCGCCAGTCTCCAGTTGGAACGCATCGCCAATCCCGTTATAAGAGGCGTTTTCCCGGGCCACAGCAGCGGCTTTGGGGTCGATGTCGCAGCCAACGGCCCGCTTTGCCCCCAACTTCAGGGCTGCAATTGCCAAAATCCCGCTGCCGGTGCCCAGGTCCAGGATGTTATCATCAGTTTGCACATACTTTTCCACATCCTCCAGCACCAGGCGGGTGGTTCCGTGGCTGCCCGTGCCAAAGATCAGGCCCGGATTGAGATATAGCGGGGTGCGCCCCTGGGGAACTGGCTCATCGCGCATCCATTCGGGGACGACGTACAGTTTTTGGCCCACAGGAAAGGGATGGTAGTATTTTTTCCAGTTGTTGGACCAATCCTCTTCCTGCATGGAGGTGATCTGGACGGCCAGCGTACCGGCGTCCTTCCCCACCCGCTCGCGGAAAGCGGGCAGACCGGAGCGGACTTCCTCCAGAAACGCCCGGCCCTCCTCGTTTGCGGTCACATAGAATTTGACCCGGGTAACGTTGCTCCGCTCAGCTTTCAGAGCCTCGTCCACGTCATCCCAGAAGGGCTTGTTTTCGTCGGCGAACTGCTCAAAATCGGCCTCATCCTCCAGCACCAGGCCCTCCACGCCGCAGGCCGTCAGATATGCCGCCAGATCGTCCAGACAGTCCGGCGCGGTGTCAATGGCAATTTCCAGCCAGAATGGTTCCATAAGGGGTTCCTCCTGTTCTATAGTGTCTCAAAGTTCTCACTTGATCCAGTTTTCCTCCACGCGGTCATAGGTCCATGTGGCCCCCTGATCCTGGGAGACAAAGACGGCGGATATATAGGAGAGATCCGCGGCGCTGGTGCTGACGTTTACGTATACAGCGCCGTCTTCTTCATAGGGGACGTCGATATAGGCAAAATCGTCAAAGGCAAGTTCCAGCTGGTTTTCTTCCAGATCAGATCTGGCATCCTCCAGAGGCAGGGCGACCTGTACAAAATCCGCGCCCCCGTTGTCCGTATAAAACATTCTGGAGTAGTCGGAGGACGGGCTGCTCAGGAGAATCCATCCGATGTTTTCATCTATAAAGTAAATGCCCTCGGCGACGCCGCCATATTCGGCAAAGGGGCTGGAATTGGTAATTCCGGTGGAGGACGAGAAGGAATACCAACGGCTTCCGGCGGCGGCATCGACGGTCTGTAAGCTCATGGAGACGCTGTCGTTCAGGTAAAAGGTCATGTCCCCGCTTTGATCGGTGATGAGGGTTTTGCCGGTTTCCTGGGCCTCTTCACGCTGTTCTTCCTCCACAATCTCCGCAATGGTCTGTAAAGAGTCCACATCGGACACAACGGTTGCAACGGTGGAATCCTGAGCCGAAACCGTCATCATATAGCCGGAGACCGACATGCCGTAGTTGCTGGACGGATAGGTGGTCAAAGCTCCATCCGAGAGCAGATACCAGTTTGAGGAATACGCCTCCTCCTGATACCCCTCATATTGAAAGGAATAGGCCAAATTCTGCCCCGAAAACTGGTCAGACTCCAGAAATGCCTGAATCATCTCCCGCATGGGCTGGAGACGTTTCTGCTCCAGGTAGTCTGAACTCACCTCGCCGTTGAGCCACACGGTCATCGTGCTGTCCATGCCGGCGTTGTAGCTGATGAGGTAGCTCTGTATGCTGCCGTCCTCGTCCGGGGCAAACAGATAGGCATACACCGAGGAGATGGCGCCGCTTTCGTCTACAGAAAGGTTGAAATTCCCTGAGACATAGATCTCGTCCTTAAACGTCACATCCAGCTCCTCTTCCAGGGCGGACAGCACCCCTTCCATGCCGGTTTCATAGAACTGATCTTCGGTCAGGGGAACCTGCCTCTTGTTTTTCAGCTCGTCGATGTACCAGGCCAGCTGCCCATTGTAGGGGATCGCGGTCTGATAGATCCGATACCCATAGAAGGCAGTACACAGCAACAGGGCTGCGGCCTCTACCAGAAAAACGGCGGTGAGGATCCGGGGGTTTCCCCCCAGCACGGACTGGATGATGGACGGCCGCTTCCGTCCCCACACAAAGTAGAGGGCGGTCCACAGGAGAACCCACAGCAGAAGAACGGCCCCGATGCCGATGATGACGGGCGCATGGCTGCGGCCGCCGCCGTATAGGCACAATTGATAGATTGTATGCAGCCAGTAGGTGTAGAGAATGAGGACAATGGGGCTGATCAGGATGCTGCCGTATTCTCTCCGGTTCATGTTCACCATCTCCTGTTATTCAGTGAGGTGATTATAGCATGTGGGTGTGCCGGCTGCAATATCCGATAGAAGCGGCGCCGCGCCCGGCGCTCCGGCAGACGCGGCGATAAAAATCTCCCGGTCAGGGGATCGGGAGTTACAGGGGTTTCAGCCGTTTCAGCACGGTTTCAAAGGCCTCCGGCAGGGGACATTCCACGGTCATACTCGCGCCGGTGCGCGGATGGAGAAAGGTCAGCCGCTTGGCGTGCAGAAATTGCCCCTCCAAACCGGGAAAGGGCTTTTTGGAGCCGTAGACCACGTCTCCCAAAAGGGGATGGCCAATATAGGCCATGTGGACCCGGATTTGATGGGTGCGTCCGGTTTCCAAATGGCACTCCACCCGGGTATAGCCGCAATAGCGTTCCACCACGTTCCAGTGGGTAACCGCAGGGCGACCGTCCCACACAACGGCCATTTTCTTTCGGTCTGTGCGGTGCCGGGCAATGGGCGCGTCAATGGTGCCGGACTCCTCCCTCAGATTGCCCAGGGCCACCGCATCATAAGTCCGGGCCAGGGTGTGGTCTTTGAGCTGCTGGGCCAGGGAGAGATGGGCCATGTCGTTTTTCGCGGCGATGATCAGACCGCTGGTGTCCCGGTCAATGCGGTGGACAATGCCCGGGCGGAGCTGGCCGTTGATGCCGGACAGGCTGCCGCCGCAGTGGTAAAGCAGGGCGTTCACCAGCGTTCCGTCCGGATGACCGGCGGCGGGATGGACGACCATGCCCACCGGCTTGTTTACCACGACCACGTCCTCGTCCTCATAGACGATTTGCAGGGGGATGTTCTGGGGGACAACATCCACCGGGTCCGGGTCCGGCAAGGTCAGCTCAATGCAATCCCCGGCGGCGGTTTTGGCGTTCTTTTTCAGCGCCTGGCCGTTTCGCGTGAGGAGCCCCTCTTCCATCAGCTTCTGGATGGCGCTCCGGGTCAGGCCGGATTCCTGCGCGGCAAACCGATCGATGCGCTCGCCGTCCCGTTCGGCGGTAAAAGTTAAGGTTTTCATGGCGCGTGCTCCAGCTTATCGTAGAAAAAGAGAACGTAAATGACCAGCAGGATGCCGCCCACCACCACACAGCAGTCTGCAAAGTTGAAGATATAAAAGCGGACAAAGAGCACCTCGATCATATCGGTGACATAACCGAACACCAGCCGGTCAATCAAGTTGCCCACGGCCCCGCCCAGAATCAACGATAAAATGGCAAGGCCGGCCGGATGGCGGAAAAACAGCTTTTTCGCAATCACGACTCCCAACCCCACGGACACCACCAGGGAGACCAGGCCCAGCAGCGTGGCCTGCCCGTTCAAAGCGGAAAAGGCCATGCCGGTGTTCTGGACGTAATTTAACGCCAGAACATGGGGAATCAACACGATCTGCTGGCCCAGGGCCATGCCGGACCGGACAGCCAGCTTGATGGACTGATCCAGCAGCACGAGAAGGGCTGCGGCAATAAAGTAGATCACAAAGCCCTCCTTATTTCTTTTCCACATCGCTGAGGTAGTAGGGTTTCATCAGGGATTTCTGCTGCGTGGAGTCCTTCTGCCGCTCCGGGCGGATAACGGTGGGGGCGGGACGGTCAGAGCGGCGGCGGGGTTTGACGGCGGCCTTCCCGTTCGGCCGGGCGGATTTACGCGGGGCCGGACGGGCATTGGACGGGGGTTCCGCCGGCGTGGAACGGCTCTTTTTCCCCTTTTTTTTCGGTTGAGCAGAGGGCTTGGCGGCATTTCGCTGTTTGGCGGAACTGGGCGCCCCGGCCGTTTCACGTCCCTTTTGACTTCCCTGCCCCTTGCTTTTCCCCTTGCGTCCGCCGCGCTCAGAGGGCTGGGGCTCCGGCTGGCCGGTTTCTGCCGGGGCCGTTTTTTTCCGCCCGCCGGAGCGGAGGTCCTCCGGAAGTTCCTTTCGCGTGGAGAACATGCGGCTGGTGGCGTCGTGACGGGGATTCAAGGAAGACAAATCGCTGTCCAGACGCAGGGAGGTGCCAAAGCTCTCCTTCAGCTCACACATGGGCTCCAGAGAGACGTTGGCCAGGGACGGGATCACCTTGCGCTCCGGACGCTTGTAGGTGCGGTGGAGGATGTCGCGGCTGTCAAATTTCTCTTCCACCGCGGGAGGGGTCTCCGTTTGGCGGGGCAAAAGGTCGGGAATGGGGACAACGCCGGATTCCCTCTCGTGGGCATCGCCTCTGGGCTTGGGCTGTTTCCGCTTTTTGGAGGATTTTGCCGGGGATGCGCCCCTTTTTTCGGGGGGAGACGATGGATTTTTGTTGTTTGCTGCCCGCTCAGCGGATTTTTTCCGGGGTTCCCCGGGGGTGCGTCCCGCCGGTTTTTTTCTGCCCTCCCGTTGGGGAGAGGATTTGCCGGGTTCCTGTTTGGGGGATTTGCGCCCTTTGACCGGCTCCCGGGTTGGAGACCGTGCTTCGTCTTCCGGGGTTGATGGACGGCTGTGTTGATCCTTTGGTGTGCTTTCCAACTCCACCATGGGGAACGGGTGATTCTTCAATTCAGGTACATTCCTTCCGATGTTTTTTGATTTCTTTTTGCATTGGCAGGGGATTGCCGCCACACAGAAAAGCGGCAAAGCTGCCCCCTCCCCTCCGTCCGAAGGAGCCGGATGTCCAGATGGGGAAGGTTGTCATGGGCCACATTGCCCGATCGCTTCGATCAGGCCGCCTGTGGAGTTATCCGTGGCAGATGGCGCTTGCCCCTGTCAGGTCTTTTTCAACCATACGGCGTTGATTTTCCTCGCCAAAGGGGGCGTGATGGATCGATCGTTTCCTTAAAACAGCCCGTTGACCGATGGTGCGGCCACTGCCCTGTGAATCAAACGCAAAGCGGCTGATTCTATCTATGGCATTATAACATGAAACCGATAAAAATGTAAACCTTTGCTGTCCCATGGCAAAAGGGAAACCGGGGAGAACCGGAGGGAACACCTGGCAGGGAGACAAAAGCATGGAGCGGATTGTGGACGATGCCGCAATCCGCTGCTGTGAAGGGAGAGAAACGTTTGAAAAAGACGGAATCAGAGTTGTTTTGAGTGGGAGTGGAATAGGATTCCCATACCGAAGCGCGTGTGGAATCAGGCCGTTTTGAATCAGGAGGGGAGATAATCCGTCGGATCCACGGCCTCGCCGTCCTGCTGGACGGCAAAGTGCAGCCAGGCGGCGCCGCTGGACTCCCCTGCTGCGCTGTCCCCCACTGTGCCGATGGAATCTCCTGCGGCAATTTCATCGCCCACGGACACGGCGCAGTCCTCTGCCAGATTGCCGTAAATGGTGGTAAGGCCGTCTCCGCAATCCACCGTAACGGTCCAGCCTAGCAGATAGTCTTCCTCTACCCGGGTCACCGTGCCGCTACAGGCGGCGATGACCTCATCGCCAATTTCAGCGGAGAAGTCCACCCCGGCGTGGGTGCGCCAGTCCCCCATCGCCTCGTTATAGGTGAGTTCTTCCGCTGAGAAGGCGGCCACAATCTCACCCTCCACGGGGGAGACCCATTGGGCGGCCTCGGTTGTTGTAAGCTCGGTTTCGGATTGGAGTTCCGCCTCCGCTATGGCCGGCTCCTCTTCCTCGGTGACGGGCGTGCCGATGACCTCATCTGCGTTGTCCTCCGTGTCAGAGGCATCGGATGCATCGCCGGCGTCCTCCTGGGAATGGTCAGATGCGTCCCCAGAGGAGTCGGATTCCTCCCCTTCCGCCGCCAGCGTGACTTCCGCAGAGGCGTTGGTGGCGGCCGCCTCCAAATCGGATGCGGTCTGAAACGCGTTCCACAGATACCAGCAGGAAAGTCCGATGGCCACAAGGCATAAAACCAAGACCATGTAAAAGCCCCGGCCAGTCATAAAGCTGCCCACACGGCTCCAAAGGGATTGTTTTTTCATGGTAACACCTCCATGGTGGAAGTGTTGCCGGATTTTGGAAGGTTTATTCCATTCCATTTCAAATTCTGGGGAATTTTCAAAAATATTCCATTTGCCGTTGAGTGCTGTGCCCGGCTTCCGGCGCAAAACAGCGGATTGACTGGGGCCGAGGGGGAAAATGTTCAATTTCATTAAAACTTATCTAAAAGTCATAGTTGCAAACGGAGAAATTTTTGTTATAATAGAGATGCCCGAAAAGGGACTTTACCAAATCTGTTGGGACCTGGGAAAGGGACCGACGGATCAAACTGACGAAGGAGATGCAAACCCAATGAGTAAAAAATACGTCTACCTGTTTTCCGAAGGCAACAAAGATATGAAAGAGTTGCTGGGCGGAAAGGGCGCCAACCTGGCCGAAATGACGAATGCCGGAATGCCCGTGCCGAAGGGCTTTACCGTTACCACCGAAGCCTGTATACAGTATTATGAGGACGGTAGCAAGATCAACGAGGACATCCAGGCCCAGATTCTGGAAAAGCTGGCCGTTCTGGAGCAGGAGAATGGCAAGAAATTTGGGGATCCTGACAATCCTCTGCTGGTTTCCGTCCGGTCCGGCGCCCGCGCCTCCATGCCGGGCATGATGGATACGATTCTGAACCTGGGTATTAACGATACGGTTGCCGAGGGTCTGGTCAAGCTGACGAACAACCCCCGCTTTGTTTATGACTCCTACCGCCGGTTCATTCAGATGTTCTCAGACGTGGTCATGGGGCTGCCCAAGAAAAACTTTGAGGTGCTGATTGACCAGATCAAAGAGCAGCGCGGCGTGCAGCTGGATTCCGAGCTGCTGACGGAGGACATGTATCAGCTGGTTCAAAAGTTCAAAGAGTATTATCGGGAAAACATGGGAGAGGACTTCCCCCAGGAGCCCAAGATTCAGCTGATGGAGGCCGTCAAGGCCGTCTTCCGGTCCTGGAACAACGACCGCGCCAAGGTCTATCGGAAGATGAACGACATTCCGGACGATTGGGGCACCGCGGTCAACGTGCAGACCATGGTCTTTGGCAACTGGGGCGACGACTCGGGCACCGGTGTTGCCTTTACCCGCAACCCCACCACCGGTGAGAAGGAGCTTTATGGCGACTTCCTGATGAATGCCCAGGGCGAGGACGTCGTGGCCGGTATCCGCCGCACCTCCGATATTTCCGAGCTGAAAAAGATCAACCCTGCCGTCTATGAGCAGTTTGTTGAGATCGCCGGCCGGTTGGAGAACCATTACCGCAATATGCAGGATATGGAGTTCACCATTGAGCGCGGCCAGCTCTACATGCTGCAAACCCGTGACGGCAAGCGTACACCCGGCGCCGCTTTGAAGATCGCCGTAGATCTGGTGAAGGAAGGGCTGATTTCGGAGCAGGAAGCGCTGCTGATGCTGGAGCCCAACAGCCTGGACGCCGTGCTGCACTCCAATTTCACCAAACGGGCTCTGGAGACGGGTAAGGTCATTGCCACCGGCGTTCCGGCCTCCCCCGGCGCAGGCTGCGGCGCGGTCTACTTCACCGCAGAGGAGTGCGAGGAGAAGGCCGCAGAGGGACCGGTCATTCTGGTCCGTCAGGAGACCTCCACGGAGGATATCGTGGGCATGCAGGTGGCGCAGGGCATCCTGACCGCCCGGGGCGGCCGCGCTTCCCACGCTGCCGTTGTGGCCCGGGGCATGGGCCGCTGCTGCGTAGCCGGTGTGGCCAGCCTGATCGTGGACGAAGAGGCAAAGGTTGCCACGCTGGACGGCAATGTCATCCATGAAGGGGATTTCATCTCGCTGGACGGCACCACCGGCAACGTCTATCTGGGCAAGATGGAGACGGAGCAGGCGCATATTGCAGGCGACTTTGCCACGATTATGGAGTGGGCGGACAAGTACCGCCAGATGGAAGTGCGCGCCAACGCAGACAATCCCCATGATGCCGCCGTGGCGCGGGATTTCGGCGCCCAGGGCGTGGGACTGGTTCGTACCGAGCACATGTTCTTTGCGGAAGACCGCATTCCCGCCGTCCGGGAGATGATCGTCGCCCCCACGGAAAAGGAGCGCCGGGTCGCCCTGGATAAGATCCAGCCCATGCAGCGCAGTGACTTCGAGGGCATCTTTAAGGCCATGAACGGTCTGCCGGTCACCATCCGTCTGCTGGATCCCCCGCTGCATGAGTTCCTGCCCACCGAGGACGCGGATATTGAGAGTCTGGCCGAGACGATGGGGCTGTCCTTTGAGGATTTGAAGGGCCTTGTTGTCAGCTTGCAGGAAGTGAACCCCATGATGGGAATGCGCGGCTGCCGTCTGCCCATCCAGTGGCCCGAGGTTGCCGAGATGCAGTGTACGGCGATCATTGAGGCGGCCATCAACGTCTACAAGGAGACGGGGGAGAAGGTCGTTCCGGAAATCATGGTTCCGCTGATTGCCTCCGAACACGAGCTGAAGTATGTGAAGGAAATCATCACCCGGGTTGCGGACGAGCTGATCGCCAAGGCCGGCGTCGAGCTGCCCTATGAGGTCGGCACGATGATCGAGCTGCCCCGCGCCGCCCTGCGGGCGGATGCCATCGCCAAGGAAGCGGAGTTCTTCTGCTTCGGCACCAATGACCTGACTCAGATGACATGGGGCTTCTCCCGGGACGATTCCGGCAAGTTCCTGGGTACTTACATGGACAAGAAGCTGCTGGAGCATGATCCGTTCCAGCGTCTGGACCGCCGGGGCGTGGGCCGGTTGATGAAGATCGCCGTGGACTATGGCCGTGAGACCCGTCCGGATATGCATATCGGCATCTGCGGCGAGCACGGCGGCGACCCCACCTCCATCGAGTTCTGCCATAACATTGGTCTGACCTATGTCTCCTGCAGCCCGTTCCGGGTGCCCATTGCACGTCTGTCTGCCGCACAGGCCGCCATCAAGAACCCCCGCAAGTAAATAACCATTCAAAGCGAAAAAGGCTTTGAAACCAACGGAGGCGCTGTCACAACCAAGGTGGCAGCGCCTTTTTCCGCAATGTTGGGGAGGAAGCGGGAGGCGCGCAAGGGTGAACGCCCTGGGCCGCCCTCTATGAGGACGGGATTTCCCGCCGAAAGGCCAAAAAAGAAGGCGCTGTTGCCATCCACGGCAGCAGCGCCCTGTGTGTTCACATCAGCAGGAAATCAATCCCGATAGCCGTTGGGATTCTTTTTCTGCCAGTTCCAGGAATCGCGGCACATATCCTCGATGTCATACTGCGCCTTCCAGCCCAGCTCCCTTTCGGCCTTTGAGGGGTCGGAGTAGCAGGTTGCGATGTCGCCTGCGCGGCGGGGCTTGATGGAGTAGGGAATGGTCAGGTGATTTGCCTTCTCAAAGGCGTGAACCACGTCCAAAACGGAATAGCCGTGGCCGGTGCCCAGGTTGTAGATGGCCAGACCGCACTTTTTCTCCACTGCGGCCAAAGCCTTGACATGGCCCACGGCCAGGTCAACCACGTGGATGTAGTCGCGCACGCCCGTGCCGTCAGGGGTGTCATAGTCGTCGCCAAAGACGCCCAGTTCTTCCCGCTTGCCGATGGCAACCTGGGTGATGTAAGGCATGAGATTGTTGGGAATGCCGTTGGGATCCTCGCCAATGGTGCCGGAGGGATGGGCGCCGATGGGGTTGAAGTAACGCAGCAGGACGACGTTCCACTCGGGATCTGCCTTCTGCATGTCCATCATGATCTGCTCGATCATGCTCTTGGTCTGACCATAGGGGTTGGTGCACTGACCCTTGGGGCACTCCTCCGTGATGGGGATGACGGCAGGGTTGCCGTAAACGGTTGCGGAGGAGGAGAAGATGATATTTTTGCAGCCGTTGTTGCGCAGCACGTCCAGGAGAACCAGCGTGCCCGCGATATTGTTGTCATAATACTCCAGCGGCTTGGCGACGGATTCGCCCACAGCCTTCAAACCGGCGAAATGGATGCAGCAGTCAAAGGTGTGTTCCTGGCAGACTTTGGTCAGCCCCTCACGGTCCCGGATGTCTACTTTGTAGAAGGGAACCTCTTTTCCCGTAATGGCAGAGACCCGAACCAGGGACTTTTCGCTGGCATTGTAAAGATTGTCCAGGACGACCACTTCATGGCCGGCATTTTGCAGTTCAATAACGGTGTGGCTACCGATAAAACCGGCTCCGCCGGTGACAAGAATTTTCATAATATTCCCTCCAGGTGAAAGTTTTTGAGCGCGTTTCTCCGCTGACAATTTAATATTACTCTGATTCCGGCCCTGTGTAAATAGAATTATGAAAGATAAAGGGATTATTTTCATCATTTGTGAAAAAAATCCCTCTCTGCTGGCCGTTATTGCCCGTGGAGAAAAACCATAAGGGCTGCCACATCCGCCGGGCTGACGCCGGAGATCCGGCTGGCCTGCCCCAAATTCAGGGGGCGAATTTGCTTGAGTTTTTCCCTCGCCTCCAGCCGCAGGCCGTTTAAATGATCGTAGTCCAAATCCGGGGGCAGGAGACGGGATTCCATCCGGCGGGCCTCCTCCACCTGGCGGGACTGCCGGTCAATATACCCCTGATATTTTACCCGGATTTCCACCTGTTCCGTGACGGCGGCGGGGAGGTCCGGGCGTTCCGGGTCAAAGGGCTTCAGATCTTCATAGGAGACCCGGGGGCGGCGCAGCAGATCCGACAGCTTGGAGGCGTGTTTCGCCTCCGGCTCTCCCCGGCGGACCAGCATGGCGGACAGCTCTGCCGTGGGGGCCGCGCCGGTGTGCTCCAGACGCCGGATCTCCCGCTGCACGGCGGCATACTTGTCCAGCACAGCCTGATACTGCTCATCCGAGATCAGGCCGATCCGGTGGCCGATGGCGGAGAGACGCTCGTCGGCGTTGTCCTGGCGCTGAATCAGGCGGTACTCGGTGCGGCTGGTCATCATCCGGTATGGCTCATTGGTGCCTTTTGTGACCAGGTCGTCAATTAAGACGCCGGTGTATCCCTGATCCCGCCGCAAGATCATGGGCGGCTCCCCTTTGTGCTTCAAAGCGGCGTTCACCCCTGCCACAAAGCCCTGAACCGCGGCCTCTTCATAGCCGGAGGAGCCGTTGAACTGGCCGGCGCCGTAGAGGCCGGGGATTTTCTTGCACTCCAGGGTGGGCAAAAGCTCGGTGGGGTCGACGCAGTCGTATTCAATGGCGTAGGCGGTGCGGGTCATCTCCGCGTGCTCCAAGCCGGGGATGGTGTGGAGCATCTGGATTTGTACGTCCTCGGGCAGGCTGCTGGAAAGTCCCTGGATGTAGAGCTCCTCTGTGTGCAGGCCCATGGGTTCCACAAACAGCTGATGGCGGCTTTTGTCCGCAAAGCGAACCACCTTGGTCTCGATGGAAGGGCAGTACCGGGGGCCGGCGGAGGCAATTAGGCCGTTGTACAGGGGCGAGCGGTCCAAATTGGCGCGGATGATCGCGTGGGTCTTTTCATTGGTATAGGTCAGGTAGCAGACCGCCGTGTTTTCGGGGGGCGTCCTGGTGGAAAGGGAGAAGGGCAGGGGCTGCTCATCGCCGTATTGAATTTCCATTTTGGAGAAGTCCACGCTGCGGCGGTTCACTCTGGGCGGCGTGCCGGTCTTGAAGCGGCGCAGGCATAGCCCCAACTTTTCCAGAGACCGGGTCAGCGGGAGGGCGGCCTGCAAACCATCCGGGCCGGATTGGCACACCACATCCCCCACGATGGTCCGGCCGCCCAAATAAGTTCCCGTGGCGACGATGGCGGCTTTTACGCCGTAAACGGCGCCGGTGGCCGTGACCACCGAACAGACCGCCCCGGCAGAATCCAGACGGATGTCCACCACTTCCGCCTGCTTGACAAACAGGTTCTGGGTGGTTTCCAGGGTGTGCTTCATCACCTCCTGGTATCTCCGGCGGTCGGCCTGGGCACGCAGCGAGTGGACGGCGGGGCCTTTGCCCCGGTTTAAAAGACGGTACTGGATGCAGGCCCTGTCGGCGGCCTTTGCCATCTCCCCGCCCAGGGCGTCCAGTTCCCGGACCAGATGCCCCTTCCCTGTGCCGCCGATGGCCGGGTTGCAGGGCATGTTGCCCACCGCGTCCAGATTGACGGTGAAGCACACCGTCCGGCAGCCCATCCGAGCGGCGGCGAGAGCGGCTTCGATGCCGGCGTGGCCGGCGCCGATCACAGCAATATCAAATTGTCCGGCGTTGTATTCCATAGATCCTCATTCCTGTTTGGCGTTTGGAAAAGTTTGCTCCGCGGCAGAGTCTCCGCCCGAACAGGGGGAAAACGCTGCCCCTGCGGCGAGGGGAGGCAAACCCGGTCAGGAGAAAAATGCCTCAATGTCCTTTCGCTGGGCGGAGAGGCTGCCCTGGGCAAAGAAGGGCTTTCCCCCGCCGCGCCCCTGGAGCGCCTGGTTCATGGCCTTGACCAGAGCGCGGAGATCGCCGTCCTGTTGGCCAATGGCGTACTTATACCCCTGGTCATCATCTCCGGCAAAGACGGCGCACCGCCCGTTGCAGGTCTCCATGACGGCAACGGCCAGTTTCCGGACGCTGTCTGACTCCATGGGGCTCTCAAAGAGCAGGACGTCTCCGGCGCCGCGCAGCGCCTCGGCCCGCTGGGCAAAGGCTTCCGTCTCCATCTGGTGGAGACGATAGAGGTTTCGTCCATTTTCCTCCTTCAAGCGCAGGACAGCGGCGGCCGTACAAAGGGGCTTAGCCGACAGGGCCGTGGAAATCTGATGGTTTTGGGCCGTGACGGCGTTGAGATATTCCAGCGCACGGCGGCCGCAAAGCATTTCCAGCCGGACGCCGCTGCGGAACTTCTGGACGGAGAGCAGCTTAATCAATCCGATTTCCCCGGTGCGGGTGACGTGGGTGCCGCAGCAGGCGCAGATGTCGGCGGGCTTGGGGGAGGAAGCCGAGCCGATGGTGACCACCCGCACGTCGCCGGGGAGATCCTTTTTGGAGCGGTACTCCACGGATTTCGCTGCCTCGTGGGGGTAGACGGTGACGTCCACCGGGGTGTTGGCCCACACGATCTGGTTGGCGGCCGCCTCAAATTCGGGCAGTTCTTCGGCGGAGAAGGTCACGTCCAGATCGATGGTAATGGTCTCTTTGCCCATGTGGAAGCCCACGTTATTGCAGCCGTATTTGGCGTGAATGACGCCGGTGACGATGTGCTCCCCGGTGTGGTTCTGCATCATGTCAAAACGGTGCTGCCAGTCCAGCTGGCCGGTGACGGTGCCCCCCACCGGCAGAGGACCGTCGGTGGTGTGCAGGATCACGCCCCCCTTTTCGTGGGTGTCCAACACGCGGACGGCGTCCAACGTGCCCCGGTCGCCGGGCTGCCCGCCGCCCTCCGGGTAAAAGGCGGTCCTGTCCAGCGCAACCTGCCAGGTGTTCCCGTTCCGGCCCGGCTCGCAGGAGAGGACGGCGGCGGTGAACGTTTTTTGATATACGTCCTGATAGAACAGCTTTTCCGTCATGAAAGATAACCCCCTGAACATGTCTGGTGCGTTGAAAATCACCCCTCCCCCAAATGCCCGGAGGAGGGGTCTGTGGGTTGAATTACTTTTGGGCTTTGGAGTCTACAACGTCCTTGAGAAGGGCCTCAAATTCCGCAAAGTGCATGGCGCCCAAATCGCCGTCGGTGCGGTGGCGGGGAGAGACGGTCTGCTGCTCCATGTCCTTGTCGCCCACAATCAGCATATAGGGGACGCGCTCGTTTCGGGCCTCCCGAATCTTATAGCCCAGCTTTTCGGAGCGGTGGTCCACCTCCACCCGGTAGCCGTCCTGGGTCAGCTTCGCGGCGACCTCGTCGGCGTAGACGGCGGCGCGGTCGGTGACCGGCAGCACCTTGACCTGCACGGGGGACAGCCAGGTGGGGAAAGCGCCGGCAAAATGCTCGGTGATGACCCCGATGAAGCGCTCGATGGAGCCCAGAACCACCCGGTGAATCATAACGGGGCGGTGCTTTTCGCCGTCTGCCCCGGTGTACTCCAGCTCAAAGCGCTCGGGCAGCTGCATATCCAGCTGGATGGTGCCGCACTGCCAGGTGCGCCCCAGGGAGTCGGCCAGATGGAAGTCCAGCTTGGGGCCGTAGAATGCCCCGTCCCCCTCGTTGATGACATAGTCCTTGCCCATCTCGGAGACGGCGGCCTTCAGGGTTTCGGTGGCGAAATCCCAGTCCTTTTCCTCGCCCATATGGTCTTCGGGCATGGTGGAGACTTCGATCTGATACTCCAGACCAAAGACGGAGTAGACCTCGTCAAAGAGGCGGACAACATTCTTGATTTCGTCCTTCATCTGGTCCCAGGTCATGAAGATGTGGGCGTCGTCCTGGGTGAAGCAGCGCACGCGGAACAGGCCGTGGAGGGCGCCGGACAGCTCATGGCGGTGTACCAGGCCCAGCTCGCCCATGCGCAGGGGGAGATCCCGGTAGGAGTGGGGCTGAGATTTGTAGACCAGCATGCCGCCGGGGCAGTTCATGGGCTTGACGGCAAAGTCCGTGCCGTCAATGACGGTGGTGTACATATTGTCCTTGTAGTGGTCCCAGTGGCCGGAGCGTTCCCACAGGGAACGGTTCAGCATCATGGGGGTGGAGATCTCCACATAGCCATACCGCTTGTGAACCTCCCGCCAGTAATCGATCAGGGTATTGCGCAGCACCATGCCCTTGGGCAGGAAGAAGGGGAAGCCGGGGCCTTCGTCCATCAGGGTGAACAGGCCCAGTTCCTTGCCCAGCTTGCGGTGGTCCCGCTTTTTGGCCTCTTCCACCCGCTTGAGGTACTCCTCCAGCTGGTCTTTCTTGGGGTAGGCCACGCCGTAAATCCGCTGGAGAACCTGGCGGCTGGAATCCCCCCGCCAGTAGGCGGAGTTGCAGGCGGTCAGCTTGATGGCGTTTCCCTTGACGCGGCCGGTGGAATCCAGATGGGGGCCGGCGCACAGGTCGGTGAACTCGCCCTGTTTATAGAAGGAGATGGTGGCGTCCTCGGGCAGGTCGCCAATCAGCTCCAGTTTGTAAGGCTCGTCCTTCATCAGTTCCAGCGCCTGCTCCCGGGGAAGCTCAAAGCGCTCCAGCTTGAGCTTTTCCTTGCAGATTTTGCGCATTTCCTTCTCAATGTCCTCCAGCATCTCAGGGGTGAAGTTGAAGGGGGCGTCCATGTCGTAATAAAAGCCGTTTTCAATGGCCGGGCCAATGGCCAGCTTGACCTCGGGGTACAGGCGCTTCACGGCCTGGGCCAGAATATGGGAGCAGGTGTGCCAGTAGGTTTTCCGGTACTGTTCGTTTTCAAAGGTAAATTCATTGCTCATCGTTCGTTCCTCCTTGAATGAGAAGGGGCGGTATACAAAAATCCCACCCCTGATGGTATTTCAGGGGTGGGATAAATCTTATCTCACGGTTCCACCCTGCTTGCCGCGCATGTTGCGGCCGCTTGTGTTCGCTGTAACGGGCTCACCCGTCCGGTTTCATGGGCAAAAGCCCTTCACCGGCAGCTCGGAGGTGGTTTATGCCGGGGCGCATGGAATCGCTCACAGCCGGGGTGCGGTTCCTCTCTGAAATGCGTGGGGCCGGGTTTTGTCCTCGTCAAGGCCTTGGTAAAGCTAAATATAGCACCGGGAAGGAACGCTTGTCAAGGTGTTTTGGAAAGAGAATTTGGAGACGGCGGGGAAACTCAGGAAAGGCTCAGCATAGTACCCGAGGAAAAGTTGATTTCCGTAAAGGGTTGAGACCCATCGGGATAGTAGTAGGATTCGGAGTCTTTTACAAACAGACCTTCTCCAAAGTAATCGAGACTTGAATCACCGGAAAAAGAAGATAGCAGATTTCCATCAAGATCGTAAACTCTGCAGTAAGACATACCGAGCTTGTCAGTAACAACAAGTACATTGTCCTCAATTTCAAAGGATCCACCGCGGAAAGGCTCGCAAATTGCCTCCCAGTCCGTATTGAAAAGGCCAATATACTGCTCGCCATCCTGTCCTTCCAGGCTAAGGGCAATTACGCCGTTGCCGATGTCAGCGGATTCCCAATTGAGATTGTCCGTATACTCCCCTTCGTATTTCGAAAAGGTATCCGTCTCAATGTTGTAGAGATAGTAAAAATTTTCCCCATCTTTTAGCAGGACGTAACCGTCAGAGATTCCCAGAACTTCGGGATCAGTTCCATATTCAGAGGGGATGAGGACGTCCCAGACGTTCCCCTGGACATCACCGATACTGATAAAGGTATCGTCACTATAGCTGCCGCAAAAGAACACGAAGTATCCATTGTCTATCGGAACATTGGCAGTGGTCAAATAGTCATAGGAAACCTGATGCTCAACTACTGTATCTGTCTCCGTAAAGTAAAAGGTCGATACGCCTACATTATATGTGTCAAATGTAAAGGAAAATACACCGTCGCCAAGATAATATACTCCGTAAATGGACTGTTCGCTTTCATATGTAAAGTCATATAAGGTATTTCCGTCTTCATCTAAAACAGAATAGGTAAATGTGGGAGATTGATCAAAACCAGACTCAAATTCCTGATAAAGTACATATCCGCCTCCCCATGCGATGATGCCGGTGCTTTGGTCGAGCGTATTAGAAGAGGAGTACCCATAAGTGGTGTAGGAAGTAGGGGAAAAAGAGGAAACCACATTTCCCTCTGTATCAACCCTAAAAACCGGAAACTCAGAGGTGATTAAATAGGAATATCCATTCTCAAATTCGGTACAGAAATAGCTACTAGCATAATAAAATAACAGATTTCCGCTTTTATCAATGCAGCCGGTGTAAGCTGTAGAGTCATCTTCAAATCGAATCCAGGCAAGTCCCTCACTAAAAGTTCCAGCATAGGTCAGGGTATACTCGTCTGAAGAATCCAAGATAGAGCTGTCCGCACTGTCTGTGTTTTCGTCAGAATCCGTTTCATCAAGAGAATCTGTCTCAGAAGCATTGGTAACATTCGATTCATCCGCATATTCTGAATCCGTGGACTCACTGGCCGTTGC
>CAYWAP010000007.1:0-23392 GCA_964456525.1 uncultured Oscillospiraceae bacterium
CACACCGTCCGGGAGCGTAATCGAAGTCAGACTGCTGCAATAGTAAAATGCATAGTTTCCTATACTCGTCACACCGTCCGGGAGCGTAATCGAAGTCAGACTACTGCAATAGTAAAATGCATAGTTTCCTATACTCGTCACGCTGTCTGGGAGCGTAATCGAGCTCAGGCTGCTGCATCTGTAAAATGCATAGGTTCCAACAGACGTCACGCTATCCGAGATCGTAATTGAGGTCAGGCTGCTGCAATAGTAAAATGCATAGTTTCCTATACTCGTCACACCATCTTCAATCACAACTTCAGTAATGGTGGCCCTCTCATCATACCATGGTACGCTGGAAGAACCAGACCAGGAAGTCATCTCCCCCGTCCCGGAAATGGTCAATGTCCCGTCGTCGGTCAATTCCCAGCTCAGGTTATCACCACAGGTGCCGCTGTCCACGATGATGGTTTCCGCCACTTCCACGCTCTCAACGCTGCTCCAATCGGAATAGCTGGCAACGCCATTCACCGTCTTATAGGCCCGCAGACGGACGTAATACGTCTCACCCTCAGTCAGACCAGTGATGGTGGTAGAAGTTGTTGTGCTGCTCGCAATTTTCACCCGCGTATAGCTGGAGAAACTGCTGGAAGTGGAGTAATCGATCTGATACCCCCCTGCACCCAGGACAGCGGACCACTGCGCCGTCAACGTTCCACCCGATGGACTGCTGATACTAAAATCAAGCGGCGTGCCCCACTCAATCGTGTCGTAGTGAATGGTGGCATTGGTTAGATTTGTATTGCCGCTACCGATCTCAATTTCACTCCACGCTTCCTCGCTGCCGATGTAATAGACATCAGTCAGACTGCTGCAGTTGGAAAATGCATAGTTTCCAATGCTCGTCACACCGTCCGGGAGCGTAATCGAACTCAGGTTGCTACAATAGTAAAATGTATAGCTCCCGATGCTCGTCACGCTGTCCGGGAGCGTAATCGAGCTCAGGCTGCTGCATCTGTAAAATGCATAATTTCCGATGCTCGTCACACCGTCCGGGAGCGTAATTGAACTCAGGTTGCTACAGTAGGCAAATGCATAGCTTCCGATGCTCGTCACGCTGTCCGAGAGCGTAATCGAGCTCAGACTGCTACAGGAGTAAAATGCATAATTTCCGATGTTCGTCACGCTGTCCGGGAGTGTAATTGAACTCAGGCTGCTGCAGTTTCTAAACGCGTAATTCCCGATGCTCGTCACGCTGTCCGAGAGCGCAATTGAGGTCAGACTGCTGCAGGAATCAAATGCATAGTTTCCGATGCTCGTCACACTGCTCGGGATCGTAATCGAACTCAGGCTGCTACAGTAGGCAAATGCATAATTTCTGATGCTAGTTACACTGTTGGGTATAGTAAAGCTAGTGTCGCTTTTCTTGCAAGGGTATTGAATGAGTGCTGTCTGATCTTTATTATAAAGTACACCATCTAGGGATGAATAACAGCTGTTTCCCTCATCCACGTTGATTTCTGTTAGACTGCTGCAAGCGTAAAATACCTGGCTTCCAAAAATCTCCACGCTGGCTGGGATCATAATCGAACTCAGACTGCTACAGAAGTAAAATGCATAGCTTCCGATGCTCGTCACGCTGTCCGGAATCGTAATCGAGCTCAGGCTGCTACAGTGGTAAAATGCATAACTTCTTATGCTCGTTACACTGTCCGAGATCGTAATTGTGGTTAAACTGCTGCAATAGGCAAATGCATAACTTTCGATACTCGTCACACCGTCCGGGATCATAATTGAGGTCAGGCTGCTGCAGTTGTAAAATGCATAGCTTCCGATGCTGGTTAAGTTGTCCGGAATCGTAATCGTGGCCAGGTTACTACAGGAGGCAAATGCATAGTTTCCTATCGACGTCACACCGTCTTCTATCACAACTCCGGTAATGGTTTCCCTCTCATCATACCAGGGCACGCTGGAAGAACTAGACCAGGAGCTCATCCGCCCCGTCCCGGAAATGATCAAGGTACCACCGTCAGTCAATTCCCAGGTCAGGTTATCACCACAGGTGCCGCTGTCCACGACAACATCATCCGACACTTGTACACTCTTTACACTGCTCCAATAGGAATAGCTGGCAACACCGTCCACCGTCTTGTACGTCCGCAGGCGGACATAATAGGTCTCACCTGTGGTCAGATCACTGATGGTGGTGGATGTTGTCGTGCTGTCGGCAATCTTCAATCGCGTATAGCTGGAGAAGCTGCTGGATGTGGAGTAATCGATCTGATAGCCGCCGACGCCCGAGACGGCACTCCACCTCACCGTTATCTTTCCAGACAACGAACTGGTGACGCTGGAAATGGAGAGCTGGGCCAGGCGGACGATCTTCACCGCCTCAGATTTGTCACTGTAGACACTTCCATTGTACGCCTTGAGGCAGTATTCATAAGTGACCCCGGCCTCCGCCGTGGTGTCTTTATAGGTCAACGCCGTGGTGGTCGTCAGCTTAGTCCAGCTGCTCTCCCCCTCCGCTTTGCGGAACACGCCGTAGCTTTCCGCATTCTTCACTGCGCTCCAGGTCAGTTTGACGCCCAGGCTGGTGTTTTCAGCGCTGAAAATCACCGGCGCGTCCGGGATATCCTCCGATTGCTTCACGCTGCTCCAATAGGAATAGCTGGCAACGCCGTCCACCGTCTTGTACGTCCGCAGACGGACATAATAGGTTTCACCTGCAGTCAGACCATTGATGGTGGTGGAAGTTGTCGAACTGCTCGTGATCTTCACTCGCGTATAGCTGGAAAAACTGCTGGAGGTGGAGTAATCAACCTGATATCCGCCAACGCCCGAGATGGCAGTCCACTTCACCGTCAACGCTCCAGACGACGAATTGCCAACGCTGGAGATGGTGGGCTGGGTCAGGCGAACAATCGTCACCGCCTCAGATCTGTCACTGTAGACACTTCCATTGTACGCCTTCAGGCAGTATTCATAGGTGACGCTGGCCTCTGCCGTGGTGTCCTTGTAGGTCAACGCCGTGGTGGTCGTCAGCTTAGTCCAGCTGCTCTCCCCCTCCGCTTTGCGGAACACGCCGTAGCTTTCCGCATTCTTCACTGCGCTCCAGGTCAGTTTGACACCCAGGCTGGTGTTTTCCGCGCTGGAAATCACCGGCGCGTCCGGGATATCTTCCGATTGCTTCACGCTGCTCCAATAGGAATAGCTGGCACCGCCATCCACCGTCTTGTATGTCCGCAGGCGGACATAATAGGTTTCCCCTGCTGTCAGACCACTGATGGTGGTGGAGGTTGTCGAACTGCTCGTGATCTTCACTCGCGTATAGCTGGAAAAACTGCTGGAGGTGGAGTAATCAACCTGATATCCGCCAACGCCCGAGATGGCAGTCCACTTCACCGTCAACGCTCCAGACGACGAATTGCCAACGCTGGAGATGGTGGGCTGGGTCAGGCGGACAATCGTCACCGCCTCAGATCTGTCACTGTAGACACTTCCACTGTACGCCTTGAGACAGTACTCATAGGTGACGCTGGCCTTTGCCGTGGTGTCCTTATAGGTCAACGCCGTGGTGGTCGCCAGCTTGGTCCAGCTGCTTTCCCCCGAAACCCGGCGGAACACCCCGTAGCTTTCCGCATCGTCCACAGCGCTCCAGGTCAGCTTGATACCTAAACTGGTATTCTCAGCGCTGGCAATCACCGGCGCGTCCGGCAACATGGTACTGGCTTCCACCTTCACGCTCTTGGTGCTGCTCCAATCGGAATAGCTGGCAACGCCGTCCACCGTCTTATAGGTTCGCAGACGGACATAATAGGTGCCCCCAACCGTCAGGCTGCTGATCGTTGTCGAAGTTTTTGTGCTGTCAGCAATTTTCACCCGCGTATAGGTGGAAAAGCTGCTGGAGGTGGAGTAATCGATCTGATATCCGCCCACCCCCGAGACGGCAGTCCATTTCACCGTCAAGGTATTTTCGGCAGCGCTGCTGACGCTGGAAAGGGAGGGCTGGGCCAACCGGACAATGGTTGCCGCGTCGGACTGATCGCTGTAACTGTCCCCGCTATAGGCTTTGAGACAGTACTCATAGGTGACCCCAGCCTCCGCCGTGGTGTCCTTATAGGTCAACGCTGTGGTGGTCTTCAGCTTGGTCCAGGTGGTTTCCCCCGAAACCCGGCGGAACACCCCGTAACTTTCCGCGCCGCTCACGCTGCTCCAGGTCAGCTTGATGCCCAGGCTGGTGTTTTCAGCGCTGGAAATCACCGGCGCCGCCGGTACAATTTCGTAAGTCTTTGTGGTGGTGCCGGTAAAGTTGCCCTTGCCGGTGATGGTAATCGTACCAGTGCCAATCTCAATGTTGTTCGAGTAGGTAACCGTATAGTCAGTGCCGCTGGTCAGCGTGAGGGAACCATATTTCACGCTCACGCCGGGATTCCGCTCCTTCCCGGTGTAAACGTACCGGCTGGATGGGGTTGTCACCGTACACTGGGAAATCGCACGGGCTGAAATGGTAAAGGTCTTTGTGACGGTTCCCGAGTAATCTCCCTTGCCGGTAATGGTCACTGTGGCGGTTCCCGCATTGGTGTTGTTGCTGTACGTGACGGTGTAATCTGTCCCCTTGGTCAAGGTCTTTGAGCCGCTTTTCACGGTGACGGTGGGTGTAATGGCACTTCCCGTGTAGGTATAGCTGGTGGAAGACAGGGTAATGGTACAGTTTGAAATAATGGTACTTCCGTAAACAGGCCAGTAGGAATCCCGCGCCAGATTACCTCTGGTCACGGAAGTTTCCGCACGATTCGCCGGAATTTCAAAATAGTAGCACCAGTAATAACCGGCATCATAAGCGCCCTCTGCGCTGTTCTCCACCGATTTCATATAGGAGAGCACGCTGGAGTAATAATTGGTCAGCTCATACTCAAGGTAGTGCATCTGTCCGATAACAGTGGTGTAGTCATAACCATTGTTGTTACAATAAGTAATCAGTCTTGTATACCGGGTGTTGTGCCACTGGCACAGGCCGTAGCTGGTGCCGCTGTCCCCCAACGCCGTCGGGTTAAAGCTGGACTCCTTCTGAATGTTGGCCATAATGCCGCACGCCGCCGCCGTGTTCAAGCCCATCGTCTCGGTCAAATACTGAAAGACAATGGTTTCATTGGAATTGCCGGACACGGTGGTGGAGCTGCTTAACAGGCTCGTACCGCTGCCTGACACCAAAAACACGGCAACATAAGGCGCCTCTGTCAGCAGATCGATGGTGTCTGACAGTATGTATGCTTCCTCATCCCACTCGGGGCTGAACTGGAAATAGTAGTCGTCGCTGGTCTCATAGTCTCCATCCACGCAGTACCAGGAAACCTGGATTGTGGTCGTCTCGCTGCTGCCGTCCAGATACACTTCCAGCGTCTCCGGCATGTCTGCCAGCAGTTCTTCCAGGGAGGGCTTCGCCTCCGCAGAATAGTACAGGCTGTGCTTGCTAATGCTGAAGTCCGCAAAACCCGTAATTTCCTGTTGGCCCTCAGAGGTATCTTCTTCCTTGGATGTCTCCTCAGAAGCATCTCTTTCCTCTGAAGACACTGCTTCCTCCCCATCCTCTACAATCTCCGCTTCCTCCGAAGAATCTGCTTCTTCCTCCTCTTCGGAGGTCTCTTCTTCTGTCTCCTCTTCGCTGTCGCTGGAATCCTCCGACGTCTCTTCTTCCTCGGACGTCTCCTCCAAGTCCTCGTCTATCGTCACCACTTGGCCGTCCTCGGTGATTTCCACCGCCGTCACAGTTTCGTCCTCCGTCTCTTCTGTGACTTCTGCCGCCCAGGCGCCTGTTGACAACAGGCTCAGGCACATGGACAGCGCCAACACCAGCGCCGTCAGGCGTTTGATTTTCTCCTTCAAGTCATTTCCTCCTCGCTCCATAATATCAAGATAAAATAATCAAATATAGTATATACGGGAATCGTTTTTCTGTCAATTCGTCTGATGGACAAAGAGCGGTAAAAACCGCCACTGGTACCGGAAGCACCTGCTGGGCGGCAATAAAAAGCACCGCCATACCGACGGTGCTTCAAGGCAAATATCGTTTCATTTCTTTCTCGCTTTTGGAATGGTGATGGTCAGGGTCAGGGTGTCCTCGTCTTCCGATTTCCCGCACTGGGCATTCAGGCCGCTGCGCTGCATGGTTTCCAGCCCACGCTGGAGCGTGTTGAGGAAAAAGCGGACATCTTTGATGTACACAACCGGCCGCTTCCGCGCCTTTGGACGGGGCTGATCCTCTTCCGGCGGAGCCGGCGTCAGCAGCTCGTCAATATAAGCGTCCGTCTGGGCGACATTCAGCCTGTTTTCCACAACATGCTGCAACACTTCCCCGCGCCGGTCCTCTGGGACGCGAAGCAGCGCTCTGCTGTGCCGCTCCGTCAGGCCCTCGGTTCGAATCCGCTCCAGCAGCTCCGGGGAGAGCTTGAGCAGGCGCAGCTTGTTGGCCACTGCGCTCTGGCTTTTGCCCACCCGTTTGGCCGCCTCCTCCTGGGACAGGTGGTAGGTGGAAATCAGCTTTTGCAGCGCCGATGCCTCCTCCACAAAGTCCAGATCCCTGCGCTGCAAATTTTCAATCAGCGCCAGCAGGGAGGATTCCAGATCGTCTGCGGAGACCAGGATGCAGGGAACCGTCTCCAGTCCGGCCAGCCGGGCCGCGCGCAGGCGGCGTTCACCGGAGATCAGCTCGTATTTCCCGCCGCTCAGCTTCCGGACGGAAAGGGGCTGCAAAACGCCGTGCTCAGCAATGGAGGCGGAAAGTTCCGCCAGTCCTTCCGGCGAAAAATGCTTTCGCGGCTGATTGGGATTTGGCACAATGGACGACACCGACAGGAAATAAACGCGACTGGATTCAAAAAGTCCGCGTTTTCGGTGAAACGACAAATCAAAATCACCTCCGTTCCCCCAAAGTGTACCAGAAAGGGAAAGAAAACATCGTCGAACAGTGGCCCGCTTTTCGATAAATGCCGGGAAATGCCATCGCCCCTGGCATAGCAGCCTGCAAATGTGGTATACTAATGATTGGAAAAGGGGGCTATTTTGTGTATTTTTTCACGTATGAAACGGATTTGCCGGAAAATGTGGGCTTTGCACATTTTGGAGGGGAGCATCTGATCTGGCTGGCGGGAATCGTCCTGTTCTGGGCGCTGGCGTCCTGGTGGTTCTGGGGACAGTCGGGAGCGGACCATGTGCGCCTCTCCCGGCGGCTTGCCTGGTGCTGCCTCGCGGTGGAGGCCCTGTCCTTTTTTGTGCTCTTCCTCATTGGACACCTGAGCGTGACCAATCTGCCCCTGCATCTGTGCCAAATTGCCCCGGTCTTATACCTGATTTTCAGCTGCACCGGCTGGGATTGGGCCGGGCAGACCTGCTACGCCCTCTGCCTGCCCGGCGCGCTGGCCGCGCTGCTGTTCCCGGACTGGAATATGTATCCCCAGTGGAACTTCATGAATTTGACCAGCTTTGTCTTCCACGCCCTTCTGGTGCTCTTCCCCCTGTGGCAGCTCCTCTCCGGCGCCATCCGCCCCCGGCTCGGCGCCCTCTGGAAGGTGTGTCTCTTTCTGGCCCTGATCGTCCCCGCCATCTACTGGTTTGATGTGTCCTTTCAAGTCAACTACTTCTTCCTCATCGCCGACGCCCCGGACTCCCCTTTGTCCGTTTTGTACACCTGGTTTGGCCAGCGGGGATACCTTCCCGCCTTCGGCGCGTTGACTCTGGCCGTCATGTTCCTGATGATACTTCCCTGGGAGCACGCACGAAAGCGCCGCCGCCAGTAAAAAGCCACGAAAAAGTCAAAAACCGCCAGCGGCACAAATCCGCTGACGGTTTTTCCTATGTCATCCTTCCTCTTGCCGGAGCCAATGCGCCCTTACAGGTGCAGTTTCCAGGCGACGTCATTGTAGAAGAGCTCCTTCTTCAACTCCGCCACCTTGGTGTCCTCCGTGATGTGGATGCACTCAATCTGCATCATCTCGGCCCAATCCTCCATGATCTCAGCCGACAGCGCCGTGGTCAAAACGGTGTGGTGCGCGCCGCCGCACATAATCCAGCACTTCAGGCCGGTCAGCAGATCGGGCTTTGCCACCCACATCACCCGGGCGACGGGCAGGTTGGGCATCTCATAAAGGGGCTTAATGCACTCGATGTCCTGAATAATCATGCGCAGGCGGCCGCCCATATCCACCAGAGAGACCACAATTCCCTTGCCGGCCTTTCCCTCAAAGACCAGCCGGGCGGGATCTTCCCGATCGCCAATGCCCAGGGGATGCACTTCAATGCGGGGTTTTGCCGCCGCAACGCTGGGGCAGACCTCCAGCATGTGAGCGCCCAGGGAAACTTCCTTCCCCGGTTCCAGATCATAGGTGTAATCCTCCATGAAGGCCACGCCCGTGTCCTCCAGACCTTCCGCCATGGCCTTCATAATGGCCGTCATAGCGGAAACTTTCCAGTCGCCCTCGCCGCCGTAGCCGTAACCGTCGGCCATCATGTTCTGAGATGCCAGACCGGGCAGCTGCCGCATGCCGTACAGATCCTGGAAGGTATTGATAAACGCCTTGGCCCCCTCCCGGTTTAAAATCTTCCGCATGGCCACCTCTTCCAGCGCCTGATAGCGGACGGACGCCAGATTGTCTGTGGCCATCTCATAGCGCTCCCGGTACTGGGCCATCTGGGCTTCCACCTCTTCCTCGGTGACGGCGTCCATCGTCTCCACCAGATGGCCAACCGGCCAGTAGTCCACCGTCCAGCCCAGCTTCATCTCCGCTTCGACCTTATCCCCTTCGGTGACAGCCACATCCCGCATGTTGTCCCCAAAGCGGATCACCTTCAGCCCCTGGGAGAAGGCAAAGCCCACCGCGGCGCGCATCCAGTCCCCCAGCTGCTTTTGAACCGGCGCGTCCTCCCAATAGCCCGCCACAATCTTGCGGGGCAGGCGCATACGGGCCCCAATGAACCCGTGTTCCCGGTCGCCAT
The DNA here is from genome assembly GCA_964456525.1 of uncultured Oscillospiraceae bacterium. Lineage (GTDB taxonomy): Bacteria > Bacillota > Clostridia > Oscillospirales > Oscillospiraceae > Onthomonas. The sequence goes on from CAYWAP010000007.1 coordinate 8,971, forward strand.
GGGCGGCCTGGTTCAGGTTCATAAAGTCCATGTCGATCTCTTCGTTGGGAATGTTGCGGTTATACTGGGTGGCAAAGTGGCAATAGGGCTTTTGCAGGGCTTTGAAGCCGTGAATCCACATCTTGGAGGGGCTGAAGGTATGGCACCAGGTGATGACGCCGGCACAGGCCTCATCGTTGTTGGCGGCCTTCATCAGTTTTGCGATGCCGTCAGAGGTGACCCCCATGCCCTTGTAGACAATCTTACAGGGCAGGTTGCCGGATGCGTTCATTTTATCGCACATCTCAGCGGCCCGGCCATGGATGGTTTCCACAACCTCAGGCCCATACAGAAACTGAGAGCCTACCACAAACCAGAATTCATATTGGGACATAATAGACATAACATTGACCTCCGTTTTCCTTGATTTACACAAAAGACGTTCCATAACAGGGCAAAAGCCCTCTTTCTTGTCTTTATCCTACACATTTTTGGAGAAAGTGTCAACCTGTTCCAGCCCTTTTCCGCCTCTTTTTGTCAGACTGCATAATATGAATTCGGGACAAATTTTTACTGCGACCAGACCAATTTTCCCAGCTTCCTGTCCCGTCCCTCTCCCCCCTTTCGGGGCCGTTTTTGCCCCTCCTGGCAGATTTGTACGTTTTGTTTTATGTTTTCCAAATTTGTATGAAAATTCTCTTGCAAAAGTCCAATAGTAACAGTATGATAATGGTATTATAATAGGGAGGAGGTAGCGCATGCCCCCCAAATACAAAGTCATTGCGGGCCAGCTCTACGAAGAAATCCAGGCGGGACTTTACCGGCACAATCAAATGCTCCCCACCGAGCGGGAACTGATGGCACGCTTTTCCCTCTCCCGCCAGACTGTTCGCCAGGCGCTGAACATTCTGGTGCAGGAGGGCATCATTCAGAAGCGGCAGGGCAGCGGCTCTCATATTCTGAACCCGGCCTCGCCCAAACAGCACAAGAGTGTTTCCATCGTCACCACGTATATTGACGACTATATCTTTCCGGACATTCTCCGGAATGTGGAAGCCATCCTGGCCAGGCACAACTATGCCACCTATATCTCCTCTACCGAGAACATGATCGGCCGCGAGCGGGAAGTGCTTTTGGATGTTTTGAACCGCCACGTGGACGGCTTGCTGATCGAGGGAACCAAGACCGCTCTCCCCAACCCCAACATGGACCTTTACCAGCGCATCCAGGAGCAGGGAATTCCCATCGTCTTTCTCCACGGCTGCCCCCAGGGCATTCAAAAACCCATTCTGATCGCTGACGACAACCAGGGCGGCGGTTATCAGCTGACCCGGTATCTGATCGAAAAAGGACACCGGAAAATCGGCGGCATTTTCAAAAGCGACGACATTCAGGGCCAGCTGCGCTACTATGGCTATACCTGCGCCCTGCGCGACAGCGACCTCCCCCTGCCGGACGGCTGCACCCTGTGGTATTCCACGGAGCTGCGCGATCTGATGCTTCTGGGGGACGAAACCATGCTGACCTTTTATATCGACTGTCTGATGAAGAGCTGCACCGCTGTGGTGTGCTATAATGACGAAGTCGCGTACCGTCTGATTGCCGTCATGCTGAAAAAGGGCCTTCGGGTGCCGGAGGATATGGCCGTTGCCAGTTTTGACAACAGCCATTTCAGCGAGCTGTCCCCCGTGCGCATCACCTCTCTGGCCCACGGCAGCAAAAATCTGGGGCGCTTCGCCGCAGAGCGGCTCATCGAGCGGATGAAAGGCCAAAGCGCCACGGGAGAGAGCATGCCGTGGGTGCTGGTGGAAAAGGACAGCACCTGACGGGGCTGTCTGCCCCATATCCCGCCCTCTTCTCCCCCTAAAAAGGGGCAAAAACCGGAACGCAAGGGCGCGGCTCACCTGATTCATTTGAACTAAAGGAGGAATCCCTTTGACTAAGCCCATTTATGTCATCGGCCATAAAAATCCGGATACCGACTCCATTTGCAGTGCAGTTGCCTATGCAAACCTGAAAAATATCCTGTCCAACGGAGAGGAAACCTACATTCCCAAACGCGCCGGCCACACCAACCGGGAGACAAAATATGTCCTAAAGACCTTCCAGGTGGAAAAGCCCGGCTATCTCGACACGCTGTCCCCCCGCATGCGGGAGGTTCATATGCGCTACACCGACGGCATTGACGCAGAGACCTCTTTAAAGCGGGCCTGGGAAAAAATGCAGCAGGAAAATTTGCGCACCCTCCCCGTCATGCAGAATGGCGAGATGGTGGGTCTGGTCACCCAGGGCGATATTGCCCGCTCCATGATGGAGGAACACGCGTCCACCGCCCTGTCCTCCTCCAACGTCAGCTGCCAGAACATCCTTGACACCCTGGACGGCCAGCTGATCGTCGGCGACCCCAACGCCGTCTTTTCCCAGGGCAAGGTGGCCATCGGCGCCGCCAATCCCGAGGTAATGACCCAGTACATCCAGCCCCACTCCATGGTCATCATGGGCAACCGTTCCGATGCACAGATTGGCGCGCTGGAGCGCGGCGCGGAGTGGCTGATCGTCTGTCTGGGCAGCGATGTGTATGAGATGATCAAGCGCCTTGCCGCAGAAAACCACTGCAACATCATTGTCACCCCCTACAGCACCTACCGGTGCGCCCGTCTCATCAACCAGGCCATGCCGGTGCGCCATGTCATGTACCGCGGCCCCATCGTCTCGTTCCAGGAAAACGACTTCATCGCCGATGTGCTGAAAACGGTCACCAAAAAGCGCCTTCGCTACTTCCCGGTCATGGACAAAAACGGCCAACTGGCCGGCATGATCTCCCAGCGCAACCTGCTGGATTTGGAGAAGCAGCGCGTCATTCTGGTGGACCACAACGAGTCCACCCAGGCCATCGACGGGCTGGACTCCGCCAGCCTGCTGGAGGTCATCGACCACCACCGCATCGGCGGCATCCGGACCATGGCCCCGGTTTACTTCCGCAATCAGCCTCTGGGCTGCACCTGCACCATCATTGCCCAGATGTATCAGGAGGCCGGGGTGGAAATCACGCCGCCCATGGCGGGGATTATGTGCTCGGCGATTCTGTCGGACACTCTGTGCTTCAAATCCCCCACCTGTACGCCCCTGGACGAATCCATCGCCCGTATGCTGGCTCAGATCGCGGGCATTGACCCGGAGGAGCACGCCGCGAATATGTTCCGGGCCGGCAGCCAGCTGAGCGATAAGACGGAGGAGGAAGTGTTCTATCAGGACTTCAAGACCTTCTCGGTGGAGGGCTACCAGGTGGGAATCGGGCAGGTCACCGTCATTGGCAACGAGGTCATGGAGGAGCTGAAATCCCGTATGCTGCCCTACCTGATCGAGGTCAATCAGCGCACCCATTTGGATATGGTCTATCTCATGCTCACCGACATCCTGAAGGAATCCACCGAATTGCTCTATGTGGGCTCCTCAAAGATCAAAATCGATGAGATCGTCTCCAGCGCCTTTGACGTCCCCGCCAAAGACAACTGCGCCACCCTTCCCGGCGTAGTCAGCCGTAAGAAGCAGATGATGCCCAGCCTGACCATCGCCCTGCAATCTATGTAAATTGGATGTGATTCCATGATTCCCGGACATTTCCGTTCCCTCCCCCCGCTTCTGGCGCTACCATTCCTCCTGTGCGCCTGCGCCGCACAGGAACGCTCTCCCGGGGCGGAGGGCATCTCCGCCCCGGCGGTGGTGGAGGCCGGTGAAGTCCCCCTTTCCGGGCGGGCAGAGCGCCGCGAACTGCTGGACACGTTGGTCTTTGCCTCTGACTATCAGAGGTCGCCTGACGATGGCGTCCCCGCCCCGGCGGACTCGCTGACCGCCATCCTGCAGGCCATCTATGACGACGGATATGCGCCGGATAACGCCGTTTTTTGCGGCGATTACAGCAATGAACCGGGCAAAAACAACTATGACGTCTCCCCCGAGACCGCCATCGCAGAGATTAAGGAGATCTTTACCCGTTTTGACCCCGAGTGGAACCCGGATGAGATGCTGTTTGTGCAGGGCAATCACGATGAAATGACCCCATCCCTCTCCGAAACCGGCCTTTACGAGCACGACCACTATCTGGTCTATGTGTTGAACACCCAATGGGACTATCCCTGGCGGCAGGGCTGCGTCTCCTCCACCGGCGGCAGTTCCCAGGAGGCCACCGTGGCGGCGGGCACTGCACGGCTGGAGGCCTGCCTGACCGCACTGGCAGAGCGGGGCGAAAGCCGCCCCATTTTCATCGCCGGGCATGTCCCGTTGCACTACTCCGCCCGAACCAGCACCTTGCGAAAAGCCGGGGACAATCTGTACAGCCCTTATGTATTTGACGCCGTCAACCACGCCGCGGAAACCCTCAACCTCCTGTATCTGGTTGGGCACAACCACTCCGCCGGCTGGGACAGCTATCTGGGCGGGGGCACCCTCTGCCTGGAAATCGGCGACACCATCCTTCTCCCCCACGCCGATGGGGGCATGGCCCGGACGGACTCTTTTGACGAGGCGACCCTGAACTTCACCTATCTGAACGCCGGTTATGTGGGATACGTGAGAGGCCCCGCCGACACCACCCGGACCTGCACCCTCTGCCAGATTTACGACGACCAGGTTGTCCTGACCCGTTACTGTGCAGATGGGGTCTGGCTCATCCACGGCAGGGGCGCGCCATGCGCCGATCCGGACGACAGCGGCCTGATCCCGTCCGCCTACTACGAACCGGAGGTTCAGGATAGCCCTCTGGTTGTCCCTTTGAAATAACATCTACGCAAGGACAATCCCGATGCCACGCTCTGGCATCGGGATCATTTTATGTGGGCGGGAAGCGGACGGTCATTTCCGTCCCGTTCCCCACCTGGCTGATCAATTCAATTTTCGCCTTGTGCAGCAGGGCAATGTGCTTGACGATGGCAAGGCCCAGCCCGGTGCCGCCCTTTTCCTTGCTGCGGCTCTTGTCCACCCGGTAAAACCGCTCGAACACCCGGCTCTGGGATTCCTTGGGGATGCCGATGCCGTTGTCCCAGACGCGCAGGAAAGGGCTTCCCTGCTCCGTCCCCGCCGTGACAACGACCTTGCCCCCGGGCCGGTTGTAGCGGACGGCATTTTCCACCAGATTCTGACACAGTTCTTCCAGCATTCCCTCATTTCCCTGAACCATTGTGCTATTTCCCTGACAGATCAGCGTGATTTTGTTTTTCATGGCGTTGATCTGCCCTTTTTTGCAAACCTTCTGGGCAATCTCCATCAGGTCAACGTCCTGCACCTCCAGGGCGATCTCCGGCGCGGTGCTCATGGTGTCCAGCTCTGTCAGCTGAATAATGTCGCTGACCAGCGCCGTCATCCGCTGGACTTCGGTTTGAATCTGGCTGGCAAACCCCGGCACATCCTCCCCGCGGGCCATCCCCGTGGAGATCAGCTCGGCATAGCCGGAAATGGTCGTCAGGGGCGTTTTCAGCTCATGGCTGACGTTGGCGGTAAAGTCCCGCCGGATTTTCTCGTTATTTTCCCGGATGTCCCGGTCCTCCGACAGCGCCCGGGCCAGCGGCGCCAGCTCCGGATAGGGCAAAAAGGCCTCGGCCTCGTCCAGATGTTCTCCCATCTCCACAATGGGGGCAACCAACAGCCTGGTCAAATGCCTGGTCAGGAACCCGGAAAACAGCGCCAAGAGCACCAGCAGCACCAAAATCCACACGAGCATCTTGTCAAACATCGAATAGATGCTGTCCGCGTCCTCGGAAATGCGGAGGATGTTTCCGTCAGATAGCCGGATGGCGTAATAAAAGGTGTTTGCCGACAGGGTTGTGCTGCGGCGGCGGTCCTTCCCCTCGCCGGTTGCCAGCGCCTGAACCACCTCGGGCCGGCCGGCATGATTTTCCAGCGTACCCTCTTCCGCCTCGCTGTCGTAGAGGACGTCTCCATCCTCGCTGATCAGGGACAGGCGGATGTCCGCCTGTGTACACCACTCCAGCGTCGCGTCCTCCCCCTCTGCCTCATATGCCTCTGCCAGAATCACCCCCATTATGCGGAGATCCTGCTGTATCTGCTGGGAAAACACCTGGTCAAAGAGCAGGACGGTGACGCCCACAGCCAGCAGCATCATCACCAGCCCCAGCAGGAACATGCGCCGTTTGATTTTAACGCCCATCGCTCTTTGCCTTTCGCGCTTCCGTCTGTGCCCGGTCTGTCAGGATGTAGCCAACTTTTCGAACCGTTTGAATCAGCTCCCCCGCAGCCCCCAGCTTCTGGCGCAGCGTGCGCACATGCATATCCACAGTTCGGCTCTCCACCATATAGGTGCTGTGCCAGACTTTGTCCATAATTTCGTCCCGGCTGATGGCCGTCTCCGGCTTTTTCAGGAAGAGGTGCAGCAGCTCGTACTCTTTAAAGGTCAGTTTGACCGGCTGGCCATCCACAAAGACCTCATGGCTGCTCTCCTTCAGCACAATGGGGCCGAACGTCCACTCCTTTCCTTTGGCCGGTTTCCGGGTCCGGCGCAGCAGCGCATTCACCCGGGACAGCATCTCCATAATGCCAAAGGGCTTGGCGAGATAGTCGTCTGCCCCACTGTTCAGCCCCTGGACAATGTCCACCTCGCTGCCCTTTGCCGTGACCATGAGCACCGGAACCTCCTGCGTTCGGACATCCGAGCGCAGCTGCCGCAAAATTTCATAACCGTCCATATCCGGCAGCATCACGTCCAGGATCACCAGATCCGGGACGTTTGTTTCATGCTTTGCAAAGAACTGCTTGCCGGTGGAATAGACCTCGGTCTCATACCCGCTGGAGCGAAGGGCATAGGCTTCCAGAGCGGAGATGGATGGGTCGTCTTCAATAATAACCACCATTTTCTCTCCCCCTATCTGGGAACGGGCAGTCCGTAGCGGGCCCTGTACCGGTCATAGTACTTGGAGAAGCTCTCCCCGTTGCGCACTTCCATGCGGTAGGCGTGGCGGTCAAAAGAGTCCTTCTGAACCTCCACCATGTCCCCGGCGATGTTGGCGCAGTGGGCCGCCACCCGCTGCAAATCGCTGACCAGCTCCGTCAGCGCAATCCCTGCCTTGATGGAACATTCTCCGCTTTGGAGCCGCTCGATGTGGCGCTGGCGAATCTCTTTGCTCAGATCGTCCACCACCTGCTTCATGGGGTGGACGGTGGCCGCGGCGTCAAAGTCCATATTCTGGAAGGCCTGGATCGCCCGGTTCACAATGTCCTGCACGGCATTTTGCAGCACTTGAATCTCATCCGCCGCGTTTTCCGAAAAGGTCACATGGGCCTCCCGCAGCTTTTCCACCGTCAGCTTCAGATTGACGGCGTGGTCGCCAATGCGCTCAAAATCACTGATGAAGTGGAGCAGGGCCGTCACCTTCCGGCTGTCCTCCAACGCAATGCTCCGGCTGGACAGTTTCACCAGATAGGAGCCGATGCGGTCCTCATACCCGTCAATCTCCGTCTCTTTTTTGCTCACCTCACGGGCAATCCCGTCATCCCAATGTTCAATCAGCGACATGGACTGGAGCAGGGACGCTCTGGCCTTGTCGGCCATCTCCCCCGTCAGCTCTGTGCAGCGCTCCACGGCCACCGCCGGGGTTGCCAGCAGGCGCTCGTCCAAAAGCTGGAACTCATCCTGCGTCTCATCCTCGGGAATGGTCAGGTAGGACAGCTTCTCCAGCCCCTTGGCAAAGGGCAGCAGGACAGCGGTCGCCAGGACATTAAAGGAGGTGTGGACAACCGCAATGCCGGTGGCGGTGATGCTCTCCTCCAGGAAGGAGAAGTGCACCACCGAATTCAGCGCGTAGAAAATGCACAAAAAGACCGTGGAGCCAATCAGATTGAAATAAAAGTGAACCAGTGCGGCCCGGTGCGCATTTTTGTTGGCGCCCACGCTGGACAACATGGCGGTGACGGTGGTGCCGATATTCTGCCCCATAATGATGGGGATGGCGCTGCCGTAGGTGACGGCGCCGGTGGAGATGGCCAGAGCCTGCAAAATTCCCACACTGGCGGAAGAGGACTGAATGATGCCGGTCAGAATGGCGCCCACCAGCACGCCCAGAATGGGATTCTGGAACATGATAAACAGGTTGGTGAAGGCGGGAATATCGGCCAGCGGCTCCACCGCGCTGGACATGGTGGACATTCCCGTCATCAAAATGGCGAAGCCCAGGAATATCACGCCGATATTCTTCTTTTTCTCGCTCCGGCTCCCCATATATAGGAGGATGCCGACCACGGCCAAAATGGGGGAAAAGCTGGTGGGTTTGAGCAGGTTGATGAAGAAGCTGTCCCCCTGCACACCTGCCAGACTCAAAATCCAGGCGGTGACGGTGGTGCCCACATTGGCGCCCATAATGATTCCGATGGCCTGGGAGAGCTGCATAATGCCGCTGTTGACAAAGCCAACCACCATAACAGTGGTGGCCGAGGACGACTGAATGATCGCCGTCACCACCAGACCCAGCAGAAAGCCCTTAAAGCGGTTGTCGCTGAGCCTGGCCAAAATGGTCTGGAGCCGGCCGCCGGCCTGCTTTTCCAGGGCCTTGCCCATGGCGTCCATGCCGTACAGGAACAGGGCCAGGCCGCCAAACAAGGTAAATACATTAAAAATACTCATACGGTTTTCTCTCCTATTGACAACTCATGGTTTCGTCTCGCACACAGGGAAATGCCTTTGCCGCTTATACTGTGACGCCAGATCGCCTTTTGATAAAAGTATAATTCCCAAAATGTAAAATCAGTTACCATCATCCCGTCAAATTTTTGTAAAACAACGTAAATTCTATGCAAAGGCGGCCCTCCCTTCACGGGAACTTTACAGTCCGGTTCCAAAAAAATCCAAAAATTTACGAAAACCAGACACAACCATGGTCGATTGCGCCCCGCCTTTTTGCTAGGATAAGGGTGTCGGTAAGACAACATACCCCCGGCACACGATGCCGGCCATCAGAAAGGAAATTGAGTTTACATGAAAAAAATACTTGCGTTTGTACTGGCCATGTCCATGGCGCTGTCTCTGATCGCCTGCGGCTCCAGCAGCACCGGAGAGACTTTGGACACGGACGGAGCCTCCTCCGGGACGGCCTCAGACAGCTCGGAGTCCAACGAGAGCATCTCCGGCAAAGTCACCACCGGCGGCTCCACCTCCATGGAAATGGTGATGGATATTCTGATCGAGGCCTTTGCCGAGGAGTATCCCAACATTGACGTCACCTATGACCCCACCGGTTCCGGCTCCGGCATCAGCGGCGCCCAGAGCGGCACGTTGGACATCGGCCTGTCCAGCCGTGCTCTGCACGACGATGAAACCGGCGTGACCTCCACCACTATCGCCCTGGACGGAATTGCCATCGTCGTGAACAGCGAAAACCCGCTGGACGACCTGTCCCTGGACGACATTGCAAAGATCGCCACCGGCGAGATCACCAACTGGTCTGAGCTGGGCGGCGAGGACGCCGAGATCGTCTTTATCGGCCGGGAGGCCGGCTCCGGCACCCGGGACGGCTTTGAGAGCATCGTCGGCGTGGAAGATGAATGCGTCTACGCCCAGGAACTGACCGCCACCGGCGCCGTCATTGCCGCCGTGGCCAGCAACACTGCCGGTATCGGCTATGCTTCCCTGTCCGCGGTGGAGGACACCGTCAAGGTGCTGACTGTGGACGGCGTGGAGTGCTCGGAGGCCACCGTTCAGGACGGCAGCTATGCCATCCAGCGCCCCTTCAACTTCGTTGTCAACTCTGAAACCGAGCTCAGCGAAGCGGCGCAGCTGTTCTTCGACTTTGCCACCAGCGACGCCGCGCAGGATCTGATCTCCCAGGCCGGCGCTGTGCCTCTGGCATAACAGGCAGCAGATTCCTTGTTGCCGCACCCCTGAAGTCCCAACAGGCGTCGGGTACGTCACGCGCCTGTTGGGCCTGTTGCATCCACAATCTTTTTTGGAAAAGAGAGTCCCATGAAACGAAAAAATGCCATTGAACACGTGATGAACGCGGTGTTTTTTGTATGCGGAATGATGGCGCTGCTGTTTGTGGTCCTGATTACCATCTATATGGTTGTCTCCGGCGTCCCCGCCATCAGCCAAATCGGAATCACCGACTTTCTCTTCGGAACGGAGTGGAAGTCCACCGCTGCTGAGCCGGAATACGGCATTTTGCCCTTCCTTCTGACCAGCCTGTTCGGCACCCTGGGCGCCATCCTGATCGGCGTGCCGGTGGGGCTGCTGACTGCGGTCTTTCTCTCCAAGATGGCGCCCAAACATCTGGCCGCCGTCGTCTCCACCGCCGTGGAGCTGCTATCGGGTATCCCCTCCGTTGTCTACGGCCTGCTGGGCATGGTTCTGCTGGTTCCCGCCGTGGCTGCGGCGTTTGATCTCGCCAGCGGCGCCTGCCTGCTCTCCGCAATCCTTGTCCTGTCCATTATGATTCTTCCCAGCATCGTCTCGGTCTCCGTGACAGCTTTGAACGCCGTCCCGCCGGAATATGAGGAGGCCAGTCTGGCGCTGGGCGCCAGCACCACGGAGACCTATTTCAAGGTCAGCGTCCCCGCCGCCAAGAGCGGCATTGCCGCCGGGATCGTCCTGGGCATTGGCCGCGCCATTGGCGAGGCCATGGCGGTGATGATGGTGGCCGGTAACGTGGCCAACATGCCCGGCATCTTTAAAAGCGTCACCTTCCTGACCACTGCCATCGCTAAGGAGATGGGATACGCCAGCGGATTGCAGCGTCAGGCCCTGTTCTCCATTGCCCTGGTGCTGTTTCTGTTTATCATGCTGATAAACGCCATTTTGAATTTGCTTTTAAAAGGCGGTGATTCGAAATGAGAGCGAGAAAGACAAAAGACATCCTCATCAACGCCTGCGTTTTCCTTTGCGCCGGTCTGACGGTGGCCCTGCTGGTAGGCATCATCGGCTATGTGCTCTTTCGCGGACTCCCTCAGGTGTCTGTCAGCTTCCTGACCAGCGTTCCCAGCATCTCAAAGGGCATCATCGGCATTCTGCCCTATCTTCTCAACACCCTGTATATCATCCTGCTGGCAATCATCATCGTCCTCCCTTTGGGCGTTGGCGCGGCGGTTTATCTGACCGAATACGCCACCAACAAGAAACTGATCTCTGTCATTGAGTTCACCACCGAGACGCTGGCCGGCATCCCCTCCATTATCTACGGTCTGGTAGGCATGCTGCTCTTCTGCCAGTTTATGGGCTTCCAGTCCAGCCTGCTCTCCGGCGCGCTGACGCTGGTCATCATGACCCTTCCCACCATCATCCGCACCACCCAGGAGAGTTTGAAAACGGTCCCTCAGAGCTACCGCGAGGGGGCGCTGGGTCTGGGGGCCACCAAATGGCACATGATCCGCACCATCGTGCTCCCCTGCAGTCTGGACGGCATCGTCACCGGCTGTATTCTGGCGGTTGGCCGCATCGTAGGCGAGAGCGCCGCTCTACTCTTTACCGCAGGCGCTGGCAAAACACTGCTCACCAACATATTCACCGCCTACACCCGCAGCGGCGCAACGCTGTCTGTGGCCCTGTACATGTACGCCTTTGAAGAGGGCAAGTTTGATGTGGCCTACGGCATCGCGGCCGTTCTCATGGTTCTGGTGCTGCTCATCAATTTTGCCGCCAAGTTTGCCCGGAAAAAGCTGAAGGGCAAGCATTGACCCCTATAAACGGAAAGGAGAATTCGATGGATACTCCCATCATCGAAACCCGGAATCTAAAGCTCTATTACGGCGATTTTCAGGCTTTAAAGGGCATCGATATGCGCATTGAGGAGCGGAAAATCACCGCCCTGATCGGCCCCTCCGGCTGCGGCAAGTCCACCTTCCTGAAAACGCTGAACCGGATGAACGATCTCATTCCCGGCATCCGTATCGAGGGCGAAATTCTTTACCGGGGGAAAGATATTTTTTCCAAAGACATCGACGTCACAAAGCTCCGCAAGAAGATTGGCATGGTCTTTCAGAAGGCCAACCCCTTCCCCATGAGCATCTATGACAACATCACCTATGGCCCCCGCCTTCACGGCCGCTACAGCAAATCCGAGTTAGATGACATTGTAGAAAAATCGCTCCGCGGGGCCGCCCTCTGGGACGAGGTCAAAGACCGTCTGAAAAAATCCGCGCTGGGCCTGTCCGGCGGCCAGCAGCAGCGCCTGTGCATTGCCCGGGCGCTGGCCGTGGAGCCGGACATCCTGCTGATGGATGAGCCAACGTCCGCGCTGGACCCCGCCTCCACCATCAAGGTGGAAGAGCTGATGAGCGACCTGAAGGAGAACTATACCGTCGTCATCGTCACCCACAACATGCAGCAAGCAGCCCGTATCAGCGATACCTGCGCGTTCTTCCTGGTGGGCGAGATGATTGAAATGGGGCCAACAGAGCGTATGTTCTCCATGCCGGCAGACAAGCGGACGGAGGACTATATCACGGGGCGGTTCGGTTGATATGCGCCCCCTGCTGACAAAGCTCTGCGCGTTTCTTCAGCGCAACATCGCGATCTGGGGCGTTGACAATGACATTGGCCTGTTTGACGACGAGAAGTGGGAACAGCAGGCACTGCACCCGGACCCCAAGCCCCAGACCGGCAGTCAACCCCACACCACACAAAACGGAGGAATTTATGAGCGCAAGAAAAGCCTACGACCAGGATCTGGAACGGCTCAACAACACCCTGATTGAAATGGCCCGTCTTTCCCAGGACGCTCTGGCCGATACCATTCATATGCTGTCCAGCGGCAACACCACCCCTGCTTCCACCATCACCGAATACCACAGTCAAATCACGCAGCTGGGGCGGGATGTAGAGCATCAGTGCATGATTTTGCTGCTGCGCCAGCAGCCCATCGCCACGGATCTGCGCAAGATCAGCACTGCCTTGAAGGTTGTGGCGGACATCAGCCGCATCGGGGACTTTGCCGTGGACATTACCGACATCCTCTCCGCCATGAACAGCGCCTATCTGAGAGATCACGCCCTGCACAATCGCGTTCTGGAGATGGCCCAACACGCCAGCAGCATGGTGATTGACTCCATCACCGCCTTCAGCACGCTGGATCTCGACCTGGGAAAAGACGTCATTGCCCGTGACGACCAGGTGGACCACGAATTTGCCAGCATGAAAGATATTCTGTCTTCCTACATCGCCGCCGGTCCTGACGCGGTAAATATCGCGCTGGACTACCTGATGATCGCCAAATATTTTGAGCGTCTGGGCGACCACGCGGTCAACATCGCGGAATGGGTCTGCTTCTGCGTCACAGGCGTCTATAAATCCAGCCGGATCGTATAAAAATCCCGATATTATCCGCCGCCCCAAACGGGCGGCGCACAACCTGATACTCCTGAAACGCGAAAAAGAGGACTGACGGCCAGTCCTCTTTTTGATGGCTTTTTAGAAACTCACTGTTCCACGCCGTCCACACTCACATCTTTTACGACCTGCAAATTGTCCGCCCAGCTGTATATCGTATACGTGGGCGTGCCGAAGTAAACCGTTTTGGTCACGGTGCTGCCGGTCATGTCCGTATATTTCAGCGTTGTAAACGGCGTATCCTGGCTGCTAACTGCCCCTTCAATCACCTTTACCTCGTCCATGGTCAGGGGCGGCCACTTAATCTTTACGGTGGTCTTGATGCTCACAATGGTTCCCACCATCTTGCCGCTGGCCGTCCGCCCCGTGTCGGAGGACCAGATTTTTTCTCTGGAAATGGTCATGCCCTCCAGCGCCGGGGTGGGCATTTTCACCCCGCCGATGTACAGGTCGGAAACCGTAATCGTCGCCAAACCCTCACCCCCTACAGATAGGCGCCCAGGGGATGCACCCCGTTGGCTCTCGCCTGGCCGTTGATGTAGTCCACTGCCGTCTGCCCGACGACGCGGCCGTCCAGCACCACCTGAACCAGGATGGGCTGGCCACTGGTGCTTTCCCGGCTGCCGTTCAGCTGCGACGCCAGCCGCTGAGCCACTTTGTCCATCCACTCGGTGTGGTTCTCCAGCGGGACAATCGCTTCCATGCCAGCCTCTCCCACCAGAGTGTTGCCCAGCAGCGTGGCCGAGCGAACAATTCCGCCTCTGGCGGCAAATTGCAGCGTGGGCCAGCCGGCCAGTCCCAGCGCCTTGTAAACCGCCTTTTTCAGCGCGCTCACGTTGGTGGAATAGGTCACCTTCAGCGACAGCGATTTATTGCTCCAGCCAGACTTCAGATTATTCCACAGCGTTGCAGCCGATGTCGCCAGCTTGTTTTTGATGGAAAGCGTTCGGGTGCCCCAGGCCGTCTTAAATTTGCTCCACAGGGTCCCGGCGGAGGATTGCAGCTGGTTGGCAATCTTCACAATCCGGCTCTCTCCCCACGCCGCCTTAAAGTTGCTCCACAGCGTTCCGGCGGAGGATTGCAGCTGGTTGGCAATCTTCACAATCCGGCTCTCTCCCCACG
>CAYWAP010000007.1:23492-57231 GCA_964456525.1 uncultured Oscillospiraceae bacterium
CCGCCTTAAAGTTGCTCCACAGCGTTCCGGCGGAGGATTGCAGCTGGTTGGCGATCTTCACAATCCGGCTCTCTCCCCACGCCGCTTTAAAATTGCTCCACAGGGTGCTTGCCGCATTGCTCAGCGCATTTCCGATTGTGACGCAGGCATTCTGAGCGCTCCAACTGCTTTTGAACTCCTGCCACAGCTGCGCCGCGCTGTACGCCAACTGAACCGGCAGCTGAATGCTATCCTCCGATGACAAACCGATCCAATCAAAAATGGTGCCGGAAAACAGGCTGCCAAACGCCTCTGCAATCCAGCTGGCCCCATTTTTCAGCCCGCTGACGAGATTGCTCCAAAGATTGGCGCCAAAGTCCTGCAAGCTGCCCAAAATGTCGCCGCTGTTCACCAGCTCTGCCAGCCCCTCCAGCCGGTCGGCCACCCAGGATATGGCATTGGCCACATTGCCCAGGTAGTTCACCAAAAGTTTGCCGCTCCAGGATGCCAGAGGCTCCAGGATATTCTCCCAAACGGCCTGCCCAATGGGCTGAAAAATTTTCAGCTCCGCAGTGAGAATCCGAATCACCCCGGCCAGTGCGTTGAGCAGCGTGGGGGCCAGACTTTGCAGCGTCCATTTTCCCAGCGGAACCAACACATTCTGATAGCCCCAGTTCAGCGCCCCCTTCAAGACCGTCCCCAGTGCCGACGCGGCATTTTTCAAATTCTGAAGGGCTTTCAGGGTGTTTCCGCCATTCAGATTCAGAAAGTTCCCCATGGACGTCAGCAACTGATTCAGCAGTTTTTTCAACTTCTCCAGCCAGGTGGCCTCTTCTTTGATAGCGGTTATGTTGCCGCTGCTCTTGCCGCTGCTGCTTTTTCCGGAACTGCTCCCAGAGCTTTTTCCGCCGCTGGAAGAGGAGCTGGAGCTGGTAACCGAGCTGAGGCGGTTGATCTCGTCAAAGGAAAACAAGTCCCGGATCTGGCCGGTCAGCTTCTTGGTGCTGCTGGATGCCGATGATGCCGCCTTTCCCACCGTGCTCACAGCAAGGGCTACCTGCCCCACACTTTTGGCCGTGGACTGCAACGTCTTGACCACGCGGCTCAAGCTGGTCGCCGTCTGACTGAGACTTTTACTGACGTTCCCCGTCTGGGTCTGTTCTGCCATGGGATTTTCCCCCTTTTGCGGCGGCATAGCGCGCCATGATCCGCCGGTATTTTTCCAGTTTCATTTGCCGGATCTCCTCCTCGCTCCACAGCGGAAACGCCTCGTAGAGATCGGGCGCCCGCTCTCCGGCCAGAGCGCCGGCGATCAGCCCCACCTGCTGATAGGCAATCATCGCCTCCAGCTGCATATGCCTCTCTTCCCGCTCCCGCATCCCTTCCAGCCGGTCGGCCAATTCCCCGAAGGTCATCTCGTCCGCTTCCCAGGGCAGCAGGCCGCTGCCTGCTGCCGCCCTGTCCAGCGCTTCCTGGCTCAGGGATTCCCGGTAGGGCGGTCTGCCTCCTCCTGTTCTTTCTGATCCAGACCGTCAAAGGCCCGTGCAACGTTCTCTCTCACAGCGCCTTTCAACTGCTGGGCCTGCTCCCTGCTGATGAGGCCGGACTCCGCCGCGATTTCAAAGGCCAGCGCGCCAAAGGCCTCCTGTCCGCTCCAGCCCCAATCGACCAGATGGTCATAAAACGCCTCGCCGTCCCGGATGGGATTGTCGTTGCCATCCCAGTTCAGCGCCTGCTGGAGCACAGCCGCCATACGCTCGCCGTCCACCGCCGCGCCCAGAACCGTTTCCAGAGTGTCCTCGTGAAACTGGCGGCGCAGGGCGCGCTGGCCGCCCAGCGTCAGGCGCAGCCGGTAACTCTCGCCGTTGACGTCGATATCATATGTCCGCTTTGCCATTGCCTCTCCCCCTTCCCGTATTCAAATCATCACAACCGCCGGCCGTCAGGACGGGTTGGTCACAACCCAGTCGCTTTGCAGGCTGATGACCAGCTTGGCCGTAATCAGCGCATCCACCGCAGTACCGTCAATATAGGTGCTGACATAGCCGGTGGTGGCAAAGCTGCTCCCGTCCGGGAAGGTCACCACCACCGGAACAATCTTCCCTGCGTCCTGAAGCGCTTTGAGCACCCGGTAGTCAGAGTCCGTATCGCTGTTGTCAAACAGGTACGTCACCTCAAAGTTCGTGGTGTCCTGGACGCCGGGGACATTCTTCTTCATCGTGTCCTTCATGCAGGTGGCGTCCAGCTCGGAGGGCGTGCCCCCAATATCACCAATTTCCTGAACATAGTTGATACTGGTCGAGTTCACCTTCAAATCCAGTCCAATGCTTGCCAAACCCTGTGTTGCCATATCTCCACTCTTCCTTTCCTATTTTCTGTTTTCCAGCCATATAGGGGCGGTCAATCCACCAGCCGCATGGTTCGCTTGTCCACCTTTCGGCCAAACCGGTATGTTTTTCGCAGATATCCGCTGCTGTCCCCCGCAACGGTGTCCGACCCGGCATATGTCCGCTTCAACCCCATCTCCAGCATGGCGCTGTTCACCGCAGCTGCCACCAGATTCACCGTTTCCCGGTCAAAGGCCCACACGTCCACCTGATAGACAATCTGATCCACCACGGAACAGTCCGTGCTGACGTTGGAATACTCCCCATAGGTCACCAAAACCCCATCCGAAGCGGCAGACGGATAGCGCTGCCGCACGGTGTATTCCACCTCACACGCCACGCCCTCCAACGCCGCCTTCACCTGCGCGCGCCCATCCACCAGAATGGTCTCCACCGCGTTCACTTCGCATCACCTCACACGTTCCAACAGAAACAGCCGGTGACAGGGCCACATCTGGAC
Source organism: uncultured Oscillospiraceae bacterium (assembly GCA_964456525.1). Lineage (GTDB taxonomy): Bacteria > Bacillota > Clostridia > Oscillospirales > Oscillospiraceae > Onthomonas. The sequence continues at coordinate 26,319 of CAYWAP010000007.1, forward strand.
TTGTTTCAGCTCATAAATCGCGTCATGGATGATAAAACGGTCCCCTGGCTCCGTCTCCAGATCGGACCGGCAGACTCCCTGCAGCGTCTCCACGGCCTGTTCTCCATGCTCCAGCTGCTGCTGGCCGGAGCTCAGCCGCCCGCTGGACTGCCAGCTGCGCACCACCTGCCAGCAGATGGCCTCTTGAGCGCCATCCTGTACCACCACGTCCGGATTCTCCAGATCATAGACAATTTTTGTCTCCCCCAGGCTGTCCAGCACCTGCTGTCTCCGGCACAGGGAAAACCCCATCCTCCAGCCTTCCGGCGTTGTCCTCACCTGCATGATACACTCCGATACCGGGCCAAATCGGACACAATCTCCTGCACCGCATTGCGATAATCCTCTGCGGTCATATAAGTCTCGCTCTGGCTCAACTGCCCTTCTGCATAGCTGCCGCTTTTCAAGCCCATGTGCTCCGTGCAGTCCCGGCGGTAAAACACCGCTGCCAGCTCCACCACCTTTGGCATTATGACTTCATCCAGTTCACGAACCCCCAGATAGAGCAGCAGCTCCCCTTCCGCGTCACAGAGCTCATCTTCCAGCAAAACGATCACGTCCTCATCCGGGTCCTCCAGATGCAGCACCCGCTCCAGCTTTGGCAAAAGACTGCTCAGCATTTCCTCTGTCATGTGCTCCCTCCTTCTTTACCGGGCGGATGACGGCGTCATCCGCCCCACAGTGTTTTCACGCGCCCATTCTCTTTTGCTACAACCTCCGGGCGCAAACTTCCCCCGCCATAACCGGCGCGTTTCGTTATCCCTTGTCCACCGTCAGCACGGCCAGCGCCTCGGGCTGAACCACTTTGGCGCCGTACACATGCAGCCCTTTAATCGCGTCGGAGAAATTTTTCTCCAGCCGGTATGCCTCCAGTTCCACCAACTGCTCGGCAAAGGAACCGGCGGCGTTGGTTCCGGCCAGGATTTTATACTTGGCGCCGCTGGTGTTGGGCACGTTGTTAGAGAGATGAATCTGGAACCCGGCGGCCTCGCCAACCAGACCGCCCTGCAAAACCGCCTGGTTGTAGCCGGTGCCGTTGCCCACAAAGCGCTGATCCTTCAGCAGCAGCGCATGGTACCAGGGGGGAATCACGACCCATCGCCCCATCATGGGCACATTGGCCTCGGACAGCACCGTGGCCAAATCCACCAGATAGTCATAGGCATTGGAGGAGGTCGGCGTCACCACCGTGGTATCGGACGTCACAATATTCCCGGAGTCGCAGCCCTCCAAGAGCAGATTCGCCAGATACTGGTCGATTACATCGTTCATGTCATAGCTGGCCCGCTGCATTGCGCTGTCCACCAGCTTGGGATTGCTCTGGGCGTTGTCAATGTCCTTAATTTGAAAGTTAAAGTACTTCGCCTGGTCAATGACCAGATTCTGCTGCTCGCCGTCCAGCTCCTCCGGAGACGCAATGTCGCTGCCGTCATAGTCCTGAATGGTGATGCTGCCCAGCTGATTGATGTGTACGGTATCGCCAAAGGCCCGAATATCACCCTCGTAGTTGCGATTCATCAGTCCTGCATACACATGAACCTTGTCCAGATGCTCCAGCAGTCTGGCCGACCAGACTTCGGGAATAAAATTAGAAAATGCCATGGATTATCCTCCTTTTGTGTGAACACTGTCCTTCTTGAACCGAAATTGGGACCCTTCTCAGCCTTGCAGCGCTTTCATGATCTCCTCCCAGTGGGAGTTGATCTCCTTGGCCGAAAGGTGCTTCAATTCCCCCCGGCTGTAACCGCTGGCCTGCTTCGGCTCCTTGGGAATCCCCCGGCCGCGCAGCCGCTCCACAACGGCCTGTGTGACGGCCTCCCGAAACAGCGTTTCAAAGGCGTTTACCGCCCCTTCCAGCTGTTCCTCGTCCACCGGCGCAAAATACGGCGCAAACTCCACCGGAAGCCGGCGCTCCTGCAACAGCTGGGCCGCCCGTATCTTGGCCTCCCACCGGCGGCGCTCCTCTTGCAGCTCGGCGCGCTCCTGCTCCAGCGCTTCCCGCTCCTCTGCGGCCTCCAGTTCCGTCTCTTCGTCCGCCTGCTCAGAAGGCGGTGCCTCTGTTATCTCCTTCACCTCCTCATCGTTTGGTTTCCTGCGTTTTTTCGCCATAATTTCCCTCCTCTTCCTCTGCTCTCTGTTCCCGGATGTTGTTCAGGGCCTCCGCCGGGTCCCGGACGAACCACAGCTGCCCCAGGAGCGTCTGATCGTCCACAATCCCCTGCAGCTTTGCCACCCGCTCCACAATGGCCTCCTCGTCAATGGGCATGCTCAGCGAGAAGACGACGTCCACGTCGCTCACATCCAGCTCGTCCATGCTGCCCATCAAACACAGCCACCGGTTGTAAAGCCGCATCCGCTCCTTCAGCCCTTCCTCCATCCGGCGCATTTTGTTCTTCACCAGCAGATTCATGGTCATCAGCTTGAGCTTCAGCGCCTGACCGGAGGCATTGCCGGAAAATTTCTCATCGCTCATATCCACTGTCATCGTCATCTTGTGCATCTCCCGGACCAGATTGTCCGCCAGCACCTGCACAGATGCCTCATCAAAGGTCTTCTGGATGTACTCCACCCGGGCGTCCAGCGGCGCGCCGTCCAAAAACTTCTCCTTTGCCAGCCGGCCCTCGTCCCCTTCCCGAAGGGTCATGCCAAAGAACACCAGCAGCGCATCCACAAACTTCTTTTTATCCGTCAGGCGGCTGGAGATCAGACTGTCATAGGCGTCGATGAGACTGATAATCTGCTCAAAGTCCCCTTGCCCTTCTCCGTTGTTCCGATAGGCGATGACAGGGACCTCACCAAAGAAGTGCTCTCTCGTCCCGCCAACCTGGTGAAAAACCGCCGTTTTCAAATCCGAAGAGCGGTAATCCTTCACCGTTCGGTCTGTGTAGACGGCGGCGTTATAATATCGCTCCCCTGTGACCGTCTCCCGCTGCTCCCACAGGACAGCAAAGAGCTTCCTGTGTTCCACCGAATCGTCGCACACCAGAATGCCGTTGGCAGGGCTGATTTTCGCGCTTCTCGGCCGGGGAATCCCCTCGGCGGAGGCATAACACAGCTCCAGTCCCTCGCCGTAAATGCCCATCTCCCTGCCGATCTCCAAATCCACCCGGCTGATGTGCTGTCTGTCATAGCAGCTGAGCAACGGCAGCAGACACAGCCTCTGCCCCTGGGCGTTTTTGGTGTTCCCGTCGTACTTCACCGGCTCCCCCAGATAGTAACCCAGGATCGTATCCACCACATATTTGGCATAGTTCACCGCCACTCGGACCTCATCGCCGCCGCGCCGCTGCAAAACGGGATGCTTGCCCAGATAGTAGCGCTCCAGCATGCGGTACCGGCCAGCTGCCCCTTCCGCCTTTTCCACCAGATACCGCAGCACTTCCGGCCGAATCTGTTCCACGTCGGGCACCTCCTCCCGGCTCAAATACCAGATCAAAATGCAACCTCCTTTTCTACATTCCCCTGGGCCGCTTCCCGGCCCGCGCACTTCCACGCATCACCACCGTACTCACAAAGTACCGCACCGCGTCCATGCAGTGGTCATGGTCTTTCACCGGCTTGTCCACCCCCATTGCCGCAGCCGTCTCATCCCAGACATAGGAGCGAAACTCCTGAATTGTGTTCACGCACGTATCGGAAAAGGCCAGCTTTCCCTCCCGTAGCAGCTCACTGACCCATCGGATGCCGTCCAGCACCCGGTTGTCCGCACTCTGCACAGACAGCCCCTTTTTTCTCACTTCTGTGATAAAGCTGGCCGCCGACGGGTCTATTATCACCGAACGGGGATATTTTCCCGACAAAAAAAGCAGCAGGTCCTCTGCATACTCGCCATCGGTCTTTTGCCGCATCCGTTTGCGGCCGTCCCAGCAGTATTCCTTCCCACAAATCCAGCGCCCATCCCTGGCCCTCTGCCACAGCAGAAATACCGTGGGGTTCCGGGTTCCGTAATCGACGCTGATATAGCACTCGCCGCACAGATCGGGCAGCTCATGGAGCACATGCCGTTCCATGGAAAAGCCATCGTAGACCAGCCCTTCCGCCGCCACCCACAGGCCGCGCACATAGCGGTCATAAAACACCCCCGTGTACATCCGTTCATACCGAGCCCGAATGCTGTCGCTCAAAGACGGGTTGTCCTCCATCGTAAAATGCAGATACAGCACCCGCCGTTCCCGGCATCGCTTTACCCATTCCTGATAAAACCAGTGCTCCGGCCCCTCGGGATTGCAGTTGAACCAAAACTTGCTACCCTCCACACTGCACCGGGCCAGCGCCTGCTCCACAAAGGACCTGGGCATCAGCGCGACCTCGTCCAGCAGGACGCCGGAAAGGGTCATGCCTTGAATGAGCATATAGCTGCTCTCATCCTTGCCGCCGAAGAGATAGTAGGTATTGCTGTGAACCCCGTCTGATACGGTAAACCGGTTCTCGCTTCTCCGCTCCTCAAAGTGGTAAATCCCCTCCAGCCATTGCGGCGCCAAGTCGGTGACATTCCGCCGTAGGGATTCAATGGTCTTGCCGCACAGGGCAAAGCGCGCGCCGTCAAAGGAAGTCATGCTCCACAGCAGAAACCCCACCGTCATGGACAGGGTCTTTCCGCTGCGCACACTGCCCTCACAGAGAATCCCGTCAAATCCCCGGAACTTCTCCCGCTTCCACCAGGTCATGGTCAGCCGCTGTCTGGGACTGAAGCTCCGGTATTGCATCCAGCTCTCCTCTCTCCTCTTCCTCCAACTTGAGGGACAAATTGTTTTCCTTTTTTGCCCCGCCTGCGTTGCCGTCGCCCCACTGGTCCGGCCTTCTCTTTTTCAGCCACATGGAGATGGCGCTCATATCCGGCCCCACCTGCTTGACGGTTTCAACCTCCTTGCGCTCTCCCTTTGCGCTGATCTCCACCTTTCGCTCCACGTTTTCATAGCCCAGCGCCTTTTTCAGCAGGGCGTCCTCCACCCGATAGTCCATGGAGTTGTCCAATGCCTCCCGGATGGCCGTGTAACGTCTCTTCCAGGTTCGCAGCACGGCTTCGGAAACGCCCATTCGCTCTGCAATGTCCGCCTCCCCCAAACCCTCTCGCACCCAACCGCGCAGCAGCACCAGCCCCTCCTGTGTCTGCCATCGATCCGCTCGTTTCATCCGCTTCCTCCTCCCTGGTCTGGATGGGTTGATTATAACACATCTGTTCTATAATTCAACTTGCAATTTTCATTTTTCTTCTTATGTATCCCATTTTAACGCATATTTCATGTATGATATGCGCATATAGTGCATACATGCCCCACCCTTCCAGAATTTACCGCGTATTTTCACCCCCGCGCGGTTTCAAACTAAAGCTGAATTTTCCATCCAGACCTTGTTTGAAACATGTCAACATGCCCAAGTGACGGGTCTTTTTCCGCCATAGGATGTTGATTTTCCTTGCAATCTACAGAGGATTGGGGTGTCAAATCGCCTTATCTGACGAAAAAGTCCCTCACCATTGGTCACATTTCTCATGTTCAAGCAGGGCCTAACAGCAGTTTGCGGCCAGCTTCGCTGGTCATTTCAAACGAAAGGACTGATCTTCATGCAGCAGCGCTGCCGCTCACGCATCGCGGTCGTGATGCTCTTCCTATTTCTCATCGCCGTCCTTCTCTTTCCGAGAGCCGACGCCGCCACCTACCGCCAGGGCTCTTCCGGCGCCACAGTCACCACGATTCAGACAAAATTGAAAAACTGGGGCTACTACGACGGAATCATAGACGGTATCTACGGCAGTGCCACTGTGGCCGCCGTAAAATACTTTCAAAATTCCAACGGCCTGACGGCAGACGGGGTTGCTGGCCCATCCACGCTGGAGGCAATGGGGATTTACTCCACCTCCACCAATGACACCGTCCTCAACGACAGCGACTTCAACCTTCTGGCGCGGGTCATCTCTGCGGAGGCCCGGGGCGAGCCATATACGGGACAGGTTGCCGTGGGCGCGGTGATCTTGAACCGCATTGCCCATCCGTCCTTCCCCAATTCCGTCGCCGGCGTCGTCTATGAGCCGGGCGCCTTCACCTGTATGGTGGACGGACAAATCGATGAACCCGTCGCCGACTCCGCCTACCAGGCGGCCCGGGACGCCCTAAACGGCAGCGATCCCACCGGCGGCGCCATCTATTATTTTAACCCCGTCACCGCCACAAGCGCCTGGATCTGGAGCCGGCCTCTGATTACCGTCATCGGCTCCCACCGGTTCTGCGCATAACACCAAACCATCAAAAACAAGGGGAACAGACCGAAATGCAGCTGTTGTATTTCGGTCTGTTCCCTTTTATCATCCGCCCAAATGCGGGGAAATATGAGATTCCATTTGCACTTTTTCCCAAAGGGGCGTATACTGTTTTTATTCTGAACGTACAGCGAAAGGGTATCACCTATGCTTCTCCATATTTTGGCAGTGGGCGACGTCGTCTCCGAAAGCGGTCTGGATTACCTCACCTGCCACCTCCGCTCTTTGAAGCGCCTGCACAGCATCGACTTCACCGTGGTCAACGGGGAAAACGCCGCCGGGGTCGGTATTACCCCCCGTCAGGCAGAGCACCTGTTTAACGCAGGCGCCGATGTCATGACCCTTGGCAACCACGCCTGGAGCAAAATTCAAATCACGAATTTTTTGGAGGATAACCGGTACGCCCTCCGTCCGGCCAACTTTGCCAGCCGGCTGCCCGGCCGGGGCTGGGGTATCTTCGAGGGTCCCCGGGGCTCCCGCATCGCCGTTATCAATCTCGTCGGACGGGTGTCCATGGATCCCAATGTGGACAACCCCTTCACCACGGCGGACGCCATCCTGAAACAATTGGATGGTGAGGCGGACGTTGTGCTGGTGGATTTTCACGCCGAGGCCACCAGCGAAAAGCTGGCCATGGGCTGGTATCTGGACGGACGGGTTTCCGCCCTCTGGGGCACCCATACCCATGTCCCCACCGCCGACCCCCAGCTCCTCCCCAGGGGAACCGGCTATATCACCGACCTGGGCATGACCGGCCCTTCCCAATCGGTGCTTGGCATCCGTCCCGAGGACTCCATCAATAAATTTTTGGGCGGCCTTCCCCGCCATTATGAGGCGGCAAAGGGGCCATGCAAAATGAACGCCGTCCTTTTCACTGTAGACACTCAGACCCGCCGCTGCACCGCAGTGGAACGCATTGATATTTCCGATTGATTCCGGAGGCAATCCATGAGCAATCAAACCAAACTTCCCCGGCCATCCTGGCATCAAAGTCTCTATGAGTGGATCGAGACGTTAACTGCGGTGGTGGCCTTTGTCGTCCTGCTGTTCACCTTCTTTTTCATGGTCATTGGCGTCTCTGGCAACAGCATGTATCCCACCCTTCACGATCAGGATCTGCTGTTGGTTCAGCGCATCGCCTATACGCCGGAGCAGGGGGATATTGTCATCCTCCGCAAGGATACCTTTACGGACCAGGCCATTGTCAAGCGCGTCATCGCCACCGAAGGCCAGAGCGTGGAAATTGACTATGACACCAACACCGTCTATGTAGATGGCGTAGCTCTGGAGGAAGATTATCTGAATTTCACCAACGACGGCTTAGATCTCTCCCTTTATGGAGATGATTACATGGTAGAGCGCCAGGGCATGGTCTATTCCAGCTTTGTTGTCCCCGAAAATTGTATCTTTGTCATGGGCGACAACCGCAACGGCTCCACAGACAGCCGCTATGCCGAACTTGGCATGGTAGACACCCGTTATGTCATCGGCAAAGCCATCGCCGTGTTTTTCCCCTTTAGCGACGCCAAACTTTTGAATTGAGGTTTTTCTATGCCCGAATACGTCGATCTCTACGACCAGAATCATCAGGCCACCGGCCGTGTCCATGACCGCGCCCTCCCCCTGCCGGAGGGCGCCTGCACCATGGTCGTCTCATACTGGGTGCGCGACGCCGCGGGCCGTCTGCTGCTGGAGCAGCGCAGTCCTCAAAAGTACTGGTTTCCCGGCCTTTGGGAGTGCGGCGGCGGCGGAGCGCAGGCCGGTGAAACCGGTTATGACGCCGTCACCCGGGAACTGACCGAGGAGACCGGTCTGACCCCGCCCCCCACCGCCTGGCGTTTTCTGGGCGAGCTGGAAAACCGGGAAAGCCTTTATGACGAAACCCTGGATCGTGAGGTTTTCTTTCACCATTGGAACCTGACCTATCTGGTCACGCTGGACACGGAGCAGCCCCCGCTGCACCTCCAATCCGATGAGATCGCCGGTTTCCGCTGGTTCACCCCGGAAGAGCTGGACGCCTTTTGTGAAACAGGTTCTGTCACCGCCTATTCCCGCCGCCTGTGGAAAACCTACCGCGGCCTGCTCACCTCCCCCATTCCAAATACAAAAAAGAGATCCTAGCCTGTCAATTTTCCCTTTTCGGCCCTGGTTGGAAATCAGAGATGTGACCAATGGCGCGGATTTTTCCGCCGGACAGGGCCATTTGACGCAGCAATATTTGGTCTATTGTAAAGAAGCCTGGCCCAGTACGGCGGGAAACGCCCCGCCGTACTGGCATGTTGGCAGTTTGCAAACAAGGCTTTAAGGAGGCTCATTTTTATGCAATATCGCACGGACAAACATGGCAGCTCCCTCTCCGTCCTGGGCTTTGGCTGTATGCGCTTTCCCCGCACCCGGTCCAAGCAGATCGACATGGCCAAAACCGAGCAGCAAATCCTCGCCGCCGCCCAGGCAGGGGTGAATTACTTCGACACCGCCTACATCTACCCCGGCAGTGAGGCCGCGCTGGGCGAAATTCTGGAAAAAAACCACCTGCGCGATCAGGTGAACATTGCCACCAAACTCCCCCACTACCTGCTGAAAAAACCCGGGGACATGGAGCGCTTCTTTCAGGAACAGCTGCAGCGGCTGCGCACAGATCACGTGGATTACTACCTGATGCACATGCTGCCGGACATCGCCACCTGGGAGCGCCTGGACAAGCTGGGCATCCGGGGCTGGCTGGCGGAGAAAGTCGCCGCCGGGGCCATCGGCAACGTGGGCTTTTCCTACCACGGCAACAGCAACACCTTTATAGAGCTGATCGACGCCTATGATTGGGATTTCTGCCAGATTCAGTACAACTATATCGACGAACACACCCAGGCAGGCCGCCGGGGGCTGGAGTATGCCCATTCCCGCGGATTGCCCGTCATCATCATGGAGCCATTGCGGGGCGGACGGCTGGTAAACCTGCTGCCGGAGCAGGCCGTGGAGCGGTTCCGGGAGGCAGACCCCAATCGCTCCCCGGCGGAGTGGGGCCTGCGGTGGCTTTACGATCAAAAGGAAGTCACCGTCGTCCTCTCCGGCATGAACAGTCTGGAAATGGTGGAGGAAAACTGCCGCGTCGCCTCCCAATCTCCCCCGGGCTGCCTGAGCGAGGCGGATTTTGCGGTCTATGCCGACGTGGTCCGGGCGATCAACCACACCGTCAAGGTCAACTGCACCGGCTGCGCTTACTGCATGCCCTGCCCCCAGGGCGTGGATATCCCCGGCTGCTTCCGGGCCTATAATGAGCGCTACAGCGAGGGGTTCTATACCGGGATGAAGGAATATCTCATGACCACCACCCTCCGGGGAAAACGAGCCAACGCCAGCCGCTGCATTGCGTGCGGCCGCTGTGAGCGCCACTGTCCCCAACAAATCCACATCCGGGACGAGCTAAAAAACGTCTCCAAAACCATGGAAAACCCCATCTACAAGACCGTGTCCGGCCTTGTATCCCTCTTTGGCCACTTTGACAAGTGAACCCCCTGTAAGCACAAAAGGCTGCCCTCTCGGACAGCCTTTTGTCGTCTCTATTGAATTGTCACTGGTTTTCCCGCGCCAGTCCCGCTATACCGCGGCCCGGCCCACCGGGGGGAATCAGGCAACTTTCACCCGCTCCGCCGCCAGCGCCAGCAGAATCCGGCTCACGTCTTCGCGCAGAACCCAATCCACATGCGCCCGCTCTTCCGGGCCGCTGCTGCGGCCCAACCGCTGGGATACCACCAGCAGCGTCGCGCCATTGCATCCCATTTTGGCCATGCAGCGGCTGAACAGGCTGCTATACTGATCCATCGCTTCCGCGCCGCTTCTCAGCACGGCCTCCATCTGCACCTGCACGGCCATACGGGTCTGGCAGGAGAAGACAATCCGGGTGTTGGTATGAATATTCTGCTGGTAAGCCGCCTTGTTAATCCACATAACGCCTCTGGGCGGTGTACGGCGCGCCTCCATATCCAGTTCCTCATGGGACGGCTCCAGATACTGGAGGGGATCGCCTCCGTGAATCACTTTATTGGGCACAATCAGGCTGCCCGCTTTCAGTTCCTGGTTCAACGCGGTGGCCTGGTCCAAAAACAGCACGCGGGAACAATCCAGCTCTGCAATGGACAGCACGCTGTCCATCACGCCGCCGCACAGGCCGGTGCAAACCCATGCGATTCGCAGTTCCCCGCTGATCACCAGATACTGTCCCACACCGCGGCAGGTAATCTGTACATTCGGATTCCCCTGGAGAACGTCCTCCGGACGCCATGCAGGAGAGAAAACAATCAAATCATAGTGCTCCTTAGGCAGAATGCCTGCATGCACGTCGGGAGTGTTGGTCAGGTCAGAATGGATCGGGAAAACGTTCATTTTCTTAGAGTCCATATTGATCATAATTAGCTCCTTTCAAAATCAGGAAGCATTGCTTCCATGCCGGAAACGCGTCCGGCCGCCAAACCTGCCGGCATCAGAGAACTGAGCGTCCAGCTCTGTAAAAATTTTTTACATTAGAATGTTGCTCTGTAATCGTTATCACCGCAGGTTTTCACGAATTATATCAGCGAAATTGTGCTTTGTCAATACTTCCCATTCGTTAAAATGCACAAAAACGCCGCCGGACTGGGAGCCCGGCGGCAGAAACAAACCAAAGTTTTACATTTTCGACACAATCTTTACCCGACGACCATCAGGCAGCCATCCTCATCATACTTCAGCTTTTGGATGGCGAATTTCTGTGTCCGCTCGATTTCATCCATCTTGATGGCGTCTGTGATGGTGGAACAGAAGGTGTAGCTGACTCCATGTTTCTTCGCCCGTCCGGTGCGTCCAATGCGGTGAATATAGTATTCCTGCTCATCGGGCACATCATAGTTGAAGACAACATCCACATCATCAATGTCCAGCCCCCGCGCCGCCACATCCGTGGCCACCAGAACCCGGAGCTTTCCGTCCCGGAACTTCTGCAAGGTTCTCTCACGCACCTTCTGCTGGATGGAGCCGTGAATGGCCTCACAGGGGATTTGCTCCATCTTTAACCGGGCCGTCAGGCGGTCTGTCATATTTTTGGTGTTGCAGAAGGCGATGGCGCGCTCATATTCACCGGCGAACAGCAGGGCGACCATTGTGTCAAACTTGGCCTCCCGGGAGTCCAGTGCAATGCGGTACTGCTGAATGTCGGGGGCGTCCTCCGCCACGGCGCGAACCGTGACTTCAACGGGATCCCGCTGATAGACCCAGGAAATGTCCATGACCTCACGGCTGATGGTGGCGGAAAACAGCCCCAGATGTTTGCGGTTGGGCATCATGTCCAGAATTTTGGTGACGTCATCAATAAAGCCCATGTCCAGCATCCGGTCGGCCTCGTCCAGAATCACCGTCTGAACCTTGTCCAGCTGAATGGCGCCGCGCTTTTTGCAGTCCATTAACCGTCCGGGCGTGGCCACAACAATCTGCGGATGCTTCTGCATCTGCCGGATCTGCTTCTCAATGGGCTTTCCGCCGTACAGGCAGACCACCCGAACCCCCTTCTTGGCCCCGCACAGAAACGTCAGTTCATCGCGAATCTGGATGGCCAGCTCACGGGTGGGGGCCAGAATCAGGCTGGTCACATCCTTCCCGGCCGGGTCTGTGTGCTCCACGATGGGTATGCCAAAGGCGAAGGTCTTGCCCGTGCCGGTGGGCGCCTTTGCCACAACATCTTTATGTTCCAGAAGGGGCGGGATACAGCCCCCCTGAATCGGGGTCGCGATCTCATATCCCTTTTGCTTCAATACCTTCATAATTTCGGGCGACAGATTTAAACTGTCATACCGAACTTCTTCATTCATTTCAATGCCATTGATTTCCATGCTATTCGTTCCTTTCATCCGTTCCCTGTCAGTGTATCACAGCTGTCCCCCCTTTTCAATGGCTGAATTGACTGGGATTTCGGGAAATGGAATCCCCTGCCCCATCTGGGCAGCATTGCCCTGTGATATTCCTCCCAGATCGGTGATGCGGTCAATCGAAATCAAAATTTTTTGTTAACAACCGGGATTTTCCCCTTGCAATTTGCCGGGAAAAGGTATATGATAACTTAGCACTCAAAAGAAGCGAGTGCTAAACTATCGTTTATCATATCATTCTATATATAAGAGGTACTTCACTATGGCTAAAAAAGAGTTCAAAGCGGAATCCAAACGTATGTTGGATTTGATGATCAACAGCATCTACACCCATAAGGAAATTTTCCTGCGGGAGATCATCTCCAACGCCAGCGACGCCATTGACAAGCTGGCCTACCGCGCCCTGACGGACGACCAGGTGGGTCTCAACCGCAGCGACTTCAAAATCGACATCACCGTTGACCAGGTGGGCCGCACGCTGACGGTTTCCGACAACGGCATCGGCATGGATGCCGATGAACTGGAGGAGCATCTGGGCACCATTGCCAACTCCGGCTCCCTGCAGTTCAAGCAGCAGATGGCCCAACAGGAGGGCGACAGCCAGGATGTGGACATCATCGGCCAGTTCGGCGTGGGCTTCTACTCCGCTTTCATGGTTGCCGATGAGATTCGCGTCGTCACCCGCCCCTATGGCTCTGAGACGGCCTACGAATGGGTTTCCAACGGCGCCGACGGCTACGAAATCCACGAGACGGTGAAGGACACCGTGGGCACGGACGTCATCATGCACATAAAGCCCAACACCGACGAAGAAAATTACGATGAATTCCTGGAGCAGTACCGCATTCAGGAGCTGATTAAGAAATACTCCGACTATATTCACTATCCCATCCAGATGATGATGACGAAGTCCCGTCAAAAGCCCCGCCCCGAGGACGCAGGCGATGACTACAAGCCGGAGTGGGAGGATTATCAGGAGCTGGAGACGCTGAACTCCATGAAGCCCATCTGGCAGCGCCCCAAAGATGAGGTCACCCAGGAAGAATACGACTCCTTCTATCAGGATAAATTCTCCGACTATTCCAAGCCCCTGTCCACCCTGCGCGTCACCACGGAGGGCAGCGTCTCCTATACAGCGCTGCTGTTTATTCCCGGTCAGGCGCCTTACGATTTCTACACCCGGGACTTTGAAAAGGGTTTGCAGCTCTACTCTTCCGGCGTGCTGATTATGGACAAGTGCGCGGACCTGCTGCCCGAGCACTTCCGCTTCGTCAAAGGCATTGTAGACACCCCCGACGTCTCCCTGAACATCTCCCGTGAGATGCTCCAGCACACCCGCAGCCTGAAGGTCATCGCCAAGAATCTGGAGAAGAAGATCAAAGCGGAGCTCTCCCGCCTGCTCAAAGAGGATCGTGAGACGTATGAGAAGTTCTGGAAAGCCTTCGGTCCGCAGATCAAATACGGCTGCTATTCCGACTATGGCGCGCACAAGGATCTGCTGAAAGACCTGCTGCTGTTCGTCTCCTCCGCCAACGAAAAGGGTACGACCCTGGCTGAGTACAAGGAGCGCATGCCGGAAGACCAGCCCTTCATTTACTACGCAGTGGGTGAGGATGCCACCCAACTGTCCAAACTGCCCCAGGCTGAGCGGATTTTGGACAAGGGCTATGAGATTTTGTACCTGACGGAGGACGTGGACGAGTTCACCGTCCAGTCACTCCAGGAGTACGATGGCAAAAAGCTCAAGAGCATCAACGATGAGGACGCCCTTCCGGAGACGGAAGAGGAGAAGAAGGCCGCCGAAGAAAAGGCCGAGGAGTCAAAGGATGTCATGTCCTTCCTGAAGGAGACGCTGGGCGACAAGATCAAGGAGGCCCGGGTTTCCAAAATCCTGAAGTCCCACGCGGTCTGCATGACCTCAGACGGCCCCATCACCATTGAGATGGAAAAGAGCCTGAAAATGCACGGTCAGGACATGATGGGCTTCAAAGCGGAGCGTGTTCTGGAGCTGAATCCCGATGCCCCGGTCTTCGCCGCCTTGAAAACCGCCATCACGGAAGATCCGGAAAAGGCGAAAAAATACGCGGAACTTCTGTACAATCAGGCCCTGCTGATTGCCGGCCTGCCCATCGAGGACCCCGCCGCCTATACCGACGCCGTTTGCAGCCTCATGGTGTAATCACAAACCTTCCCGCCGCCTTTGGCCCCGGGGAGGTTTTTTCGGTTTTTCCCGGCGAAAAGGGCGCGGCAACGTCTGCCGCGCCCTGTGTTTATGCATCGCCGTTCTCAGCGGTTTGGTTCAGTTCCTCCCGGGTGCGCCGGTAAAAGCCCTGTTCCCAACTGCCCCGGGCAGCGGACGCTCCCTGCGCCGCCGGTTCCCGTTTCTCTTCCGGATCCAGCGTCAAAGAAGCCCTCTCCCCGGCGCTCTCTTCCTTATCCGGGGCCTTGGGCATGACCATGTCGTGATCGGTCAGCCCATCCCGGTCCATCATCCGTTCCATAACGGCGATGTCCGAGGCAATATCCAGCATTTCGTCCCGGAACAGCTTGTCCAGCTGGGTTTCAAACCCTTCCACCACCATGTCCATCATCTCTTCAATGCGCTCCTTGGTGGCGCTGATATTCTCCCCCTCTACGCCCTGACGTTCCAACTCCGCGTATGAGTTCAAAATTTTCAGCGTTGTGGGCAAATAATAGTTTAAAAAGGTGTGCAGCTCACCGGTCTTTTCCGGGTGCTTCTTCTGATATTCCAGAATGTGGCCGGTGATCTCCTCAATCCGGTCAATTTTCCGGGACAGCTCGGGGTCCGGGATGGCATCGTTGACCTGCCGGATCTCACGCAGAATGGACAGCTCCTCTTCCGCCCGCTTCACCGCGGCCTCCTTTTCCGCCCGCTTGCGGGCCTGAACACCCTCGCCGGTCAGAACCAGCTGCCCGGCCGCAGCGTTCACATAGGCCGTTTTTCCCAGATGGCCCTCGTAGGCCATGTCCTGCAACATCTCGCAGGCCTTTTCATAGCTGCACGGAAAGGCCTCGGCAATGGCGTGAATGTCCACCACCTTCTGTCTGCCGATCAGGTTTCGCAGCTTGCGAAAGCGCTTCGCCTGTTTGCTTTTAAAATGCCCCCAGGCGGCCAGAGCCAGCCCCAGACAGGTAAACATCAACGCCGGAAACGCCTCCTGGATTGCCGCCCAAGGGTTCCCGTGCAGTTGAATCAACTCATCCACTGTAGCGATTCCAAAGATCGCCGCAAAGAAGATACCGGCAAAAACGGCCACCTCGCCCCCTCGAATTGGCTTCCAGCCGGCAAAGTCATTGTCTTTCTTCGCCCCGGTTCCGGATTTTTTCTCCCTTTTGGCCCGGGCGCCCTCATCCGTTTTCTGCCCATCCGCTCCATGTTGGATATTCTGGGCCACTCCCCGCTCAACCGCTTCAAACCACTCTCTGGATTTTCGCTGCCACTCCTTCTGGCGGAAACTGGGGTTGTTGCTCATCTCTCTCAGCTTCAAAAACAGCAAAACCAGCCCCAAAGGCGGCACCACAGAAAAAGCAATGACAATCCACAGCCATGGAATTTTATCATAATTGGGATGTCCGTTGTTCCTTGTCGACATAACAAAACCCTTTCCGTGCGGAAATCAAATTCAAACCTTCGATTTTCTTCCCTTATTATACTATAAATTTCTGCCCCCGCAAGATGCTTAATCAAAAATTAATCTTTTATCCATGATTTGCCGAGGGGGACGCCCCCTGCCGTCCAAGCCTATTTCGTATTTCGCAGGAAAAAGGTCTAAATTCCCGCCCTCCCCCTTGTGTTTTCCGCAAAATTGGTCTATAATTGGAGTGCTATATCATTCAAACTTGCACGCAGCGTGCGTTTTTAGGAGGTTCCACTTATGGATCGTATCACGGTTGCTCAGCTGTATGCGGACTGCGAATCGTTTGCCGGCAAGACCATCACGGTTGCCGGCTGGGCCCGCTCCATTCGCGACATGAAAAATCTCGGCTTCCTGTCCCTGAACGACGGCAGCTGCTTCAAGTGCCTTCAGGTTATCTTGGACAAGACGCTGGAAAACTACAGCGAACTGGCTGGGCAGAATGTAGGCGCCGCCTTCATTGTCCGCGGTAAGCTGGTCCTGACCCCCACCGCCAAACAGCCTTTTGAGCTTCAGGCCACCCAGGCCATGGTGGAAGGTCCCTCTGCTCCGGACTACCCCTTGCAGAAAAAACGGCACAGCGTGGAATTTCTGCGCACCATCCAGCATCTGCGCCCCCGCACCAATCTGTTTTCCGCAGCCTTCCGGGTGCGCAGCGTGGCCGCCCACGCCATCCACTGCTTCTTTCAGGATCAGGGCTTTGTCTACGTCCACACGCCGCTGATCACCGCCTCCGACTGCGAGGGGGCAGGGGAAATGTTCAGCGTGACCACACTGGATCTGGATAACCCGCCGCGCACCGAGGACGGCCAGGTTGACTGGTCCCGGGACTTTTTCGGGAAGCACACCAGCTTAACCGTCTCCGGCCAGTTGAACGGCGAAAACTTCGCCATGGCCTTTGGCAAGATTTACACCTTCGGCCCCACCTTCCGCGCCGAAAACTCCAACACCCAGCGCCACGCCGCCGAGTTCTGGATGATCGAACCGGAAATTGCCTTTGCCGATCTGGAAGACGATATGAACCTGGCGGAGTCCATGATTAAATACATCATCCGATTTGTCATGGAGAAGTGCCCGGACGAGATGGATTTCTTCAACAGCTTTGTGGACAAAGGGCTGAAGAGCCGTCTGGAGCACGTGGCGAACGCCGACTTTGGCCGTATTTCCTACACCGAGGCCATCGAAATCCTGAAAGCCTCCGGCAAGAAATTTGATTATCCCGTCAATTGGGGCTGTGACCTCCAGACCGAGCATGAGCGCTATTTGACCGAAGAGCACTTCAAAAAGCCGATCTTTGTCACGGATTATCCCAAGGACATCAAGGCATTCTATATGCGCCTGAACGATGACGGCAAGACCGTCGCCGCGGCGGATTGTCTGGTTCCCGGCATCGGCGAAATCATCGGCGGCTCCCAGCGTGAGGAACGTCTGGACTTGCTGGAGCAGCGCATTCAGGAGCTGGGCATGAACCCGGACGATTACAAGTACTATCTGGATTTGCGCCGCTACGGCGGCTGTCACCACGCCGGCTTCGGCCTGGGCTTTGAGCGCATGGTCATGTACCTGACCGGCATCTCCAATATTCGTGACGTGCTGCCCCATCCTCGGACGGTGGGCAACGCAGAGTTTTAAAAAGGCGGCGGCTCCTCCCGCCCCGCTCATGATCCCACATCTAAAAAGGACGCCTTGCAGCGGAAAAGCTGCAAGGCGTTTTGTATGTCCTGTCTATCAGGCTGCGTCGTCCTCAGCGTTGCCGTCTGTAGCATTGCCGTCCGTCTCCGGAATGACGATCTCGCCGTCTACCAGGTAGTCGCTCAAATTCTCCAGGGTCAGCGTCACCGGCGCGGCCAGGAGCTCCTCCTGATCCTGCTGGCTGCCGGAAACCGCAGCCTGAACCAGACTCAGGGCCTTATCGGTCAGATCTTCGTCCGGGGCGTATACCGTCGCCGACAGCATATATTGATTGAGCAGGGAATCAATCTCTTCATCGTAGCCCGTGCCCGCCACAACGGGGAACACACTTCCCAAATAATGGCTCATCAGCCCACTGATGGCGTCCACAGCCTGCCCTTCCCCGAAACACAGCAGGGCATTCAGCTCCTGTTCCTCATAATACTCCGTGAGCAGCGTCTCCATATAGCTGTCCATATCCTCCACAGCGCAGTCCTCGGCTGTCACATTGCCGGAGAGGACGGTCACCGTTCCCTCGTCAATGTAGGACTGCAACACTGCCAGCGCGCCTTCCATCGCCAGGGCAGAGCCTGCATCCCCAGTGCCCACAATTTCCAGTGTCACCGCGTCCTCCTGCTCGTCCAAATCCAGCACATCCACGATGTACTGGGCCTGCTGACGTCCAATTTCCTGCCAATTCCAGCCCAGATAATAGTCAACATTCTTTCCGTCAATGGGCTCCCCGTAGGCCAGGACAACCACATCGGCCACGTCCAGGCTGTCCAGAGTGTCAGCTGCCTCCTCGGCATCCACCGGATCAACGATCAGAGCCGAAGCGCCGTCCTGCACCATGGCGGCCAGCTGGCTCGCCTGGGTCTCGCTGCTGTCCTCTGCGTAGGCCAGTTCTACGCTGTAACCGGCGTTGCGCAGTGCCTCAAAGAGCACTTCCCCGTCATCGCCGTCTGTTTCCGTACCACTCATCGAAATGCCAATCATGGTCATGCTGGACGTGTTCCCGCTCAGTCCGGAGAGCACACTGGAGGACGTGCTCCCGTCGCCCTCAACACAGCCCGCCAGCGTCAGCATCATCATGGCAACACTCATGATCATGGCAATGCATCTCTTACGTCCCATCTAGTACACCTCTTAAAATCATGGTTCTTTTTTTGTTGATTCTGGAATCGCTGCATCCTGATAGCCTATGCAGCTGTCTGTGTTTACAAATTGTTTCAAGTGATAAAACCACGGTTTATCTTATCATAAACCACCTTTTTTGACAACTGTTTTCCTTGGAAGTTTTATGAAGCTGTCATTAGGTTCGCCACCGAACATGCATGAAAATGCTCTCTCTCAGATCATCCGGACAGCACGGTTATCCTCTTGTCATTTTATCTCCTTTACCTGAAAGGAAGCTGAAATGAGCGAATGTGGTTTTAGGCGGTCGTCCGGTGCCTATTCACAAACCGTTTACAATCTTTTCAATTTCTATTCACCTATCCCCCAGGCAATTCTGGTATTCTATCATCAGCAGGAACAGCAAAGCAATCATAACTCATCTCCTCTCTTTTTTCTTTCTTTTCATCAAGGATCCGCAGTCGTAGGCTGCGGGTCTTTGATTTTGTAAGCCCCTCCTGACAAGTCGCCCCTTTTCCGCTCAATGCCTGCACCTGTTCCACAAAATCCAAAACCCAATAACGGTAAACGGACAGATCGGGGAAATTTTCCTTGCGATCTGTCCGTTTTCTCTGAGAAAGGAACGCAGTTAATAGTAAAGGGCGCTGAGTTCCTCTTCAATTTCGTCAATCTGCCCCTGAAGGCTGTCCGCTTCTTCCTCCAACTGAGCCAGTTCATCCCCACTTGTCACCGGTTCCAGCGCTTCTAAATCCTCTAAACTGTCCAGCGAAAGCAGTTCGTTTGACAACAGCGTTGCCAGATCCGATGCCGTGTAGCGCTTCTCCGCGTCGGTGTCGTCATTCCAGCCGACCCACATCTCCAGACCACAGTATCCGGTGAAACTGCTCACCTTTTCATCCAGCTCCGTGTCCAGGTAGGAAATCAGCTGGATGACCTGCAGTCCGCCGATTTCTTCCTCTCCAACCTCATCATGAACCAAAAGAATTTCAAAGCCCTGCTCGCTCAAAAATTCGGCCTGCTCCTCTGTGCCGCCCTCTTCACCGAAGCAAAAAATACGCGGCGCATAACCCATCCGCACGGTGAAACGGCTCACATAGGTTTCCACCTCAGCCCTCCATTCAGCATCGGATGCGTCCCCCTGCGTCAGACAGATGGCGCTTTCCCATCCATCCGCCTCCAAGGCCAGAAATTCTTCCACCGTAACGATATCGCCGTCTCCGGGAAGCTGACCATTTTTAAAAATAAAAATACCGGTGATGCCCTTTTCCTGC
Source organism: uncultured Oscillospiraceae bacterium (assembly GCA_964456525.1). Classification (GTDB taxonomy): domain Bacteria; phylum Bacillota; class Clostridia; order Oscillospirales; family Oscillospiraceae; genus Onthomonas. Next base: position 46,240 of record CAYWAP010000007.1, read on the forward strand.
AACGTCGGGTACACCTGGCTGTAAAACTGTGCGTTCAGCGTATTGCAGCACAGTATCACGCTTCTGGTCTCTGCTTCGGCCTCCTCCAGGGCAGCTTCGGCCTCCGCAATTTCTTCCTGAATTTCCTCCAGTTGGGATTCCAGCGAAGTCTTCTCCGCTTCCAGCTGCTGAATTTCTGCGTTCGTCTCCTGAAGTGTCGCCTGGTCATCCTGGCGGCTGGCTGTATGCATATGACGAAGCCCTATAATCCCCGCAACGATTATTACGCTCAGTAAAATAGATACTTTTTTCAACATTTTGCAATCTCATCTCCCAGCAACGCAGCACCCAGGCGATCCATCTCCTCCAGGCAATCCCGGCCCACCTTTCGTTCCAAAACCGCTCTACCCTCTGCCAGATTCTGGGGCCGGCTGGACAGATTATGGCAATCCGAGCCGAGCAGGTGGGCAGCCCCCATTCGGAAGAGTTTCAGCGGCAGCCGGCGGCTTTTCCAACTCAACAGGCATTCGGCGTTCACCTGGATATAAACCGGCATTTCCAGAAGCGCCGAAATCATCCCCCGATCTTTCTGAAAGGGGTAAAACCGCTCCACATGAGCAATGACCAACTGTATGCCCCGGCCAATCAGCCGTTCCACTTCATAAAGATCCCGGCTTGACCAGGCCCGGAAGGGCATCTCCAACAGCATCAGGTTCGTCTGACCAATGCACAGCTGCCCGATCTCCTCTACACGGCTGATCCCAGAAAAGAAGGCAACCTCAGCGCCGCAAAGAATCGGAATCTGCTCCTGGCGCTGTTCGTTCAGCACCTTTTGGAGCGCCTCTTCCCGGCGGCGAAGGAAGCCTTTCACATGCATACTATCTGCATAAAAATGTGGCGTGGCAACCATGACGTCGATCCCCTGCCCGGCGGCAGCGTTCAACATCTGGAGCGACATCTGCCGATTGCGGCTTCCATCATCAATCCCCGGCAAGATATGTGAATGAAAGTCAATTACCATGGTTACTTTCCATTCCCCTGACCATTTGCACTGGACGCACTGGCATAGCCATAACCATAACCATAGCGTCCCTGTTTCTGCTTTTCATTTTCCACGCCGGTAAAGACGAAGCCCAAAACCTTCGCATCGGCAAACTCCAGCTTCTGCAGAACCTCGTTAATGCTGTCATGGGTGGAAACCCCCTGACGGGCCACAATAATCACGCCTGAGGTCTGCTTTGCTAAAATAGCGGCATCCGCCACCGTACAAACAGGAGGCGTGTCCAACAGAATATACTCATATTTTTCCGAAAGGGACTCCAGCAACTCTGCCATGCTCTGCGATCCCAGCAGCTCAGTGGGGTTCGGGGGAATGTCCCCGGCAGGCATCAGATCCAGCCCCTGAGGCAAATGCTGAATGGCCTCTTCCTCCTTGCACATACCCACCAGCAGGTTGCTCAGCCCCGGCTTTTCCTTGGCGTTCAGCTTGGTGGCATCTGTGGGCAGACGCAAATCGCAGTCAATCAGCAGAACCTTAGAGTGATTTTGGGCAAAGGCGATCCCCAAATTAACAGCCGTGGTGCTCTTTGCCTCCCCCTGCATGGAGCTGGTGATGACAATCTTTTTGCAGGACTCTCCGGGAATGGAAAATATGATGTTGGTCCGGATGGTCTTATAGGCCTCCTGCACGGCAAAAGGAGAATCCTCTGAGAGCAGATGATCTTCCTCATGAATCATACCCTTATTCTTTTTCTTCAGAAGATTCATTTTTTACCTCTCAATCCGCGGGCGGCAGCATAACCATAGCCATAAGTGTCAGTTTTGTGAGCCTGTTCCAAATCGGGAACTGTCCCCAAAATCGGCAGCGTCCAGCGCTCAAAATCACTTTCCGATTTAATCGTCCGATCCAGCAGCGCCCGCACCACAATCACGGCCACGCTGACAACAAAGCCCAGCATCATGCCCAACATGGCCCAAAGCGTATAGTTGGGGGAGGCAATCTCCGTGGGAATGCGGGCATAGTCCACCACTTTCACCGAACTTCCCTCGACGATTTCGGAGATCTGGTCCGGCACAATGGTCGCAATGCCGTTGGCAATGCGGGCGGCCGTCTTCGGGTCGGCATTGAGCACCGAAACGGTAAAGACCTCCGTATCATTGACCGCCGAAATGGTGATCTGCTCCAGCAGCTCTTCCTCCGTCATGTCCACATCGGCCTCTTCAATCACCAGAGAGAGGACCGTATTGCTGGAAATAATTGCGGAGTAGGTGTCCACCAGCTGTGCCGATGCGGTCAAATCGCTGGTCGTAATGGCTGTGCTCGTGTCCTGGCTGGTTGAGTTATTGACATAGAGGGTGGTATGGGCTTCGTACATCGGTGTCATCAAAAACAAGCTACACGCATAAAACAGAATGCCGACCACAAGTGTAGAAAGGACAATTATATGTAACTTTCGGATCAGCAAGCGGATCAAAGCCATCAAATCAATGACGACTTCCTCTTTAGTTTGACTCACAATACTCATTCAGTTTCCTCCTGATCAACTCGGCAAACCGCAGTCCGGGAATCCTCTATGGTGCATTTGCACGAATCCGCCCTGTGAGGCGGCTTGGAACGCTGTAAACCGGTTGCATTCAAAAGATTGGCATAATACAACAATTGTGTCTATTATATTCTCTGCCGGGAAAAAAGTCTACCCATCGAAACAACAAATTTAATTTGGTTTTTCAAGAAGATTTTAATTCATATCGCCAAAAGCCCTTTCTGTTCCCGCCGACTCCTCTCACTTTCCCCTTCTCTTGTGCAGTTCTCCCCTATTCTCTCAAATTTATATCATTTTTCACACGTTATCCCCCGCTCTGGAAGCACTTCTCCGGCGGAAGAATGAGACGATTTCTGGCCGCCGTCATCTCCCTCGCCCGCTTTCCATTTGCCGCCCTCTGCCGTCACTGCGTTTTCATCTGATTATTTATGCCGTTATTTACCGTCAAAAAATATCTACCGGTTTTTGACCACGCTGTTCAAAACGTTGTGATCAGGATTCTGCGCCTTTTCCCCTTGTTTTCAGCGCCGAAAAATGCTAAAATACAGGCATCTCACAGGACAGGAGGGCATGGCAATTGGCGGAAACCCCCGTTATCCTCACGCTATTGGCCCAAAAAGACTGGGGCGAGTATCAGCTGCTGATCGACGCCTTTCGCGCCTGGGCACAATATCCCCTCTTTTTGCAAACAATCGAACATCTGAACCGCCCCGCCCTCTTTCAAAGCGACATTCACGGCCCCGGCCATGTGGAGCGCACGGTTCTCCATGGCGCGCTGTGCGCCCAGTCTGAACTCCTCTCCCCCGAAGATACCCGTCTCCTGCTCCTTGCCTGTGCGTATCACGATACCGGCCGTCAAAATGACTCCTACGACGTGGAACACGGCTATCGCGCTTCCCTGAAAATCGGCCGGCTGACCGGCTGCACCGGTGAAGCCCTCACCATTTTGAAGGGCGCCGTGGATGCCCACGCCCGGGATGACCGCTTCCTGCGCGCCACGGTGGAGCGCTACCACCCGGCCCAGCTGGAGCGCGCCCTGACCATCACCACCCTGCTCAAGGATGCCGACGGCCTGGATCGGGTCCGCATTTGGGATTTGAATCCGGCCTATCTCCGCCGGGAGAGCTCCCGCAGCCGGGCGGCCTTTGCCAAAGAGCTCTATATCCGTTACCAAAACGCGACGGGCGGTGTGGTAGTCCCCGACCTTGTGCGCCAGTGGAAGCGGCTGGATGCCGATGGAAATCCGATTTTGTAACCCTAGGGGGTTGATTCCTCGGGTAAATTTGCTATAATAAAAGTGCTTTTATACCTACTACCACCCATTCCCATTTGGAGGAAAACGTTATGAAGTATTTATTCCGAATTGTTGTCATCTCCATCGTTCTCGCCGGAATGATTGCCGGTTTCATCGCGTTGATTGACCGCCTGTGCGACTCTTACAGCAGCCTGCTGTTCAAGGATGATTCCGACGATTACAGCTGGCCTGTCTGATCGGGCGCGCAATTGTCTCTTTCCACCTCATCCCCCACGGAGGGATGATATCTCCAGAAGCAACAACTCCCGCCGCAGGGAAACGCCTGCGGCGGGTTTTCTTCTGTCAAAATCCAGGATACCCCCCAGCAGGGGAGTATCTCGGACGTGTCTCAAAAGTAGGAAACGACTGCCTGGTGATATGCTTCCCTCCACGGTCGCCCGCAGAGGGAGCATCTCCAGACAGTCGTTTTTTCTTTGTCAGTCAGCCGTCCAGACGGGGCCGCGCTGTGCCGGTTCTACAGCCCCAGGTTCTGCACCCACTGTTTCAGCTCCGACGGATCCAGCTGCCCGTTCAGCATCCGGCCCTCCCGGAGAACCGTTGAAGGGGACACACTGCCCTTCAACTCCTCCAGCGTCTTGCCAAACCCGCTGCCGCCAGAGGTGGCAAACAGGACGACGGTTTTATCGCGGAAGTCATAGCTCTCCAAGAAGGTGTTGATAATGGTGGGGGCCACATACCACCAGATGGGGAAGCACAGGAAGATGACCTCATGTCCTGCCACGTCCCCCTCTGTGTCCGCCAGCGGCGGACGGAAGGTCCGGTCGTTCATCTCCACCGTGCTGCGGGAATGTTTGTCCATCCAGTTCAGATCCGCCCTGGTATAGGGAACCTGGGGACGAATCTCATAGAGATCCGCCTCCGCCGCTTCCGCCAGCACCTGAGCCGCCCTTTCGGTCACGCCGCTGGCGCTGAAATAGGCCACAAGAATGTTACGCATTGTCACGCCCTCCTTATTTCAGATGTTCCTTGAAGAAAGATTCCAGCTTGTCAAAGGGAATCCGATCGGTTCGGTCATAGAGATCGATGTGCTCAGCGTCGGCCACGGTGTAAAGTTCCTTGGGTTCTTTGGCCGCAGCATAGGCGTTCTCACTGAAAAATTTGGAGTGCGCCCGATCTCCCACCACAAACAGGACGGGCCGGGGGGAAATCTCGTCAATGTAGTCCAACAGGCGGAAGTTGGTCATGGCCAAATCGCTGGTGGTGGTAAAGCCGCCTCTGGCCCGCGGGTGGAAGCCTCGTTTCAGGGCGTAAAAGCGGAACCACTCGGCAGTCGGCTCCTCCAGATCGGCGGGCACAGCGTCCAGAGGCTCCGCCGGGAAATAGGGCAGATACTCCGGCGCGCCGTTTTCCGCGTCTACCCACCGCTGGCGGGAGATCCGGTCCTTGTTGGCGCGGATGGCCTCTTCGTCCATCCCCAGCCGGACGGCTGCACTCATGTCGTACATGCTGACAGTGGACACCGCCTTGATGCGGGTGTCACTCTGGGCGGCGGACAGGGCAAACCCGCCGGAACCGCAGATGCCAATCACGCCGATTCTCTCCCGATCCACAAAGGGCTGCAGCCCCAAATAGTCCACAGCGGCGCTGAAGTTCTCCACAAAGATGTCCGGAGAGGACACGTTCCGGGGGAATCCGCCGCTCTCCCCCATGAAGGACTGGTCAAAGGTGAGAACCACAAAGCCCCGCTGGGCCAGTTCATTGGCATAGACACAGGGGCCCTGCTCCTTGACGCCGCCGTAAGGCGCGCCCACAATCAGGGCCGGATACTGCTTCTCCGGCTCGGCAGATTTGGCAATATAGAGATCTGCGGCCACCGTCATGCCATACCGGTTCCGGTACAGCACGGAGCTGCGGCTGACTGCCTCACTCAAAGGCGCGATATAGTTCGTTCCCATAAAAAATCATCCTTTTCCCTTACGTTTGTTCCAGTTGATACAACAAATGATCCAGGCAGTCCACTCGGAACTGGTCGCCGTGCAGCGCCTTCATCAGCTCCCGGCGGTGCCGGCGCAGTAAGCAGGCAGCGCCCTTCCAATCCCCTTCGGCACGGCACCGGAGGACTGCTTCGACCTGCTCCTCACTGCACCCTGCGTCCGCCAGATTCTGGCGCAGGATAGCCTGCCCATCGTTTGCCTCCGCCATCTCCATGCCTCCAAACTGAAAAATTGCCGCTCCAACGACACGCTCCGCGGCGCCAGCCGCCTGCCGGAATGTCCGCTCCCGCTGGTCTGTGCCCGGGGAACCACCGGCGGCTTTTGGATGATTTCATTATATCCCGGTTTGATCAGATGCGCAAATGGTTATTTTTTATATCATGATATTCCAAAATTGAATGTCATGTGGTAAACTGGAACCAGATCATAACAGGAGGGATCCAGATGGAAATTCGAACCCTGCGGTATTTTTTGGAATCCGCCCGGGAGGAAAACATGACCCGGGCCGCAGAACGTCTACACGTGACCCAGCCCACCCTGTCCAAGCAACTCAAGGCTCTGGAGGATGAGCTGGGGCAAAAGCTGTTCACCCGCCACAGCTCCAGCATCAAGCTGACGGCGGAAGGGGTTCTGCTGCGCAAGCGCGCAGAGGATATTCTGCAAATTGTGGATAAAACCCTGGACGAGTTTCAGTCCCTGGACGCGGAGTGCTCCGGGGACATCCAGATCGGCTGCGCTGAGTCGGCCTCCATGCGATACATTGCCCAGGTGTTCAAAAAAATCCAGACCCTTCACCCCCGCATCCGCTTTCATCTGCGCAGCGGGAACCTCTCGGATGTGCAGGGCGATCTGGACAAAGGACTGTCTGACTTCGCCGTCATCGTCCACGAAGTGGACCTCATGAAGTACCACTATCTGACCGTTCCCGCCCGGGACACTTGGGGCGCCGTCCTGCGCCGGGATCATCCCCTGGCACAAAAACAGGCCATCACCCTGGCAGATCTGCGGGACGAGCCGCTGATTCTCTCCCGGCAGGCCCTGACAGACGATTACCCCAAATGGTTTGGCGAGGAGCTGCCCCGGCTGAACATCAAAGCCACCTTCAACCTGGCCTACAACGGCGGTATTCTGGTCCGCGAGGGGATGGGCATCATGATTACCTTTGACCATCTGCTGGATACCTCTGAGGACAGTGAACTCTGCTTTCGTCCCCTGGAACCCAAGCTGGAAAGTGAGATGTACATCATCTGGAGGAATTATCAGGTGTTTACCCCCGCCGCTCAGGTTCTGCTGGAGGAATTGAAACGGGTCTTTTCCGCGCAGCAGTGATTTCGCCCCAACCAAACGCCCCCGGCTGCGTTTTCCCGCAGCCGGGGGTTTCCTGCTTGGATTGTACGCCTCTCATAGTCCCATAAACCTCCCTTTCCTTCCAGGTTTTTCCCTTGCAATGGGCCGGATTTGCCGCTATAATTAGAACATAAGTTCCATAAAGAAAGGGGGTTCTCCCATGGACCTGGCCCAAAAGCTGGAAATCCTGACGGACGCCGCCAAATACGATGCCGCATGCACCTCCAGCGGCTTGGACCGCAGCGCCCGTCAGGGGCGCATAGGCAGCACCCTCCCCGCAGGCTGCTGCCACACCTTTTCCGCAGACGGACGCTGCGTCACGCTCTTAAAGGTTCTGCTGACCAATTACTGCTGCTACGACTGCCAATACTGTGTCAACCGCCGGAGCAGTGATGTCCGGCGCGCCATGTTCACCCCGGAGGAGCTGGCCGAACTGACCCTGCAATTCTACCGGCGCAACTATATCGAGGGGCTTTTCCTCTCCTCTGCGGTCATCCGCAACCCGGATTACACCACCGAGCTGATGATTGAAGCCCTGTCCCTGATCCGATACAAATACGGGTTTTGGGGCTATATCCACGCCAAGGCCATTCCCGGCGCCGATCCCGTTCTGACCTATCGGCTGGGGTTGCTGGCCGACCGCCTCAGCGTCAATATCGAACTGCCCAGCGAGCAGAGCTTTGGCCGTCTCTGCCCGGACAAGCCCCGCAAAGCCATTTTCCGCCCCATGGGACAGATTCGGGACGAAATCCGCGAAAGCGCCCTTGCCCGGAAGCAGTATAAAGGGGCACCCCGCTTCGCCCCCGCCGGCCAGTCTACCCAGATGATCATCGGGGCAACGCCGGAGACCGACCGTCAAATTTTGAACCTGACCGCCGGATTATATGAAACATATCACCTGAAACGGGTCTTTTATTCGGCCTATATGCCGGTTTCCACCTCGGCCCTGCTCCCGGCAAAAGAGACCTTCCAACCCCCGCTGCTCCGGGAGCACCGCCTTTACCAGGCGGACTGGCTGCTGCGCTACTACCACTTTAAGGCCGATGAAATTCTGGACGAGGACAACCCGAACTTCGACCCCGCACTGGACCCAAAGTGTTGCTGGGCGCTGCGGCACATGGAGTTCTTCCCCGTTGAGGTCAACACCGCCGATTATGAGATGCTGCTCCGGGTTCCTGGCATTGGCGTCAAGTCCGCCCGGCGGATTCTCATCGCCCGCCGAACCGGTTCCCTTCACTTTGAGGGATTAAAAAAACTGGGCGTCGTCCTGAAACGCGCCCAGTACTTCCTCACCTGCAACGGCAAACAGTGCGACGGCCTCTCCGTCACCCAGGACGGCATTCTCCGCCATCTGGTGGCCGAGGAGCGGCCCCGGCTGCTTCGGTACGAGCCGGAGCAACTGTCCCTGTTTGACGCCTAGAATGCTCGATTCCCAGAGCGGTTTTCTGCACAACCCCACGTTTGTAAATTCGCCCATGCCGAGGTGTTTTTCATGTCCAACGAACTTCAAATCTCCTATCACTACGACGGCTCCTTCGCAGGCTTTCTCACCTGTCTGGACGATTGCCGGGAAAACCACGTCGTTCCCGCCGAGTTTATCACAGCAGATGACCCGCGGATTTCCCTCTTTCCCCTCCGCAATATTGAGACCGACCGGCTCCGGGCCACTGCCCTCTACCGTTCCATCCGTCAGAACATCTCCCCGGAGGTTCAGGAGCTGACGGCCTGCGGCTTCCTCACCTGCATGGAAGAGCGCGAGCAAGCTATCTACACCTTCCTCCGCCTGGGAAAGCAGGTCGGCCCCGGCGTGACCCGCTGGCTGACAGACGACCGGGTGGCGCCCCTGCTAAAGGCCGTCCAGTATTTGAAAAATGAAGCCCACCTGTTAAAGGGCTTTGTCCGTTTTGCCGACTACGGCGACTTTCTCGCCTCGGAAATTGAGCCGCGGAACCGGGTTTTGCCCCTTCTCCGGGGGCACTTTTGCAGCCGCTATCACGGGGAAAACTTCCTGATCTATGACAGCGTCCACGGAGAGGTCCTGTTCCACCAGGCGGGAAATCCCGCCCGGCGTCCCCAGAGCAAAATCATCCCGGTCACCAATTTGCAGCTCCCGGAGACCAATGCCCGTGAACGGGCCTGGCAGTCCCTGTGGAAAACCTTTTACAACGCCATCGCCATCGAGAGCCGGGAAAATCCCAAGCTCCGCATGAGCAACGTTCCCAAGCGCTATTGGGTTCACATGAATGAACTCCAGGACTGAAAAACACCTTCCCAGCCCTTCCGGACGATCAGGCAGCAGGGCCGGGATACCGCAACCGGCCCGACAGAACCAAATTCCATCGGGCCGGTCATATTACATCATACTGAGATTCGCGCTCATGTGGGCATATAGGTCTCCGTCAGCACGTCCTCCAACTCCTCATAGGTCACCGTGAAGCACAAAATCCCGGTTGCATAGTCCTGAAACACACCTTCCCCACTGATAAAGGTGATGCCGTCTTCGTCAAAATAAAATTCCGGCTCAACGGTTGCCTCGTCAGTGCCGTAAAGCTCCATGGGGTCTGACGTCCCGTCCTGAACGACCCAGTCGATGTATGTTTCGTATTCATCGAAAATGCCATCGGTCGTTTCCTTCGCCTCCGCGACCTGGGCCAGGACAGATTCCTTACATAAGCTGACGAATTCATCGCCGCCCAAATCCTCAAAGGTCAGGCAGGAACCGGTCATCACGTCATAGCTGCGGCCATACATGTCGTAGAACTCCCGCGTACCCCCGCTGTAAGTGGCTGTGTCAATCCGGAAGCTCAGAACCTGCTCATCGCAACGGGTGACGGTAAAGGACAACTCCCCTGTAAAGGAATACATGTAAGCGGTATCCTCCCCGCTGCCAATCTCCTCATAAATGCTCTTGGCCTCCTCGGCTCTGGCCTCCAGATCGGCCAAAAAGTTATCCACGATCTCATCCAAGTCCGTCTGAATGATCTCGCTGACCTCAGGGTCATTGGGCACCTCTACCGTGGGAATCTGATAGCTGTACGTCATGACAACGGTGCCGTCATCGGCCTCAATGGTTCCCTCTTCCGTTTCATATGTGATGGTTGACACGCCGTCCAGTTCCACTTCCGGAACTTCCTCCACCACAGAAGAGTCCTCAATGACCGGTCTGTCCTCTGAAATGGGAATCGATGTATCCTCCTCCAGCGTGGCAGCCGCATTGCCGTCGGTCGCCGTTCCTGTGCTTGTATCCCCAGTGGATGATGTGCCACAGGCACTCAGCGCCACGATCATTGCCAACACGAGTATCTGACTTAGAATTTTTTTCATCATAGCCTACCTCCTTGGGGGTTCCCCCTTTGCTGTCTCTGACTGTATGATACAACTTCTTCTATCAGAATACAATCAACAAAATGTAACAGGCCGGCAACAGTTTCCAAAAAAAGGCAGAGCCGGGTATCCAGCCCTGCCTTTTGTTTTGTCATCTCCCCTACGTTCCGGGCCACCGGAAATCATAGGGAATCCAGCCATACCGCCCCATGCCAGTTGGCGGACACACCGCTCAACTGCTCAGGGTGATGGTCTTCACGCTGCTCCAATAGGAATAACTGGCAACGCCGTCCACCGTCTTGTACGTCCGCAGGCGGACATAATAGGTCTTGCCCTTTGTCAGGCCGCTGATGGTGGTGGAAGTTGTCGAGCTGTTCGTGATCTTCACTCGCGTATAAGTAGAGAAGCTGCTGGAGGTGGAGTATTCAATCTGATAGCCACCGACCCCGGAGACGGCACTCCACTTCACCGTTATCTTTCCAGACGACGAATTGCTGACGCTGGAGATGGAGGGCTGGGTCAGGCGAACAATCGTCACCGCCTCAGATTT
>CAYWAP010000008.1:0-56483 GCA_964456525.1 uncultured Oscillospiraceae bacterium
TGGCCAATCACCGCTTTTTGCGTTATATCCAGACCGCCCAGGCCCATCAGGTGCCTGTGATTCTCATGCCCCAGTCCTTTGGCCCCTTTGACTATGGAGCGCGTCAGCAGGAGATGGATCGCGCCATTGGCGCCACGCTGCAAAAGGCATCCCTGATTTTTGCCCGGGAGCGAGACGGCTATGAGCTGTTGCGCAGCCGCTACGGCTTGGAGCATGTGGAGCTTTCTCCGGATCTGGTGCTGCAAAGCGGCGAGCTGGACTGGCATCACATCTGTTATCAGGAACCGGAGCTAGATTATCCACACATCTCCACTACACACAATGTGGGCATTGTTCCCAATTTCCAGACGCTGGAGCATGGTGACCGCCAGACCACAATGGATATCTACAAACGTGTCATTACGCACCTGACAGAGCAGGGGAAAGAGGTCTATATTTTCCGCCACTCCGAGGATCTTGCCATGTGCAAGGAGATTTATCGCATGTTTGAAGGGGAGGCGCGGGTACATCTGCTGCCGGATGCGATCAGCTGTCTGGCATACGGGGCCTTTGTGCGCCAGTTTGACTATGTCATCGCCTCCCGCTTTCACGCCATTGTCCACGCCTACCGGGAGGCCGTTCCGGCCTTGATTTTGGGTTGGGCAGTGAAGTATCAGGAGTTGGCCGCCCGATTTGAGCAGCAGCAGTATGTGTTTGACATTACCAATACCCGGGTGAATCAAACAGAGCAGCTGCTGCAGGCAGTGGATCGCATGGAACAGGAATATTCCGCAGAGCGGGAAAAGATCCGAAAGAATCTGAAACGTGTACAATGCAATACCTGTTTTGACCAGTGCTGGACCGTTCTGGATAGGCAGGAGGCGGAGCCGTGATTCATATCAAGCGGAAGACCGCCATGATGAGTGTGTTGATTCTGGCGATTACGGGCTATGAGCTTTGTTACATTTTCTACGTTATGGGAGTCTCGTCCATGGTAAGTGCCATGTCTCCTATGATTCAGTTGTTCCGTGCCATTAGTTTGCTGTTTGCCATGGTGCTATTGCTAGTGGGGCTGATTTATCTGCTGCCAGTTATTCACACAATGAAAGTCCGAAGTTCCCAGAGCGCCATTATCATCATTGTGATGTTGCTTCTGTTGCTGGAATTGATCAGCTCGTTTCGGAATGGTCGATTTAGCGTTGGAAACTTGGGTGATATGTTAATCTGGCCGCTGCTGATTCTGGACTCCTATCTGATCACTTCCAGATATGAGCCGGATCCGCACTCCTTTAAAGTTGCCACCTATTTTTCGGAACTGGTGCTGGTGTTGGCGTCCATTCCCATGGTGCTGACGCATTTGAGCGGTTACACCTATTATGGCATGATTGTCCGTCCAGTTTACTTCTGTTTTGCGCTGCTCCCCTTTGTCTTGATTCAGAAGGACGGCTTCTGGAAAAATGCGCTGATCGTTCTGGTCTGTCTGCTGGAGGTTGCCTCCACTAAGCGGGCAGGCGCGATTGCCTGCATTGGCGGCGTGGTGGTTTATTACATCCTCCGGCTACATATGGAGGGCACCCTTGCCAAAAAGATCAATAAGATCGCCAAATATATTGTAGTGGCGGCGGTGGCGCTGATCTCCGTGTATATCTATAGCACGGTCAATTCCATTGCCATTTTGGAGCGGTTTGCCAGCTTATCCGATGACGGTGGCAGTGGCCGTCTTGAGATCTGGAGAAAGGTAATCAAGGCATTTTTGCGTTTGGATGGATTAGATACGATCATCGGCAGGGGCTATCAAGCCGTGTCAGCAGAGCTGCAGGTGATCAGCAGCCACATAATTAACGCACATAATGACTTTGTGGAATATCTCTATGACTTCGGTTATGTGGGATTGATTTTGCTGGTGTTGCTGTATATCCTCCTGTTTGTACAGCTCTATCAACTGTGGAGGAAGAAGCACTGGATTGCACCTGCTTACGGCTGCTGCCTGTTCATGTTAGTTGTCATGTCGTTGTTCAGCTATGGATTTGTTCAGTCCACTACGATTGACTTTATGTGCATCTTTACGGGTTGTACCTGCGCATTAAATTGCAAAAAAACGTCTTCTAAAAAATGGGTGTCCCGCTATAGTGCCTATCGGTCTTGACGAGTTCCTGAAGGGAGTGGAAACCAAGAAGCGATGAAAATGAACCGTACCAAAAACGCCGCCCGCAATATCTTCTTTGGTGTGGTCTATAAAGCGACGACCATTCTCGGCCCCTTTGCGGTGAGAACGGTGATGCTGTATGTGATGGGTTCCGAATATGTGGGTCTGAACAGCCTGTTCACATCCATTCTGAGTTTTTTGAGTTTAGCGGAGCTGGGCGTGGGCAACGCGCTGGTTTACAGCATGTACAAGCCCATTGCCCGGGACGATGATGACACCATCTGTGCGCTGCTCAATCTGTACCGAAAATTGTACCGGTATATCGGGTGCATCATTCTGGTGGTGGGGATTGGATTGATTCCATTCCTGAAATACCTGGTCAAGGACGGATGCCCGGCGGATGTGAATCTGTATGTGTTGTATCTGATTTACGTGTTTGACACCGTGATCAGCTACTGGATGTTCGCGTATAAACAATCGCTGTTGACCGCCTTCCAGCGCTCTGATATCATCAGCAAGCGTTCCATGGTGTTGCAGATCGCCATGTATGTCGTCCAGGTGATCGTGTTGCTGGCCTTCCATAACTACTATCTTTACATCATCTGGCTGCCGGTTTCCACCATTGCCACCAATCTTGCCAATGCGGTGATTGTGAATCGAATGTTCCCCCGTTATCAATGCCGCGGCCAGGTGAGCAAAGAGCTGGAGAGATCGATCCGCAGGAAGGTTCTGGCCCTTTTTGGCACAAAAGCCAACGCAATTGTCATGCATTCTACAGATAACGTTGTCATTTCCGCCTTTTTAGGCCTTACCATGGTGGGAAAGTACGGAAATTACTATTATATTATGAATGCGATTGTGGGCGTTATGACGATCATTTACAGCTCTTTTACCGCTGGACTGGGTAACAGCCTGGAGACAGAGAGTGAGGAGAAAAACTATCGCGACTTTAATGTCCTCACCTTTCTGAACGCCTGGCTGGTCATATTCTGTTCCGTCAGCCTGCTGTGCCTGTACCAGCCCTTTATGAAGATATGGGTTCAAGATGAGAGCCTGATGTTCGGTATGGACATCGTGATCTTGCTGGTCGTTTATTTTTATGTGTACCAGATTCGCCGTATTACCCTGACGTATAAGGATGCTGGTGGTGTTTGGTGGGAGGATCGGCTGCGCCCCTATGCGGTGATGATTACCAATTTGGTTGGTAATATTATCATGGTGCAGTTCATCGGCCTTTTTGGCGTCATTTTGTCGACCATTATCAGTATGTTGATTTCGCTGCCGTGGGAGAATTACACTGTATTTCGATATTTGTTTGATATGTCTGCCAAGAAGTACTATATCAAGCTGGCGGTTTACACGGGGGCGGCGGTACTGCTGTGCGCCGTCACCTGGTTGGCTTGTGCTTGGTTGCCGGACGGAATCTTGGGCCTCGTCGTGCGGGCTGTGATCTGTGTGATTCTCCCCAATGCGCTCTTTGCGCTGCTGTTCCATCGGTGCGAGGAATTCCAGGAAAGCGTCTACCTGGTCAAGAGCCGGCTGCTGAAAAGGAGAGCGAAATGAGGGAGAACATTCTTTCCGTTCGAGAAGAGGGACTCTGTATTGCCTGCGGCGTTTGTGTCGGGAACTGTCCCAAACAGTGTATTACGCTCCAGCGGGAGGGAAACGAATATCTGCCTGTCATTGATGCCGCATCCTGTATCAGCTGCGGGATCTGTATGGATGTCTGTCCCAGAAGGCAGTTGGGTGACTACGAGGGAAAACCGCGTGTCGAGATCTATCTGCTGGGAGAGTATCAGCAGATTCTGTGTGCCCAAGCAAAATCGGAAACGATTCTCGCCCGGGCAACCAGCGGTGGTGTTGCCACGCAGTTGGTTGCACAGCTGCTGGAGACGGGAGCATATGATTCTGCCTATCTGCTCAGTGGCTATCGCTATGGAACCCAGCTGAAATCCCAGCGGTATCAGAGGGGAGACAGCTTGGAGCAGTCGCCCAAGAGCCGCTATCTGACCGTCTCTCATGAGGACGCCGTGGCCCATATGATTGCCCACCCGGAGGAGCGCAGTATTTTTGTCGGGACTGGCTGCGCCGTTCAGGGCATCCTGAACACCATTGAGCGCCGCCGTTTAAACCGGGAGAACTATCTGCTGCTCGGGTTATTTTGCGACAAGACCATGCATTACGGGGTTGTCGACTATTTTGCCAACCATCCCTGCGGAAAAGGGAAAACACTTGATGAACTTTATTTCCGCACAAAAGATGCCGGGGGCTGGCCAGGGGATATGCGTTTGTGCTATACTGACGGCAGTCAGCAGGATCTTGTGAGCGAGGAACGGAAGCGGATTAAAAATTACTTCATGCCGGAGCGCTGCCTGTATTGCCTGGATAAGTTGAATCGAAACTGTGATATTGCCTTGGGGGATAATTATATCAAAGAAAACGCGGATTCCCAGGGCGTCAACAGCTGCATCATCCGCACGGAGCGCGGTGCAGCAGCCTGGGGTTGCTGTGAGACGCTGTTCAAGTGCCATGCAGACAGCGCTGAAAATCTGGTTCGATCTCAGCACCTGAGCCAAAAGGGGCAGAACGTCTCCTTTGCCCAGCTGAAGGGACTGCTCCCAGGGGATGGGAAGAAAATGGAGCGCCGCTGGAAGTCAGCCATGAAGAAGATCGAGCTTGGAAAGCGCGCTCATCCCTATCCAGCGGTCAGCCGGGATGCGCGCAGGCGTGAATACGTCAGGAAAATAAAACGGGTGATTCTATTGCCTGTTCGGTTCTGGAAGTGAACCCCTAGTAAAGGAGTAACATTATGTACGATTATCTGGTAGTGGGGTCTGGCCTGTTTGGCGCGGTGTTTGCCCATGAGGCAAAGGAAAAGGGCAAGTCGGTTTTGGTCGTGGACAAGCGCCCCCATATTGCGGGCAATGTTTACACGGAAAACGTAGAAGGCATCCATGTCCATCAATATGGCGCCCACATTTTCCATACCAATAACAAGAAGGTCTGGAATTATATTACCCGTTTTGCAGAGTTTAACCGTTTTACGAACTCGCCGGTTGCAAATTATAAGGGTGAACTCTATTCAATGCCCTTCAATATGTACACCTTTAACAAGATGTGGGGGGTTGTGACGCCTGAGGAGGCGGCAGCCAAAATCGCCGCGCAGCGTGCCGAAATCAAGGGCGAGCCGAAAAACCTGGAGGAACAGGCCATCTCCCTGGTTGGCCGGGACATCTTTGAAAAGCTGGTCAAGGGCTACACGGAAAAGCAGTGGGGACGGGACTGCAAGGACCTGCCGGCCTTTATCATCAAGCGTCTGCCCGTCCGTTTGACCTTTGATAACAACTATTTCAATGCCCTGTATCAGGGCATTCCCGTGGGAGGATATACCAAAATGGTGGCGAACCTGTTGGAGGGCATGGAAGTCCGTTTAAACGTGGACTATCTGGAGCACAAATCTGAGTTGGACGCCCAGGCGAAACAGGTGGTTTACACGGGCCCCATTGATGCCTATTTCCAATTTCAACTGGGCACGTTGGAATACCGAAGCGTCCGTTTTGAACACGAGGTGCTGGACATCCCCAACTTCCAGGGCAACGCCGCAGTCAATTATACCGATCGAGAGACGCCCTGGACCCGCATCATTGAACACAAGTGGTTTGAATTTGGCAGGGATGCCGAGGGGAAGGAACTGTCCAAAACGGTCATCAGCCGGGAGTACTCTTCTGAGTGGAAGCCCGGGGATGAGCCATATTACCCCGTTAATGATGAGAAAAACAGCAGGCTTTACGCGGAATATAAGAAGATGGCCGACGCGGAGGAGAAGGTCATCTTCGGCGGCCGCCTCGGCGAATACAAGTACTATGACATGGATGCGGTCATCGCATCTGCGTTAGATTTGGCTGAAAAGACATTCTGTTGACAGCCCGAAAGGATAGGAGAGATACCATGAACACAGCGTTAGCCATTATGGCGGCGGGAATGGGTTCCCGCTTTGGGGGAGGCATTAAACAATTGGAGCCGGTTGGCCCGAGCGGTGAGCTTATTATCGATTATTCCATTCATGATGCCATTGAAGCCGGTTTTAATAAGATTGTCCTGATTATCCGAAAGGATATTGAGGACGATTTTCGTCAGGTCATTGGCAATCGCATTGAAGCGGTTTGCAACCGTCTCAACGTGAAGGTTCAATATGCATACCAGTCCATGGATGCCATCCCGGAGGGGTACTGTGTGCCCAAGGGCCGCACGAAACCCTGGGGAACCGGCCAGGCCGTTCTGGCCTGCAAGGGGCTGATTGAAGAGCCGTTTGCCGTCTTAAATGCCGACGATTACTATGGAAAAGAAGCCTTTGTGCGCATTCACGATTTTCTGGAGAACTACAGCCCTGAGCGTCCCACCGACTTCTGTATGGCCGGTTTTATCCTGAAAAATACGCTGAGCGAGAACGGCGGCGTCACCCGGGGCATCTGCACGGTCAATGAGGACAACCAGCTCACCGACGTGGTGGAAACGGCGAATATCATCAAGACCGCCGGCGGCGCCCAGGTGGATGGCCAGGCGATCGACGCCAATGCCTATGTCTCCATGAATATGTGGGGGCTGACGCCTGAGTTTATCGGAATGCTGGAAGATGGCTTTGTGAAGTTTTTCGAGGGTGCGGCCAAGGTCAATCCCCTGAAGGCGGAGTATCTGTTGCCCATTTATATCGGCCAACTTCTGCGGGAAGGAAAAGTGTCGGTCAAGGTGTTGGAAACTTCGGACAAGTGGTTTGGCGTCACATACAAAGAGGACAAACCATGTGTCGTGGAGTCTTTCCGGAAGCTGGTAGACGCGGGCGTCTATCCGAAGCAGCTGTTTGCAGATTGCTGCTGCCCGGTTTCCAAATAAGTTGGCGGCCGGACGGCCCGAGCGCTCCAAACATGCAATCGCGCAGGAGACTGTACCGGATCATGGTGGAAGCCCCTTTGGGGC
This sequence comes from uncultured Oscillospiraceae bacterium, assembly GCA_964456525.1. GTDB lineage: Bacteria > Bacillota > Clostridia > Oscillospirales > Oscillospiraceae > Onthomonas. The sequence goes on from CAYWAP010000008.1 coordinate 7,100, forward strand.
CGGTGACGATTGCAGAGAGGGGGAGGAAAAGAGCCATGCCGAATATCATTGAGATCACCGACTTGGGGTTGCCGGAGTTGGACGTCTTTGCCCGCCTGACCGAATCCCAGCTGCGCTCGCAGCGGGAACCGGAACGGGGGATCTTCATTGCGGAGAGCCCCAAGGTGATCGCGTGCGCACTCCGTGCCGGGTATGAACCCCTGTCCCTCCTGATGGAGCGCAAACATATTGCAGGGCGGGCGCAAAGTATCATCCAGCGCTGTGGAGACATCCCCGTCTATACAGCGGACAGCCAGTTGCTGTCCGAGCTGACCGGCTATCCGCTGACCCGGGGCATTTTGTGTGCCATGCGCCGCCCGCAGCTGCCCAGTGTGGAAGCGGTCTGCACCGGCGCCCGCCGGATCGCCGTTTTGGATGGGATTACGGATTCGACCAATGTGGGCGCCATTTTCCGTTCCGCTGCGGCGCTGGGAATGGACGCCGTACTGCTGACCCCCACCTGTTGCGATCCCCTGTGCCGCCGGTCGATACGGGTCAGTATGGGCACGGTCTTTCAAATTCCCTGGACCTATATCGGTCATGAGAGTGGGGCGTGGCCCCAGCCGGGGATGACCCGCTTGCGGGAATTGGGGTTCAAAATGGCCGCTATGGCGCTCTGTGACAGCGCGATCAGCATAGAAGAGTTCCGCCCCGCGGAAAGGGAGAAATTGGCCATCGTGATGGGTACAGAGGGCAACGGGCTGGCGCCTGCCACCATTGCCCAGTGCGATTACGCCTTGTGCATCCCCATGTCTCACGGGGTGGACTCCTTGAATGTGGCAGCTGCCAGCGCGGTTGCGTTCTGGCAGCTGCGAATCAGGTGAAATTACAGCCGCCACCATTGGAGAACCCAGTGCTCTTACACCTGAGGGAGGTTCCCTTCAGCAGGGAGGCCGTGATCCTCTGCATGGCGGACAAATACTGTTCCCTGATCGAGACGCTCTTTCAGCGAACGGCCTGCAAACCAATTCATTGAAACCCAATTGGATCAGCCAAGCGCTCCGTCCCGCTTCGGGAGGGAGCGCTTTTATCGCTTCAAACAAGCCCCCGGATGGGTTGGCCGGCGGAGGCGAAAGTAGGGAAGGGGGTTGCTAAATTGGGAGGGCGTGGTATAATAACCCGTGCAGGATAAGGCGGTTGACGTTGCATATTCCGCCCCCGCCCTGGGGCGATGAAGCCTGCAAAACAAATATTTTACTATGAAAAGAGGCCATCCGAATGAATCACCAATTGCTGGAGCAGTATGCGCGGCTCATTGTTCGCACTGGGGCCAATGTGCAGCCGGGACAAAAGGTGGAGATCACCGTCCAGGTGGACCAGGAAGAGCTGGCACGTTTGGTCACCAAAGAGGCCTATGAGGCAGGTGCGCGCATAGTGGAACTGAAGTGGCAGAGTGACGCAGTGGATTACCTGCACTATCAGTACGCGAAAACAGAGGAGCTGGGCAAGGTTCTGCCCTGGGAAGAGGCCCGGAGCAAACAGCAGGTGGAAGATCTGCCCGTCCGCATTTTCATTGAGTCCGGCGACCCGGATGCTTTGAAAGGAGTTGACCCGGGTAAGTTGTCGCAGGTCAGACAAATGCGCCAGAAAGTATTGAAGCAGTACCGGGACGCGCTTGACGGCAAACATCAGTGGGCCATTGCGGCGGCGGCATCCCCCAGCTGGGCGAAGAAGGTGTTCCCTGACGATGACGAGGCGGCCGCAGTAGAAAAGCTGTGGAAGGCCATCTTTGATTGCGTGTATCTGGACACGGGGCGGGATGCCGCTGAGGTCTGGGCCGAGCACACCGCATCCATGACGGAAAAGGCCAACTGGCTCAATCAGCAGCAGTTTGTCCGGCTGGAGTACAAAAGTGCCAACGGTACAGACTTTACCGTCGGCCTGATTCCCGGCGCACGTTGGGATGGGGCGGGCGACATCAACCATACCAACGGCGTATTTTATATCCCCAACATGCCCACGGAGGAGGTCTTTACCTCGCCTATGAGGGGCGTCTGTGAGGGCACCCTGGTGGCAACCAAGCCGCTGAGCTGGTCCGGCCAGTTAATCGAAGATTTTTCCGTCACCTACAAAGACGGCAAGGTAGTTTCCTGCCGGGCGAAAAAAGGGGAGGAGACCTTGACCAGGCTGTTTCATATGGATGAAGGCGCCGCTATGCTGGGCGAGATCGCACTGGTTCCCAAAGAGTCCCCCATCAACCGCTCCGGGCTGCTGTTCTACAACACGCTCTTTGATGAGAACGCCTGCTGCCATGTGGCCGCCGGGGAAGGCTTCATCGAGGTGTTGGACGGGTTCCTGGACATGACCAAGGAGGAAGCGGTCGCCAGGGGCATCAACGACTCCATCATCCATGTGGACTTCATGGTTGGCTCTGAGGACTTATGCATCACCGGTTACTGTGCCGACGGGAGCGCCGTCCCCATCTTCGTGAACGGCACCTGGGCCGACTGACCGCTATCTGTCGTTGCGAGCTATTAAAAACAAAGGCGGAGAGTCTCCGAGATGGGGCTCTCCGCCTTTATGGTTTTCTACAAAACAGTTGAACAAACTGCCCCGGAAAGGATAGGCTTCCTGGGGCAGTTTTCTTGTCTCTTGACGCCTTCCCAGCGGCAAGGGACCCGGGGCTCAGAGCACAATCAGATCCTTGGGGGATTTGGTCAGAACCTCACAGCCCTCCTCCGTCAGGACAATGCAATCCTCAATGCGGACGCCGAATTTTCCGGGCAGGTAGATGCCCGGTTCCGCGGAGACAACGGCCCGAACCGGCATAGGATCGTGGTTTGCCGCCCGGAAGCCGGGATTCTCGTGGATTTCAATGCCCAGGCTGTGGCCAAAGCCGTGTCCCATCTTTCCCGCGTAGCCATGCTTTGCCAGCACGGCCTCTGCCTGGTTGTGTACATCCGCGCCAATGACGCCAGCCTTTGCCATGGCAATGCAGGAGAGCTGGGCCTCCAGTACGGTGTTGTAAACATCCACCATCTCGTCTGTGGGCTTGCCCACGGCCACCGTACGGGTCATATCGGAGCAGTAACCTCCGTACAGGCTGCCAAAATCCATGGTCACGAACTCTCCCTCCTGGATTTTCTTATCCGAGGGGATGGCGTGGGGCATAGAGCCATTGGGACCGGAGGCCACGATGGCGTCGAAAGAGGGCTTGTATGCGCCGAACATCATCTGATAGTAGGTCAACTTCGCGGCGATCTCTTTTTCGGTGACGCCGGGTTTGATGTCCTCCAGGATGGCGGTGAAAGCCCGGTCCGTGATCTCCTGGCTCTTGCGCATCAGCGCCAACTCTTCGTCATTCTTTTGCGCGCGCAGATCCAGCAACAGCTTGTTGGCCGGGATGAACTGCGTGTCCTCGGAGAAACTCTGCTGCAAAGCCTGGAAATCGGCGACGCTGATGTAGGCATCTTCAAAACCGACCTTTTTGGCTCCCAGGTCTCCACACACCCCGGCGGCCCAAACGGCGTGGCCCTCGTTACCGCGCATGTGAATGTCGCAGCCGGTGACCTGCTTTTGGGCGACTTCAATGTAGCGGGAGTCGGTGGAGTAATAGCAGCCCTTGCCCGTGACGAGGACATAGCCCTCTCCCTGCAAGCCGATGGAATAGTATTCACCGGGGGCGCTGGTGATGAGCATGGCATCCAATTGGTACTCCGGCAGTTTGGCTGCGATCTGTTTCAAATGATTCATTGCAAATATCCCCTTTGGTTATTTATATATGCGATCTTTTACAGCGTAAGGAATCTGAGATCGTTCCTACGCCAATAAATCCCTGTAAATTTTTTTCATGGTCAGAGCGTCCTCGCTCTGGGTTCCGGCGGACTCGCAGATAAAGGTCGGGCTCCAGCCCCGGCGTGCCACAGCCCTTGCCAGGGGCGCAAAATCCGGACCATAGCCCTGAGAATCGTCGAAGGTCAAGTGGCATTTTTCTCCGCCCTTTGGCGTAAACATGATGTGAGAGAAGTGGCTGTGGAAGGTGGAGGCGCGCTCCTGGCCCAAAACTTCTTCGATGCGATCCAGCATCTCTTCGCAGGCTTGTTCGCCATCCAATGCCCCCAGAGAGCGCGCATACAAATGGCCAAAGTCCACGCAGGGGGTCAGCCGCTCGTCCAGCGTACACAGCTCCAGCACCTCATCCAGATCGCCCAGCTGGCCGATCTTTCCCATGGTCTCCGGGCAGAGAACCCGGTCCCCATAGCCCATGTCGTCGCACACGGCGATGGATTGGCGCAGCGTCTCCCTGGCGATGTCCAGGGCCTCTCTTCGGCTGCGCTTCATCGGCGCGCCCGTATGAATCACAATGCGCCGGGCGCCCAACCACTGCGCCACTTGGCAGGAGGCGGTGATGTAACCGATGGTCTTTTTCCGCATGTCCGCGTCCGGATTGGCCAGATTGATGAAGTAGGGCGCGTGAAGGGACATTTGAATGCCTGCCGCCGCAGCATTCGCACCGATCCGGCGGGCGGTTTTCTCACCCACGTGGATTCCCTTGCCGCATTGGTACTCATAGGCGTCCAGCCCGATAGACGCCAGCCATTCAGGGGCGTCTGCGCTGGATTTGCTGATGGTTTTGGTGAATGTCTCGGAATTGCCCGCCACGCCAAAATGTGCCGACATAAGGTCTCTCCGTTTCTAAATTCTCTCGCCCCGAATCCGGCACAAAAGGCGGAATGGGGCTTCCAGCCCATAGCGGATTTTCCGAAAAGCGCTGTCCAATGCGATGGCGCGGACATAGATGCCCGCCCGGATATGGGCGTTGTGGGCCCCCCAGATGTCCGTAAAGATCTGATCGCCGAGCATAATGGTTTCCTCGGGCTGGCAGCCGCACCGCTCCATGGCGAGATGGAAGCTGTGGGGCTGGGGTTTGGAGGCGTGAGAGATGTAATCCACAAACCCCGTACAGAACCGCCGGGAACGCCAGGGCTTGCGTCCATTGGAGAGGACGAACAAAATCATCCCCCGCGCCTGGATGTTCTCCTTCCAGGCCAGCAAGGCCCCGTCCGGCTCGGGCTGTTTGTATCGGGCGATGGTATTGTCCAGATCGGCGAGAATCAAACGGACGCCTTTTGCATATAAATCATCCAGATCCAGCTCGTAAACGCTGTTTACCATTTTGTCAGGAATCAGGGGAAAGGGCATAGGGGAGTACCTCGCTGCTGTATTGTCTCCTTCTTCCAGCCTTCCAACGGGGCAGGGCATGCACCCTTCCCGCCGCCCGGCTGTGGGCTTATGGGGCTTCACCCATTGCGGAAAGAAAGGAATCTTTTGAGACCGCTTCTATCCAGTTATTATAGCACCGAATCAGAACATCGACAAGGGGTGATTGTTTGGAAAAAACCGACTTTCCCCGGCTTTTGATGGCCGCAACGCCCGATCAGGTGGGAAACATCCATATGCCCGGGGCAGTCGTGGCCCACATGACCTACCGGGTAGAAAACGGCCCGAAACTGTACCGCTCAGTGGCAGCGGATCAAATTCATGGCGGCGTCCTCATGGCGGATAACCTGCACCTCAACCAGATCGGCAGCAGCAGTTTTTTCTGCCGTCAAGTGGTTCGTGAATGCCGGGCCAGAGGGGCCGAGGGCTTCCTCGCCAACTGGTGCGGGAGACCTTCGCCGGAGATGGCACGGCTCACAACCGATCTGGCCCGGGCGATGGAGAACGCCAGATTGTCCCTGTGGGTGCCGGAGACCTATGCCAAATGCGCCCCAGCGGCCTATGTCCTGATCTCCTCCGCCATTTCCGGCGGAACACTGAAGGCCCGGATCACGGATGCAAAGAACGCATATGGAGCGGAGCGGGTGACGCTCTGCGTGGAGCGCGTCGCCGAGGACTTTGTCATGCCTGCCCCCACCGGCAGCGGGGTTGCGCTGACGCCGGAGGGGCTGAATGGGTTGATGAAGCGGATTCACCCCTCTGTTTATTACTCCGCCGAACTGTGCGCGCACTATTTCACCTATGGCGATGGGGGAAAGGTTCACTTTGTGCTCTTTGACAACCAGGGCAGCATACGCAAAAAACTGTCCATGGCCAAACAGCTGGGGGTTCAACAGGCGGTTGTGATGTGGGAGGAATTTTCCAGCCTCTCCTGAGATACCCTCATAGGATAAAAAGAAAGTCCCCTGTACATCGCACAGGGGACTCGAACACGTACTCTTTTCTTAGTAATAACGCTTACGGTTCTTTCGCGCAGCCTCAGACTTTTTACGACGCTTTACGCTGGGGCTTTCATAGCACTCACGTTTACGAACCTCGGCGAGGACGCCAGACTTAGCGCAACTACGCTTGAAACGCTTCAGAGCACTATCCAGAGATTCACCATCTCTGACTCGGACTTCAGCCATTCTATTTTCCCTCCCTCCGAATATGCCCAGGGAGTCTTGGACAAGGGCACAGCAAACCATGCGACATGGTCTTATACATAATATATTAATCACTGATTGTCAATTTGTCAAGTAATAATCCAGCAGATTCTGTGAAATTTTCCCCGGACAAACGCTTGTTTTTGTATTTTTTTCGGGAAACGTAATGTTTTTTGGAAACTTCGGCGTCAGATCAGGCAGAATGGTGCAAAATGCATAAACAGACCATCATTTAAAAATCAGGTTGACAATCTTGACATTGCCGGTTTTCTTATCCCGGACAACGATCTGCTTTACCAGCTTTTTGCCCTCCGCGTATTTCTGAATCTTAGAGTCTGCCAGAGCGGCGCTGACCACAGCGCTGTCATCTGCGTCAACGGCCACCACGATGTTGGCACGAACCTTACCGGCCACCTGAACCGCCAGCTGGACGGTGGATGCCAGGGTCTTGGACTCGTCGTATTCGGGCCAAGGCTGATTTGCGATCATGCCTTCCTCCGAGAAGCCCATATTTTCCCACATTTCCTCACAGATATGGGGGGCGATGGGGCTGAGCATGAGAATCAGGGCCTTCATATCGCCCTTGGTGCAGCCGTTTGCATAGAAGTCATTGACCAGAGACATCAGGGTTGCAATGGCGGTGTTGAACTTCATGGCCTCAATATCCTCATTGACCTTCTTGATGGCCTTGTGGATGTTGGCCACGTTCTCCTGAGAGTACTCCAGGGAAGGGGTGCAGGTTTCGTGCAGGTTCCAGACCCGGTCCAGAAAACGCTTGCAGCCTGCCACAGCCTTGGGCGACCATGCGGCGGCCTTGGCGAAGTCGCCAATGAACATAATGTAGGTGCGCATTGTGTCCGCACCATACTCCGCGATTACATCGTTGGGGTTGACCACGTTCCCCCGGCTTTTGGACATCTTAATGCCGCCCTCGCCCAGAATCATGCCGTGGGCGGTCCGCTTTTTATAAGGCTCTGCATTGGGCACCACGCCAATATCATACAGGAAGTTGTTCCAAAAACGGCTGTAGAGCAGATGCAGCGTGGTGTGCTCCATCCCGCCGTTGTACCAGTCGACCTGTCCCCAATAATCCAGCGCCTCTTTGGAGGCAATGCCGGTGGTGCAGCCGGGATCTTCATAGCGCAGGAAATACCAGGAGGAACCGGCCCACTGGGGCATGGTGTCCGTCTCACGCTTCGCCGGGCCGCCGCAGCAGGGGCAGGTGGTGTTGACCCAGTCGGTCATGGCGGACAGCGGGGACTCCCCGTCGTCCGTTGTCTCATAGGACTGCACTTCGGGCAGCAGCAGGGGCAGCTGGTCCTCCGGCAGGGCCACATAGCCGCACTTCTCGCACTCCACGATGGGGATGGGCTCGCCCCAATAGCGCTGGCGGGAGAAGACCCAGTCGCGCAGTTTATAGTTGACCTTGGCATGGCCCAGATGATTGGCCTCCAGGAATTCCACCATAGCGGCCTTTGCTTCCTCCACGGTCTTTCCGTTCAGGAAGCCGGAGTTGACCAGGACGCCTGTGGCCACGTCGGTAAAGGCCTCTTTGCTCAGATCGACCAGATCACCTTCCGCGCTGGCGACGACCTGGATAATGGGCAAATGAAACACCTGCGCGAACTCGAAGTCCCGGGAGTCGTGAGCGGGAACGGCCATAATGGCGCCCGTTCCATAGGTTGCCAGGACGTAGTCAGAGATGAAGATGGGGATCTCGGTGTTGTTCACCGGGTTAATCGCCTTGACGCCCTTCAGGAGGACACCAGTCTTTTCCTTTGCCAGTTCCGTGCGTTCAAAATCCGACTTGGTGGCAGCCTTCTGGACATATGCCTGCACCTCGTCATAATTTTCGATCTTGCCGGCCCATTTGGTGACATAGGCGTGCTCAGGGGCAATTACCATATAAGTTGCGCCAAACAGGGTGTCGCAGCGGGTGGTATAGACGGTGAGGACATCGCCCTCGGTGGTCTGAAAATTGACCTCAGCGCCGGTGGAGCGGCCAATCCAGTTTTTCTGCTGGGTGGCGATGCGGGGGATATAGTCCACCGTGTCCAAGCCGTCGATCAGTCTCTGTGCATACTCCGTAATTTTCAGCATCCACTGGCTCTTCTCCTTGTGGATGACCTCGCTGCCGCAGCGCTCGCACACGCCGTTGACAACTTCCTCATTTGCTAGCACGCATTTACAGCTGGTGCACCAGTTCACGGGCATGGAGGCCTTGTAAGCCAGTCCCTTTTTGAACAGCTGCAGGAAAATCCACTGCGTCCAGTGATAGTACGCGGGATCCGTGGTGTTGATTTCCCGATCCCAGTCGAAGGAGTAACCCAGCATCTCCAGCTGTTTGTGGAAACTTTTGATATTTTTCTCCGTCACAACGGCTGGATGAATGTGATTTTTAATGGCATAGTTTTCGGTGGGCAGACCAAATGCGTCATACCCAATGGGGAACAACACATTATAGCCATCCATGCGCTTCTTCCGGGCGATTACGTCCATAGCGGTGTAGGGACGGGCATGTCCCACGTGCAGGCCCTGGCCGGAGGGATAGGGGAACTCCACCAGGCCATACCACTTGGGGCGGGTGGTATCTCCCGTGACGGCGCGGAAGGTCTTGGTTTCCTTCCATTTTTCCTGCCATTTCTTCTCAATGGCGCTGAAATCGTACTTCAACGGTATCACTCTTTCCTTTTATAACAAATCTTTGACGAGGTGCGCTCTCGCATTACCCGTCTCTTTGGGAACCGGCATAGAAAATAGAATGTACCCGTCCCCAAAATCATTCCTGGGTTTTGGGCAACAGGGTCTCAACATCTACAGTTCCGGCGTCTCTCCACAGGCGGTCCAGAGCGTAGAACTCCCGTTCCTCGGGCAGGAACAGGTGTACAATCACGCTGCTGAAGTCCAGTGCCACCCAGCCGCTGTCCCGCTCGCCCTCAACGCTGTAAGGGGCTTCGCCCAGCTGCTCCGCCGCGACCTGACACTCCTCGGACAGGGTCTTCAGCTGCGTGGTGGAGTGGGCGGTCGCCATCACGAAGTATTCTGCCAGGGTTGTCACATCCGCTGTGTGCAGCACCTCGATCTGAGACCCCCGCTTTTTATCAATCGCCGCCACAATGGCAGAGACAAGCTCTAACGATTCGGCCATATCTTTCTTGTTCTCCTTTTCGGCATATATAGTTCTATAGATAGATTGTGCTGCGTTTCAGCCCGGCAGGGGAGCCTGTCCCAGTGCCGGGAACGCGTCCGCACAACCATAGCGGCGCAACCTCATGGGCTGCTGTGGGCCAGCAGCCAGTCCCGCGCCTCCAGAGTTCGGTAATGAACCTCACGATCTTTTTCTCGGGTGTGGTTGATTGTGACCTCCAGACCGTACAGCACAGCCCGATCCAGATCCTCCATGACCAGCTTTCTCAGCTCCACACACCAGTCATACGGGCGGGTAGGTTCGGAGTAGTCTGCGATATACAGGATCTTTTCCAGCAAAGTCATATCCGCCTTTCCGGTGGTGTGCCAGAAAATGGCGCTGCAAATGGAATCCGGCATCCCGAAAACCGCCTTTGCCACGCCTGCGCCGCTCTTTGCATGGAGCAGGGGCAGGTTGCGCTGCTCTACCCGATCCAACAGGATACCATATTTTTGACAGCTTTTCAACTGTTGATCGAGATTCCAGTACTTGGTGCAGTCGTGGAGAATGGCGGCCCGTCTGGCGTCCTCTTCCCTGGCGCCCCAGCGGCGGGCCAGCTTGGCCGCCTCCATCTCTGTGCCCTGGATATGGGGAATGCGCTTGGCCTTCACCATGGAGTAGGAACATGCACGCAAATCCTCCAGACTCAGACGGTGGAGGTCGGCTTGTATGCCGTACAGGCCGTGCATCAGGATGTAGCCATAGACGGAGGGGTCAAGGAACTGCCGCCCCGTCCCAGCCAGCAGCTTCTCCCGCAATTCGGTGGAGGAAATCTCCACCATGCCGGGCGGGGTGAAGGTGGCGACCCGGGCGCCGTATGCCTGCTCCAGAAACGCCTTTTGTGCGCCAAAGCGCGCCTCGTCTCCTGACCCCCGGGCAAAGGCGGCAATGTTGGCGCACCGGCAGATGATGTCGGGCCGGTACCACTGGTGCAATGTCAGGAACATATCCGTACCCATAAACAGCCACAGCTCGTCCTCCGGGTATTCCTCCCGCAGGGCCAGCAGGGTATCTGCCGTATAACTCTTGCCCTCACGGCGCAGCTCGATGTCTGAAACCCAGGCCCGCTTGCCAAGGTTCAGCCGGTCCGCGGCGATCCGGGTCATTTCCAGACGCTGCTGCGGGGTGGGGGAGCCGGTTGGCACGGTCTTATGGGGCGGGGTTCGGTCTGGAATGAGAACCAAACGATCCAAACCCAGCGCCTGGGTGACATATTGGGCAGCCGCCATGTGGCCTGCGTGAGGGGGGTTGAAGGTGCCGCCGTAAATTCCAATCTTCATCGTGCTCTGTGTGCCTTTGAAGCAGAAGGGGAATCCATTCCGCTTTTATTCATCGCTTGCCAGCAGCTTTACCACCACAACCACGGCGGCAATCACCGCAAGAGCGGCGGCGGTAACGGCCAGCAGTTTTTTCCGGTTGGCACGCAGCGTGGCGAGCCAGTTGATGTTCTTCATCCGGTGTACGGCGAGACCGTCATCCTCATTTGTCACGATGAAATCGCCGTAATCGCCGTCTGAGGTCTCCCAACCGGCCAGTTCCCGTTCCCAACTCTTCGGATATTCCATAAATGTTGCCTCCATTTCTCGACTGTGGGTATGGTGTATCTATAACTTCCGCAAAGGGATAGCGCCTTATTCGTACTTTTTCCCAGCGGTTTTCTTCTGTTTGGGCTGAACCAGATTGATGCACTGATTGCCCAGCTTATGGCTGTGGCGATAGAGGACAAAACAGTTGCCAATCACCTGAACCGGCTCCGAACGCGTGGCCTTGGCCAGTTGGGTGCAGGCTTCGCGGGCGGACAACATGCTGTTTTCCAGCACTCTGCACTTAATCAACTCCCGGGCTTCCAGGGCGTCGTCCGCCTGCTGGATTAAATTCCGGTTCATATCACCCTTTCCGATGGTCAGGATGACATCCAGGGGGTTTGCCAGGGCGCGCAGTTGTGCGCGCTGCTTACTCGATAATTCCATTGAAAACTCTCCTCATGTTAAGCCTTGTTGTAGCTCTTTGCTTTCCCTGGGGCGGGAGCAGTTCCGCGGACTGCCCCGTCCCAGGGCTTCCGGGCACGTCTTTGGCCCCTCAATGAACGCCGTCAAGTACTGTAAGCTCATAAAACTTTACAGCGCCGTTGACTTCGGCTTCTGTCGGGTGCTGTTTTTTCAAGCCGTCAAACAGGCGCAAGGGACCAAAGCTATAATGGCCCATACAGCCGTAAACACCAAGGATTTCAGCACCTTTTCCCGTCGCCGCGTCCACCAGAGGCTGTATGTACTTGTTGTGGGATGTGGGTGAACCACATGTGTAAAGGAAAAACACTTTCTTACCTTCCGGCAGCCAGTTGATTGCCCGGGCAACCTCGGGATAGACCTTTTCCCCGCTCACGCCGGTGGCAAAACCCACGGCGTCATAACTGCTCAAATCCATGCCGGTCACATAATGGGCGTTGATCAGGGTCACGGGATTTCGGGCGGCAATGGCGTTCAGCAGCTTTTTGGTGTTGCCCTTATGCTTGGAACGGTAAATGATAGCGACTTTCATACTCAATCCATCTCCCTTTCTCGGACAATGTTTTTAAGGGCCATCCAGCCGATGGGGTTCACCTCTTTTGATAGGCGTCCAACTCCGCAGCAAAGGCTCTCAGAGCGTTTCCGCGGTGGGAGATTTTGTGTTTTTCCTCAGCGGACAGTTGAGCAAAGGTCTTCTTCAACTGGGGGACAAAGAAAATCGGGTCATATCCAAAACCGTCCTGCCCCATGGGGGCAAAGGCGACGGAGCCTGCACACTGCCCCTCAGCGGTGAGCACATCGCCGTTGGGGAAGCAGCAGGCGATGGCACAGGTAAAGTGGCAGGTTCGGGGTGTCTGGCCCCGCATGGACTGGAGGAGCAGCTGTATCCGCTGGAGATCGTTAAGCTCCGGGCCGCCGTAGCGGGCGGAGTAGATACCGGGGGCGCCGTTCAAAGCGTCCACGCACAGTCCGGAGTCGTCCGCAATGGCAGCCAGTCCGCTGGCCTCCATCATGGCCATGGCCTTGATCCGGGCGTTCTCGGCAAAGGTGGCGCCGGTTTCCTCCGGCTCCAGATCCAGCCCCAGCTCGGAGGGGAGGACAAGCTCCAGCCCAAACGGGTCTAAAATTTCCTGAAACTCTTTCAACTTCGCCGGATTGTGGCTGGCAAGTACAAATCTCATCTCACTCATGCTGATCCCCCTCTGATAAAAGCGTTGTTTCGCCGTCCAGCACGGCATTTTGCAGGGCTATCAGCCGGCGGATTCCCTTCTGGCACAGCTGCACCAGCTCCTGCTGCTCGCTGAGGGTAAAGGAGCGGCCCTCGCCGGTGCCCTGAATCTCGATGAGCGCCCCATCCTCCGTCATCACGCAGTTTAAATCCACCTGTGCGTTGGAGTCCTCGTAGTACTGCAAATCCAGCATGGGGGTGTCTTGGACAATCCCTGCGGAAACCGCCGCCACGCTGTGAACAATCGGGTCCTCCGTCAGTACGCCCTCTGCCAGCAGTTTCCGGCAAGCCAGACGCAGCGCCACAAAGCCGCCGGTGATGGAGGCGGTGCGGGTGCCGCCATCGCCCTGAAGGACATCGCAGTCGATAGTGATGGTGTGGTCTCCCAGCTTGCTCATGTCTACGGCTGCGCGGAGGCTGCGGCCGATCAGGCGCTGAATCTCAGCCGCACGGCCATTCAGCTTGAGCTTGCTGACATCCCGGCGGGAGCGGGTGCGGTTGGCCCGGGGCAGCATGGAATACTCCGCCGTCACCCAGCCGTGCCCCTCCGGCACATGGGGCGGGGCGCCGCTCTCAACGGAGGCGGTGATATAGACTGTGGTCTTGCCGCACTTTACCAGGACACTGCCCTCGGCAAAGGCGTTGATATTGGGAATGATTTCAAAAGGGCGCATTTCATCCAATGCGCGGCCATCTAAACGTGTCATAATTGGGTTCCTCCCTCATCCTGGGCTGACATCTGCCCGGCAGGGGGCGGTTTGGTATCATCTGTCCTGCAATCGCCCCGTATCCGCAGCGTCCTTTTCAGATCAGAGCCTCCACAAACTCGTGGGCGTCAAAGGCTTTCAGATCGTCAATGCCCTCGCCGACGCCGGCAAACTTGACGGGGACGTTCAGCTCCTGGGCGATGGCGATGGCGATGCCGCCCTTGGCCGTGCCGTCCAGCTTGGTCAGGACAATGCCGGTGATGCCGCAGGTATCCTTGAACTGCTTGGCCTGGGTCAGTCCGTTCTGGCCGGTGGTGGCGTCCAGCACCAGCAGCACTTCCTTGTCGGCGGAGGGACACTCTCGCTGGATGACGCGGGACATCTTGTTCAGCTCGTTCATCAGATTCTGTTTGTTGTGCAGCCGGCCGGCGGTATCCACCAAAACCACGTCGATCTTCCTGGCCTTGGCGGAGCAGATGGCGTCGAACACCACGGCGGCCGGGTCTGCCCCCTCGCCCTGCTTCACAATGGGCACATTGCAGCGCTCGGCCCAGATGGACAGCTGCTCCGAGGCGGCGGCACGGAAGGTGTCCCCAGCGGCAAACAGGACGCTTTTGCCGTCGGCCTTCAATCCGGCGCCGATTTTCCCGATCGTGGTGGTTTTTCCCACACCGTTTACGCCGATGAACAGAACAACGGATGGCTGGGTGTGAATGCACAGCTGGTTGCTCCCCACATCCAACATTTCCGCGAGAATCTGCTTCATACACTCACGGGCCCGGTCTCTGTCGGTGATGCGCTGTTCCTTGACGCGCCGTCTCAGCTCATCGACGGCCTTCATGGTGGTGGGGACGCCCATATCCGCCATAATCAGGCTGGTTTCCAGCTCGTCATAGAAGTCGTCGTCCAGCTTTCCTCTTATGCCGAAGATGCCAATTTTCTTAATTTTATCAAAGAATCCCATTTATAGTTCCCCTTTCAGCCCTTGCGCCAGACGCAAGGGTTGGTATCATCCGATGCCGGCAGCGCGCCCCGCTGCCAGCTTGCCGCGGCCCCGGCCTTATCCCGCCGGCGCGGCGTCGCTTGGCGAATCAATTCCCAGCACCTTTTCCGCCTCATTCAGGTTGATGGTCAGCATTCGGCTGACCCCCCTTTCCTGCATGGTGACGCCGTAGAGGACATCGGCCTCTTCCATCGTGCCGCGCCGGTGTGTAATGACGATAAACTGGGTGGAGCGGCTCATGGAGCGCATGTAGTGGGCAAACCGGATGACGTTGTTGTCATCCAAAGCGGCCTCAATCTCATCCATGACGACGAAGGGGGCGGGCCGCACCTTCAAAAAGGCGAAGTACAGGGCGATGGCCACAAAGGCCCGCTCTCCGCCGGAGAGCAGCGAGAGAATTTTCAGCGTTTTTCCGGGGGGCTGAACCCGAATTTCAATATTGCAGTTCAGAATGTCCTCCGGGTCCTCCAGCTCCAGAGTGGCCTTGCCGCCGCCGAACAGCTCCTGAACGGTGTCGCTAAAGGCCTGAGCGATCTGGGAAAACTGCTCCTGAAAGATCCGCTTCATCTCGCTGGTGATGTCGGCGATGATTTTCTCCAGCTCCGCCTTGGAGGTGGCCACATCGTCCCGCTGACCGGCTAGATAGTCGTAGCGCTCCTTCACCCGGCGGTACTCCTCAATCGCGCCCACATTGACATGGCCAAGGGCGCTTATGCTGCGTTTTAAATCCGAGATCTGGCGGCTGGCCTTTGCGGTGGAGGACAGCTCCTGCCGCAGGGGCAGCGCCGTATCATAGGTCAGCTCATAGTTTTCCCACAACTTGTCAAGCAGCTGCTTTTCCTCCATCGAGACGGCCGCTTTGCGCTGCTCCAGCACAGAGCACTCACGCTCGATGCGCAGAAGGGCCTCGTTCTGCGCCCGCGCGGATTTGTCCGCGCTCTCCCTCTGGGCTTCCAGCTCCAGCTTTCGCTGGGAGAGCGCCTTGCGCTGCCCGGAGGACTGTATCTTGCGCTCCCGGAGGGCGGCCAGCCGCGCCTCCCGCTGGGCGATCTGCTCCAGCAGTTCGGCCTCCCGGCTCTCATAGGCGGCGATCTGCCGTTCACGGCTCTCCCGATCTCCGGTGATATCCCGAGCCATGCGCTGGAGCTCGGCCAGCGCGCTGCTGGTGGCCCCTTCCTCCGCCTCCAGGGCGGCCTTTTCCACGTTCAGGGCGGCGATGGCCTCTGTCAGGGCCTGGGCCTGCTCGCGATAGGATTGCTGTCCCTGCAGTTTGGCTTCGCTTTCCGCACGGATGGCGGCGGCCTCTCCCTCTAAGCTGGCAATGCGGCTCTGGGCGGCCGCTGTCTCCGCCTCCGCCAGGGCGGCCTTTTTGGCGTTTTCCGCCAGCTCCGCCTCCCATTGGCGTTGGCTCTCCTTTAAAACGTCCAGCAGGGCCGCATACTGATTTTGTTCCCCTTCCGCCTTCAAAATCTGCTCGTCCAGGGTGCGTTTTTCCTGCTGAACGGTTTCCAGCTCGTAGGAGGCGGCCTGAGCCTCCCGCCGGAGCGTCTCCAGACGGCTGACGGCGCCGTCAAACTGCTGTTTCAGCCCGGTCTCCTGGGCGCGCAGCCGCTCAAGCTCCCCGGCGCGGGACAAAATCCCGGCGCTGCGGTTCGTAGAGCCGCCGGTCATGGAGCCGCCGGGGTTTAGAACCTGGCCGTCCAGAGTGACAATTTTAAAGCGGTGGTGGAACTGGCGCGCCATGACGATGGCGCTGTCCATATCCTGCACAATGACCACCCTGCCCAGCAGGTTGGCAAAGATGTTCTGATATTGGGGGGCGTGGCGCACCAGCTGATGGCCGATGCCCACAAAGCCCGGGTAGCGCTCCAGCCCCTGCTCCCGAAGCTGGTAGGGGCGGAGGGCCTGGATGGGCAGGAAGGTGGCGCGCCCTTCGTCCCTGCGCTTCAGGAACTGAATGGCGGCTTTGCCGTCCTCCTCCCGATCCACGACGATGTGCTGCATGGCACCGCCCAACGCGGTCTCAATGGCCAATGTGACGGCCTCATCCACACGCATCAAACTGGCGACCGGCCCGTGAATCCCCCTCAGCTGACGGCGCTGCACGGCATTCATCACGGCCTTGACCGCTCTGGTGTAGCCCTCGTACAGCTTCTCCATTTCTGAGAGCATGCGGATGCGGTTTTGCAGCCCGCCCAGCTCCAGATTCAGGCGGTTTGTGTGGTCCTCCGCCTCTTTCCGCCGCTTTTCCCGGCCCTGCAGGCGGAGTTCATGCCCGTGGATGACATTGCCGAAGGCGCTGCGTTTTTCCCGCAACTCGTCCAACGCCTTCCGGTGCGCACCGGCCTGTGTCTCCAGCTCCCTGGCCCGATCCTGATTTTCCTGTATCTGGCCTTTGAGCACGGTGTCACGGTCCAGCAAATGCTGCTCCAGAGCGCTCAGGGAGGACAGGCGGTTTCGCGCCTCGGCGGCGGTGGCGTTTTGAATGGCCTCCCGCTCCTGCAGCCGGTCAATCTGCTCGGCCAGACGGCTGGCGCCCTCCTGATTGCGGTTGGCCTCCTGACGTTTGCGATCTTCTAGCTCCTTCAGTTCACCCAAACGGGTTCGAATTTCGTCCATGCGAAGCTGCCGCTCGGCGATCTGAGCGGCAATGGAATGCTCCCGGCCGGACTGCTGTTCCAGCTCCCGGTTCAGACGCTCAGTCTGTTCGGCGTTGCTGCTGACCTGGGTTTTCAGGACCGCCAGCGAGCCGCTGATCTGGGTCTCCTGACTCTCCATCTCAGAGGTTCGTTCGGCAAGCTCCTCCAGAGTGCGCTCGTTTTCCCGCTTGCGCCGGTCCAGCTCCTCCAGCTGGGTGTAGTAGCGTTCCTGCTCCTTCGCTGTGGCGTCCCTCTGGGCGGTTGCCGTGGTGAAGTCCGTCTCCAGCTTGTGGCTTCGGGTGCGCAGTTCGTCCAGATTCTCCAGCCACAGGGAAATTTCCAGTCCTTTCAGCTGGTCTCGATAGGCCAGAAACTGTTTGGCCGTTTCCGCCTGTTTGTTCAGAGGGGCAAGCTGCAATTCCAGCTCGGAAATTTTGTCCCCAATACGCAGCAGATTGTCAGCCGTATGGCTCAGCTTGCGCTCCGCCTCTTCCTTCCGGTGGCGGTACCGGGAGATCCCCGCCGCCTCCTCAAAGACGGTGCGGCGCTCCGGCCCCCGAGTGGACAGAATTTCGTCAATGCGGCCCTGACCGATGATGGAGTAGCCCTCCTTGCCAAGGCCCGTGTCCATAAACAGCTCATGGATGTCCTTTAAGCGGCAGGTGCGCCGGTTGATATAATACTCGCTCTCACCGCTGCGGTAGTAGCGGCGGGTGACCATCACTTCGCTCTCTTCCATGGCCAGCGAGCCGTCGGCATTGTCCAGAATCAGCGAGACTTCCGCATAGCCCAGGGGCTTGCGCTTGACCGTGCCGCCAAAGATGATGTCTTCCATCTTGCCCCCGCGCAGGGCGCGGGTGGACTGCTCGCCCATAACCCATCGAACCGCATCTGAAATATTCGATTTTCCGCTGCCGTTTGGCCCGACGATGGCGGTGATGGCCTCGTCAAAGCTCAAAACGGTTTTATCCGGGAAGGATTTGAATCCCTGAATCTCCAGAGCCTTTAAATACAAACAGAAACACCCTTATTCAAACTTCGTCATATATCGCAAGGGATTCCTTCCGGGCGCGGGATTGGAGCGCAACTGGATCGGATTCCCTGTGAACCTAATATGATAGGCAGTTTGCATTATATCAAAATCAGAGAGAGGATGCAATCGCTGTGCAGCAGAAATTTACCGTGCAAAACCACACTTTTTTCGATGTTTCACCCATCCCGGGGAAGGCTCTCGCGGTTTTGCTCCATGACATATACTGCGTCCCGGTCAAGTTTTCCCGTCTCGACGAGCACGGCCCACAGCGGCTCGGCCGGGCATCCCTCCGGCAGTTCCACGTCAGCGCCCAGCGTGAAGCCGGGGACGCTGGGCTGCCGCCCGCCCAGCAGGGCGGCATGTTCCGTTTTTATTCCCGGGGAAAAGCACAGGGTCACGTCCCCGGCCCCCCGGAGAACCGGGACGCCATTGCGCTGCTGCAAATGACCGGCCAGCCGCTCCGCGTCGGGGACGTCCAGTGAAATTGCCAGAATGCGGTCGGAGAGGGTTTCCGCCGCTTTCAGCACATACTTTGTCACCCGGCGGGCGCAAAGCCCGACCACGGCCTGTTCCGGCGGAATCTGCGCGTGCTTCAGCATGACGAGCGCCAGCTCTGCGGCGTGCTGCTGCCACAGCTCACCTGTGGACACCACGGGGAGGCGGTCCCCCAGCCGGGCGTCGAGCATCCGCCGGACACCGTAGCGCTCCAACACAGCCGCGCACCGGTCCAGCGTCCGGCGTTTTTCGTCGGGGAGTTCCGCCCGGATCAGCGGCACGCCGCAGATGCGTTCCTCGTAAAACCGGGGGAAGCGCCGGTGGGACAGGACGGTGTAGGCATATTGCATGGACAAGAACCACCTTACTCAGGAACCGGAGGGAGAGCGTTTTTTGCCGATTTGGGACGGCATGAATTGTGAATGGAGAAAAAGTGTGTTAAACTATCCTGGGTGATAAATATGATTCGGATCAACAACATATCCCTCCCAGTTGACTATGAACCGGAGCAGCTGCGCCGCAAGATCGCCGGTATCCTGCGCGTCCGGGAGAGGGAACTGGAAGCCATCTCGCTGGTGAAGCAGTCCATTGATGCGCGCCGGAAGGACGATGTCCATTTTGTGCTCTCCTGCAATGTGAAGGTGCCGGACGAGGAGGGGGTTCTGAAAAGAAATAAAAACAAACATGTCTCGCTGCTGCCCGCCTGGCACTATCGCTTTCCCCAGGTGAAGCGCCGTTCCTCTGCGCCGCCGGTGGTGGTGGGGATGGGGCCCGCCGGCCTCTTCGCGGCGTTGTATCTGGCCCGAAACGGCCTGCCGTCCATCGTGTTGGAGCGGGGCAAAGCGGTTGAACAGCGGGCCCAGGATGTGGAGTCCTTTTGGCGCACCGGCGTCCTGAATCCCTCCTCCAACGTGCAGTTTGGGGAGGGGGGCGCCGGTACGTTCTCCGACGGAAAGCTGACCACCGGCACCCACGATGAGCGAATCCAGACGGTTCTGGATACCCTTGTGGGCGCCGGCGCACCGGCCGATGTGGCCTATTCCTTCCGGCCCCATGTGGGTTCGGACGTGTTGCGCCAGGTGGTGAAAAACATTCGCCGGGAGTTGATTGCCCTGGGCTGTGATGTGCGCTTTGGCCACCAGCTCACCGGCCTGCATGTGGAAAAGGGGACGCTGACCGCCATCCAGGTGGACGCCGCTACCGGCCCCTACCGTCTGGAAACCGATACCTTAATCCTGGCCCCTGGCCACAGCGCCCGGGACACCTTTTCCATGCTCCACGACGCAGGCGTTCCCATGCAGCAAAAGCCCTTTGCCATTGGCGTGCGCATTGAGCACTGCCAGGAGGCCATTTCCCGGGCTCAATACGGAGATGCGTGGCAGTATCTGCCCCCCAGCGATTACCGGCTGAGCTGCCATCTCCCCAACGGCCGCAGCGCGTTCTCGTTCTGCGTCTGCCCCGGGGGACAGGTGGTGGCGTCCGCCTCGGAACCGGGCCATCTGGTCACCAATGGCATGAGCCTGCGCGCCCGGGACGGCAGAAATATCAACGGCGGCTTGCTGGTGGGGGTTGGCCCTGGGGACTTTGGGGGCAGCGACCCTCTGGCGGGCGTCCGCTTTCAGCAGCGGTGGGAAGCCCTTGCCTGGGAAGCGGGGGGACGGAACTTCCGCGCTCCGGCCCAGCGGGTGGGGGATTTTCTGGCAAAACGGAGCGGAGACGGCAGGGGAGAGGTGACGCCTACCTACCGCCCGGGGGTCAAGTGGACCGAGGTAGACGCCTGTCTTCCCGGTTACGTGGCGGACGCCCTGCGCAGTGCGCTGCCCTTGCTGGACCGGAAAGTCAAGGGCTTTGCCCACCCTGACGCCGTGCTCACGGGGGTGGAAACCCGCTCCTCCTCACCGGTGAAAATTCCGCGGGACGAGCGCTGCCAGTGTGCGATCCGGGGCATTTATCCCTGCGGGGAGGGCTGCGGCTATGCCGGGGGCATTATGTCCGCCGCGGTAGATGGCGTGCGGGTGGCAGAAGCGGTTGCACAGTGTGAGTGACGCTGCCGGTCGGGCAGGCGTTCGGTGAGGGCTGTCAGGCTGTCAGGCCGTCAGCGGCGGCGCTTCTTGCGGGGGTTTCAAGGGCGCCGGAAGTGCGTTTTTTTCTTGACAGACCCGGCGGGTTTGCTTATACTGTACTTTATAATGTCTGATTATGGGCATTTTTCAATGAATATTAACATGTGCGGCCCATTCCGCATGGCAAAGGAAAGGTGTTTTATTATGGCAAAGCCCGTCAAGCTGACGCCGAAGCGTCTGAAGGAACTGCAGGACGAAATGCTCTGGATGAAGTCCGTCGGGGAGAAGCAGGTTGCCGATTTGATTAAGGAGGCTCGCTCCTTTGGCGACCTCTCCGAGAACTCTGAGTATGATGAAGCGAAAGAGCAGCAGGGCAAGCTGTATTCCCGTGAGGCCGAGGTGCAGGCCATTCTGGACAACTACGAGCTGATCGATGAGACCGCTGCTGACAGCGATGTGGTCGGCATTGGCACCACGGTTCGCGTTTATGACAAGGAACTGGAAGAGGAAGTGGAGTACCGCATTGTCGGTTCTCAGGAGGCCGACCCCATGAACGGCAAGATCTCGGAGGAATCGCCCTTTGGAAGAGCGGTTCTGGGCAAGCGCGTTGGGGAAAGCGTCCTTGTGGAGACGATGGACGGGGATGAGGAGTATGAAGTCCTGGCCATCACAGCGGAATAATCGGACGGAGGCAAACGATGGCGAAGAACTATCAGCCGGTAAACCCGGCCACTGAGAAGGCGACCCGCCGGGAGAAGCTGGCCGGCCTTCAGGCCGCAGGCCGAAATCCCTTTGAGACCACCCAATACGAAGCGGACACCATGGCTGCGGACATCAACAACCGGTATGACGAGTTGGAAGGGCGCGTGGTCTCTGTCGCCGGCCGCCTGATGAGCAAGCGCGGCATGGGCAAGGTTTCCTTCTGTGATTTGCAGGACCGCTCCGGCTCCGTCCAGCTGTACGTCCGCCGGGATATCCTGGGCGAAGAGCCCTACAGCTATTTTAAGCGGTATGACCGGGGGGACATCGTCGGCGTCAAGGGCGAGGTCTTCAAGACGGAAAAGGGACAGATCTCTGTCCGCGCCCAGGAGGTCACCCTGCTGGCAAAGAGTTTGAATCCTCTGCCCGAGAAGTTTCACGGCCTGACCGACCGGGAGACCCGCTATCGTGAGCGCTATGTGGATCTGATCGTCAACCCCGATGTGAAGAATACCTTTGTCAAGCGCAGCCTGATTTTGCGTGAATTGCGTGCGTTTCTGGATGCGCGGGGTTTCTTAGAGGTGGAAACGCCCATCCTGACCCCCTTTGAGATCGGCGCCAGCGCCCGGCCCTTCTACACCCACCACAACACGCTGAATATGGATATGGTGCTGCGCATTGAGACGGAGTTGTATCTGAAGCGGCTCATTGTGGGCGGCATGGATCGTGTATACGAGGTCGGCCGTATTTTCCGCAACGAGGGGATGGACCCCAAGCACAACCCGGAGTTCACCACCATTGAGCTGTACCAGGCGTACACAAACTTCGAGGGCATGATGGATCTGGTCGAGGACATGATGAAATCCGTCGCCCAGAAGGTCTGCGGTACACTGGCCATTTCCTATCAGGGACAGGAAATTGATTTGAGCCACTGGGAACGGATGACCATGGTGGAGGCCGTCAAAAAGTATGCCGGCGTAGATTTCAACGACTGGGCGACCGATGAGGATGCTGTGGCCTGTGCCAGGGAGCACCAGGTGGAACTGCCCGAGGTGGCCACCAAAGGTTCCATTCTGGCCGCGTTTTTCGACGCCTATGTGGAGGAAAATCTGATTCAGCCTACCTTCATCTACGACTATCCGGTTGAAATCTCTCCGCTGGCCAAGCGCAAGCCAGACGATCCCGCATTTACCGAGCGGTTTGAATACTTCATTTGTGCGACGGAGTTTGGAAATGCCTTCTCCGAGCTGAACGATCCCATCGACCAGCTGGGGCGCTTTGAACGGCAGGTGGCCGAGCGCAAGGCGCTCGAGCCGGACTGCCGCGCACAGGTGGATTACGACTTCGTGAACGCCCTGGAGTACGGCATGCCCCCCACAGGCGGATTGGGCTTTGGTGTCGACCGCCTGGTCATGCTGCTGACGGACAGCGCAAGCATTCGGGACGTGTTGTTGTTCCCCACCATGAAGCCCCTGCAAGAGGGAGCTGCGGGAAATCATGGAGGAAATAAGGATTCTGAACCTGCCTCAAAGAAGGAAAAGGCGGAGCCGGAAAAGATTGATTTCTCCAAGGTGGAGATTGAGCCGCTGTTCAAGGATTTCGTGGATTTTGAGACGTTCTCCAAGTCCGATTTCCGGGCGGTCAAGGTGCTGTCTTGCGAAGCGGTGCCCAAGTCCAAAAAACTTCTGAAGTTTACACTGGACGACGGCACAGGGGAAAACAGGACGATTTTAAGTGGCATTCACGCCTATTACGAGCCGGAAGAACTGGTGGGCAAGACCTGTGTCGCCATTACCAACCTTCCGCCAAGGCCCATGATGGGCATTGACTCCTGCGGGATGCTGATGTCCGCCGTACATCAAGAGGAAGGGGAAGAAAAGCTCCACCTTCTGATGGTAGACGACCACATTCCGGCAGGCGCAAAGCTCTATTAACGGTTAAAATGCGCCGCATTTCTGTGAAAAGGAAATGTACTTTACAACTGAAAAGCGGGTTTTCAACGCGGCAAATGGGCGATCCTGATCGGGATTGCCCATTTTCAAAATGAGATATTGCAGTAGATGTGATGGAAGAGATGAACTTGAAACAGCTGTATATGATTGGCGGCACCATGGGCGTCGGAAAAACAACCGTCTCTCAGGTGATGAAGGCGAAATTAGATCATAGCGTCTTTTTAGATGGGGATTGGTGTTGGGATGCGCACCCCTTTCAAGTCACAGCGGAAACCAAGCAAATGGTCTTGCAAAACATCTGCTTCCTGCTCAATCAGTTCATCCATTGCTCCGCTTACCGCAATGTTATTTTTTGCTGGGTGCTGCATGAGCAAAGTATAATTGACGCCATCCTGGCGGGGATTGATCAATCAGATTGCCTGGTAAAAAACATCTCTCTCATTTGTAATGAGGGGGAGTTGAGAAAAAGACTGCTGAAAGATGTGGCGGCGGGGAAACGTGAAAAGGAAATTGTGGAAAGAAGCATTGCGCGCATTCCCTGCTACGGGGCGTTGGACACCGTCAAGATCGATACGAATGGGAAAAGTCCTGAGGAAATTGCAGCCGAAATCATTTCCCTATAAAATGTCTGGCATTGGTGGGCAGATGGCCGGCGGGCGCCGGTCCCGGGCCGCTCTGCCCTGTCAAACAGGGGCCGAATCCGGGAGGAATGGGCGGCTGGCCGCGTTTGTCGTCGATATGACGGGAAAAACCGGGAAAATCTTTTGGAAAGTTTGGGAAAGTTTTTCTTGACGAAGTTTGAAACCGATGTTATAATCCCAAATTGTACGGGTATTTCAAAGGAGGATTAACGGCTTGATTTCCAGACTCAAAAACGGAAAAAAGGTCGTCGGCCTGAAACAAACCAGAAAAGCGATCCAGGCGGGCGCCGCCAAAGTGGTCTATCTGGCCTGTGATGCCGATCCTGCTGTGACAGATCCGATTGCTGCGCTGTGCGCCTCTGCCGGGGTTCCGGTAGACCAGTCCGCCGGGATGCGGGAGCTGGGCCAGGCCTGCGGCATTTCTGTAGGGGCGTCTACAGCCGCCCTCCTGGAGAGCTGAGCTTTCCGGAAAAATTTGGTTTTAACGGAATAATTTTGCGTTGTTCCGTTAAAATAGATATATTTCCTGAGGAAAGGAGGAACTCACTGTATGCCTACTTTTAACCAGCTGGTTCGCAAGGGCCGCCAGACCTCTGTCACCAAGTCCAACTCCCCTGCGCTGCTGAAGGGCAAGAACACTCTGAAGGACAAAGAGACCGATCTGGCTTCTCCGCAAAAGCGCGGCGTCTGCACAGCAGTCCGTACCGCAACGCCGAAGAAGCCCAACTCCGCACTGCGTAAGATCGCCCGTGTCCGCCTGTCCAACGGCTATGAAGTCACCGCTTATATTCCCGGTGTCGGCCATAACCTGCAGGAACACTCCGTCGTCATGATTCGCGGCGGCCGTGTGAAAGACCTTCCCGGTGTTCGTTACCACATCATCCGCGGCACTCTGGATACCCAGGGCGTGAACGGCCGTATGCAGGCCCGTTCCAAGTATGGTGCGAAGCGTCCCAAGGCGAAGAAGAAGTAATCCTTCTCCAGCACAAACACGTTTCACTTTTATTGCATTTTGCGCCTAGGCGCAAGGCAACAGCCTTGCCAAGACGTTTATCTATATATTATATTGGGTAAATTCTGGCAGGCACAAGACAAGGTGGCACTTGTCTTAACACGGAGATTCCAAGTCTTCGAGTACCTATGAAATCATTCAAATATGAAGGAGGGAAGTAAAGTGCCCAGAAGAGGAAATGTACCCAAGCGGGAGATTTTGCCCGATCCGATTTACAATTCTGTTCTCGTAACCAAGCTGGTCAACAGCATCATGCTGGACGGCAAGAAGGGCGTTGCCCAGAAGGTCGTTTACGGCGCTTTTGATATCATCAGCGAGAAGACCGGCAAAGACAGCCTGGAGGTTTTCCAGACGGCTCTGGAAAACATCATGCCCACCCTGGAGTGTAAGAGCCGTCGTGTGGGCGGCGCGAACTACCAGGTTCCTGTTGAAGTTCGTCCCGCACGCCGCCAGACCTTGGGTCTGCGCTGGCTGACCCAGTACTCTCGTGCGCGCAGCGAAGCCACCATGAAGGAGCGTCTCGCTGGCGAGATCATGGACGCCGCCAACAACACCGGCAGCGCCGTGAAGAGACGCGAGGATGTCCACAAGATGGCAGAGGCTAACAAGGCCTTCGCTCACTTCCGCTGGTAATCGCCGGCGGGTTGTACCGCTTTATGAAGGAGCAATTGATATGCCTAGAAAAACAAGTCTGGAAATGACCAGAAATATCGGCATCATGGCTCATATCGACGCAGGTAAGACCACGACCACGGAGCGTATTCTGTACTACACCGGCGTTAACCACAAGGTCGGTGAAGTCCATGAAGGCAACGCCACCATGGACTGGATGGTTCAGGAGCAGGAGCGCGGCATTACCATTACCTCTGCCGCGACCACCTGCTTCTGGAAGGATCATCGTATCAATATCATTGATACCCCGGGCCATGTTGACTTTACCGTTGAGGTGGAGCGCTCTCTGCGCGTTCTGGATGGCTCCGTTACTGTCCTGTGTGCAAAGGGCGGCGTTGAGCCCCAGTCTGAGACGGTGTGGCGTCAGGCGGATAATTATCACGTTCCCCGTATGATCTACGTCAACAAGATGGACATCATGGGCGCTGATTTTTATCGTGTTCTGGATATGATCCGTGATCGTCTTAAGGCCAACGCGGTGGCCATTCAGCTGCCCATTGGCGCTGAGGCGGACTTCCGGGGCATTATTGACCTGGTTGAGATGAAAGCCGACATCTACTATGATGATATGGGCAAGGACATGCGTGTTGAGGAGATTCCCGAAGACATGCTGGAGAAAGCCCAGGAGTATCGTCAGAAGATGCTGGATGAAATCGCCGATGTCGATGACGAGATTATGATGATGGTTCTGGAAGAGGAAGAAATTCCAGAGGATATGATTAAGAATGCAATCCGCAAGGGCTGCATTGAAAATAAGATTGTCCCCGTTGTCTGCGGTACGTCCTACCGTAACAAGGGTGTTCAGAAGCTGCTGGACGCCGTGGTGGACTATATGCCCTCGCCGGTGGACATTCCCGCGATTAAGGGCGTCGATCCGGAGACGGATGAAGAGGACGAGCGTCCTGCGGATGATAACGCGCCTTTCTCCGCCCTGGCCTTTAAGATCATGACCGACCCCTTTGTTGGCCGTCTGACGTTCTTCCGCGTCTATTCCGGCCAGCTGGACAAGGGTTCGTCTGTCCTGAACGCCACCAAGGGCAAGCGTGAGCGCATTGGCCGCATCCTGCAGATGCACGCCAACCATCGTGAGGATCTGGAAAAGGTCTATTCCGGCGACATTGCCGCCGCAGTGGGCCTGAAGAACACCACCACCGGCGATACCCTCTGTGATGAGGAACATCCGATTATTCTGGAGTCCATGGTCTTCCCCGAGCCCGTGATCCGCGTGGCCATCGAGCCGAAGACCAAGGCCGGCCAGGAGAAGATGTCCGTCGCCCTGCTGAAGCTGGCGGAAGAGGATCCCACCTTTAAGACCTACACTGATGAGGATACGGGTCAGACCATCATCGCCGGTATGGGCGAGCTGCACCTGCAGATTATCGTGGACCGTCTGCTGCGCGAGTTCAAGGTCGAGGCGAATGTGGGCGCTCCCCAGGTTGCCTATAAGGAGACAATCCGCAAAAAGGTTGACCAGGACACCAAGTACAAGCGTCAGTCCGGCGGCAGCGGCCAGTATGGTCACGTCAAGATCATCCTCGAGCCGAACGAGTCCGGCAAGGGCTATGAGTTCGTTAACTCCGTTGTTGGCGGCGCCATCCCGAAGGAGTATATCCCCGCGGTGGATGCCGGTATTCAGGGCGCCCTGCAGGCCGGCGTGTTGGCGGGCTATCCGGTTGTCGATGTGAAAGTCACGCTGTATGACGGCTCCTACCACGAGGTTGACTCCTCCGAAATGGCCTTTAAGATCGCCGGTTCCATGGCCTTCAAGGAAGCCATGCGCAAGGCGGATCCGGTTCTGATGGAGCCCATCATGAAGGTTTCTGTCACCGTTCCGGACGATTATATGGGCGATGTCATCGGCGATGTTACCGCACGCCGCGGCAATATTTTGGGCATGGAGCCCCGTATGGGCGCCACTCAAATCGATGCGCATGTGCCGCTGAGCAACATGTTTGGCTATGCCACTGACCTGCGTTCCCGTACCCAGGGGCGCGGACAGTATACCATGGAACCCAGCCACTATGAGGAGATCCCCAAATCCATTGCCGCTGAGGTCATCAGCGCACGCGGACGCAACAGCTAATGAATTTTTCTGCCCGGGCCGGAGCGGTTCGGTCCGGGATTTATGAAAGATTTCGCAAAAATGCGGATTTCGCCTATTGCAATTTCCGTCAAGGTAAGTTAGAATAGGCTCATAGCGTTAAAAAATCATTTTCACCCCAAACATCTATTAGGAGGAATTTAAAATGGCAAAACAGAAGTTTGACCGTTCTAAGCCCCATGTTAACATCGGCACCATTGGCCATGTTGACCACGGCAAGACCACTCTGACTGCTGCAATCACCAAGTATCTGGCTTTCTCCGGCAAGGCCAATTACACGGATTATGCTTCCATCGATAAGGCTCCTGAGGAGAAGGAGCGTGGTATCACCATCAATACCGCTCACGTTGAGTATGAGACGGATAAGCGTCACTATGCTCACGTTGACTGCCCGGGCCATGCTGACTATATTAAGAACATGATCACCGGTGCTGCTCAGATGGACGGCGCTATCCTGGTCATCGCCGCAACCGACGGCGTTATGGCTCAGACCCGTGAGCACCTGCTGCTGGCTCGTCAGGTTGGAGTTCCCTACATTGTCGTCTTCTTGAACAAATGTGACCAGGTCGATGACGAAGAACTGCTGGAGCTGGTCGAAATGGAAGTCCGTGAGACCCTGGACTTCTATGAGTTCCCCGGCGACGACACCCCCATCATCAAGGGTTCCGCTCTGAACGCTCTGATTTCCGACTCTCAGGATCCCGATGCTCCCGAGTATGCCTGCATCAAAGAGCTGATGGATGCTGTTGACGAGTATATCCCCACTCCGGATCGTCTGGCTGACATGCCTTTCCTGATGCCGGTTGAGGACGTCTTCACCATCACCGGCCGCGGCACCGTGGCCACTGGCCGTGTTGAGCGTGGCGTTGTGAAGCTGGGTGAGTCCGTTGACATCGTCGGCCTGGAAGAGGAGAAGAAGACCTCCGTCGTCACCGGCCTGGAGATGTTCCGCAAGACCCTGGACTTTGCTCAGGCTGGCGATAACGTCGGCGTCCTGCTGCGTGGTATTTCCCGTACGGACATCGAGCGCGGCCAGGTTCTGTGCAAGCCCGGCTCCATTCATCCTCACACCAAGTTCAAGGGCCAGGTTTACGTCCTGAAGAAGGAAGAGGGCGGCCGTCATACTCCCTTCTTCAACAACTATCGTCCTCAGTTCTATTTCCGTACCACCGACGTGACTGGCGTCATCTCTCTGCCCGAGGGCACCGAGATGTGCATGCCCGGCGATAACGTTGATATGGATGTCGAGCTGATTACCCCCATCGCCATTGAAAACGGCCTGCGTTTCGCTATCCGTGAGGGTGGCCGCACCGTTGGTTCTGGCGTTGTTATCGGTATCAACGAGTAATTTTCCGAGTATTTGATACTCTGAGGCTTTCTGAAGGGGATCGGGTTTCCGATCCCCTTTTTCATACAATTCTGGAGGGACGTTATGGAGACTGTTACGGAAAGCGTCAGCGAAAGCGTCGAGGCCACTTCCAGCATCATTCAGCAGCTGACACAGAACTTTGTGCCGGATTTTGCTCAGGATTTTGTGGACAGCGCCATTAGCTTCATCCTTTTGGCCGTTGTCTGTCTGCTCGTCGCCAAGCTGATCCTGGTGGTGGTGTACAAGACCATTGACCGGATGAATGTGGAGATGACTTTGCGCAAGTTCATCAAGTCCATTCTTCGCGCGGTGATTTATTTCCTCACGGCGCTGGTACTCCTGAGCCAGTTGGGGTTGAACACCAGTTCCATCGTTGCGCTGGCATCTGTTCTCTCTGCGGCCTTTGCGCTGGCTGCGCAGAACTCCCTGAGCAACCTGTTTGGCGGGATCCTGCTGCTGCTGACCAAGCCCTTTCTGGTGGGGGATTATGTCAGCGCCGGCGGCATTGAGGGAACGGTTCTGGAGATCGGCTTATTGAACACGTTAATGAACACCGGAGACAATAAGCGTGTCAGCGTGCCCAATGGCACCATCGCGGAATCCACCATTACTAACTACTCCACTGAGGGGCGCCGCAGGGTGGATTTGAAGATCTCAGCTTCCTATGATAACCCCATCGATGACACGAAAAAGGCCATCATGGACGCGATTGCAGGCACACCCAACATCATTGACGATCCGATTCCCCCCTTTGTCCGTGTCCAGGAATACGGCGACAGCAGCATTACCTATGTGATTCGGGTCTGGAGTGCCAATGGCAATTATTGGTCTGTTTACTATGACTTGATGGAGAACATCAAGTACTCCTTTGACCGTAACGGCATTGAGATGACATATAACCATATGAATGTCCACATCAAAGGGGACTGAGCAAGAGCCGCAGCCGCGCTGCGGCTTTTTGCTTGGACGGAGGATAGGCCTGAAAGGCCCGTCATAAGGTCTAGGCAGCATCCTCTGGATAGAGCAGGCTGTGCATGAACCCGTCCAGATCCGCGCTTCGGATGTCCCCGCCAATGACTTCCCCTTGAAAGATCAGCAAATCGGCAAAAATGGCGGTTTCTCCCGTCGGATAATTGGAAATCGTATAGGTGTACCGGTCCACGGTTTCCCCCGCGTAATCTTCCAGGGAAAAACCGCACTCCGCCTGACAGGCGAGGTAGCTTTCGTAGGCGGGGCCGAAACTCTCCGGCAGCACTACCTGATCGGTGACGGGCTCGCCGGTGACCTCCCAGCCGTAACTGCTTAAAAAACTGCGCAGCTGGTCGTCATAGGGCAGGGAAGAGGAGGATGTAGTGACGCTCTCTCCGGCAATGCGTC
The DNA here is from genome assembly GCA_964456525.1 of uncultured Oscillospiraceae bacterium. Lineage (GTDB taxonomy): Bacteria > Bacillota > Clostridia > Oscillospirales > Oscillospiraceae > Onthomonas. Next base: position 37,688 of record CAYWAP010000008.1, read on the forward strand.
CGGCATAGGCGCACAGTGCCAGTGAAAGCAGAAACACCAGGCAGGTCGTGGCCTGCCGTCCAGGTCGGGGAATACGCATAAAAGACCTCCATAAGTCGTTGGGGCTATGTGCGGGACAGCGTTCGCAGAGATCCGGTTATCCCTGCGCTTTTCATAGATGATGCTTTTATCAGCCGGCTTTGTGAAGTCCGGTTGCATTCTATGAAGAAGTTTCCTTGTCCTATACTTGACAAGTTTCAACTTTTTCATAGAATAGTAAGTGAGAGGCCATCCTGACATGCACAAAAACAGGCGGGCAGTGGGGCGACGGCTGCCTATGGGGCTGCGCGCCCTTTACATGGAAAGGTTCATACATTGGGAGGTCTGTTATGGCTGACATCAAGCGGATTCGTCTGCCCGAGCGTGTGCATGTAGGTGGATGGGGAAAATTAGCGTGGGAAGTGTTTCAGTATCAATATTTTGATGCTGTCATTATCCAGGCCCCTATGCCGCTGATCCCCTATCTTGGCACGGCGCTTGCCATGATGTTGAAAAATTTTCGCCGGCCCGTGATCTTTTACGGGGAGGAGTGGCAGGAACAAACGGCCCTTCAGTGGGCGCGGCACTGCCCAAGCGGCATATATGCCCTGGGAGAGGATGCGCTGTATCTGGCCTGCTGCACGTCCTATTCGCCGGAAACGGGAGTGTGCAGTCCCCATGCCAGACCTATGGGGGTGGTGGAACAGGGAGCCTATCACTTCTATCCCCATCGAGGCCCAAGGGTCAGCAGCGATCCGCCCATGGTCTGTGACGCCATGAACAGACAGGTTGGCCTGGTTCGGCCCGGCTATTCCTTTACGCAGCCGGGGAAGCTGCTGGAGCAAAGCTCCTACTTTGTGGTTGTCCGCAATCGCAGCGGCATGGATTGGCTGTTTGAAGATAAGCGGGATATTTTAAACCGTCTGCGCCGTGCACAGATTCCGGTGGTGGTTTACGGATTTCCTCCCGTGGTGAAGGACCCGCAGATGCGCCGTTCCATCCTGCGTTCCGGTGTTATTTTGACAGGGGATATGACGATGGAGGCCTCGCTGGTCAAACTCATGTGGACGATGGCGCGAACCGGTTCACCGGATGGCGTCCGGCTCTACTTCAGTTTAAATTTTGCGGGGGAAACCGCGCTGCAAAATCCTTCCTTGACGCCCTGGTAAAGACCAACCCCAATTAATTTGATCCAGGTCTGGTGATTTTGACCTGGATTTTGTATAATAATGAAAAATGGAAGCATGCCGCAGCATCCTTCCGGAAAAGAGGTCAATTGTATGAAAGAATATGTGTTTGGCGTTGATATTGGCGGCACCACCGTGAAGATGGGGCAATTCTCTATCGATGGCAATTTGCTGGACAAGTGGGAGCTTCCCACCCGCACGGAAAACGGCGGGGAGGCGATCCTGCCCGACGTGGCCAGGGCGATCAGAGCCAAGATGGGGGAGCAGTCCATCTTCCCGGAGCAGGTGGCCGGTGTTGGTATCGGCGTGCCAGGCCCGGTGGGCGATGATGGGACGGTCTTCCAGTGCGTTAATCTGGGGTGGGGCGTGTTCAACCTCAAGAGCAAAATGCAGGAGCTGCTGCCGGAGATCCCCCATGTGGCCGCGGGCAATGACGCCAATGTGGCCGCTCTGGGCGAGCTGTGGCAGGGGGGCGGCCGTGGATACCACAGCGCCGTCATGATTACGCTGGGAACCGGTGTTGGCGGCGGCGTCATTTTGGGCGGCAAGATTGTGGCCGGGATTCACGGCGGCGCCGGAGAGGTCGGCCATATGACGGTCAACCGCCATGAGGAGGAGCCGTGCAGCTGCGGGAAATATGGCTGCCTGGAGCAATACGCTTCGGCCAACGGCATTGTCCGCCTGGGCAAGCGGATGCTGGCAAAGAGCGCAAAACCCTCCGGACTGCGGGACTTGAGTTCGTTTACGGCCAAGGAAATCTGCGACTACGCCCGGGAAGGCGATGCCTTCGCGATGGAGATTGTGGAAGCCTGCGGCGGTTACCTGGGCCAGGCCATGAGCTATATCTCCTGCACTATTGACCCGGAGGTGTTCATCATCGGCGGCGGTATGAGCCGTGCCGGCGCGATTCTCATCGACGCCATCGCCAGAAGCTACCGGCGAAATGCGTTCCACGTGTCTGCGGACACGCCGATGAAAGTGGCAGTCCTGGGAAATGATGCCGGCATCTATGGCGGCGCCAAAATGGTGCTGTGAGGATCCCTTCCGCAGCGTGAAGATGGACGGCGCTGGTTCTCCTGGGCGGATGAATGCCAGTATCCTTCCTTCACACCGCTGTATGAGGGAAAAAGGTTCGCCATTTGGCTGGGCTGACATATTTTAAATGAGGTCTATCAGGGCTGAGAATGTCATTTCTCAGCCCTGATTCATGCTTATTTCAGGAGCATTCAGGCGGCAGCCGCCCGCGTGGGAATGGCTGTATTGCCTCCGGCTCGATTCAAATCGTCTTTACAGCTTCAGACCCCGGATGGTCATTTAACTCAAACTGAATTGTCCGCTGTAAACGGGCCTGGGCAGTCCATTTCCTATAGATCATCTCCTCGTTGAAATGAAAAAGACAGGCCTTTTCATGGGTTTATTTTAAATCCTTTTTTGGCCTTTCTGCAAAAAAATACTGCTGTTACATGTGAAAGTTTGTCAGATACGTGCAGAGAGAGCCATATAAAATTCGGTGAAAATGCTGATAGAAATTTACTTTTAAAACTTGGGAAAATGTGCTATAATAAACTTGATTAAAAAGTTGTTTTTAGATGCAGTTCGGGGAGATGTTGATATGCTGCAAATTGGAGATTTGGTTGTGCATGAAACGGCTGGCGTCTGCCGCGTGGAGGGTGAAACCACGCTGGACGGGCTGGAGGGGAGTTATTATGTCCTGTGTCCCCTCTATGTAAAGGATGCAACCTTCTATACGCCGATGAATGGCGAAAAGGTCAAACTCCGCCCGGTGATGAGCCGGGAGGATGCTATGCGGCTGATCCATGAGATTCCGAACATTGAACCGATTGTCTTTCATGGGATGAATGAGCAGAAACAGAAGAGCGCGCAGATCTTGAAATCTGGGGACAGCCATCAGCTCGTCAGTCTGGCCAAGACCATTTACGCATACCGCAAACGCCGCGTCAGCATGGGGAAGAAGATTGGCGCCAACGACGCCGCTACCCTGAAAAAAGCGGAAGTTCTGCTCTTTGGCGAGCTGGCGACGGCGCTGGAGCTGCCCTATGATCAGGTGCCTGATTTCGTGGAGAATCATTTGAACAAATAAGTGAACCACTGTGTGATAAGAATGTCCCTGAGGTGAATTGCCTCATCAGGGACATTTTTATATGCCCCTTTGCAGAGGTTCGGCATCGGAATTGGGGAAGAAGGTTCGTGAAAATGACAAAGGTCTCTTGCAAAAAGAGTGCATTTCATGGTATAGTGTTTTTAGTAAAATTGACCGAAATGGGATTCAAAATAGAGGAGGAATCTGTAAAATGGGTGTGAAGGAAGTCAAAACCGCGATTCAGTCCGGGAACACGGTGCTGGGCATCGAATTGGGTTCCACCCGCATCAAAGCCGTCCTGGTGGGGGAGGACAACGTCCCTATCGCCTCCGGCTCGCACGACTGGGAGAACCGGCTGGAAAACGGCATCTGGACCTACCAGTTGGAGGATATTTGGACCGGCTTGCAGGATTGCTATGCCAGGCTGGCGGCGGATGTAAAAGACAGGTATGGGGAGGAACTGGTGAAAATCGGCGCGCTGGGCTTCTCTGCTATGATGCACGGCTATATGGCCTTCGATCAGGAGGGAAATCTTCTGGCGCCCTTTCGCACTTGGCGCAACACCATCACGGGCCAGGCCTCCCAGGCTTTGAGTGAGCTGTTTCAGTTCCACATTCCCCAGCGGTGGTCCATTGCGCACCTGTATCAGGCCATCTTAAATGGGGAAGAGCATGTCCCCCAGATCTCCTTCTTTACCACCCTGGCCGGTTACATCACCTGGAAGCTGACGGGGAGCAAAACGTTGGGCGTGGGGGATGCCTCGGGCATGTTCCCCATTGACAGCGGAACCTGCCAGTTTGACGCCAAAATGATCGCTCAGTTTGACGAGCAAATCCGTGACAAAGGCTATCCCTGGAAGCTGGAGGATATCCTGCCCTCTGTTGCCAAAGCCGGTGTGGTTGTTGGCACGTTGACGGAGGAGGGAGCCAGACAGTTGGATGTCTCCGGAAAGCTGGAGGCAGGGGTTCCCGTGGCCCCGCCCGAGGGCGACGCGGGCACCGGCATGGCGGCCACCAACTCGGTGAACAAACGAACCGGAAATGTCTCCGCAGGAACGTCCGTCTTTTCCATGGTCGTTCTGGAAAAGCCCCTGTCCAGGCCCTACGACGCGCTGGATCTGGTTACAACCCCAGACGGTGCAGCAGTGGCTATGGTTCATTGCAACAACTGCACCTCCGATCTGAACGCATGGGTCAACCTGTTCCGGCAGTTCTCGGAGGCCCTGGGAATCTCCGTCGATATGAATACGTTGTTTGGCACGCTGTACAATAAGGCGCTGGAGGGCGATGCCGACTGCGGCGGACTTCTGGCCTACAACTACTTTTCCGGGGAACCTATCACAGGATTTGAAGAGGGCCGCCCTCTGTTTGTCCGCACCCCTAACGCCCGTTTTACGCTGGAAAACTTTATGCGCGTGCACCTGTTCACTGCGCTGGGGGCGATCAAAGTGGGCAATGATATTCTGGCAAAAGAGAATGTGAAGATTGACCGGATCACCGGCCATGGGGGATTGTTTAAGACGCCTGTTGTGGGCCAGAAGATCCTGGCCGCGGCCTTAAACGCGCCCGTGTCCGTCATGGAAACCGCCGGTGAGGGCGGCGCATGGGGCATGGCTTTGCTGGCGTCCTATATGCGCAATAAGGCAGAAGGGGAGAGCTTAGGGGATTTCCTGGAGAGCAGGGTGTTCAACGGAAACACAGGCTCTACTATCGCTCCGGATCCTGCTGATGTTGCGGGATTTGACGCATTTATTGCCAATGGCTATCTGGCCGGATTGTCCATTGAGCGCGCGGCAATTGACTCCCTCAAGTAACCGGATGTACAGCGGCTTCGGAGTGCGATAGGCGTTCGTATGCCGGGGTTCCAGCGCCCTTTCCTGCCTGCCGGGGTAGCGCCGGTTACCAGTTTCTCTGGCGCTGCGCGGGGCGGTTTTGCTGCCAACAGGAGGAAATCACGCCGCAGCCCAATTTTTCTCCGGCGTTTCCGGAGGGTTGGGTGGAAAAGTCATCCGCGTTGGCGTGGAGGATCACTGTGCTCCCCAGGACATCCGCAATGGTAAAGCGGCTGGTCAAAAAGGCGCTCCATGCCCGCCCGGCATTGCTGAACAGGGGGAGCAGATCTCCGGCGTGATCCGGATGGGGGCAGTCCTGCGGGTTGTAGTGGACTCCGGCATTGGCAAAGGGATCCTCTTCCGCGCCTGTGCAGCTGTCACCGCTATGGATATGCATGGCGAAGACCGAATGGGGGCAGCCATCCGCGCCATCCGGAAGTCCCACAAAGTTGGACACAACGTAAACGCCCTCTCTGCTCTGATAAAACCGCACCATGCCCTTCAAATCCGAGTCAGGCTCTGCCCCTGTTATGCGGGCAATGGCATCGGGCATTCGTTGGCTGAGCCAAAATAATCTGGCATTTGGCAATGAATTCATGGCAATCTCCTCTCTGCCGCCCGGCGGGTAAATGCGGAAAAGGCCAGGGGCGGCAAGCAAAGCCCTCCCGTAAAGCAGTTTATGCTGTTTTCTGTCCCGCAGTGAGCGTTTGTGCATGTTTTATTTGCTTTTAGACATACTATTTGCCGAGCGGAACCCATTGGATGGAAATGGGAAGACCGCTAGGAGAAAAAATATCTGGAAAGGGTGAGTCAAATGAGAAGATTTTTCCGTACCGGTTCCCATCGGGCCGAGGAGATCACGGACCTGTCGGCAGCGAAACGCTATCACTATGTCCTGCGCGGCAGAGTGCAGAATGTGGGGTTCCGTTATATGGCAGTGGGCATTGCGCGGGAGCTGGGGTTGACCGGATGGGTCAAAAACGACTATGATGGGGCGGTGTCCATGGAGATACAGGGACTCCCCGAGCGGATCAGCCAGTTTTTTGTAGAGCTGTCCAAAGACCGGTATATTCAGATACAGGATATCCAGCAGGAGGAGCAAACGCCGGTTGCGGAGCGGGGATTCCATGTGCGTTATTGAATGACGTGATTCTTCCGCCTCCTGCGAGGAAAAGGGCCCCAGAGAATGCCCAAGGGGACGGCTCGATGCCGCTCGTAAGGGTTGGGCGGGCGAAATTTTATTTTTCATCTGTTTTTTCTTGCAGTTGCCGAAATTTTCCGTTATAATTGAGTGGAAGTTTTGAAGCCGTGTTCACGGCAGCGGAGAACAGCGTGTGAATTACATACTGAGCGGATTCTGGCTCAGTTGAAATGGTATTTCTGTTTATGTGAATCCATCAAATGGTAAGAAAGAGGTAGTAAAAATGATTAATCCCAGAAAAGTGGCCATTATTGGCTGTGGTTTCGTCGGTTCGGCCTCTGCATTCAGTCTCATGCAGAGCGGTCTGTTTTCGGAGATCGTCCTGATTGACGCCGATCGCAACCGTGCAGAAGGGGAGGCGATGGACATCAGCCACGGTCTGCCCTATGCGGATCCCATGGAGATTTACGCCGGCGATTACTCCGACCTGGCCGATTGCGCTATCGTGGTCATTACCGCCGGCGCCGCGCAGAAGCCCGGCGAGACGCGTCTGGATCTGGTTCAGCGCAACGTGGCCATTTACCGCTCGATCTTGCCCAACCTGGTTGAGAGCGGCTTTGAGGGCATTTTGCTGATCGTCTCCAACCCGGTGGATATTTTGACCGCCGTCGCCGTCCGTGAGACGGGCTATCCCGAAAACCGCGTCTTTGGCTCCGGCACCGTTCTGGATACCGCCCGGCTGAAGCACCGTTTGGGCACCCATCTGAGCGTAGACAGCCGGGACGTGCAGGCGTTTATCATCGGCGAGCACGGGGACAGTGAGCTGGCCGCCTGGAGCAGCGTCCGGGTTGCCGGTCTGCCTTTGCCCCAGTTCTGTGAGCTGCGGGGCCATCACAATGACCATGACGCCGCCGCCGAAAAGATCTATGAAGAGGTCAAGAACAGCGCCTACGAGATTATCTCCAAGAAACGCGCCACGTACTTCGGCGTCGCCATGGCGGTTCGCCGTATCTGCTCCTGCATCACCCGTGATGAGAAATCTGTCCTGCCTGTCTCCCGTATGCTCCACGGTGAATACGGCCTGGAGGGCATGGCGCTGAGTCTGCCCACCGTCGTCGGGGCTGACGGCACCGGTATGCTGGTTCCCATTGAGCTGAACGAGAAGGAAATGGAAGAACTGAGTGCATCGGCCGCCACCTTGAAGGAAATTTTGGATCAGGTGTACGGCGAGTGAGTTTTTCCCGGACTGCGTTGATGGAAGCCCTTTCTTCTATCAAAGCACCGAGGGCGGAAATAACGGAAAAGAGCAATTGACATTCATCCAAAACGCACCCCTGAGCGGATTCAGAGGTGCGTTTTTCTTTATGAAGTCCCTTTGAAGAACCCGGGGCTGAAAAGCCAAATAAAACGCCCTCTGAACGGGGATAATCGTTCAGAGGGCGGGGTTCACACGTAAGAGAGTGAACGGATCAGAATCGTGTAGATCGTTCCAGATCCGGCAAGAGAGCCATGAAAGCGGGTTATCGCACCTTATTTTCGGCGTAGAGGATATTGCCCACTTTGCCATCGACCCGCTCCTGGGTGCCTGGCCGTACAGCCTTGGCCATGTAGACCGGCGACTCGCTCGCAATGGGCGCTGGGATGGGGATATGGTCATCCGTGCCATTCAGAATATCATCGCAGACGGCAATGACGCCGTCCAACAGCTCTTTCGGACTCTCACAGCTCCCATGATTGCGGATGATTCGGTCATACCGCAGCTCCTGGGCTTTGACGTGGCACAAACTTTCCCGATAGGCCTCCACGGTGCTGCAGCAGTCCTCTACCAACAGCGTGCCAACGCCGCAGGCATCGCCAAAGAGCATGGTGCGCTCTTCCGGCAGCAGCAGCATCGTCATGCCCTGGGTATGGCCGGGGGTATGTACGGCCTCGATGGAGATGCCGCCCAAGTCAAACCGCTGGCCGTCCAACAAGGGTAAGGTTTCCTCCGGGTCGTAATCTGGGACAGCATCCGCCGCGCAGAAAGCAGGTGGAGTCTGCCCGATACGCTGCCAACTATGCACAGCATATTTGATACGCTCATCAACGTCAGCATGACGGCGCATCAGCTCCCTGTCCAGCGGGTTGAGGTAGACAGGCACATCCTTAAATTCCCCGGCGCCGTTGGCGTGATCCAGGTGCCCGTGGGTGAGGATAACAAGCTCAACGGGACGGGGGCAGATGCGCTCAATGTAGCCGCGCAGGCTCCCCAGACCGATGCCGGTATCCAGCAGAGCGACTTTGTCGTCGCCAAGCACCAGGTAAACAGCCGTAAAGGAAAGATCTTTAATCCGAATCAAACGGGGAGAGATCTGTTCATAAGTAAAATAGTCCATAGAAAACTCCTTTGCGTAAGCGTGCCGGACGGATCGGAACCGCTCCGCCCGGTCTTACCGTTTGTTTACATATCGGAATCGTCTACCTTCAGGATCATGCAGAGGATAAAGGTCGTCGCAATGCCTACTCCGATGGTAATCACCAGGGCGGCGTAATTCCAAACAGAGCCGCCCACGAAGGCGAAGAGTCCATACACGCCGTTGGAGGGTGCCAGTACGTTGGCGGTCAGGTTAACCAGTCCTGCCACCAGCCCGGCAATGGCGCCGCCTGCGCAAGAGGCCACCAACATCTTGCGGTTGCGGATGAGAACACCGTACATAAAGGGTTCCCCCACACCGCCTATCAGCCAGGTGACAAAACTACTGGCCGCAAAGGATTTGTTTTCCTTCTTTTTGAACCGGACCATGCAGGCCAGAAATGCGCCCCCGATCGCCCAGCTGGATGCCACCACACCAGGCAGGAAGAAAGCGTCATAGCCCAGCGTGGGGAAAGTAGCATACAGGTACACATAGAACATACTGTGCATGCCGGTAAAGACCAGAGGCAGGAAGAGTCCGCCGACGAGCATGGTAGCCAGAGGGCCGACAACGTTGTACAGGCCGGTGATCGCATTGCAGATATAGGTGCTGCAGAAAGAGCCGATGGGCCCCAGGACACAGAGGGCAACCGGTGTCATGATCATGATGGTACAAAACGGAACGGCCAGGACCTGCAGGGCGTCCGGGATATGCTTTCTGAAAAAGCGCTCCACATAGCTCATCGCCCACACGGAGAGCATGATGGGCATAAAGGTGGAAGAGTAATTCTGTACACTACAGGGAATGCCGAAGATCGTAAAATCGACACCGTCTGTGGCCAGCTGCACAAAGGTGGGGTGCAACATAACAGCCGCCAAATACACAGCCATCGCCCAACTGGTTTTAAGCGTTCTGGCGGCGCCTACAGCCAGGAAGATGGGCAGGAAGTACATGCCTGCGTCGCCCAAAAACGTGAGATAGGTATACAGGTTGCTATCCTCCGTGATGACCCCCAGCAGATCAGGCCCGAACACAGCCAGTACCGTCTTGATCAGACCAGCGGCAATGAGCGCGGGCAATACCGGCGTCATGGATCCGGAGATGTAGCCAAACAGATTGTCGATAAAACTCTTTTTCTCCTGGGGCTCGTCTGCGGTTTCTTCCACAGCCCCATGGGCTACCACGCCGGACAGGGCGATAAATTCATCGTAGACCTTTCCCACGTTGGTTCCGATGATAACCTGCAGCTGTCCGCCGCTGAACTGACACCCCACCACGCCGGACAGGGCCTTCAGGCCCTCTATATCTGCCTTGCTGTCATCTTTCAGTGTCAGACGCAGGCGGGTCATGCAGTGCCGGGCCTGAACGATGTTCTCCTTGCCTCCGACGAGGGGTAAAATTTCCTGGGCAATCTTCTTATTTTTATTATCTGCCATGTTGTCCTTCCTTTCTCCTGTTCGATAGGATTTCGTTTGCAACCATCTGGCGGCCACCCGTGTTGCTTGGATGGAGCCATTCTAGCAGATAAAAAAACGTTCGACGAAAAATTGCAGATTTTGAAATTTCAAAATCTGCAATCGAGAAGTTCAGGCCCTGTTTGAATATTAGAAATGTGACCAATAGCAGCGAATTTTTTACCAGACAAGGGGATTTGACGCCCCAATCCTTTGTGGATTGCGAGGAAAATCAATAACCTATGGTGGAAAAAGGCCCGGCATTTAGGCATGTTCACTTTTTTCAAACAAGGACGAGTGTCCTTCTTCCAAAAGAACCCGGCAGTATTCGCCCAAAATCGCCTCAAAATAGGCCATTGTGTGGCATTCCACCTCAAAGTTGGAGCTTGGAATGATATGGATGATTTCATCCGCATGAAATGTTTTTCGCGGATCTTCCTGGGTGACCAGCCAGGTCTTTGCGCAGTGCTTTTGGAGATACTCCAGCAGTCCCTCGCTTCGAGATCCTGGCCGCATGACGCGCCCGTGCTGACTGATCACAACGGCAAGGGTCTCCTCCCGGCTGGTGGTAAGGGGCATATCCATGTGGGGCGTCACCATAGTCATGATGATTTTGCCGCAGCGGGCTAACCGTATGCGCAGACTTTCCGCAATTTGTGCGGATAATCCCGCGCCGAATATATACACATATCTGTATTGGGTGAGTTCCGTGGCCAAACGCATAAGCTGCTTTCGATCCAGAGCTAACATGGCGCAGAATACAAACTCCTGAACAACTTCGATCCAGTTCTTCAGAGAATTTGTATACTCGTCATCGGTTCCCAAAACATTCAGCGCTATATGGGGCACAAGGTATTTGTCCTGCACATTCTGCCAGTAATTGTCCACAACATCTTTAAATTCGATATAACCATCATAGCCCAGTTCACGGCAGAAGCGCACAACGGAAGAGGCGGAGGTGTGGGCCAATTTGGCCACATCTACCGCTCGCATTTGGGGAATCTGATCCAAGAAAACCAGCATATATCGGGCAATCGTCTCATTGATTCCGTGCTTGTGGCTTTTTAAATAATAATTGAGGAGATTATAAACATCATCCATTCTTGAACCACCTTCTGTCGTATATGTTATAAAATGGCAGAATTACGCTGCCCGTTTGGCATTCTCCTTTTCCAGATCACGCAGAAAGCCCCTCAAAATCGCCCGGTCTTCCGGCAGGGAAGCAAACAGCTCTAAAACTTCGTCATCGTCATGCAGCAGCGCTGCCATGCCGATGTACTGAGATAACTCAGATTTCAGATCGTAGTGGTCTCCATAGATGGACTCCAGCCATACCTGACCACTGCACTGGTCAACGGCGGCTTTGAGCCTATGGACGCTCTTCATGTCGCAGATTTTCATAATTGTATTATAACACCTCTTTTTTGTCGATGCAACAACAATTTCGTTTCTATGATTTATGGACCTTTACCGGCTGTAAAAGGCATTTTTACAGTATATGGGACAGCCCCGTTTCCTGTCAACCGGGAACTTTTACAAGGAAGGTGGAGGATTCGAGCCGATCATTTGTCCATTTGCGATGAAAACAGGAGGGTGGAGCGCGATTTGCCGTTGAGATCGGTTCCCATATCTGATAAAATAAACATCATCAACAAAGACCCCTTTGAAAGGAACAGCCTATGATAAAAATTGACTTAATTACCGGCTTTTTAGGCTCCGGAAAGACGACCTTTATCAAGCAATACGCCGCGTATCTTGTGAAAGAGGGCAATCGTATTGGTATCCTGGAAAATGATTATGGCGCAGTCAATGTGGACATGATGCTTTTGCAGGAGGTGATGGGGGAGAGGTGCGAGCTGGAAATGGTTGCCGGCGGGTGCGACGCCGGCTGCCACAAGAGAAGATTCAAAACAAAGCTGATTACCATGGCGATGTTTGGCTATGATCGGGTTCTGGTGGAGCCATCCGGCATCTATGATGTCGATGAGTTCTTTGATACCCTCCGGGAGGAGCCGCTGGACAGCTGGTATGAAATCGGCAACGTGATTGCCATTGTTGACGCCAAACTGGAGGACGGCCTCTCCAAAATGTCCGATTATATGCTGGCCTCTCAGATTGCCAACGCGGGGAAAATCCTGTTAAGCAAATCCCAAGAGGCAACCGATTGGGAAATTACCCGGACAATTGGGCACTTAAACCGGGTCATGGAGCAAGTTCAATGCAGGCGCAGATTTCAGGGGGAAGTGTTCTGTAAAGATTGGCGGGAGCTGACGCGGCAGGACTGGAACGCCATTGCCGCCTGCGGCTATACCCTTGAAAAATATGTAAAGCTCCCTCTGGAACAAAATAACCCGTTCTCGTCCCTGTACTATGTCCAGGTTCATATGACAGAGCCGGAGCTGCGCGCCACGGTGGAGAAGTTAATGGGGGACAGAGCCTGCGGCAGTATTTTCCGCATCAAGGGATTTATGCGTTTGGAAGACGGCCGGTGGCTGGAGCTGAACGCGACACATCAAAAAATCTGCATGGAACCCATTGAACAGGGACAGGAGATCATCATTGTGATTGGTGAGAATTTGGTGGAAGAAGTCATCGACTCTTATTGGAAGCAGCCGTAGCCCATCGTGTGGCAGTTAGGAGGGTGGTCAGATGCCAAAAATTCTCAGCTGTAAGCTGATTCGCAAACGCACGGGCGCGTATAAAACCGGTGAGTATGTGATTCATTATGGCACGGAAGCGTTGTTCCCCACCGGTTCAGAGAAGCCGGTACAGAAATTTATGGAGGAAACCATTCCGGATTTCAAAAGCTATGATCTGGACGATTGGGGCGCTGGATGCATCTTGTACGAAAATTGGTTCTTTGAAAACAACTGGGATTTCCATCTGCTTAGCAAAGACAAACGTCCGGTTGCCCTCTATTGGGCCGCGCCGGACTGAGTGAACAGGCGGCGGCTCTGCGTGATTTTTGCAGGGCCGCCGTTTTTAACCGATATTTGTTGCTAAAACTGCGATCAGCGTGTTATTTCCGGTTCTTTACGGGGACAAAGGCCGGATTTGTCAGATAGAAATTGTGTTTGTGGCTGATTTTGTCCTTGGCCAGCTCCAACGCCTCGCCGAAACGTTGATAGTGAACAACTTCCCGCTCACGCAAGAATCGGATGACGTCGTTGACATCCGGATCATCGCTCAACATCAGGATGTTGTCATAGGTCACGCGGGCCTTCTGCTCTGCTGCAACTGCGAAAGAACAACATATCATGCGAAACAGATGGGACAAGCAGCGCTCAAACACGAAAATGGAATATGGAACTGTAAAGGCGGCGTTTCTCACTTCCAACCCGGAAGAACAGGAACGCTCTTTTTTGCTTGTCTCTCTAATCCATCCACACACACCGGTATGATTTCGGATTATATTTCATAATTTTGAAGGGTGCAGGCCGGGAAATGCGGCCTGTTGCATGATAAAATTCGAATTGTTGAAACAAAAGTAATGCAGCATTCAAAATTACAAAAAATTGCCAAAAAAATGGTTGACAAACGGGGAAGATATGGTATTATATAGGTACAAGCTGTTGGAACAACATTTCTGACTGTTAAAACAAAAAGGGGGCTTGTTATGATTTACACGGTGACATTGAATCCGGCGCTCGACAAAACAGTTGAGATTCCTTCTCTGACAATCGACGCGGTCAACCGCATTACATCCATGCGGACAGATCCCGGAGGAAAAGGAATCAATGTTTCAAAGGTGATCAGCAAATTGGGGGGAAAGAGCGTTGCAGCGGGCATTCTGGGTGGAGATACCGGTCGGGCCATCCTCTCGGCCCTGGAGAGCATGGGGCTTGCGACCTGTTTCCACTTTGTGGAGGGCGAGACCCGTACCAACCTGAAGATCATCGACCCGGAAGCGCACACGAATACCGACATCAACGAGCCGGGGGTGACGGTATCGGAAGAGATTCTGGGAGAACTCCTGGCGGAACTGCTGGAAAAGGTGACGGAGAACGACAGCGTTGTCATCTCCGGCAGTATGCCGAAGGGTTCGCCGCAGGACACGTATTACACCTGGACGAAGGCATTTCGTGAAAAGGGGGCAAAAGTGATCCTGGATGCAGACGGTGAACTGCTGAAAGCGGGACTGAAAGCATCCCCTTATCTGATCAAGCCCAACAACCACGAACTTTCCGCCCTTGCAGGGAAGACGCTGGAGACGCCCAAGGAACTGGAAGCGTTTGCAAGAAGTCTGATGAAAACATATGGAATCCAAAAAACGGTGGTTTCCATGGGCGGCGCCGGGTTGCTGTATGTGACGGAGGATGAGACAATCTACGCAGAGGGGCTCAAGGTTCCCGTGGGAAGCACCGTGGGCGCGGGAGACAGCGTGGTCGCCGCGCTAGCTGTGGCCGAGGAAACCGGGATGCGTCTGGAAGAGACGGTTTGTCTTTCCACCGCCACCGGAGCGGCAAACGTCATGTGCAGCGGAACCCAGGCGGCGGAGTATGAAGTGATCGAGAAACTGATCCCGAAGGTCGTGTATCACAGGATTTGAACGCCCTGAAGGAAAACTGTTGAAAAGAAACCCTGAATCGGTAAATATGCAAAACAAAACGTGTTTTTGGTTGCAAAACAATAAAAAATCATTATAATAAAGAAAGGAGTTTGGTTTATGAAAGCAAAAGGAGTCCGTCTCCATGCAGCAAACGACCTGAGACTGGAGGAATTTGAACTTCCGGAGATCACAGATGATGAGATTCTCGTGAAAGTCGTCTCTGACAGCATCTGCATGTCCACTTATAAATGTGCGATCCTGGGGAAAGACCATAAGCGCGTCCACGAGGACGTGGCGGAGCATCCGGCGATCATGGGACATGAGTTTGCAGGCGATATTATAAAGGTGGGAAAGAATCATCAGGATACCTTTCAGCCGGGCATGAAATTCACGCTTCAGCCGGCACTGAACTACAAGGGAACGATGTGGAGCCCCGGATACTCCTATGAGTTTTTCGGCGGAGACGCTACCTACTGCATCATTCCATCAGAGGTCATGGAGCTGGGATGTCTTCTGAAATATGACGGCCGTGCCTATTATGAGGCCTCCCTGGCGGAGCCGATGTCCTGCAGCATCGGCGCGTTCAACGCCGCCTATCACACAAAGATGGGCGTTTATACCCACCAGATGGGAATCAAGGAAGGCGGAAAGCTCGCGATCATGGCAGGAGCAGGCCCGATGGGTCTGGGCGCGCTCACTTATGCGTTGCACCGGGATGTCCGCCCCTCTATGGTCGTTGTGACCGACCTGAACCAGGAGCGCCTTGACCGCGCGGCAGCGCTGTTCCCGCCCCAGGAAGCGGCAAAAGACGGCATTGAGCTTCACTTTGTAAACACAGGCAACTGCGAGGATCCGGTGGCTGAACTGATGAAGATTTCCGGCGGCACAGGTTACGATGACGTGCTCTGCTACGCGCCGGTTGCGTCTGTGGTCACCCAGTCCAGCGCCATCCTGGGAAGAGACGGCTGCCTGAACTTTTTCGCCGGTCCGACGGACAGCCAGTTTAGCGCTCCTATCAACTTTTACGACGTACACTACAACTCTACCCACGTGATGGGTACGACAGGCGGAAATACGGACGACATGATTGAGTCCCTGAAGCTCACCGCGCAGGGACGCATCAACCCGGCTGTCATGGTAACCCATATCGGCGGACTGGACGCCGCGGCGGAGACCACGCTGAACCTGCCCAAAATCCCGGGCGGAAAGAAGCTGATCTATACGCATCTTTCCATGCCCCTGACCGCGCTGACGGATCTGCGTGCAAGGGGAGAGGCCGAAGGTGACGAGCGGCTCATCAAACTGGCCGATATCGTGGATGAGAACAACGGTCTGTGGTGTCCGGAGGCAGAAGAATATCTGCTTGCCAACTTCATAGACGAATAACAGTTGTCGAGATTTCCTGTCCGTGTTATCTCGACACAGACGGGAGAAATTATATGGATTCAATGGAATTACGCAGAGATGCGATCGTTCAGTTGGTCAATGAGAAAGAATCAGTCCGTTTTTCCCAGATCAAAGAGGCGTTTCCAAACGTATCGGAAATGACCCTTCGCACAGATCTGAAAGCGCTGGATGAAGAGAAAAGGATCCTGCGCGTACACGGAGGGGCAAGATCGGTCCAGGACATCATCGGGACCGATGGATTCCTAAGCCGGAAATCGGTTCACAACATTCGTGAAAAGCAGGAGATTGCCAAAAAGGCGCTGGCGTTTCTTCAGCCAAATACGACGATCTTTTTGGATTCCGGCAGCACGACTACCGCGTTTGCGCGTCAGATACCGGATCAGTCTTATCTGATTTACACCACGGGACTGAGTTGTGCAACCGAACTGGCAAACCTGACCAAACCGACGGTGATGCTTCCGGGCGGGAGGTTGAACCGCTACAGCCAGAGTGTATTCGGTTATTCGGCGATCAAAGAGTTGGAGCGGGTCAATTTTGATCAGGCTTTTCTCGGGGTCACCGGATTTCATCCAACCGCAGGTTTCACCTGCGGGATCAGTGACGAAGCACTGTTAAAGCAGACCGCGATCCGGCGGTCCGGTCAGGTGATTGCTCTGATGGATTCCTCCAAGATCGGTGTGAAACGCAGCTTCCGATTCTGCGGTCTTTCGGATGTCGATGTTGTGGTCTCCGACGGGAGGCTGCCGGAAGACTTCCTGGAAGAGTGCAGGAAATACGGCGTACAGGTTCTTTAAGCGCCGCTGAATGATCCTCCATTGATCCGCGCCAAAAATGAATGGAGGAAGGTTTTGTGAAAAGTAAAATTCAAAGTTTTGGCAAATTTTTGTCAGCAATGGTGATGCCAAACATCGGGGCGCTGATCGCCTTCGGGTTCCTCGCCGCGCTCTTTATCGACACCGGCTGGATCCCCAACGAAGGATTCAACAGTATGGTCAGCCCGATGCTCACCTATCTGATTCCCATTCTGATCGCCTCCACAGGCGGCCGCATGATCGGCGGCGACAGGGGGCGTGTGGTTGGTGCCATCGCTGTGATCGGCGCCATTATGAGCGATACATCAATTACCATGCTGATGGCCGCCATGGTGATGGGTCCTCTGGCAGGTTTCTGTATCAAGAAATTTGACCAGCTGATGGAAGGCCGTATACCGGCCGGCTTTGAGATGCTCGTCAACAATTTCTCCGCCGGCATCATCGGAATGGTCCTCGCTATGCTGGGATACGTTGCCATCGGCCCGCTGATGAGCGGCATCCTGGGGATTCTCTCCGCAGCGGTCAACGTTCTGGTGGAGAACAATCTTCTCCCGCTGATATCGATCTTTATCGAACCGGCAAAGGTACTGTTCTTAAACAATGCGATCAACCACGGAATTTTTACGCCCCTTGGGACGGAACAGGTGGCGGAACTCGGCAAATCCATTATGTACATGCTGGAAACCAATCCGGGGCCGGGTCTTGGCGTTCTGCTCGCCTACATGTTCTTCTGCAAGGATAAAGTGACGAAGGATTCCGCTCCCGGAGCAGTGATCATTCACCTGCTGGGCGGCATTCATGAGATCTATTTCCCCTATATCCTGATGAACCCCCTTGTGATCGTTGCCCCGATCCTCGGCAATATGGCGGCAATCTTCTGGTTCTCCGTTACGAACTGCGGCCTGGTCGGGACGGCGTCTCCGGGATCCATCATCGCATTCCTGATGATGACTCCGAGCTCCGATATGCTGAAAGTAATCGTCGGCGTTCTCATCGCAACAGGGGTCTCCTTTATCGTGGCGACGCCGATTGTAAAGCTGGCAGGCGGAAAGAGCCTGGAAGAGGCGCAGAGCGAAGTGTCCTCCATGAAGGCGGCATCCAAGGGAGAGCATGTGGTTCCGGGCACGATCGAGCGCTCCTCCGAGATCCGCAAGATCGTCTTTGCGTGCGATGCAGGTATGGGATCTTCCGCAATGGGAGCAACCAAGTTCCGCAACCGCATCAAAAAGGACCGGCCGGACATTCAGGTTGTAAACGCTTCCGTGGACAATATCCCGGCGGATTGCGACATTGCCGTTGTTCAAACCACCCTTGCGGCGAGAGCAAAGAAGTCGGCTCCCCAGGCCCAGCTGATCACGATCGGGAACTTCCTGGCGGATCCGGCGCTGGACGCTCTCTATGTCCAGCTGACCACTGGTGACGCCCCGGCAGCACCGGCTGGCGAGAATACAGATATTGTCATTCCGGACACCCCGATCAAGAAACATGTCATTGTGGCAGAGGGAATCAAACTGGGCCAAAAGTCGGTCACAAAAGAAGAGGCAATCCAGGCGGCGGGAGAACTCCTTGTAAAACTTGGATACGTGGATGCGTCTTATGTGGACGCGATGCAGGAACGTGAGAAGCTCGTATCCACCTATATGGGAATGGGCGTTGCCATCCCCCACGGTACGACGCAGGCAAAGGGAACGGTTAAGAAGACGGGAATCGTCTGTATCCAGTATCCGGAAGGCGTAGACTTTGGCGGCGAAAAAGCGCAGCTTGTATTCGGCATTGCTGGAATCGGCGACGAACATCTGGATCTGTTGGGCAAACTGTGCACGCTGCTGGAAGATCCCGCGCTGCTGGAAACGCTGAAGACCACAGACGATGCGAAATGGGTTCTGGAGCAACTGTCATAATT